>CAZHXI010000019.1:0-4655 GCA_964536515.1 uncultured Gammaproteobacteria bacterium | reverse complement strand
GCCGGCAGCTTGTCGCTGCCCTCAATCTGGCGGCTGGCGTCGCGGTGCATGTTCATTACCTTCAGCATCGGCTCGCGGTTCACCGCGAAGCCGTCGAACGTGCCCACCTCGCCGGCGATGATTGCCGACTGGCGGTACGTCCATCCAGACATGAGGCTGGTAATAGCCGCGGCGTAGGTGCGGGCCTCGTCGCTGTCGTAGGGCAGGCCGCGGGCCATGAGCAGGGCGCCCAGGTTTGCGTACCCAATGCCCAGCGGCCGGAACAGGTGGCTATTCTGCGCAATCTTCTCGGTGGGGTACGAGGAGTTGCCCACGATAATCTCCATGGCGGTAATCAGCACGGCGCTGGCCTCCTTGAAGGCCGCGACATCGAAGCTGCCGTCCGGCGTGCGGAACAGCATCAGGTTGAGGCTGGCTAGGTTGCAGGCCGTGTCGTCGAGGAACATGTACTCCGAGCACGGGTTGGAGGCGTTGATGGGACCGGTATTGGAGCAGGTGTGCCAGCGGTTGATGGTGGTGTGGAACTGCATGCCGGGGTCGCCGCAGATCCAGGCCGCGTGGCCGATCTCATCCATCAGCTGCTTGGCCGGGAATGTGTCCATGGGCCGGCCGTCCAGCACCGCCCGCGTGGTCCAGTCCTTGCCCTGCTCCACCGCCTGCATGAACTCGTCGGTGGCGCGCACGCTGTGGTTGGCGTTCTGGTAGAACACCGAGCGGTAGGCCTCGCCGGTGAAGCTGCCGTCGTACCCGGCCTCGATCAGCGCCCAGGCCTTCTGCTCCTCGTGGGCCTTGCAGTCTACAAACTCACGGATGTCGGGGTGCTCGGCATTCAGGATGACCATCTTGGCCGCCCGGCGCGTCTTGCCGCCGGACTTGATGACCCCGGCGAAGGCGTCGTAGCCACGCATGAAGCTGACGGGTCCCGAGGAGAAGCCGTTGGAGCCGCCCAAGTTCTCGCGCGACGAGCGGAGGGTGGAGAGGTTGGAGCCGGTGCCGCTGCCGTACTTGAACAGCATGCCCTCGGTTACGGCCAGCTGCAGGATGCTGCGCATGTTGTCCTCCACCGAGTTGATGAAGCAGGCCGAGCACTGGGGGTGAGCCTCCACGCCCACGTTGAACCAGACCGGGCTATTGAAGGCGGCCCGCTGGCTGACCAGAATAGACGCCAGCTCGTGCTCGAAGGCTAGGGCGTCGGCCGGGGTGGCGAAGTAGCCGCCCTGGCGGCCCCAGTCGGCGATGGTGGTCGCCACCCGGCCAACCACCTGGCGCACGCTGGTCTCGCGCTGCGGCGTGCCGATCTGCCCGCGGAAGTACTTGGAAACGACGATGTTGGTAGCCTGCTGCGACCAAGCCTTGGGTACCTCTACGCCCCGCTGCTCGAACACCGTTACCCCCTTATCGTTGGTAATAATGGCATCCCGCAGCTCCCACTCCACCTCGTCGAACGGGTGGACCCCCTCCCGGCTGAACCTACGGCCGAACCGCAGCCCCCTGGGCTCAGCCTTGGGCCTGCCGGCCGTCCTGGCCTGGCCCTCAGCCGCCTCGGCGGCAGCTGAAACCTCCAGCTCCTTCATTCCCTCAATGATTACCTGAATCTCGGCCGGATCAGCTGCTGAGAGCGGCGAGCGGGGTTCGTTTGGCATAGGGGGAGGCTGGTGGGTTAGGGAGATTTTATTTCGGTGCCTCACCATCATAGAACACTACATCTTGTGGTTACAACATCACTTACACCACAACATATAGTGGTAGCACTGAATTCTGGCCGTTCGGATATCCACAGCTAGCACCCCCGATTTGGGCGGTCAAGTTGCCGCAGAGCCTGCCCCGGCGAAAGCCGGGGTCGCAAAATAAAACCGGCCCCACGGGGGGCCGGTGTTGAGCCGAAAACCGACGCTACGCCGTGACGACGACGTGGCCGTTACCCGAAGCGTTAACCTGCATCGAGGCCGGGATGATCTTCTTCTTCCTAAAGACCAGCTGGTTCCCGACCAGCCTGGAGTACATGCCGGTCAACAGCAAATCGGGGTACCGACAGGACAGGTAGTCGAGCGATTCCGATATTGCTCGCTCGTGCCCGTACTCTTCCTCGTCGCAGGATCCGTAGCCCGGGTGGCCACCGCAGTTCCAGTGACCAACCAGAACGATGCCATCGGGATCATGGAGCTCAATGGACTTATCAATCCATGTCTGAACCATCGCCGCGACTGGGGTACCCGCTCCATTCGCGAACACGAGGTCCGGACCGGGCACCCTAATGTGATCAAAGGCTCCGATATTCATCTGCTCGGTAATCAGCAGACGCTCACAGCGCTGGAAGCGATGATCCATGCAGCCGACTAGAATCGACTTTGCCTTCACCTGCTTAACGTGATTGGCTCTTACCGTCCAGACTGTCCTAAAGCCCCTTTCATTCTCCTCTCCGAACAGATGGACTGAGGCCTTCACCTCATCTTCTCCATGTATGCGCTGATTCAATTGTCCTCCTGTGGAATGCTTTTGCCCTCTCGGGCTGGTTATCGGTATTAACGAACGAAAAATCGAATTTATGCCTCCGCCGGCTTCCCGTCAACGGGCAGCTCGTGCTTGCGGTAGACCAGCCGGTTGCCGCTGTCCCGCATGGAGTACACCAGGGTAATGGCCATGGCCGGGAACTGGGCACGGAGGAGCTCCCCCGCCGCCATGAGGTCGGCGCGGTAGGTTTCTGCCTCAACGCCCTGGTCGGGGAAGGCCTTGCTGCCGCCGTAGGCGCCGCAGTCCCAGTGGCCGAACAGAACGATGCGGCTGGTGTGGTGGAGCTTGATGGATAGCTCGACGTCGGCTACCAGGTGGTTCTGACGCTTGAGGGCGTCGGCGTCGTCGCCGCGGTAGGCCAGGGTCTTAACCGGGCTGGGCCGTGCAATGATGTCGTAGGTGGTTACTCCCAGGCCGTGGGTGAGTGCACCCAAGCCGACGTCGAAGTAGCGCCAGTCAATGCACTTGAGGAAGGTAACCTGGGCCTGGTGTCCCTGCTGGTCGAAGTGGGCGATGTAGAACTCATCCCAGCCAGGGACGCCCTGAATCTCGTTGGTCATAGGTTTTAGCTAGCTCGGTTCTTGTACTTCCTAACGGCCCGCAGGCGGGCCAGCTCGCGCTCCAGGGCGGCGGCCACGGTGGCTACCTCTTCCTCGTCCATGCGGCTGGCGTTCTCCACGGCTGCCTGGGCGCGGCGGCGGGCCTCCTCCAGCTCGGCTTCGGCCGCCAGCTCATCCACGTGCTCCCCCGCCTCGGCTAGGACGACGACGGAATCCGGAGAAACCTCAACCACGCCCCCGCTGATTACCCAGGGGCTGATGCTGCCGTCGGCCAGGATAGCCCGCAGCTCGCCGGCGCCGACGGGCGTAACCAGCGGCACGTGGCGCGGCAGCACGGTAATCTCGCCGCCCGCAGATGGAATGGTAACCTGCCGCACCTCCCCCTCGAACAGGGGGCGGTCCGGGGTCACCAGGCGCAGGTGGAGAGTTTGCATAAGACTAAATGTCAAATGAAAAATGACAAATGGTCACGTCATTGCGAGCGACCGCAGGGAGCGCGGCAATCGCATTGATCGAGCCGATTGCCACGGCCTCGCTCCGCTCAGCCTCGCAATGACGTTGAATTATTTTGACATTTGTCATTCGGATTTTGGCATTACCCCTTCAGCACGTCCTCGATGGCGCCCTTCATGTAGAAGGCCTGCTCGGGGAGGTCGTCGTGCTTGCCGTCCAGGATGGCGGCCACGCTGCGGATGGTGTCGGCCAGGGGCACGTACTGCCCCGGCGTGCCGGTGAAGGTCTCGGCCACGAAGAACGGCTGCGACAGGAAGCGCTGCACCTTGCGGGCGCGGCTGACCAGCTGCTGGTCGTCAGCGGAGAGCTCCTCGAAGCCGAGGATGGCGATGATGTCCTGCAGGTCACGGTAGCGCTGCAGCACCTGCTGCAGGCGACGGGCCACGCGGTAGTGCTCCTCACCCACGATGAGCGGATCCAGGGCTGACGAAGACGAATCCAGCGGGTCCACGGCCGGGTAGATGCCCAGCTCGGTCAGGCCGCGGGACAGCACCACCTTGGCGTCGAGGTGGCCGAAGGTGGTAGCCGGGGCGGGGTCGGTAAGGTCGTCAGCCGGCACGTACACCGCCTGCACAGATGTGATCGAGCCGCGGTCGGTGGAGGTAATGCGCTCCTGCAGCTGGCCCATTTCGGTGGCCAGCGTGGGCTGGTATCCCACGGCCGACGGGATGCGGCCCAGCAGGGCAGACACCTCTGACCCAGCCTGGGTGAAGCGGAAGATGTTGTCGATGAACAGCAGCACGTCCTTGCCCTCGGCGTCGCGGAAGTGCTCGGCCATGGTCAGGCCGGTGAGCGCCACGCGCTGGCGGGCTCCCGGCGGCTCGTTCATCTGGCCAAAGACCATGGTGGTCTTGGGCAGCACGCCGCTCTCGCGCATCTCGTGGTACAGGTCGTTGCCCTCGCGGGTACGCTCGCCCACTCCGGCGAACACGCTCACGCCGCCGTGCTCGGCCGCGATGTTACGAATCAGCTCCTGGATGATGACGGTCTTGCCCACGCCGGCGCCGCCGAACAGGCCGACCTTGCCGCCCTTGATAAACGGGCAGATGAGGTCAATGACCTTGATGCCCG
>CAZHXI010000018.1:4504-6174 GCA_964536515.1 uncultured Gammaproteobacteria bacterium | reverse complement strand
TGAACATGCACCGCGACGCCAGCCGCCAGATTGAGGGCAGCGACAAGCTGCCGGCAGACCTGCTGGCGGCGGCCCAGCAGGCCTGGGACGAGGCCGTGGCGATCGGCGAGAAGAACGGCTACCGCAACAGCCAGATCAGCGTGCTGGCCCCCACGGGCACCATCGCGTTCATGATGGACTGCGACACCACCGGCGTGGAGCCGGACATTGCCCTGGTCAAGTACAAGTGGCTGGTGGGCGGCGGCATGATGAAGATCGTCAACCGCACCGTGCCCGAGGCGCTGGACAACCTGGGCTACACCGCCGAGCAGAAGGCGGCCATCCTGGCCCACATCGAGTCGCACGACACCATCGAGGGTGCGCCGGGGCTGAAAGCAGAGCACCTGCCGGTGTTCGACTGCGCCTTCAAGGCAGCCAACGGCACCCGCTCCATTCACTACCGTGGCCACATCCGCATGATGGCCGCCGTGCAGCCGTTCCTGAGCGGCGCCATCTCCAAGACCGTGAACATGCCCGAGAACACCACGGCCGAGGAGATAGAGCAGACCTACATGGAGTCGTGGAAGATGGGCCTGAAGGCCGTGGCTATCTACCGCGACGGCTGCAAGCGTTCCCAGCCGCTGACCATGAAGAAGGAGGAGGTTAAGGGGCAGGACGGAGGGCCAGCGGCGAAGGCAGGTCCCGTAGGGACGCAAAATGTGGCGGCCGCGTCTCCACCCCCAGCACCCGCCGTAGCCGTTCCGCCCGCGGCCGGCCAGAGCGCCCTGCCGCTGTCGCGGACCGACCACGCCTTCCGTCGCCGCCTGCCCGAGGAGCGCCGCGCCATCACCCACAAGTTCAGCATCGGCGGCCACGAGGGCTACATGACCATCGGCCTGTACGAGGACGGCACGCCAGGCGAGGTCTTCCTGACCATGAATAAGCAGGGCAGCGTCATGTCCGGCATCATGGACTCGTTCGCTATCTCGCTCTCGCTGGCCCTGCAGTACGGCGTGCCGCTGCGCGACATCATCAACAAGTTCGTGCACGTCCGCTTCGAGCCATCCGGCTACACCACCAACCCGCACATCCGCATCGCCAAGTCTATCGTTGACTACGTCGCCCGCTGGCTGGGCTGGAAGTTCCTGCCCCAGTCCGAGCACGCGGCCCTGGGCATCAACGGCATCCACCACGACGAGCATCCCACCGACGCAAAGCCGGGCAGCCTGGAGGCCATGGTGCAGTCGGAGCTGGCAGCCAACAAGGCCGAGAGCGCCGAGCCTGCCACCGCGCCCATCGTTCCGGTAGCCGAGGCTGTGGCCGCGCCCGCTCCCACGGCCCCGAATGACCTGACCGGCACGTTCCAGCAGCAGAAGGATGCGCCGCCGTGCGACACCTGCGGAGCCCTGATGGTCCGCAACGGCGCGTGCTACAAGTGCCTCAACTGCGGCTCGGTGAGCGGGTGCTCCTAGAGCCTAACCTACTCATTGCGAACGGAGCGGAGCGTAGTGAAGCAATCTCCCCAATTAAGAGAGGAGATTGCTTCGGCGTTGCCTCGCAATGAGTAGATTGATCAGCTATATGCCGAATCCATCATTCATCCAACTCTACACCGGCAACGGGAAGGGTAAGACCACGGCGGCGCTGGGGTTGGCTATTCGTGCGCTCGGGCGCGGGTGGCGGGTGGGCAT
>CAZHXI010000018.1:0-4404 GCA_964536515.1 uncultured Gammaproteobacteria bacterium | reverse complement strand
GGCGCAACCGACAGACGGGCGAGTTCCGCTTCGGCGTTACGGACGAAGACAGGGCCGAGGGCGCCCGCGGCTTGGCCGTTGCCGCAGAATGGATTTCATCCGGCGCGTACGAGCTGGTGGTTCTGGACGAGATAAATACCACCGCCGTGCTGGGGATAGTAGACGTAGACGAGGTGGTGGCTGCGGTGAGGGCGCGCCACCCCCAGACCGAGGTGGTGCTCACCGGCCGCAGCGCCCCGCCGCAGCTGGTAGAGGTAGCCGACCTGGTGAGCAGCATCAGCCCCACGCGGCACTACTTCGACACCGGCCAGGGCGCGCGCGAGGGCATTGAGTTCTAGGTAAAGGAAGGGGGAGCAGGCGTCCAAGCACTGCTCCCCCTCGTTAGTCGGCTCGCTTCATTGATTGTCGCCGACCCTATATAAAGTTACCGAGGCTCCGGACGCCCTTTCGTTCACGCACACAAGGAGGATCCAGCGCTATCGCCCTCGGCCTCGGCAAGGTTCAGTCGAGTTATGTCTACGCCGCTGGCCGTTCCGCGTCAAGTACTGGGTGAATAAGAGAGAGCCGCCCGCAGCGTGCCGGGCGGCTCTGTTCCTCGTGGCTTTGGGCCGGGTACATTGAATGGACTGCAATTCTTACACCGACGATCATGCGTCGGAGCATTCCTGCGAGTAACCCGTCCGACAGTGCCCAGCAGCTTTCGGCTGCCTCGTACCCTGTACCCACAGGTGTGGGTTGGCGCGACTATGTCGGCACCTGGGTGATGGTTTGGGCGGTAGTATCGCTTCCGCGACTATTGTGGAGACGTTTCTTTCCCGTGCCGCCGGCCCCGAGTAACAATGTTTCGAATGAACGACCTAGCTAACGCTACGCCCGTGGCGGGGGGCGGTCAAGGGCAATAATTTACTCCAGCAGCGTCAGGCTGGCCATCAGCGCCAGTCCGGCCAGCAGCACCGCAAGGTGCAGGGCAGAGCGTTTGGCGCGGTGCTCGCGGTGCAGCTCGGGCATTAGGTCGGCCAGGGCCAGGTAGATGAAGCCGCCGGCGGTGGCTGCGCCAACCCACGGCGCGTGGTCTAGCACCGTGTCGCCGAGGGCGACCACGGCCACGCCACCCAGGATGGCGAAGCAGGCCGAGGCGAAGTTGAACAGCCCCACCTGCCGCCGCGTGTAGCCGGCCATAGTCAGCACGCCGGCGTCGCCCAGCTCCTGCGGAATCTCGTGCAGCGCTACGGCAATGGTAGTGGCAATGCCGGCTGCGGGGCTAACCAAGAAGGCCGCGCCGATGACCACGCCGTCCAGCAGGTTGTGCAGCGCGTCCGCCAGCAGGTTAACCTTGCCGACCGAGAAGTTGTCGTGCCGCGCCGGGCTGTCTTCGTCGTGCCGGTGCACGTGGCACAGCACCTTCTCGACTACGTAGAACAGCATCAGCCCGCCCAGGATGAGCAGGGGGGTGGCGGTGGGGCCGGCCTCCTCAAAGGCTTCCGGCAGCAGGTGGAACAGCGAGTCGCCCAGCAGCGCACCCACGGCCAAAGCTACCAGCACCAGGGTAACGTTACGCCGCGGCTGGCGGGGGAGCGACATTACGCCGACGAACGAGACCAAGCTTACAGCCAGCGTAGCGGCGAGGGTATACAGGAGGGCCGTAGCCATGCCAGCACTATAGTTGCCTAAGCCGCAGCCGCCAATAGAAGAAGCCGCCCCAGGGAGAGGAGGGGCGGCGTTCTGGGTTGAGGTTGGGCAGCTGCCTTATAGCTGTTCGGTGGCGTTCCGGTTGTCCACTCCGCCGAGCCGGAACCAATTGGGAACGGCGAGCGCTCTCGGGCCTGAGGTGTACCCGTTCGCGTCTGCTCGCCTGCTCGGCAGGGCTTACCATCGTCCTTCTAACGATCTGAATAGGAGAGTTGTACCTGGCCCTTGCCCGGGAGTCAAGAAAATAAAACCGCCCCGAGAGACTGGGGCGGCTTTGGGCGGTTGAGGAGGTTGAGGAAGCTGGCATGCCCTACGTGATTTTTCCATATTGCACCGTATTACTGCGGCTGCTGGCACGGTGACGAATGTAAGGACAAGTGGCAGATTCTCCCGGGGGTTTATCAGGTATCCACGTAGCTTGCCGGTTCAGCGTAGAGGCCCCGCAAGCCCTCGCCCGCTTAATGATCTGAAAAGGAGCGTTGTAACTGGCTGGGGGTAGGGCGTCAAGTTGAAAGCGCGAGCCACGGTTGGCTCGCGCTGGTGTTTATCCGATGAAGTCTCGGAAGCGCTGGAGCACCTCGAGAGGCGCTCTTACGTCCTGCCAGCCTGCAACGTTCACCGTGAAGCCCGAGCCGAGAACGATGCCACCGTCTTCGGTTTCCTCGTCGTCGGGGTTGCACTGGTCTAATCGCAGCTCGCTGAGTTCGAACTGCCCAGGCCGTTTACTCTGGTACCCGAGGTGTGTCTGTAAATCAAAGTACCTCAGGCTCCGAATCGGCCGGCCCTCTTCAGTTGCGATTTGGGTAAGGATGTCCTCCGCGGCATTGATGGTAGTGGTAAGCCCATGGGAATAGGTTCCGTGGTCAATCGCATCGGTGAAGTAGCAGCAGTCGCCGATGATAATGTAGGCAACCTCCCCATACTCTGGTCCAACACTTGGGTAGCCCCAATTCCTGTAGGGAGCCTTCTTCAAGGCTATTAGTTGATTCAAGGTACTCTCTCCTCGCTGTGTTTATGTGTTGATGACACACTTATATCATATTTATATAATATTGTCAAAGAGTGTTAGCATTGCTTTATGCCTAGCACGAAAAAGAAAGCGGCCACGGTAGAACGTGGAAAAACGAAGGCTAGTGGGCGCAACGGTTTAAACTCCGCCCAGGCCAAGGCGGTTCAGCACGCCGGCGGGCCGCTGCTGGTGGTGGCCGGTGCGGGCACGGGCAAGACCACGGTGCTCATCGAGCGGGTGGCCTGGCTCATCCAGCAGCAGAGCATCCCGGCTGACCAGATTCTAGCCGTAACGTTCACCGACAAGGCAGCGGGCGAGCTGGTGGAGCGTTTGGACCGGCGTCTGCCCATGGGCTACGTGGACGTGGCGGCTTACACCTTCCACGGCCTGTGCCAGAAGATGCTAACCGAGCACGGCATCGAAATTGGCCTGCCAGACCAGTTCAAGGTTCTAGATTCTACCGGCTCGTGGCTCCTCGTCCGCCAGCACCTAACCCAGTTTCCGCTCAAGCACTACAAGCCGCTGGGCAACCCCACCAGGTTCATCCACGCGCTGCTTAAGCACTTCTCGCGCTGCAAGGACGAGAACATTTCGCCGGCAGACTACCTTGCGCACGCCGAGAGCGTGCGGCTAGACGCGGACATTGCCGAATCAGGGTCCGAAGCCAGCCGCTTGGCCGAGGTGGCGGAGTGCTACGCCGCCTACCAGCAGCTGCTGCTGGATAGCGGCTGCCTAGACTTCGGCGACCTGCTCACCCAGGGCCTACGTCTCCTCCGTGAGCGGCCGGCGGTGCTGGAGCGCTACCGCCAGCAGTTCCGCCACATCCTGGTGGACGAGTTCCAGGATACGAACTACACGCAGTACGAGATTATTAAGCTGCTAGCCGCGCCCGAGAACAACCTGGTGGTGGTGGGGGACGACGACCAGAGCATCTACAAGTTCCGCGGCGCATCCGTGGCCAATATAATGCAGTTCAAGAAAGATTTCCCCAAGTGCAGCCAGGTTGTGCTCACAGATAACTACCGCAGCCGCCAGCAGGTGCTGGACGTGGCGTACAGGTCTATCCAGAATAACAATCCGAATCGTCTAGAAGTCCAGCTGGGCGATGGCCTTAGCAAGAAGCTCGTCGCGGCGAACAAGGGCAAGGGGGCGGTGGAGTGGCTGCACGGCGCCACGCTGGATGACGAGGTGTCGCTGGTGGTGGAGAAGATTCAGCAGCTGAAGGCCGCAGATCCCGAGGCGACGTTCGCAGATTTCGCTATCCTCGTCCGCGCCAACGACCACGCCTCCGCGTTCGTCCAGGGCCTGGAGGCCGCGGGCATCCCGGTGGAGTTCCTGGCCTCGCGTGGGCTGTACTACCGCGCCCCGGTGCAGGATGCCCTGGCCTACCTGCAGCTGCTGGATGACTACCACCAGTCTGCGGCGCTGTACCGCGTGCTGAAGTGGCCGCAGTGGAACGTGTCCCCGGCGGATCTAATCCTGCTCACGCACCTCTCTAACCGTAAGTCGCGCTCGCTGTACGAAATCTGCCGCTACCACACCGCCGTGGAAGGCCTCACGGACGCAGGACGGAAGGGGCTAGATAAGCTGCTGGCCTTGCTAGAGAAGCACACGGCATTGGCGCGCACCAACCCCGCCACCGAGGTCATCCACGCCGTGCTCAACGACACCGGCTACCTGCCGCAGCTGCTGCTGCAGGCCGAAAC
>CAZHXI010000017.1:0-9913 GCA_964536515.1 uncultured Gammaproteobacteria bacterium | reverse complement strand
GGGCGTGTAGCTCAGCTGGTTAGAGCGCCACACTGATAATGTGGAGGTCCCTGGTTCGATTCCAGGCACGCCCACCACACAATAAAGTTTGAGACGAGCCGTAGCGTTGGTTGTCACCCCGAGCGGAGTCCCGCGTAGCGGGACGAAGTCGAGGGGCCTCCCACGCCCACCACCTACGTACCATTGAGTAGTAAGGGGGCCGATTTTTTCGGCCCCCGCTTTAGCTACTATGTGGTTACCTGCCGCACTCCCGATCTACAATCTCTAGTAGCCTCTCGATGGAGGCGCCGTCCTGAACAGCTCTGCCAAGCTTGATCTGAAGAGCTGAATCATCCCGGTGTCTATCTAGGAACTGCTTCATCTCGGCGGCTCGTTCGAGGCTGAAATTCGATTTTATCGCTGCCTTGATACGCCTCTCTCCGCCGTAGTGAGCGCGAACTATTCCGTTCAATATTGCCTGCTCAACTTCTTTGCGCATTCCTGATGCCCCTGTCTGTTTGTACTTTGTTAACCTGTGTAGGAATATTACTTATATATTATATATAGTAATATTTGTCAAGGACTCGTAATTCTCTCTATCGAAGATATGACCCCATCGGATGTATGAAATTTATGCACATAAGAAGAGCCGGCCCCGCGGGGCCGGCTCTCTTAGTGGTACCTCTCGGTGATTACATCGTCGAAGGCTTCTTACCCCACATTGCCTGCAGGCTGTACTTGCCGGCACCCATCAAGCATAGGGCAATGGCCATGGTCATAATGGTGAAGTCGACGTCACCCTTGCCGCCGATGGCCCAATCCTTAACGGCGAATAGGATGTACAGGAACTGGATGGCTACCAGCACCGAGACCTTTCGGGCACACAGCCCAAGCAGGATCATTAGTCCGCCCACGAACTCTACTAGTGTTACTACCCAGGCCATTACGGCCGGGGCGGGTACGCCCATGCTCGCCAGACCGCTGCCGAATTCATCTACGCCCTGCAGCTTGGCCCAGCCGTGGACGATTAGAGGTACAGCCAAGCCGACGCGCAGCGCCAGCAGGCCCCAGTCTGGGTATAGCTTAACTAGGCACTTCTCCATAGGTTATGGTGGGGTGAGTGTCGATTAAGGGTGTAATTATAGCACCGCCAGATACCTTGAGCCGAGCTGGCCTGGGTGCTACGGTAGCTGCCATCGGGGTATAGCGCAGTTGGTAGCGCGCCTGCTTTGGGAGCAGGAGGCCGTCGGTTCGAGTCCGGCTACCCCGACCACAAATGTTGATCAGCGATTGAGGCGTCCGCCTCCGGCGGAAGGTCGTCGGTTCCCGCCAGAGGCGGGCAGGCGTGTCCGGCTACCCCGACCATTCTTACTTAGGTACAATGCGGGTATGCAGGGGTCTCCGAACGAGAAGCTCGCCGCCAGCCTAGCCACCACGGCCGTTCCTACCGTGCCGTCTTCTGTAACGGTCGGCGAGGTCGAGCAGCTGCTGCTGCGGGACGTGGGTAGCTTCAAATCAATCGACTACATCTACGTGGTAGACGACGGACGGCTTGTCGGTGTGGCCTCGATTAAGGATGTGTTCCGCCAGGCGAAGGATACGCAGATGGTACGGGTAATGGTGCGTGAGGTTGCTAGCGTGCACCCCCGTACCCACCGCGAGCGGGTAGCCTACCTGGCGCTGAAGCGTAACCTGAAGGCGATTCCGGTAGTGGGTGACGGCGGAACGTTCCTGGGTGCGGTTTTGAACGACACTATCCTTAAGATCCTAGAACAGGAGTCTGCCGAAGATCTGCTGCACGTGAGCGGCGTGCAGCGGAGCCGAACCATGGGCCAGAGGCTGTCGCTCTTCAGCTCGCTGCGGCACCGTCTGCCGTGGCTGCTGGTTGGCATGGCGGGCGGCATTGGCGCGGCAGGCATAGTCGGCGAGTTCCACGAGGTGCTAGAGCGGCACGTGCTACTGGCTGGCTTCGTGCCGTTGGTCATGTACGTGGCGGGGGCAACGGCGGTGCAGACGCAGTCGTTCCTCATTCGCGACCTAGCCGCCGAGCCCGCCCTTAAGTTCGGGCGGTACCTGGTACGGCAGGCGGCGATTACCGTATGCATCGCCGCGGTCGTCGGCTTAGCTATGGCAGCTGTAGGTACGTTGCTCGCCATGCCCCAGGACGTTACGGCGGCGGTAGCTATTTCCCTAGCCGTAGCCGTGCTCTCGTCTGTCGTTACCGGCTGCGTGGTGCCGTACCTATTCGCGCGCCTACGTCAGGACCCCGCCGATGCCAGCGGCCCGCTGACCACCATCATCCAAGACGTGGGCGGGGTGGCAATCTACTTCGTGGTGGCGTCGCTGCTGGTGTAGGTATGCATCCGGTGCTGCGTCACATCCGCGCGCGGCGGTGGAAAAAGGTTCCGGTTAAAGACGGTCGGAAGATTGCCCTGGTGCTCTACGGAGGCGGCATGAGCGGAGTTGCTGGCGCTGGCGCAATGATCGCCCTTCAGGATTTGGGACTATCTCACGCCTTCGATGCTATCTATACCTACTCAGCTGGGTTCCCCAACGCATCGTACCTACTGGCAGACGAAACTCGGGTAGGTACCTCAATTTATTACGAGGATCTTGCCGGCAAGCGATTCATTAACCTGTGGCGCCTCTGGCGTATTATGGACATTCGGTACCTTGTGAAGGTTATGAGGGAGAGGAAGCGTCTACCGGTAGATCGAATACTCGAGTCGTCCACTCAGCTGTACGTTCGCCTGTGGCGTCTGGGTGCGGCAAGAACGCAGTATGTAGAGGCGCACAGGTTCGGCCACGTCGGCTACCTAAAGTTAATGGCCGCCGCTACCAGCCTAAGGCACGTCGCAATCGGTCCAACCAAGCTCGGGAGAGACAGTTTTGAGGATTATCCGTTCAGCAGAGACCTCCCCGAGCACGCCGCGTACGGTTCGTCCACCGGGGCGACGGATGTGCTGGTAATCTACAATCGTCCAGACCAAAGGCAGGCTCGTTTAACGTCGGATGAGCGGATACTCGAGGTAGTTCCCGATGTTTGGGTGAAGAATACCTGTACGAATTCAGATCAGCTAAAGCGCACCGCTGAATCAATGGCGGAGAAGGTCTACCTGCTGTTCGGTGACAGGCGAAAACCGAAGCTCTAGTTTAGGCTACCTATGGTACCTAGGTTGAATCGGAGGCCAACCGACGGCGAGATTCGGGCATTCCGGCGAATGGTCCTTGGGCACTACCGTAAGCACCGTCGAGACCTGCCCTGGCGGCACGGCCGCACGCCGTACCGCGTGGCGGTGGTGGAGATTATGCTGCAGCAGACCCAGGTGCCGCGTGTGGTGCCTAAGTTCGTTGAGTTCATAAAGAAGTTCCCGTCTTGGCGGTCGTTAGCCACATCGGCACAGGCAGAGCTCCTCGCAACCTGGAGCGGGCTGGGCTACAACCGCCGGGCTCTGCTGCTGCGCAAGCTGGCGCAGGCTGTAGTCCAAGATCACGGCGGACGTCTGCCCAAGACGGTGGAGCAGCTGCAGAAGCTGCCCGGCCTTGGGCACGCAACTGCGGCCGCGATATCTGTTTACGCCTTCGGCCAGCCCCACGCGTTCATCGAGACGAATGTGCGCGCCGTACTGCTGCACCACTTCTTCCCCGGTAAGAAGAACGTGCCGGATTCCAAGGTGTGGCCGCTCATCCACGCCACGCTAGATAGACGCGATCCCATCCGCTGGTACTCGGCGCTCATGGACTACGGCACGTGGCTCAAGCGGCAGGTGGTAAACCCCAGCCGGCAGAGCAAGCACTACGCCAAGCACTCGCCGTTCATCGGCTCCAGCCGCCAGCTGCGCGGGCAGATTCTGAAGGCGGTGTTGGCCAGCGGCTCGACCAGCACTACGGCGCTCTCAAAGAAGCTCCCAGTGGTATCCCCCGAGAGGCTAGAGAGGATAGTTACTAGCTTAATTAGTGATGGCTTTATAGAACGGAGAGGTAAGGTGGTTTCAATTGCGTCCGGATCAGGAAAGAAGCCCCGCTAGGGGGCTTCTCGTGGTTGCATTTTCATCGCTCTAGCTAGTTGCAGCTAGTAGGGCAGCGGTTTCAACGCTGTCTTGCTGCTCCAGTGCGGCTGCTATTCTATCGCAGTCGGCGATCGTCAGCCAACTGGGATGTCTATTGAGGGCTAGCTTATTGAGCGTGGCTACGCAGCCCCGTAACCCGGTAACAAGGAGGCGCTGTGCCGCGATGCGGTCGTCACCTTTAAGTGACCTCACGAACACAGTTCGCGAGCTTGTTTCGGTCGTCCTTAAAATTAGCGCAAGGGTCCTGACCCTACCTCGCCGCGAGGTCTTGCGAACGATTTTTACAATGATACCCCGACGGTCAGCTGTAACCTCTGCTACCTCCAGCATATTTAGCTCCATGCCCTGCCTCCGCTTGTTATGGTGCAAATTTACTGCACCATAGGTATTTGTTGACGCTCCGTCAATGGCGTCTAGACTACGGTGCGCTTGGTTGTATAGTGCTGCTATGGTCTTAATGCTCTACGGCCCAGATAGTTACAGCTCGCGCCTTTACCTGGCGCAGCTGGTGGCGCAGTTCAAGGCTAAGGTTCCGGGCGGCAGCCTGACGGTTAGTACCCTAGCGGGTTCGGATATAACCGCGGGCGGCATTCGGCAAGCCGGGCGCGGCGGCAGCCTGCTGGCGGCGCGGCAGCTGCTGGTGGTAGACGGCCTGTTCGATGGCCGTTCGGTGGCTGCCGACGTAGCCGCCGCGGTAGAGGAGGTCGTGGCTAGCCAGTCCGGTGATGAGCCATCAAAGAACGTCGTCGTCTTCTACCAGGCCGGAGTGCCGGACCAGCGGCTGAAGCTGTTCAAGCTGCTCGCCGAGCAGCCACGCACCAAGCTGTTCGCGGAGCCTACCCCAGCCCAGGCGACGCAGCTGGCACAGCGGCTGGTGGGTAGGGCGGGGTCCAACATTGCTCCCGGCACAGCGTCTGCCCTCGCCGCCGCGGTGGGTACCGACGGCTGGGCCATCGCCAATGCAGCGGCGGTGCTGGGCGGCTACCGTATGGGCGGCGTGGTGGGAGCAGAAGACGTAGCTCAGTACGCAACGGCTTCATCCGGCGCAAAGATATTCGACCTCACCGACGCCCTGGGCGGCAGCGACGGGCGGCTAGCCGCGCGGCTGACCCAGCAGCTGCTAGCTAGCGACGAGGAGCCGCTGTACATCGCCGCCATGCTGGCACGCCAGCTGCGTCTGGTTGCCCTGGCCAAGGACGCCAACCTGCCGCCGCCGCAGCTGGCCTCAAGGTTCAAGATCCACCCGTTCGTAGCCGGCAAGCTGGTGCGGCAGGCAGATGCTTTCACCTGGCCACGGCTTGCCAAGGCGTTCCAACGTCTGCGTCAGGCAGATGCCGATCTGAAATCCGGAGGCAGCGCCAGCGGGCCAGCCATCCTGCAACGGCTGGTGGCTGGGATATAATGCAGTAGAGACGCATTGCAATGCGTCTCTACGGTTGGTAGCCGATGCGTCGGTTATTTCGTCGTGCGGCTGACCCGCATGGCGCGGCTCACCTTGCGGCGGGCGGCGTTGCGGTGCACCACGTTGGCCTTGGCGGCCTTGTCTAGCGCCTTCTGCAGCTGCACGGCCAGCTCTGCTACGGCCTTGGCATCGGCGGCGAGAACGGCTCGCTTCAGCTTCTTGGTAACGTCGCGTAGCTTCTCGCGGACCACAATGTTGCGTGCGGTGCGGCGTGCGGTGCGGCGGACGTCCTTGATGCTCGATCGCTTGATTGGCATATGTCTGTAATTCCAGTTAACGAGTTACGACTGTACTACGGGCGGCCCTTCCTGGCAAGGGTGTTGACACTGCGGGGAGCGGAGCCTAGGTTGGGTAGTCTACCCCGATCGCCCATTCAAAATTTAACAGGAGAACGGTATGAAGCCTCCCCACTATGAGCAGTGGCCGGCGCTGTACCGGTTCCTGCGCGACAATGAGCCAGCTTCCGTACACGGTGCGCTTACGTCCATTATTTCGTTCCAGGCATGGCTGGTAGCCAATGCTGCCTGCTACGACTTCCGTCGGCTGCACCGCTACGTTAGCTCGAACATACGTGAGCTTAAGCTCGATCCTAAGCGCGGCGTACTGCTGCTGCCGACCCACCGCACCCTGGTAGACAGCTTCTTCCACGGCACTGAGTTCCAGAGCCTCTCTACCGCGGCCTTCCGCCCGCCCGGCCGCCTCTGGCACGTGCCCGATGCGAGCAACTACCAGTTCGGTTGGCTCATCGATTTCTTCGTCAGCCATCTGAACTGCATCCCATTCAACCGCAAGAATACGAGGCAAGCCGCGGCAGCTCTGACCAGGATACTCAAGCTCGTTAGAGATGGACATCGGGTATGCCTCTTTCCCGGGGCGGGGCGTGAACGCTACTACGAACCCTTTGCGGTGCATCCCGATGTCGCCCGACTGGTGCTAGATGCCGCGCGCTATGGTGCCCAGGTTGTTACCGCGCGAATGGATGGCATTCCGGTCTGGCAGGGTGAGAAGATGGAGGGCAGCCAGCTACGTAAGATTCGGCAGCTCATTGATGCGGTTCGTACGCAGACGCAGGGACGAGACGTGCAAATTACCTACGAGCTATTCGATATGTCGAGTTGGCTATCGATGCCGAAGTGTGATGAGACAAACGCAAAACTTGCGGATGCTATCCGCCTCGCCGTTCGTCCCCTGTACCCACCGAACCCCGCCGAGGCTAAGCTCTCGGCGCTAGAAACTTAGAACCCCGCATAGCGCGGGGTTCTTTCTATACCGTCGGCAGCGGCTTCATGCGTTCGCGCCAGGTGGCGCGCTGCAGCTGCTTGGGCCCAATGGCATCCTGCACGCGGTAGGGCCCAATGGCCGTCCGCCGCAGCTCGGTGAGCACGGCGCCGCAGCCTAGCTTCTGGCCTAGGTCGTGGGCGATTGATCGGATGTAGGTTCCGGCCGAGCAGGTGATGCCGGCATTAAGTATCGGGAACTCGTAGTTGCGGATGGCAATCTCCTCCACCGTTACGTTTACCGGCTCTAGCGCCACCGGCTTACCGGCCCGTGCCAAGTCATACGCCTTCTTCCCGCCAACCTTCTTGGCCGAGAATGCCGGAGGCATCTGCACGATGTCACCCACGAACTCCATAAGCTGCTCCTCTACGGTTGGGCGGTGGATTACCTCCAGCCCCTCCACTCGGCTGGTCTCGGCGCCGGTGCGATCGTAGCTATCTGTTGTGCGGCCTAGCTCCACGGTCGCCTCGTAAGTCTTGGGGAAGCGGTGGAACTCAGCAGCCTTCTTGGTGGCGTCGCCCAGCAGCAGGATGAGCAGGCCGGTGGCGAAGGGGTCCAGCGTGCCGGTGTGGCCAATCTGGCGCACACGTGTAACGCCGCGAACGTAGGAGACCACGTCGTGGGAGGTCCACCCCTCGGGCTTGTCGAGGAGCAGCAGCCCGTTCAGTCGGACGGGGAAGTGCATGGCTACATTCTTATGGAGAAGCTGATTTACCGTAATATTGACAAATTACTAAAAATAGTGTAAATAGACTATATTCAACAGTAGAACTTTAATAGGAGATATCCGTGAAAGCGAGAATAGTGCTTCTGGCACTGGTTGCCGCGGCGTTACTATCAGGTTGTGCCACGCACGTGTTTGTGAACGGCAATATGACGAGGGTGGATGTTCGCCGTCCGCTCCAGGGCGCTAAGGACACCCTGTACGTGATCCACGATTTCGATGACTATCCTGCCGTCGATATCAGAATCCATTGCACGATGAGTACAATCGGCCCGGTCGTGCTGGGCGGCAAGGGTGAGGAGGTTATGTTTCTGCTCCCGGTTGGGGATGAAGTTACATTCTGGTTCGAGTACCAGAACCCGGTTTCATTCCGGTTCTACCACGGGCAGATTACCTACCGAGTCCCAGCGCCGGATAAACAGGAGTTCCACGCCTGGTACCTGGACAGACAGTTCCTGAGAGAACATGTCCATCGGCGTGGAAAGTGGAAGTACGGATTTTAAAAACGGCCCCGGTCGCCAATGCGCGACCGGGGTTACTTGTATCCACTCTAACGCCAGCGGCGCTGGACCTTGCCTGGCTTCTTCTTGGCCTTGGCGCGTTTGCCGCCCAGCAAACGTTCGACTTGCGCCAGCTGGTCACGCAGCGAGGCGGCCTTTTCGAACTCTAAGTTCTGTGCGGCTAGTTCCATCTCGGCCTCTAGCCGCTGGGCTACCTCGGCCTGCACATCCGGCGGGGCATCCTGCAGGTTCTCAAAGTCTAGCTGCTTCGTAGCGGGTTCGGAATGTTCACGCTGCACCATGTCTTTGATCGCCTTGGTAATACCGGCGGGCGTAATATCGTGCTCCCTGTTGTAGTCCTCCTGAATCTTGCGACGGCGGTTGGTTTCGCCAATGGCGCGCTCCATTGAACCGGTCATCTTGTCTGCGTACAGAATGGTGCGGCCGGTAACGTGGCGGGCGGCTCGGCCCATGGTCTGCACCAGGCTGGTGTCGCTGCGCAGGAAGCCCTCCTTGTCTGCGTCCAGAATGGCGACCAAGCCAACCTCGGGCAGGTCTAGACCTTCACGCAGAAGGTTGATGCCCACCAGCACGTCGTAGTCGCCGCGGCGCAGGGCCGTTAGCACCTCTAGCCGTTCCAGCGTGTCTACCTCCGAGTGCAGGTACTGCACCTTAACGCCCTGGTTCAGCAGGTACTCGGCTAGCTCCTCGGCCGTGCGCTTGGTCATGACCGTCACCAGCACGCGTACGCCGGTCTTCACCACCTTCTTAATCTCGGCCTCTACGTCTTTAACCTGGTCCGTAGACGGGCGGACCTCTACCACCGGATCCAGTAGCCCGGTGGGGCGGATCACCTGCTGCGCCACGTGCGACTTGGGGTCTTCCAGCGCCTTGGCTAGGCTGGCGGTAAAGTTTGCCCCCTGCTTGTCGTTGGGGTCGTAGCCCTTTACCCCAGCCTTGCCGAGCTCCCACGGGCCGGGCGTGGCCGAGACGTACACGGCGCGGCGGATGTGGCGCTCGAACTCGGTGAAGTTGAGCGGGCGGTTATCCAGCGCACTGGGCAGGCGGAAGCCGTAGTCTACCAGCACCTGTTTGCGCGAGCGGTCGCCGGCGAACATGCTCCGCACCTGGGGGATGGTAATGTGGCTCTCGTCCACGAACAGCAGGAAGTCATCTGGGAAGTAGTCCAGCAGCGTGGCCGGCGGGTCGCCCGGTTCGCGGTCCGTGAGGAGACGCGAGTAGTTCTCGATGCCCTGGCAGAAGCCGGTGGTCGCCAGCGTCTCGAGGTCGAAGCGTGTGCGCTGCTCCAGCCGCTGCGCCTCCAGCAGGCGCCCCTCATCTCGCAGCTGCTTGAGACGGGTAGCTAGCTCGGCCTCAATCGCCACCGCCGCGTGCTTGATGCGCTCCTCGGTGGTCACGAAGTGCTTGGCCGGGAACACGGTGATGTGCGCCAGGTCGCTGCGATTCGGCAGCGCCCGGCCGGTGATGCTGTCCACGCTGTCTATACGTTCCACCGTGTCGCCAAAGAAGCTGATGCGGTAGAAAGAGTCCGAAGCCTCCGCCGTCATAACTTCCACCGTGTCGCCGCGCACGCGGAACGCGCCCACCTTGCGCTCGACGTCGTTGCGCTGGTACTGCAGGTCGGCCAGCAGGCGGAGCAGCTTCTGGCGGTCGCGCCGCTCGCCCTTCTCTACGCGTACCTTCAGCTCCATGTAGTCGGCCGGGTTACCCAGGCCGTAGATGCAGCTGACCGAGGCCACGATGAGTACATCCTGCCGCGTCAGTAGGCTCTGGGTAGCGGCGTTGCGTAGCCGGTCTATCTCGTCGTTTATCTGCGTCTCTTTCTCGATGTAGGTATCGGTCTGCGGCACGTACGCCTCGGGGTGGTAGTAGTCGTGGT
>CAZHXI010000016.1:0-10269 GCA_964536515.1 uncultured Gammaproteobacteria bacterium | reverse complement strand
CTAACCCCATGGTCTACCAAGAAATTGCCGCCAATAAACGCCGCAGCTGGCTACTGGTCGCCGTATTCTTCGCCGTCATGGCCGGCCTGGGCTGGGGCCTGGGCCAGGTTACAGACTACGGCCCAGCCTTCATTCCCGTGGCGCTGATCGTAGCTATCGGCATGGGCTTGGGCGCGTACTACGGCGGAGACAAGGTTGCCCTGGCTGCCTCTGGTGCCGTGCCGGTGGGCAAGGAGCAGAACCCGTACCTCTACAGGATTGTAGAGAACCTTAGCATCGCCGCCGGGCTACCCACGCCCAAGGTCTACGTAATCCCCTCCCCCGCCCTCAACGCTTTCGCCACGGGCCGCGACCCCAAGCACGCCTCGGTCGCCGTGACGCAGGGCTTGATCGACAAGCTAGAGAACGAGGAGCTAGAGGGCGTGCTGGCGCACGAGCTGTCGCACATCGGCAACTACGACACACGTCTCATGGTGCTCGTCCTGGTGCTGGTGGGCACAATCGGCCTGCTGGCGGACTGGGGTACACGCTCGATGTTCTTCGGGGGCGGCCGCCGGTCTTCGTCCGAGAGCCGCGGCCAGGGTCAGGCTATTCTGATGCTCGTGGGGCTGGCGCTGCTCATCCTCTCCCCCATCATTGCGCAGCTCATTCGCCTGGCGGTGAGCCGGCGACGTGAGTACCTAGCGGACGCCTCAGCCGCGCTGCTGACGAGGTACCCCGAGGGGCTGGCGCGGGCGCTGGAGAAGCTGGGCGCGGGCCCCAAGCTAGAGACGGCCAACGCCGCCACCGAGCCTCTGTTCATAGTCAGCCCGCTTTCTGGAAGAAAGGCAGCTAGCCTGTTCAGCACCCACCCGCCAATTGAGGAGCGCGTGAAGAGGCTGAGGGGAATGATGGGGTAGGGGCAGGACGTAGGACGTAGGACGTAGGACGTAGGATGTAGGACGTAGGGAAAATTGTGGATCGGCTCCGTCAAGCCTGATCCTCTCAGCTATGTCCTCCGTTCTCAGTTCTCAGTCCTAATCCAGCATTGACTTTTTCAGTCTCTCGTTGTAATTATTGGCTAATGCCTTCCATCGCTGACAAATTTTCCCAGCACCTGCGCAACGCGCTCGCGAACGCCAACGCCGCCGCTAGCCAGCTGGGCCATAGCGAGGTGCTGCCGCTGCACCTGGTGCTGTCGCTCGCCGAGCAGCCGGGCGCCCTGGCTTCGGAAATTCTCCGCAAGAACGGAATAGATGCCACGGCGATTCGCGCCGCGGTTGCCCAGCTGCCCGCCGGCCCCTCGCCGGTAGAGCCGACGCTGCACGAAAGCAGCCGCGCCGCTATTGCCGGCGCCGTTGAGATCGCCGCCCGCCACGGCCACCGCTACGTGGGCACCGAGCACCTGCTAGCCGGCATCCTGGCCGGCGCAGACGAAACCCTGCAGGCAACCCTGCAGCGGGCAGAGCTGAACGCGCCGAACGTAGCCAAGCAGCTACGGGCCATCCTGCGCAGCACCTCTCGCTTCTCCGACCTCACCAACGACCAGCCCGGCCCCGAGGCTGGCGGCATGCGTCCCATGGGCCCGGACGGCGAGCCAGCCCGCGACGAGGGCGGCTCGGCGCTGGAGCGGTTCGGGCTAGACCTAACCCAGCAGGGCGAGCAGGACAAGCTCGACCCGGTCATCGGCCGAGAGGCTGAGCTGGAGCGCATGGTGCACATCCTGGCGCGGCGCACCAAGAACAATCCGGTGCTGCTGGGCGGCGCCGGCGTGGGCAAAACGGCCATCGTGGAGGGGCTAGCCCGCCGCATCGCCGAGGGCAACGTACCGGATGCGCTGGTGCGCAAGCGCATCGTGGCCATAGACCTGGGCGCAGCCGTAGCCGGAACCATGTACCGCGGCGAGTTCGAGCAGCGGCTCAAGAAGCTACTGGCAGAGATAAAGGCTGACCCGAACGTGATCGTATTCATCGACGAGCTGCACACCCTGGTGGGCGCGGGCTCGGCCAACGGCGCCATGGATGCCGCCAATTTGATCAAGCCGGCCCTGGCGCGCGGCGACCTACGCTGCATCGGCGCCACCACGGCCGAAGAGTACAAGCGCTACATCCAGGCCGACCCGGCCCTGGACCGCCGCTTCCAGCCCATTGCGGTCGCCGAGTCTAGCCCGGCCGAAACGGTTGAGATTCTGCGCGGCATCCAGGATAGGTACGAGACGTTCCACAACGTGTCGGTAACCGATGAGGCAATCGCCGCCGCGGTGGAGCTCTCCAGCCGCTACATCACCGACAAGCTGCTGCCCGACAAGGCCATAGACCTGGTGGACGAGGCGGCGGCGCGACTGAAGGTGCAGAAGACCAAGGACGGCAAGGCGCGGGCCGTACGTGCAGACGAGCGCAAGCTGCGCGAGCTTGCCGAGCTGAAGGATGCAGCCATCCGTGAGCAACGCTACGACGACGCCCTGGCTATCCGAGAGGAGCAGCGGGTGCTGGCGGCTAAGGTAGCAGCTGCCTCGGCGGGGCTAGACCAGCGGCGCCACCGCAAGCTGGGCACCGTTACCGCGCAGGACATTGCGTCTCTCGTTGCTGCCGTCAGCGGCGTACCGGTAACCGAGCTGCTGGCCGACGAGCGGCAGCGCCTGCTGAACCTAGAGCAACGCCTGCAGCGTCACGTGGTCGGGCAAGACGAGGCTGTGTCCACCGTCGCCGAGAGCGTGCGGCGGCAGCGCGCCGGCCTGGCTCACCCCAGTAGGCCCATCGGGAGCTTCATGTTCCTGGGCCCCTCGGGCGTGGGTAAGACCGAGCTAGCTAAGGCCATTGCCGTGGAGCTGTTCGACGACCCGAAGGCGCTGATACGCATAGACATGGGCGAGTTCGGCCAGGAGTTCCAGGCCTCCAAGCTCATCGGCGCACCGGCTGGGTACGTGGGCTACCGCGACTCCACCACCCTGTCGGATGCCGTCCGGCGCCGCCCCTACAGCGTTGTGCTGTTCGACGAGATCGAGAAGGCGCACCCCGACATATTCAACCTGCTGCTGCCGGTTCTGGACGAGGGTTCGCTGACGGACGCCACCGGAACCAAGGTCGACTTCCGCAACACCGTCATCGTCATGACCGCTAACGTGGGCATCGCCGACTTCGCCCGCAGCGCCGCCCTGGGCTTCGGCGCCGCCGACGGCCAGGCGGTAGCGGACGAGGAGTACAATCGGATGCGGGACAGGGTCATGGATAGCCTGCACGACTACTTCCGCCCCGAGTTCCTCAACCGCCTCAGCCACACCGTCGTCTTCCGGCCGCTCACCGAGAAGCACGCCCAGGCCATTGCCCAGCGGCACGTATCCGAGCTGGCCGAACGGCTGCTGGCCCAGGGCATTAGCCTGCGCGCTACGCCCGGCGTACTGCAGACCATTGCCCGCGAGGGCTTCAGCGCCGAGGAGGGCGCCCGCGGCATCCGTCGCGCCGTGGAGCAGCAGCTGGCGCGCCCGCTAGCCCAGCGTCTGCTGGCGCAGGAGTTCGTCGCCGGCGACCACGTGGTAGCTGAAATGAAGGGCGGCCGCGTGGCACTGTCCAAATCTACCAAGCCAATCGCCCGGCTGCCGTTGCCGGTGGCAGCAGCCTAGGTGCTAGAGTACTAGCCGTAGGGGTCAGCGAGAGCTGATCCTTTTTGTTTATCGTTAATAGTTAATCGCATGGGAACACCCCCTACAGCATATACAGCACGTCATCCCGAGCGTAGCGACGAATCGACGCCGCGCAGCGGTGACGACGAGGAGCGTAGCCGAGGGATCTAGTCTGATAATCCTTACCCCCATGCACCCCGAGCACTACTTTGTCTACATGGTCGCAAGCAGAAACAGACGAGCGCTATATATTGGTGTAACCAATGACTTGGTCCGCCGGGCCTACGAGCACCGATACGAGCTTCTCGACGGCTTCAGCAAACGCTACCACTGCGTCGACCTGGTGTACTACGAGGAGTGGGGCAGCGTCGCCGATGCCATTAGCCGCGAGAAGCAGCTCAAGCGGTGGAGACGGGATAAGAAAGATGAGCTGATTGAATCTACAAACCCGACCCTAACGAACCTGACTGCAAATTGGGAAAAGTAATGCGGTCCCTAGGTGACAGGCTAGATCCCTCGACTCCCCCTCGTTGGGCTCGGGGTCGCTCGGGATGACGTGTCTATCTTACTTTTCGTATATCAGACTTCCCATGCCCCTCCTCGACTGGCTCTTCCCTACATCGTGCCTGTGCTGCGGCGAGGAGGGCGTCCAGCTGTGCCCCAAATGCTGCGCCCACCTGCCGAAGCTGGAGGTGGATCCTCCCACGCCGGAGGGGCTGGACTACGTCCGCTGCGCCACAGCCTACGCCGCCCCGGTGAGCGATGCCATCCACGCCCTCAAGTACGGCTCGGCTTCCTCGCTCGGCCCAATCCTCGGGGAGCTGATGGCTGACTCGCTATCGCACCCCACGACCGACGACCTACGACCGACGATTAGCGAACCGCTCCTCATCCCCATCCCCATCCACCGCCGACGCCAACGTGAACGCGGCTTCAACCAAGCCGAGCTGCTGGCCCGAGAGGTCTCGTCTGCGTACGGGTGGGACCTGCGTTCAAATATCCTGGTACGGACCAGGTACACGCCGCCGCAGGCCAAGCTAGATCGTGCGGCACGGCAGACGAACCTCCACGGCGCCTTCACGGTAATAGATCTTGATGCGGTGCGTGGACGCAACGTCGTGCTGGTGGATGACGTGCTGACCACGGGCTCTACGCTCACGGCCTGCGCCGTAGCGCTCAAAGATTCCGGCGCCGCCACGGTGGGCGGCCTGTGCCTCGCCTACGACGCCCCTACTTCGACAGCCGATCGATAATCTTGGTGAAGTCTGCGACGTCGGAGGATGAGATCTTGCCCGAGCGCTGCAGGTCCTTTACCTGGCGCTGCAGGTCGGTGCGCTCGGCACGGTCGAACCCGGACGAGCCCTCGTCTTTCGCCTTCAGCTTGGCGGCGAGCAGGGCAGAGAAACGCTCCACGTCCTTGGCGGACAGGTTCTTTCCCTCGGGGCTATCCTGGTCACGCAGCTCACGGAACGCACCTTTCAGGCCCCGACGGTCGAAGTCGCTGCCCTTGCCAGCCTTGAAACGCGAGCCGAAACCTAGGTCCTTCTTGCTGAACTTCCCGAAGGCGTCCTTCTTCTCGTCGGCCATAGCTACAGCTTGATGACTACGGCGTACTCCCCCACCTCTACCTCGGCGCCGCCGTCTGCTGGACCCCAGGTGATAGCATCGGCGAGGACCGCCGCGCGTAGCACGTTCTCGTACGGCGCAATTAGAGCCTTCAGCTCGTCGGGACCCTGCAGCGTTAGGTTGACGTGGTCTTGAATGGTCAGCCCGCGCTCACGCCGCTGGCTGTTGATCTGTCGGGTCAGCTCGCGCACCAGGCCGCGGGCTCGCAGGTCGTCGGAGATATCGATGCGCAGCGCAACGGCAGCGGAGCCGAGCGGCGCCTCTACCCACTCGCCGTCGCCACGCTCTGCTGCAATGGTCTCGACGTTCACCTCTTCCGCCAGCAGCTGCTGGTGCTCGCCGTCCAGGCTCATGCCGGTAAGGTGGACGCTGGCCAGCGGCTGCCGCAGCTTGATCTTAGCCGCGCTGCGCAGGGCGTGAACCGTCTCGGCAATGGCGCGCACCTGCTCCATTGCATCCAGGGCTTCGGGTGACGAGCTCGAAGCTACCGGCCAGTCCTCCAGGTGGACGCTGTCCTTAGCGCCTCCGACCAGGCGGTAGACGCGGTCGCTGATGAACGGCATGAACGGTGCAGAGATGACGGCGAGCTGACGTAGCGCCGCCTGCAGCACCTCTACGCCCTCGCCAGACTTCATGCGGTCGCGGCTACGACGGATGTACCAGGTGCTGAGCTCATCTACAAAGCTGCCCAGCTGCCGGCTTGCCTTGGTCAGGTCGTACTGGTCCATGGCCTGCGTTACCTCGGCGGTTGCGGACTGCAGGCGTGCCACCAGCCAGCGATCCATGACGTGGGCTAGCTTCAGCTCGGCCAGAGCCTTGGGCGCCGGCTGCTCTGCCGGCCGGTAGAGCTGGTAGAACTCGGTAACGTTCCACAGCAGCTGCACCACCTGGCGGAACGTCTGCTGCACCGCCTCGTCGCTGAAGCGGTAGTCCTCGCCCATGGCGGTGCTAGAGAGCAAGAAGTAGCGAATGGGATCCACTCCCCACTTGCCGAACAGCTCCGCCGGCGGGGTGTAGTTCTTCAGCCGCTTAGAGAGCTTCTTGCCGTCGCTAGCCACGATGAGGCCGTTCACGACCACGTTCTTGAACGCCGGCTGGCCGAACAGGGCCACGCCGAGGACGTGCAGTGTGTAGAACCAGCCGCGGGTCTGGTCCAGCCCCTCGGCGATAAAGTCAGCGGGGATCAGCTTCTTGGCGACGAGCTCGTCCGCAGCCTGGCGGCTGTGCGCCCCGTACTGGGCGTAGGGCATGGATCCAGACTCGAACCAGCAGTCGAACACGTCCGTAATCCGGCGCATTGTCTGGCCGCAGGCGCACGGGAAGGTAACGTCGTCGATGTACGGCCGATGCAGGTCGAGCAGCGGGACGCCGAGCGGGCGCACCTGCGCCTTCTCGGGGTAGCCATCGGGCGCTACCGCCACGCCGTTCTTTAGCAGGTGGGTGTAGCCAGGTACTTCCCCGGCCAGGCTTCGCTCCAGCAGCCAAATGGGGTCTCCGTGGGTCACCAAGATATAGACAACGCCCGAGGTGCGACTATTCAGGTCAGCCACGCAGCCACGGACCCGCTTGGCTACCGACTCGGGGCGCTCCACGTCGGTCAGCTCTCCCCGCTCGCGAGCCTGCTCGTACTCACCGTAGCCACGGCCGTCGAACGACCCCAGCTCTATCTCGCGCAGCCGGTCGTCGGTGGTAACCTGCTCGGCGCCCAAGCCCAGGGCGGACTGGATGATCGCCGCAGTCTCCTGCGTCCTGCGAATCGGCGAAACGACCAGACGGACGTCCGCAGCTGCCTTGCCCAGCTCCGCCAGCTTCGCCTTCAGCTGCTCGCCGGCTGCTGCTGCCTGCTGCTTGCCCAGGTCGGTAAGGCCGTACTTAGCGCCCTCCACCTCGCTCGCCAGAACCTGAGATACGTTATTCTCAGCCTCGCCGTGGCGAAGGAGGAAGAAGCTGTTACGGGCGCTGGCGTACTCTGCCAGCTCCGCAGCGTCGGAGACGACCTTGGTGGCGTGGCAGTCGGCGCACTGCCATACGGGCAGCGGCGCACCCCAGTACCGGCTGCGGCTGATAGCCCAGTCGCGGGCACCCTCCAGCCACCGGCCGAAGCGCCCCTCCTTAACGTGCTCGGGTACCCAGTGGATGCCCTTGTTCGCCGCCACCAGCTGGTCACGAACCTCGGTAACTTTGACGAACCAGCTGGACAGCGCGTAGTAGATGAGCGGGCTGTCGCAGCGGTAGCAGAACGGGTACTCGTGCTCGGCGTCCTGCGCCTCGCCGACGAGCAGGCCACGCGATTTTAGGTCGGAGATAATCTCGGGGTCCGCTGCCTTGCAGAATTTTCCTGCAAACTGCGACACGTCGGCGGTCAGCTTGCCCTCCAGGTCTACGGTGTGGTGCGCCGGCAGGCCGACCTTCTTGCCCAGGTTGAAGTCGTCCTCGCCGTACATTACCGCGGTGTGCACAATGCCGCTACCGTCGCCGGTGGTAACGAAATCTGCGGCGTACACCTTGTAGCTGGCGTCAGACTTCAGCGGCGCCACGTCGAACAGCGGCTGGTACGAACGGCCAACCAAATCGCTGCCGCTCGCCTGGGCACGGATAGGTGCGCCGGGGGCAACTGCCTCCAGCCTGTCCTTTGCTAGCCACAGGATCTCGCCGTTCACCTCGGCCGCCACGTAGGCGACGTCGGATGCTACCGCCAGCGCCACGTTCCCGGGCAATGTCCACGGCGTGGTGGTCCAAGCTACAAAGAATGTCGGCTTATCGAAAATGACCTTACCGTCCGGCTCGCCAATCGCCTTAAACTTAACGAACACCGCCGGGTCTTTGACCGTCTTGTACCCCTGGTTAACCTCGAAGTTCGAGAGGGGCGTGCCGCAGCGGGTGCAGTACGGGCTCACGCGGTAGTCCTGGTACACCAGGCCCTTCTTGTGCAGCTCGCCGAACGCCCACCACACGCTGCCGATGTACTCGTTATCCAGCGTGGCGTACTCGTTGGAGTGGTCTGC
Source organism: uncultured Gammaproteobacteria bacterium (assembly GCA_964536515.1). Lineage (GTDB taxonomy): Bacteria > Patescibacteriota > Patescibacteriia > CAYZDG01 > CAYZDG01 > CAYZDG01. The sequence goes on along the minus strand of CAZHXI010000016.1, from coordinate 2,040 downwards.
CCAGCGGCCGATGCGGTGCATGAAGGTGCGCCACTCACCCTGGTAGCGGAAGACGCTGGCGCGACAGGCTGCGTTGAACTGCGCAATAGACTCAGCCGGCGTAGCTGCCAGCTTCTCGATGCCCGCCTTGGACTTAAGCTCCAGCTGCTTCTCGACCTCGTTCTCTACCGGCAGGCCGTGGCAGTCCCAGCCGAAGGTGCGCGCCACGCGGTAGCCCCGCATGGTCCAGTAGCGCGTAACCGTATCCTTGATAACGGACGCGAGCATGTGGCCGTAGTGCGGCAGGCCGTTGGCGAACGGCGGGCCATCGTAGAAGCTGAACACGGGGGCATCCGCCCGCTGCTGCAGCGAACGGTGGAAGACCCTCTGCTCGTCCCACTCGGCGAGCAGCTTCTCCTCTGCCTCTACGAAGCTCTGGGGCATGGCCATAGAGCCTCATTAAGCCACAGCCTGCCCCCGCCGGGCAAGCCTACGACGATAGCTCCAGCAACGCCTGCAGCGCCTCCGGCAGCTGCAGCGCGCTCTCGCCGCTGAAGTGCCCGCGGGCGTGCAGCACCTGGGTCTTGGCGCCGAAGCCGTCGCGGAAGAGCGGCTCATTGTGCGGCGCATTCACCCAGTAGTCATTGTCCGAGAACAGGGCCACCTTGCCGCCTCTGACGTGCGCCGCTGCATGCGGCAGACTCAGCGGCGTATCTAGCCACTGCTTGGCGATGCCCTCTTCCTCAATCGAGTAGTCCTGGCCGATGGGGTCTAGGCGGAGCCACGGCGCCACCAGCAGCACGCCGCCAACTGACTGCCCCTCCGGCAGCTTCGCTAGGTAGCGAAGGATAGTCTGGCAGCCAATGCTGTGCCCCACCAGGAAGAGCTGCTCGTCCGGGACACCGACCTCGGATGCCAGCGTTGCTACCCAGGGCTCAATCGCCGGTACCTCGGTATCCGGCATATCTGGAACGGAAACCTGCCAACCGCGCTGGCTAAGCTCCCCGGCGAGCCACCCGTACCAAGAGCTCTCCGACGTATGCCCCCACCCGTGGACAATTACCGCTCGTGGCATTCTAGAAGTTTACGGCGTCCAAATCGTTCAACGCCTCGTCTAGGTAGTCGTCGGCGTTCAGAACGTCGGCCACACGGTCCTGACCCGAGCTGGTAGCTGCCGCCTCCTCATCCAGCCCCAGGTACACCTCGGCCGCCTGCTGCGTAGCGGGACGTGACCGTACGTACACGGTCCCCGCGGCAGCCAAAGCCACCACGGCTACCACCGCGACGATGAGGATGATGCCCGTCTTGCCCTCGCCCATGCTACCGCTTGGCGCGCTTGGCGCCGTCTACCAAATTCTGCCAGGCTCGCCGCACGGCGTAGATAATCTGCTGCCGCTCGCGATTATCCGTCGCGCCGTTGAACGCAGCCTTCTGCTCCTCTTCCACAGCCACGAAGCTAACAGCAGCATCCAAGTCTACTGCGCCGTCTTCCAGCAGCTCCTCGGCGCGCTCCTCCAGCTCGTAGAATCGGAACTTGATGAGGTCGTACACCTTCTCCTGCACCTGCAGCTGGCACGTCCGGTTGCCGCGGCACTGGCGGACCAGCTCGTCGGTAGACTTGGTCAGCCCCAGCACCTGCTGCGCGCACTCAACGCGATCATCCCCCACCGGCTTGCTCCAGCACGGCTGGAAGGACCGGTATTTGTCTACGCAGGCAGACCGCTCGGCGCCGCCCGCAATGGCGCGGCACTCCTCGGGCAGGTACTGAACCTTGTACTCTGCCTCCAGCTCCTCTGCCGAGAGCTGCAGCCGGCAGCGGACCCGGGCCTGCATGGTCGCCAGGTTGCCGCACCGTAGAGCCAGCTTGGGAGCCTGCTTCGAAGTCGGGGCGTCGGCCTTTACAGGAGCAGGCTTAACCTGCGTCGGCTTAACGGTAGACGTGGTGCCGCCGCTGCCGACGCTCGCAGCCTGCGCCGAACCAATAGATCCGAACGCCGCCCCGGCAGCTAGAGCCACGGCGAAGAAACCCAAGGAATATTTATTCATGGGGGCATTATAGGC
>CAZHXI010000015.1:0-10593 GCA_964536515.1 uncultured Gammaproteobacteria bacterium | reverse complement strand
CGCTGTGCGCCTTGGCGATGTTGTTGATGAGCTCCATCATGTTCACGGTCTTGCCCACGCCGGCGCCGCCGAACAGGCCGACCTTGCCGCCCTTGGCGAACGGGCAAATGAGGTCGATGACCTTGATCCCCGTCTCCAGCACCTCGGCCTCGGTCCGCTGCTTGGTGAACGCGGGCGCGGGGCGGTGGATGGGCAGGGTGCTGGCCGAGGCAGGCTGCTCCACGCCGTCTATGGCCTGGCCCAACACGTTGAACATGCGGCCGAGCGTAGCCGGGCCGACGGGAACGGTAATGGGCGCGCCGGTGGTAGCCACGGGCTGGCCACGGCGCATGCCGTCGGTGGGGGCCATGGCCACGGCGCGGACCACGCCGCTGCCCAGGTGCTGCTGCACCTCCAGCGTCACGGTACCGTGGCCGGGAACCTCGGTGGTCAGGGCGGTGTAAAGGGTGGGCAGATCGCCCTCGAACGCCACGTCTACCACCGGGCCGATGACCTGGCGGACGCTGCCGGCGGCGTGCGGCGCTGTCTTCTTAACGTGCGGGGATGGTTTCATAGGTGTGGGTTCGTTAGGCCGTCGGTAGAGACGCATTGCAATGCGTCTCTACGTGTGAATTATTGTACCGCCGCAGCGCCGCCGGAAATCTCGGCGATCTCGGCGGTAATGGCCGCCTGGCGGGCTCGGTTGAAGAGGTTGGTCAGCTCGTCGAGCAGGTCGCCCGCCGCGTCGGCTGCGTTACGCATGGCAACCATGCGGCTGGCGTGCTCGCTCGCCAGGGACTCCAGGGCGGCGCGCCACAGCTGGGCTTCTACCAGCCGCGGCAGCACGCCATCCAGCACGGCCTCGGGCGACGGCTCGAACACGTAGTCGGAGGAAGGCCCCTCGGCCACATTCCACAGGCTGGCATCCAGCGGCAGCAGCGGCTCCACGGTCGGCACCTGCTTGAGCGCGCTGACGTAGTCGGTGAAGGCTAGCCACACCTGGTCGTAGCGTCCATCGGCGAAGGCCTGCGTTACCATGCGGGTCAGCGGCGAGGTGTCGCGGCTGCCGCCCAGCACATCCGGCCGAATGAAGTCGGCGTCCAGGCTCGCCCCGCGGCGCGCCAGCGTCTCGCGGACGCGTCGACCGAAGGTAATGTAGCTCACGGCAATCCCCTGCGCCTGCCACACCTGGACCTGGCGCTGGATGGCGGCAGCCAGCTGGCTATTGAAGGAGCCGCACAGGCCGCGGTTGGCGCTGTACACCACCAAGGCAACGTGCCGCACCGGGCGGACCGCCAGCAGCGGGTGGCGCAGCGTCTGGCCGCGGCTGGCAGCAGCAGCCGCCAGGCGGCTGAGGATGTGCCTAGCCGCAGAGCCGTAGGGGCGGCCGGCCGCCATGGCCACGCTCGCCCGGCGCATCTTGGCAGCCGCCACCAGCTCCATAGCCTTGGTCAGCTTACGCGTGCCGCCGATGCCCTTCAGGCGACGCTTGATGTCTCGGGTGGCGACGGACATGGGTAGCTAGGGTTGCAGCGCTAGGCGGCGACGGTCTCCTTGACCTGGCTAACTACCTTCGCCAGGGCAGCCTCGGTAGGCTCCGCGAGCTTGTCGGCGCCGCTCAGGGTTGCCATCAGCTCCTGCTCCTGGGTGCGCAGCCGCGCCAGCAGGGCCGACTCGAAGACGGCCACGCGGTCGGCCGGCAGGTCGTCCAGCAGGCCGCGCTGGGCAGCGAACAGCACCGCTACCTGGGCGGCCAGCTCCAGCGGCTGGTACTGGCCCTGCTTAAGCACCTCCTGGATGCGGCGGCCACGCTCCAGCTGCTGCTTGGTGGCGTCGTCTAGGTCGGAGCCGAACTGCGAGAAGGCGGCCAGCTCGCGGAACTGGGCCAGCTCCAGGCGGAGCTTGCCCGCCACCTGCTTCATGGCCTTGGTCTGGGCTGCCGAACCCACGCGGGATACGGAGAGGCCCACGTTGATAGCCGGCCGAATGCCCTGGTAGAACAGGTCGCCCTCCAGGTACAGCTGGCCGTCGGTGATCGAGATGACGTTGGTGGGAATGTAGGCGCTGACGTCGCCGGCCTGCGTCTCGATGATCGGCAGGGCGGTGAGGCTGCCGCCGCCGTGCGCGTCGCTCAGCTTAGCCGCACGCTCCAGCAGGCGCGAGTGCAGGTAGAACACGTCGCCGGGGTACGCCTCGCGGCCCGGGGGGCGGCGCAGCAGCAGCGACAGCTGGCGGTACGAAGCGGCGTGCTTGGAGAGGTCGTCGTAGACCACCAGCACGTCCTTGCCCTGCTCCATGACGTGCTCGCCGATGGCGCAGCCGGCGCACGGCGCCAGGTAGCTCATGGCTGCGGCGTCGGAGGCGGTGGCCAGCACCACGGTGGTGTACTCCATAGCTCCCGTCTCCTTCAGCTTAGCCACGATACGGGCGACCTTGGATGCCTTCTGGCCGATGGCCACGTAGACGCAGTACACGGGTCGCTCCCCCGCCGTCTCGTGCGTGTACTTCTGGTTGATGATGGCGTCCACGGCCAGGGCGGTCTTGCCCGTCTGCCGGTCGCCGATGATGAGCTCACGCTGGCCACGGCCAATTGGAATCATGGCGTCGATAGCCTTGATGCCGGTCTGCAGCGGCTGGTGCACCGAGCGCCGGGTGATGACGCCGGGCGCCACGCGCTCCACGGGCCGGGTGGCCTCGGCCTTGGGCGGACGGCCGCCGTCCAGCGGACGGCCCAGGCTATCCACCACGCGGCCCAGCAGGCCTCCGCCCACGGGCACCTCCAGAATCTTGCCGGTTGCCGTAACGGTCTGGCCCTCGGCAATGCCGGTGTCATCGCCGAGGATGACCACTCCCACGGTGTCTGCCTCCAGGTTCAGGGCTACGCCCTGGGTGCCATCATCGAACGTAACCATCTCGGCGCTGGCGCAGTCGCCCAAGCCCTCCACGCGGGCGATGCCGTCGCTCACCTCGAGCACGGTGCCCACGCGGCTGGCCTCGGCGGAGGGCCGGTAGCCTTCCAGTCGCTTCGCAATCGCGTCTACGAGACGAGCGCTATCCATACGCGGTACAGAGTATTATCGGATTAAGTTCGGCCGGCTAGGCGGCGCGACATGGCAGCCAGGCTGCCGGAGAACGATCGGTCTACCATTACGTCGCCGCGGCGGACCACGGCGCCGCCCAGCAGGGCGGGGTTCACCACCACCTCTACCGGCCCCAGCTGCTTGGCCAGGCGGGCAGCAGCAGCCTCGCCGAGCGGCTGGGCTACGGTAACGGTTACGGGGGTGTGCAGGCGGCGCAGGCGGGCGGCGATGGCCGGCCAGCGGCTGACCAGCCGCTCTGCCCGCAGGTACTCGGCCACGCGCTCGGCCAGCTTCTCCACCGGCACATTGGCGGAGGCGGCGTCTATGGCCGCTGCAACCTGGGCGGGCGAAACGCGGCTAGCCATGGGAGCTTTCAGACTTAGCGTCGAGCTCTACAAGGGCGTCGGCCACGGCGCGCTCCACAGCCTTCTGCGATACGCGCTCTTCCAGCCCCTCGCCCAGAACGCGCCGGCTGGCGGATACCACCAGCTTAGCCAGGCTGGCCTCGGCCTCTTCCAGCGCCAGGCGCTGCTCCTCGCGCAGCTGAGCCTTGGCCTCGGCAATGACCGCTGTAGCCTGGGCCTTAGCCTTGGCTACCACGGCCTGAGCCTGACGCTCGGCGGCGGACGTTGCCTCGGCCACTATGGCCTGGGCCTTTGCCCGCGCCTCACGCTCGGTGGCGGCGGCTACCGCCTGCGCCTCGGCGCGCGAAACCTTGGCCGCCTCTACGTCGCGCAGGCTCTGCGCCACCGCCTCGCGCCGCCGGTTGAGCAGCGCCACCAGCGGGCCGTACACGGCCCACCGCAGCACCGCCAGCAGCAGCACGAAGTTAATCAGCTGGGCCAGCAGCAGCCGGCCGTCTACGCCGAACTGTCGCAGCAGGTCGCCCATAGCGGTAGCTCTGCAGCCCGTCGCTAGACGAACTTAATGATGAGCGCGACCACCAGGGCGTACACCGCGATGGCCTCGGCGAACGCCATGGCCAGCAGCATTGCCGGCTGGATCTTGCTCGCGGCCTCGGGGTTGCGGCCCATAGCCTCCATGGCGCTACCGGCCAGCTTGCCGATGGCGATGGCGGGCCCGATGGCGCCCAGGCCGATGGCGAGAGCGGTGGCGATGGCCTTGATGCCCTCGGCGCTCTGGGAAACTGTCTGCACTGCTTCGTTCTCCATATGTATGAATTAGTTATTAGTTAATGGAAGAAATAAACTTGAATACACTGAGACGGGTAGACACCGAGCGACCATATCATTCGAATCTTTGTGTCTCATAGTCTCTCTGTCTCACCCCTAGTGCCCCGCATCCACGGTCGCCATGTGCAGGAACACCGTGGTGAGCATGGCGAACACCAGCGCCTGCACGAAGCCGACGAACAGCTCCAGCGCCAGGAACGGCAGGGGGATGAGGTACGGCACCAGGAACAGCATTACCAGCAGCAGCACCTCGCCGGCGAAGATGTTGCCGAACAGACGGAAGGAGAAGGAGATCATCTTGGCCACCTCTAGGACGAGCTCCAGCAGCCCCACGAAGAAGCCCACGGGCGAGTGGAAGTTGAAGAAGCGCGAGGCGTAGCGCCAGGCGCCCAGGGCGGCGATGCCCACGATCTGCACGGTAAGGACCGAGAAGATGGCGAGGGCCAGCGTAACGTTGAGGTCTGCCGAGGAGCTGCGCAGGAAAGGCACCAGCACCTGCTCGCCGTGGTGGACCTGCCACACGCCGATGGTGCCCAGGCCGGGCACGACCTCTACCCAGTTGGAGAGGATGACGAAGATGAAGATGGTGAACACGATGGGCAGGAACCGCTCCGCCTTCGCCCGGTCGTGGGTAATGGTCTCCACCACGTCCAGCGCACCGTCCACCAGTATCTCGGCCACGTTCTGGATGCGGCCGGGAACGTCCGCCAGCTTAAGCTTCAGCCGCAGGGCCACGGCCATTAGCCCCAGCGCGATGACGATGGATACGAGCAACGTATTGGTGATGGGCAGGGTGCCCCAGTGGAACAGCGCCTCTGCGGCAATGCTTATGTTCATACATCTGATATTCCCTCCCCCTTAGCAAGGGGGAGGTGGTCCGTGCCGGAGGCGAGGACCGGAGGGGGTGTATTTCCCAGCTCACGGATACGAGCCATGGCCTTGTTCAGCTGGCGCACCACGGCGAAGGACGAAACGCCAATGCCCAGCAGCAATCCAGCAACCAGCAGCCACGGACCGGTACCTAGACGCCCATCTAGCCAGTGGCCCAGCAGAACACCACCCACCAGGGGCAGCGCCAGGGTATAACCAAAAGCCCAGGCGAACCGCCACATGCTGAATGGGACTTCTGGGGACTTTTCAGGCATAGCAAAAAGAGTAGAAATTTTACGCTGCCGGGTCGTAATAGTCAATAATTTCAAAAAATGGGGCTGCCGAAACCCCGCCGGCAACCCGTGGCAGCCTCGACACCCCCCTGTAATTCCCGTACTTTTCTAGGGTAACTATGGCTGCAGCCCAAAACTCCCCCTGGAAGGACGCACAGGAAGCGGTGCGGGCAGCTGCTTCGGCGGCAGCGGGGGTACCCGTACCAGACGTAAAGCCCACCCCGGATGCCAGCCTGGGTGACCTTGCCATCCCCTGCTTCACCCTGGGGGCCGGCGGCGGCAGCCCGGCCCAGGCCGCCGCTGCCCTGGCGGAGAAGCTAGCTAGCGCCAACGTGCCCGGCATTGCCAAGGTCGCCGCCGCCGGCCCGTACGTCAACGTATTCTTGGACCGTACCGCCGTGGCGCAGGCCACAACCCAGGCTGCCGACGTACCGACCTACGGACGAACCGATGTACTGAGCTCTACGTTCTGCGTTCTCGAGTTCTCCTCCCCCAACACCAATAAGCCGCAGCACCTGGGCCACGTGCGCAACAACTTCATCGGCCAGACCTGCGCCAACCTGCTGGCCGCCTGCGGCGCCGAGGTGGTCAAGACGTGCGTGATCAACGACCGCGGCATCCACATCTGCAAGTCTATGCTGGCCTACCAGCGCTGGGGCGAGGGCGCCACGCCAGAATCAACCGGCACCAAGGGCGACCACTTCGTGGGCGACTGGTACGTCCGCTACGCCCGCGAGCTGGAGCAGAACCCAGCCCTGGCAGACGAGGCGCAGGAGATGCTCCGTAGGTGGGAAGCCGGCGACCCCGAGGTCCGCGCCCTGTGGGAGAAGATGAACGGCTGGGTCTACGCGGGGTACGCCAAGACCTACGCCGACTTCGGCATCTCGTTCGACAAGACGTACTACGAGAGCCAGGGGTCCGAGGCGGGCCGGCAGAAGATTCTGGATGCGGTGGAAGCCGGCAAGCTGCACAAGACCGAAGACGGCGCCGTGGTAGCCAAGCTGGAGGAGCAGAACCTACCGGACAAGGTGGTGCTGCGAGCAGACGGCACCAGCCTCTACTCCACCAATGACGTGAACCTAGCGTTCCAGCGGCTGGTAGACTTCCCCAAAGCTACCGACCTGGCCTACGTGGTCGGCTCGGAGCAGAAGCTGTACTTCCAGCAGCTGTTCGCGATTCTCAAGCTCCTCGGCTTCCCCGCCGCAGGCAGGCTGCACCACGTTTCCCACGGCATGGTTGGCCTGCCGGAGGGCCGCATGAAGTCCCGCGAGGGAACGGTGGTAGACGCAGACGACCTGCTGGCCGAGGTAACCAAGCTGGCCAAAGACGGACTGACGCAACGCGCGACGGAAGCTAATGAGCAGCTGGATGAGCGCGAGGCTAACCGCCGGTCGAGCGCCATCGCCCTGGCCGCACTCCGAACAATGTTCCTACGGTACGGGCGAGACTCCGCGATTACCTTCAACCCGAATGAGGCAATAGAGCTGACCGGCCGCACCGGCGTGAACCTGCTGTACACCTACGCCCGTGCCAGCAGCGTCCTGGCTAAGGCTGGCGACTGGAAGCCCGCAGCCTACGGCAGCGAGCTGAGCGCAAGCGAGTGGGACGTGGTCCGGCTGCTAGCCCAGTACCCAGACGCCGTTGCCCGAGCGGCGCAGGACTACGACCCATCTGCCCTGGTGAACCACCTGCTAGACCTAGCCGCCGCCTTCAACACCTTCTACCACGACCAGCCCATTCTGAAGGCAGAAGAGCCGCTGCGCTCGGCGCGGCTGAGCCTGACCAAAGCATTCCAAGCTACCCTAGCCAACGGCCTGGCGCTGCTGGATATTCAGCCGCTGCAGGAGATGTGACCTCGCCGCTGGGCGACAAGGAATCTTGATTGAACCCCTCACCTGTCCTCTCCCCGTTAGGGAGAGGGACTTTTGAGGATCGTCTACCACCAGCCCTCCCCCTCTCCCCTGGAGAGGGGGAGCCGGAGGGGGTGTGGGGCCGAAATCATTTCTGGGTAGATCTCTCGGTACCACAAACCGACTGATTGGACGTAGGTTGCTTCGGCTGCTGCTACAGCCTCGCAAAGACACGCTATTGTGGCTGGTATAATTTGTCCCTAGAGAGTTTGCCGTAGGTTAGCAACCTCAACCTTTGCCTCTCGTGGGCAGGCGGCGAAATCGTTTGCGACGTCCTCAATTAGCCAATCTCGAATTTCCAGCGGGTAAACCAGTAAACCCGGGAGGTCGGCCAACTTTACCCAGCGGGGGTCGTAGTAATTGCCCGTCTTCATCCGCTCTGCCTCTGGGCTGCCGGGGTGAATGCTCGGCTCACCGGATACGTAGCGGCACAGGTAGAAAAACTGCTCCGATCCATCGTCGATGATGTGGTGGTACAGCAGCCGATCTACCTCGGCTACCACGGTAGTCTCCTCGCCTAGCTCGCGGACGACTGCCTGCTGCGCAGATTCACCATCCTCCACTCCGCCGCCCGGAAACGTGTAGTACTGCCTACCCTCCTTGCGTCGGAACATAACCAGAACCTCTGGATCCCGTAGGACTATCCCGACCGCCCGAATCCTCGACATAGCGACCATCTACACGCTCGCCTTGCGGCGCAGGTAGTGCTCTACGAACCCGTCTAGGTCGCCGTTCAGCACGGCGTCTGGGTCGCTCTCTTCGTACTCGGACCTATGCTCGCGCACCTGGCGGTACGGGTGCAGCACGTAGCTGCGGATGTGGTTGCCCCAGGCGGCCTCGGTTCGCTCGCCGCGCAGCGCCTGGCGCTCCTCCTCCGCCTGCGCCGCGTGGTAGCGCTCCAGCTTGCCGCGCAGTATGCGCATGGCGCGCTCGCGGTTCTGCTGCTGCGACCGCTCGTCCTGGCAGCTGACCGTTATGCCCGTGGGGATGTGGGTGATGCGGATAGCCGAGTATGTTGTGTTCACGCTCTGGCCGCCGTGTCCGGACGCCGTCTTGGTTTCTACCTTCAGGTCTTCGTCGCGGATATCTAGCTCCTTCGCTTCGACGATCGGCAGCACCTCCACCATGGCGAAGGACGTGTGGCGGGCGCCGTCGGCGTCGTAGGGCGACAGGCGGATGAGCCGGTGGACGCCGTTCTCCCCCTGCAGGTAGCCGTAGGCGTTGCGGCCCTCTACCTCGATCGTCACGCTCTTTATGCCCGCCTCGGTGCCGCGGGACTGCTCGGCGATGGCCACCTTCCAGCCCCGCCGCTCGGCGTAGCGGGTGTACATGCGCAGCAGCATCTCGGCCCAGTCCTGCGCGTCTACCCCGCCGGCCCCAGCGTAGATGCTAATGGCGGCGGCGTGGTCGTCGTGCTTGCCGTTCAGCAGCATGCCCAGCTCCAGCTTGCGGAACTTAGCCAGCGCTAGCTCCGCCTGCTTGCCCAGCTCGGCCAGTACGTGCTGGTCGCCCTCGCCGTCCGCGTGCTTGGCTAGGTCGGCGGCATCCCCCACCTCGCGCTCCAGCAGCAGCCACTCGTCTACCTCTCGCTGGATCTCGGCTGCAGCCTGCGAGGCCTCGCCCGCTGCCTTGGGGTCGTCCCAGAAGCCGGACGCATTCATCCTGTCCTGCAGCTCGGCCAGCTTCTGCCGCTTCTGCTGCACGCTGTCGCTGCCCACCACGCGGCGGACGTCCGCGAGCAGCGACGTTAGCTGGTCTGTTGTTGCCGACATAGCTTCCAGCGTACCTGACCAATAGGCTTAACTACGATATTGACCAGTTACAAAAAAAATTGTAGGAAGTACCATCCTCTCCTTAACAAGCACCGGAGGTGCACCAATGCTTAAGCTGCTACTAGCCTTCGCCCTTGCGGCAGTACTACCCATGTCGTCACCGGCAGCATGTCCCGATGACGCTACCCCGATCAACCCAGATGACGTAACCATGAGCGATGATGAGCTGCTCACCGAGACCGACTACCGCGCACTGACCAGCTACAGCGCCATGGAAGTTCTACGCGACATCCTCTGCGAAGAGGAAAAACGTGAAACGGCGCTGTCGGTAGCACCGAAGGAGCGACGGGCCGCCGAGGAGCGAGCCAAGGTAGAGAGCTACATGACTATAATGGGACTCGTCTTCTTCGCGGAAGAGCACATGCTGCTGCAGCTGAACCGGGTAGACATTAGCTTACTGCTCGCAGACTACGATGCAGCCATTGCGCCACGCCCGACAGTATCCCTGCTCCGCTACAAGAACGCTTCCGAGTACGCTCGCGTATGCCACGCCAACCTGCGACGGTGCCTCCAGGAAGTAAAGCTGCAGTTCGGCCTGAAACCCTGAACCGACGAATGGAACCCCCGCCCTAACTAGGCGGGGTTCTTCGTGCCCCTCGGATTCTACTGCCCGTTCTGCAGATCCTGCACGTTCTTTATCAGCGCGCTGAAGTCTAGGCCTGTCGGCGACGTGCTGCTGGGCATATCGCCGTACATGCTGAGGCCGGTGAGCGCGCCCAGGCCGTTGCCCAGAATGCCCCGCAGCGCCACGGCGGCGGCGCCGACCAGTCCCAGGTAGACCAGTACCTTCAGCACGCCCATCCACGTGGCCATGTGCTGGGCACGGCGAACCTTCAACAGTATCTGCTTTACCTCTGCAACCTCGGCGCGCAGCTGCTGCAGCTCGGATGGCTGCTGCTGGATACCCGGGGTGGACGGCGGGATGATTGGGTCCATTACCTCTTGGCTACGCGGCGAGTCGGCTTAGCCCCTCGGCTGCGCTCGGGACGGGCCTCGGGCATCATGCCGCGAATCGCCTTCTGAATGGCGGATACATCGGCGAACTGGCCGTAGACGCTGGCGAAGCGAATGTAGCCAATCTGGTCGAACTTCTGCAGGTGCTTCATCACTATGTCCCCCACCTCGCGGCTGGTAACCTCGTCGCTGCGGCGGCGCTGGATGTCGCGCTCCACCGCGCTCACCAGCTTCTTGAACGCCTCCACCTTGAACGGCCGTTTGCCCAGGGCCAGCTTCAGGCTGCGCTCCAGCTTGTCGCGGTCGTACGGCTGCCGCTCGCCGTCACGCTTGATGACGGTCAGGTTGAGCAGCTCGATGCTCTCCAGGGTGCTGAAGCGCCAGCCGCACTTGGGGCACTCGCGCCGACGACGGATTTCCAGGCCGTCCTCGGCCAGGCGCGAATCTACCACCTTTGAATCTGGCTTCAGGCAGGCCGGGCA
>CAZHXI010000014.1:0-17762 GCA_964536515.1 uncultured Gammaproteobacteria bacterium | reverse complement strand
GCGGGGGGGGTGGAGTCGGAGCCGCAGCTCACCCGCGGCCAGGCGGGCTGGCAGCACGCGCGCGCGGGCCTGCGGCGCCTGGCCGCGGCGGCGGAGCAGACGCCGGACCGGCTGGTCGCCGAGGTGCTCCGCTCGTGGTACCGCGAGTACCTAGAGACGCAGCACCGTGACTGGCAGGATAGGCTGGCAGACCTGGAGCAGCTGGAGCGGTTCGCCTCAACCTTCGCCGACCTCGGCACGTTCCTCTCGGAGGCCAGCCTGCAGGAGCAGTACGCATCTAGCCGGCAGCAGAAAGACCACCGCGACAGCGACGACAAGCTCGTCCTCTCTACCATCCACCAAGCCAAGGGGCTGGAGTGGCACGGGGTATTCATCATCAACCTGGCGCAGGGCTCGTTCCCCCACCGCCGGAGCCTGGGCACCAGCGACGAGATTGAGGAGGAGCGCCGCCTGTTCTACGTCGCAGCCACACGTGCGCAGCGCAAGCTGTACCTGTCGTACCCCATCATCAACGACGGCCGCGGCGGCGCCGACACCATCAACCAGCGGTCGCAGTTCCTGGAAGAGATTCCCTGGGGCGCGGTGGCCGAGCGCGGCGCATCTGCCGGCGCCAAGCGTGGCCCCGTAGGCGAGGACGACGTGGTAGAGCTAGACGCCAACGGCGACCGAGTAGAACGCGGCGCAGGCGCACCGAGCGGGTTCCTGCCGGACATCGGCAAGCTGTAGTAAGATAGGACGCATGGAGCGTCGCATTGGATTCGCAATCATCGGGCTTACCGCCGCTGCCCTGGTGCTCTCCGGCTGCGGCAAAGAGCCCGAGCCAGTGCCCGAGCCAACGCCCACCAGCACCCCGGTGCAGCTGGTGCCCAAACCGGTGGCCGGCAGCCGCACCCAGATCGCCTTCCAGCGTGAGGGCGTTCCGGCCGCGCCGTTCGCCGCCTTCCTGGCCCGCGCCCAGGCCGACGCCCGCACCTACTGGCGCCGCGACGCCAGCCTGCGCCAGGTAGACGTAGAGTACGACCCCGCCGCCGACCAGCTGGGCTACCAGCTGCGGTTCATCTCGTTCAGCAAGCTGGTTAGCGGCAACCCCGACACGCTCACCGTCTACCACGGCTACGACGTGCCGCTGGTGGAGGGCATAGATAGCCGCGGGCACGTGCCGGCCCTCGCGCCGGGCACGCAGCGTATGGTGGGCCTGACGTGCGAGCAGGACGGCGTGTGCAACCTCACCAGCTACGCCGGGCGGCCGCCGCTGCCGGGGTCAGCGGTCCAGCTCAGCTTCCCCCAGGCGTACAACCTGGCCTCGGAGCAGCTGAAGCCGCTGCTGGCTGGAAAGCCGCGGCCCTACAGCTTCAGCCTGCAGGTAGAGGCTGGCGAGCCGCAGTGGATATTCGAAACCCTACGGGTGCACGCGACCAGCGGCGCCGTTACCAGCCTGAGTACGTAGCATGGGCGACGTACTGGTCTTTGACCTGGAGACCAAGAAGGCCTTCCAGGAAGTCGGTGGCCACGCCAATGCGGCCGCCCTCGGCGTGTCTGTGGTGGGCGTGTACTCGTACCAGCGCGGCTCGTTCCACACCTTCCGCGAGGAGCAGCTGCCCGAGCTGCAGCGCTGGATGGAGCAGGCCGACCTGCTGATCGGCTTCAACTCCAAGTCCTTCGACTGCACCGTGCTGCAGCCCTACATGAGCACCGACCTACGCAAGATTCCCCACCTCGATATTCTGGAAGAAATCCACCGCACGCTGGGCCACCGGCTGAAGCTAGACAGCGTGGCGCAGTCTACGCTGCTGGAGGGCAAGAGCGGCGACGGGCTAGAAGCCATTCTGATGTACCACCGCGGCGACTGGGAGCAGCTGGAACGCTACTGCCTGCAGGACGTGAAGGTAACGCGCGACCTGTACGAGTACGGCCGCCGCCACGGCCGGCTGTGGTACACCGAGTCTGGCAAGCCAACGCCCATTCCCGTGCGCTGGGGCGCGCCGCAGACCGTGGCGGACGTGGTGGAGCAGGCGCACCGTAGCGGCAGCCACCTTGAGCTGGAGCTACTGGGTGAACCCGAGCAGATGCGCCGGCGGACGTTCGAGGTCCGGCAGCTGCTGCCGGATTCAATGCGCGGCTGGGACCACACCGCCAGCCGCGAGGCCACCCTGCCCCTGAAGAACATCTTCTCGGCCAAGATCGTCGAGCGGGCCGTGGGCATCCAGACCCGGCTGCTGTAGAGACGTGCTAGAATTCCACCGGGTCAGCTATCTGGCCCGTGTTCTTCTATGCCCAAGGATCCAATGCTGTTCAGGAACCGGTACCGAATACCCACTACGCGATTGCCGGGGTGGAACTACGCCTGGGATGGATTCTATTTCGTTACGATTTGTACGAAAGATCGGGAATGCCATTTCGGCCATGTAGCCAATGGCAGGATGCGCCTATCCCCCATCGGCCGAATCGTCCGCAACGAATGGCGACGGACCGCCCGCCTCCGCCCGGACGTAACCTTGGACGCGTTCGTGGTCATGCCGAACCACGTCCACGGAATAATCGTGATCAACGGGTCGGACGCCGTAGAGACGTTGCGGCGCAACGTCTCTACCCATTCGGCGCGCACGAACCAACGTATGTCCAAAATATCGCCGCGTCCCGGATCGTTGCCGGCCATCATCCGGTCGTTCAAATCGATCACGACCCGGACAATCCACGAACGATTCCCCGATGAACCATTCGCGTGGCAACCGCGTTACCACGACCGCATTATCCGTGACGGTAAGGCCCTAGAAGAAATCCGGTGGTACATACGGAACAATCCCGCGATGTGGGCGCGGGATCGTAACAATTAAAATATGGTCTAGTTCTTCTGGCCTCCCTGGAAAGCGGCGACCTCTGCTAGCGTCGGCCGGGGAATTTCGGGCACCGGCAGGCCACGTCGCCGGCAGGCCAGCTGGTACGCCCTCCACAGCAGCATCGCTACGGTTACAGGACCAACGCCGCCGGGCACGGGGGTAATCCAACCCGCTACGTCCGCCACGCTCGCCGCATCCACGTCCCCCACCAGCTGCTCGGCGACGTGGTTGGTTCCCATGTCGATGATGATCGCGCCGGGCTTAACCATGTCGCCGGTGATTAGGCCAGCCCTGCCGGCGGCGGTGAGGACGATGTCGCCGGTGCGTACACGTGCGGACAGATCGAGCGCATCGGGCTTCACCCACTCGGTGTCCACGCCCATATCCTGGAACGCCTTGGATAGAGCTTCCACGAACGGCGGCCACTTGGCCACCAGCACCGCGTGCTTGCCGCGCAGCTGCTCGCCGGTCAGCTGGACCAGGCGGACCATGCCCTCCACCAGGCCGGGGGGCAGCACGCCGGGCTCGCCCGCCAGGTAGCGACGAACATTATCGGGGTGGAAGCCATCAACGTCCTTCTCGGGATGGATCTGCCTCGTGATCGCCTCGGTCTCATCCGCTAGGGCCCCGGGCAGCGGCAGCTGCAGCACGATCGCGTCTACGTCCTCATCCTCAACCAAGAAGTGGATGTACTGCATGACGCTGCCGGCCGGCTCGTGCTCAGAGACCAGGTAGCTGTGGAAGTGCATGCCGGCCTTCTCGCTGGCCTTCTTCTTCAAGCCCACGTAGAGCTGCGATGCCCTGTCCTCCCCCACCAGCACCACGGCTAGACTGGGCACCACAGCGTGCGGCGACCGCACCTCCTCGGCGAGCTTCCGCTGCAGCAGCTGGGCGTAGCCCTTTCCATCGATGATTTTTACCATAGCTAGAAGTCTAGCCGATTGCGCACGCTAAACAAAGCACCGCAGGCCCCGCCTTGACCGTAGTGAGCGCCGGCTGTAGAAAGCTGTATCCTGCACCCATTCAAACACGGAGGTAAGCACAATTGGCAACGAGGATGACCGCGGCGAGACGCCGCATTAAAAAAGAGCGCCAGGAAATAGGCGCAGCGGTCCTGCAGACCTACCAGGATATCGCCATGAAGAAGAAAGCGGCGGGGAAGAGAATCCGCTGGGTCTACTGGGTAGACGACGACGTAGCCGCGAGGGTTTTCCGACTCATGGGATGGGTACCCTCACGGAGCGCAGCAAAGAATGAGAAGCTAATGCGCAGAATCTCAGGCTCTGTCTCAGGTTTCATTAGGAGGGGCGTCTTCAAGGTCATGGCCGACAGCCCACACGGCAACCGACCGATTCGCGTTAACTAGCCACGACAACAAGGGCGGACCCAACGGGGTCCGCTTTCGTCAACCGGTACTCGGGGATAGCTGGGAGGTCGCGTAGCGCTAGCCACCTTGACCTGCGCTACTGGCAGCTGTAGAAAGGGTCATCAAGCACTTAGATATATTTAAAAGGAGGCTCCATTGAAACGGAGTAAGAATCGCCGAGAGAGACGCGGCTTTACGGCAACGACGCTGCGGGTCTGCAGGGACATAGTCGAGCGCAAGAGGCGTTCAAGAATATGGGCCTGGAATCGCATGTACCTCGCCCAGGACGACGTCATTTCTAAAGTGGCGAAAGAGTTGGGAATGCTGCGACCTACGTCCGCTCAAATCTTGGGCATCAAACGAGCCCTCTTCGGGCTGCTCCTTAGCGGACACCTCGCGGTATGCTGGGATGAACCAGACCACCCCTTCATGGTGAGGTAGCAGCACAAACGAACACGCCTAAACAGCGGACCCAATGTGGGTCCGCTTTCGTTTACTCGTACAGGGGGAAGGCAGCGGTAAGCTCGGCTACCAGCTTAGCTGCGGCGTCGCTGGATGCCTGGCCCGGCTGCAGGATGACGTCGGCGATTACGTTGCCCAGGCGGCGGAACTCTGCCTCGCCCAAGCCACGGGTGGTGAGGGCAGGCGAGCCCAAGCGCAGGCCGGATGACTCACGCGGCGGCCGCGGGTCGTTGGGTACGGTGTTGCGATTGGCCACGATGCCGGCAGCTTCCAGACGCTCCTCTACCTCGCGGCCGCTCACGTCCTGCGGGCGCAGGTCTACCAGCAGCAGGTGGTTGTCGGTGCCGCCGGTTACCAGCGTCAGGCCGCGCTCAACCATAGCGGCAGCCAGAGCCTGGGCGTTGGCCACGACAGCCTGGCAGTATGTTTTGAACTCGGGCGTCTGCGCCTCGATTAGGCACTGGGCAATGGCGGCGGTGGTGCCGTTGTGCGGCCCACCCTGCAAACCCGGGAAGATCCACTTGTCTACCGACTTGGCGTGCTCGGCCTTGGATAGAATCATGGCGCCGCGGGGGCCGCGTAGCATCTTGTGCGTGGTCATCGTCACCACGTCGGCGTGGGGCACGGGCGAGGGATGGAGGCCGGTGGCCACCAAGCCGGATATGTGCGCGATGTCGGCGAGCAGCTTCGCCCCGACCTCGTCCGCAATCTGCTTGAACTTACTGAAGTCAATCGTCCGCGGGTAGGCGGTGGCTCCGCAGATGAGAATCGCCGGCTTCTCGGCAATCGCCAGCTGGCGGATAGCTTCGAAGTCGAACAGCCCATCTTCGCCCAGCCCGTACTGCACGCTGCGGAACAGCTTACCGGTGGCGCTGACCTTGAAGCCGTGGGTGAGGTGGCCGCCGCTGGGCAACGCCAGCCCCATGATGGTGCTGCCGGGCTCGGCCAGCGCCAGCAGCGCCGCCAGGTTGGCCGGCGAGCCGGAGTACGGCTGCACGTTGGCGTGCTCAGCCCCAAAGGTAGACTTGGCGTTGGCGATCGCCAGGTTCTCTATCTCGTCTACCACCTGGTTGCCGCCGTAGTAGCGAGCCCCGGGGTAGCCCTCGGAGTACTTGGCCGTCAGCACCGAGCCCGTGGCGTCCATTACCGCCTGGCTAGGGTAGTTCTCGCTGGCGATTAGCGTGAGGGTGGACCGCTGGCGAGCCAGCTCGGCCGAGATGAGAGACGCGACGTCGTTAGCCATAGCACCAGGGTACGGGCTGGAGCCGGCACGGTCAAAGGGGCTTGATGCCCTCGCCGGACCGGCGTACCATCCCCTGCTGTACGCACCGTAAATAGACGTCCGTGCAGGTTGCCGGACGAAATACAAAGCGAGGAGCACAGAATGCAGCGCACCAAACGAATCGAAAAAATTCGTAAGCGACAGGTTCGCTTCGGCGACAACTGCCGAGATGTAATTAATGCCAGGGCGCGGCGCGAAGGCGACATCGGCCGTCGCGGCACCCCGATCGACGACGAGCAGCAGGACGTCATCGAGAAGAGTCCCGTTATGGTCGCACGCCGCCCCAAGCAGAGCCCGATCCGTACGGAGAATGGGCCCAAGCAGAGCCCCCTGCCCAAGCCTGGCCGACGGAATCGCTGACCTCCTCCGCACAGCTCCAGTCCCCCGCCTAAAGAACGGGGGACTTTTGCCGTCCACTGCTGCCTGCCGTATCCTAACCGCCTATGGATACATCCGTTTTCAAATCGTACGACGTGCGGGGCATCTACCCCACCCAGCTGACGCCGGACATGTTCCAGGCTATCGGCCGGGCGCTGGCATCTAAATTCAGCCAAATCGCTAGCCAGCAACCGGACACGATCAAAATTGCGGTCGGCCGCGACATGCGCCTGGGCTCGCCCGAGCTATCAGCCGCCCTCATCTCGGGCCTCACCTCCGGCGGCGTGAACGTCCACGACGTGGGCGAAGTGCCAATAGACCTCGTCTACCTGGCCGTCAGCGGCCTTGGTTACGACGGCGGCGTAATGGTTACCGCGTCGCACAACCCCGCCGAGTACAACGGCTGCAAGGCCGTGGCCAAGGGTATGGCCTGGATTCGGGGGACGGAGGTTCTGGAAGAAATGCAGAAACAGATCCCGGATCAAGTCCGGGATGACACGCTAGTTGGTAAGGTGAGTGAGGCAGATCTGTACCCGCAGTACCTGCAGCACATCGCCAAGGCGATAGATATCGACACCAGTAAGCCGCTGAAGGTGGTGGTGGATGCTGGCAACGGCATGGCCGGCAAGGTTATACCGCTGCTGCAGCCCCTGCTGCCCAGCTCGGTTAGTGTGGAACTGATGTTCGCCGAGCTCGACGGCCACTTCCCCAACCGGCCATCTAACCCGCTGGCTGACGGAGCGGCTGCTACTGCCGGCGCTAAGGTACGCGAACTGGGCGCTACCGCCGGCTTCATGTTCGACGGCGACACCGACCGCCTGTTCACGCTGGATGAGAACGGCAAGCTCGTCCGCGGCGACCAGACCCTGCTGCTGCTAGCCAAGGAGGCGCTGCGCAAGGAGCCGGGCACTGCCGTGGCCTATAACTTGATCTGCTCCAAGGCGGTACCGGAGTTCATCGCCAGGTGGGGCGGCAAGCCGGTCCGAGCAGCGGTCGGCTTCGTCAACGTCGCCGGCGCGCTGAAGGAGCACGGCGGCCGCCTGAGCGGCGAGGTCTCCTCCCACTTCGCCTTCCGCGAGAACGCCTACGCCGACTCCGGCTTCATGGCCTTCATCTACATCCTCAACCTGCTGTCGCGCGAGCCGCGGGCGCTATCTGAATTGGTTGCTGAGATTACGCCCTACTTCCGCGGCGACGAGGTTAACTTTACCCACTCCAATATCCCGGCAGCGCTAGCGGCGCTGAAGGCTAAGTACGCCGACGGGCAGCAGGATGAGCTGGATGGCCTGACCGTGCAGTACCCCACCTGGTGGTTCAACGCTCGGCCCTCCAACACCGAGCCACTACTCCGTATCACCCTGGAAGCCAACACCGCCGAGGAGCAGAAGCAACGCGAGGCAGAGGTGGTAGCGGCAGCCAAGGCCGCTGGGTAGATACTTTCTTGTCACCAAGAAAGTATCCAAAGAAGTGCCGGGGTTATTGATGCGCTTGCGGCCTCCCCTCGGTGCAGATCTCGGGGCGCAACAATAACCCCGGACCCCACCGGATTCAACTACGTGCAAATATGATTGGAATATTCGATTCAGGTTTAGGCGGGCTGACGGTCCTCAAAGAGATCCGCCGTGCCCTGCCCCAGTACAGCTACCTGTACCTAGCAGACAGCGCCCGGGCGCCGTACGGCGGACACAGCCGCGAGACGATTACCGAGTTCAGCCGGCAGGCAGCCGAGTGGCTACTCTCCCAAGGCTGCAGTTTGGTCATCTTCGCCTGCAACACCGCCTCCAGCCAGGCGCTACGCACGCTGCAACAGAGCTGGCTGCCGTCTTTAGATACAGATCCGAACAAGCCGAAGAGGATTCTGGGCGTGGTCCGCCCGCTCGCAGAGGCCGCAGCGCAGGCAACGGGTGGACGCGTGGGCGTACTGGCCACACGGGCCACGGTTGAATCTCGCGCCTACGAGCACGAGCTAGCCAAGCTCCGCCCGGGGACAAATGTAGTTCAGCAAGCCGCACCGCTGCTGGTGCCGCTCATCGAAGAGGGCTGGGCTAAGCGGACGACCACGCGGCACATCCTGAAGGGCTACCTACGTCCGCTGGCAGACGCCGGGGTAGATACGGTCATTCTGGGCTGCACGCACTACCCCCTGCTGCTGCCCGCCATCCACCAGCTGCTGCCCCAGCGGACGAAGGTTCTGCACGCCGGCCCGATCACAGCCAGCAAGCTAGCGGATTACCTCCAACGCCACCCCGAAATAGAAGCGCAGCTCGAGCGACGCGGCGAGGTTAAATTCTGCACCACGGATGATCCGGCGCGCTTCGCCAAGCAGGCCAGCCTGTGGTGGCCGGCACCCGTCGCAGACGTGGGACGCGCCGACCTAGGCTAGCAACCCAACCTTCTCGCTGATCTCGGCCAGCGTGGCGCTTGCGACGGCGTTGGCCTTCTTCGCGCCCTCGGCTAGAACCTGGCGGACGTAGTCCGGCTTCGCCTCTAGCTCCTTTACCTTCTCTCGGTAGGCGGCGAAGTGGCTGGCGATGGCGCCGGAGAGAACCTGCTTCAGCTCGCCGTACTGCAGCGAGCCGTCGTCTGCACCAGACTTGTACTGCTGGTACACCATGGGGTCGGCGAACTCCTTGAGGAGGTCCAGCAAATTGGCGGCGCCAGCAGACTTTCCCTCGCCTCCATCGGTGACAGCCTTGCCAATCTTCTTGGCAATCACCTCGGGCTCGTCGCGCAGGGCAATGTAGTGGGCGGCGCCAGCTGACTTGCTCATCTTGCGCTTGGGATCCGCCAGCGACATCACCCTAGCCTGGGCCGTGAGCAGCGGCTTGGGCTCGGGCAGCTGCAGCTTGTACGCCGCGTTCAGCTTGCGTGCGGCGATGCGGGTCAGCTCCAGGTGCTGCACCTGGTCCTCCCCCACCGGCACCACCTCGGCGCGGTACAGCAGAATGTCCGCCGCCATCAGCGAGGGGTAGGTCAGCAGCCCGGCGTTCACGTTGCCGCGCTGCTCGCCCTTGTCCTTGAACTGGGTCATGCGCTCGAGCTCCCCAAGGGGCATGACGCAGTTGATCATCCAGGCCAGCTGGCTGTGGGCCGGCACGTGCGACTGCACGAACAGGCTGCACCGCTCGGGGTCTATGCCCAGGGCCAGGACGTCCACCGCTGCCTCCAGCGACTGAGCCCGTAGCGCATCCGGCTTGGGAGCCACGGTAAGGGCGTGCTGGTCGGCGACGAAGAAGTAGCAGCTGTGCTGCCCCTCCAGGCTGGGCCACTGGCGCAGCGTGCCCAGGTAGTTGCCCAGGTGGGGGTTGCCGGTGGGCTGGATGCCCGAGACGAGTACTGGCATACGATGCAGGTACGGTAGAACGGATGGGGCGGCAGGTCAAAGCCTCAACACGTCACCGCGAGGCCGCTTTGGGCGGCCGTGGCGGTCGCGTTGATCGAGCCGATTGCCACGGAAATCCCCGCTGCTGGTGCAGCGGGGATCCCTCGCAATGACGTGACTATTTACACCTCGATGATAACGGGGAGGATCATCGGCCGTCGGTCTATCTTCTGGACGATAAACTGGCCCAGCTCGTTGCGGATCTGGTCCTTGATGTAGTTGACGTTCGCGGTCTTGCCCTTGGCGCCGCCCTGCAGCAGCTGGCGCACCTGCTGCCGCGCCTGCTCGATGAGCGTGCGGCCAGACTGCTCGGTGGGCGGCACCACGCCGCGGGTGATGATCTCGGGCTTGCCGATGAGCTTGCCGCTGCTGCCCTGCACCGCCGCCACCACCAGCACCATGCCGTCGTTGGCGAGCGCCTGGCGGTCGCGGAGCACGACGTGCGAGACGTCGCCCACTCCCAGTCCGTCCACGAACACGTGGTCGGCCGGCACGCGCTCCTCTGTCAGCTTGCCGCCGTCGCGGTTGAACGAAATCACCTGGCCGTCGTCCGGCACCAGCACGTGGTCTTGGCTCCAGCCCAGGCGCAATGCCGTCTTGCCGTTCTCCTTTAGCATGTAGTAGTTGCCGTGCGTGGGCACCACGTAGTCGGGCTTGACCAGCTGCAGCATGAGGGCGATGTCGCCCGCCATGGCGTGGCCGCCGGCGTGCACGTCCATCAGCTCGTTGTGGTACACCTCGCCCGCCTGGCGGTAGAGGGCGTCCTTCAGGCGCTGCACCGTCCGCTCGTTGCCGGGGACGACCGACGACGAGAAGATGACCGTGTCGGTCTTCTGCAGCTTGAGGAAGCGGTGGTCGCCGTTGGCGATACGCATCAGCGACGCACGCTCCTCGCCCTGGGCGCCGGTGCACATGATGATGACCTTGCCCTGCGGGTAGTCGTCCACCTGGGCTACGTCGATGACGGTGCTCGGCTTGAACTTGAGGTAGCCCAGCTGCTTGGCGATAGCCACGTTAGCCTTCATCGAGAAGCCGTCGAAGGCTACCCGCTTGCCCAGCTTCTCGGCGATGCCCAGGACGATGTTGATGCGCTCGAGCATGCTGGAGAAGGTAGCCATGATCACGCGGCCCTTGGCCTGCGTCAGCAGGCGCTCGAGCGTGCCCACGATCTCGCTCTCAGCCATCTGGTGGCCCTGCTTGGTGGCGCCGGTGCTATCAAGCAGCATCACGGAGCGCTGGCCCTTCAGCCGCTCGGCCAGCCGGTCGTACTCGGCGGGGTGCTTAAGCTTGGGGCTGTCCTCGAACTTCCAGTCGCCGGGGTGCACCACGGTGCCGTTCGGCGTCTTAACGATGATGCCGAGCGAATCCATGATGGTGTGGCTAGTGGCGAAGAACTCTACCTGGAACTTGCCCAGGGTCAGCTTCTCATCGATGGAGCGAACCTGGTGGCCCTTCAGCCGCTTGATGGGGAACTTGTGGTCGTCCAGCCGACGCTTGATGAGCGCCATGGTGAGCGGCGTGGCGACCAGCGGCGGGTTGCCCAACTCGCCCAGCAGGTGCGGCACTGCCCCGATGTGGTCGAGGTGGCCGTGGGTGAAGATTACGGCGCGAATGTTCTGCGCCCGCGGCCGCAGGTAGGCGATGTTGGGAATGATGTAGTCCACGCCCGGCATGTCCTCGTCCGGGAACTGCAGGCCCATGTCGATGATTATGATGTCGCCGCCGTACTCGAGCACGGTCATGTTGCGGCCGATGCCGTCGCAGCCCGCGAGCGGGATGATGCGCAGCACGCTGGGGTCAGCCGGCGTCGCCGACACCGCCGGCACGCCCTTGGGCTCGCTCAGCCAGGGCTTGGTCTGGCTGGTGTTGGGGCGGCGGCTCTTGCCGCGCTTGCCGCCGGAGCGTCCGCCGCGGCCCGCCTGGCCGCCCGGACCTCGACGGTCCCCGTGGCGCACTGGTCCGCGCTGCTGCCCGCCGCTGTGCGGGCGCTGATTACTGCTCCGCGGCGCGGAGCTACTGCCCACCGGAGCCTTGGCGAAGGCGGGCCTTGAATTCGATTCTGTCATACAAAACTGTTCGGCTATTGCAGCCGTTCTTTTTTACGAGACGCAATATTTTGCGTCTTTACAGATTAACGTAGGTAGCTTCGACCGTTACCTACAAGCCTTCTGGCCAATAATTGCTGGTCCCGCCGTAGCCGCAGCCAGAGGGTCGGGAAACACATCAATAACTGAATAGTAACAGAGATTCGCCTACACCGCAAGTACTTACGACAGAGGCAATGCTCCCCTAGCTACAGGAGCTGGGGTGTAAGTGGTGCCGGAGAGAGGACTCGAACCTCCACGAGCTTGCGCCCACATGGTCCTGAACCATGCGTGTATACCAATTTCACCACTCCGGCATAAGAAAGAACACAGGACACAGTACTTAGGACACATGAAAAAAGCAACTTCCCCGTCCTCGGTCCTGTGTCCTACGTCCTACCCTACCCCCCTACCTGACCCTCTTCGTCTTAATGTACCAGTCGGCGATGCCGCTGAATCGGTCCGAGGGCGTACCCAGGCGGTCGGCACGGATGCCCTTGATCGAAGCGCTGACGGGGTAGACGTAGGTTGGGCTGTACAGGAACAGCGCCGGCTGCTGCTGCTTCACCAGCTCCTGGAACTTAGCCAGGGCAGCCAGGCGCTCAGCTGGATCGGCGGCGGCCCGGACCTGCTCCAGCAGGACGTCGGCGTCACGGTTGCTCCAGCCGCTGATGTTGAGCCCGCCTGCGCCAGCCTGGCTGGAGTGCCAGAAGGCGAACGGGCTGCCGGTGGACCCGAGCGACTCGCTGAAGACCACTGCCTCGAAGTCACCGGCACGGACGCGCTCCCTTAGGGTAAGCCTGTCTACCAGCTCCACGCTCGTGCCAATGCCGGCAGCCTGCCAGCTAGCTGCCAGAGCTTCGGCGACGGCACGGTGCTCGGGCCTATCTGCGGCCAGCAGCTTAACGGTTGCGGTCGCGTTGCCCTTGACCCACTGGCCGCCCTGCTCCTTCCATCCGCCCTCGGATAGCGCACGACGTGCGGCGTCTGTATCTGCACCAACATTGGGCTGCGGTGCATCCGCCGGAGGCGGCAGCACGGGGCCATCCACCACCTGCCCCTGTCCATCCAACGCGCCGGCCAGCACCGCGCCGCGGTCTGCGGCTAGGGTCAGCGCCCGCCGCACCTCGGGCTTCTGCATGAGGGCGGAGGCGCGGAGGTTGAAGAAAACGGCGGTGTACTGCGGCACGGTCAGCCGGTGCAGGCTCAAGCTGCGACGGTCAGCCGCGGCGCGGACCGAGGCGGCGGGCAGCGAGCCCAGCCCCTGAATATTCCCGTTCAGCAGCGCCGCCACGGCCGTTTCGTAGTCGGGGTAGAACTTGAATACCAGCTCGTCCAGGTAGGGCAGCTTGCCGTGGTAGCCCACGTGGCGCTGCAGCGAAAGGGTGCGCACGTTCCCCCGGCTATCACGGGTCAGCTTGGCAATGGCGAACGGGCCGCAGCCGACGGGTCGGCTATTGAGCGTCGTCAGCTTAACGTTCGCCGCCGGAATGTCTCGCCAGAGGTGCGACGGCAGCAGGCCGACGGTCAACGCCTGGCGGAAGTCCGGGAACGGGCGGGGCAGCTTGAACGTCAGGGTCCGATCGTCCACCACGGCTACGTCTACGTCGGACCAGACCGCCGCCGTGGCAACCGGGAACGTCTCGTCCTGCAGGCTGCTGACGGTGAAGGCGACGTCATCTACCGTTACGGGGCTGCCGTCGTGCCACGTCGCGTTGCTACGAATACGAACGGTGTAGGTCTGGCCGTCGGCAGATAGGTCAATTGACTCGGCTAGGTCGGGCACCACCTGCCCCGTCGAGTCCATCTTCGCCAGAGAGCAGAACACCAGGGTGGCTAGGTCACGGTCTACGTCGTTCGCCACCCCGAGTATGGGGTTGATGTACTGCGGCGTGCCGACCAAGCCCTCGGTGTAGGTGCCGCCGGGGACCGGCACCGTCTCGGCCGAACGCCACCACGCGCGCACGCCGAGCGTGGCGAGGCTAACTACGAGCAGCGCCGCCAGAGACGCCGCAGCCCGCCGCTCCCCCGGCGCCATGAGGGTGGGCAGCGCCCGCAGCTGCCGCAGGCCGGGGATTGCCCGACGGCCCGAGCTGACCGCGCCCTCGTCGAAACGCCGCTGGCGCTCGAGCGCCGGGTGCAGGCTTGCCGTACCGGCTATCCGGCTACGCAGCCAAGTTCGAATTCGCTGGAGCAGCGACGTAAGCTAGGCCTGGTTCAGCAGCAGCGCCGCCAAAGCCAGGGCAACGAACGCCACCGCGAGGATAATTGTCGCAACGTAGATTACCTTCTCGGCGCCGCGCTTGGTGAGGTACACGCTGCCCTCGCCGCCGAACACGCCGCCCAGGCCCGTGCCCCGCTTCTGCATCAGAATAGCGACGGTCAGTAGGACCGACACCACGATGAGCGCAACTTCAATAGCTGTACGCATAAACTGTATGGGGAACGGTACCAGACGGGGGCAGGATAGTCAATGAGTTTATGAAAACACGAAGACACTGAGACACATAGACTTTGACTCTCCTATCCGTGTCTTCCTGTCTCCGTGTCTCAATATATTCTGCTCCCCCCCGGAATTGCCCTACTCCTGAGCGCCCTATTGTAGGTGATGGCGAAGCGGTGCGCCTCGTCTCGCAGGCGCTGCACCAAGAGCAGGGCAGCCGAGCGCCGCGGCAGCCGCAGCGGGGCCGTACGGGGCTCCACGTAGATCAGCTCCTCACGCTTGGCGATGGACGCGGTGGGAACGTCCGCGAGCGGCGTGCCGGCCAGCGCCTCACGCGCAGCAGCCAGCTGGCCCGCCCCGCCGTCGAGCACCATTAGGTCTGGCCGCGGCCAGTCGCGCCGCACGCCGCGCCGACCCACCACCTCACGCATCGAGCCGTAGTCATCCCCGCCACGTGCCAGCTTTATTCTGTAGCGACGGTACTGGCTGCTGTCTGGCGCCCCGTCGGTCGCCACGACCAGCGATGCTACGGCGCTGGTGCCCTGCAGGTGCGAAACGTCGATGAGCTCGATGCGGTGCAGCGGCCCAGCTAGACCCAGGGCGACCGCCAGCTGGCGACTGGCGGCTACGCCGTCCCACGTGGGCTGGTGGCGCAGGGCATCTGCACGTAGGTGGTGCTCGGCATTCTGCAGGCCCTTGCGCCACAGCTCTCCACGTAGCCCGCGGCTGGGCCCGACCACCGTCTCCTTCGGCCGATCATCCGTGGCCTGGTACAGCTGCGATAGGAAGCCATCCAGCACCTGCTGGTCTGGCACGTCGGCGCCGTGCTCCAGCGCCGTTACCACGCGGTCGATGATTTTGCCGCCGCGTACCTTGAACACGTTCACGGCGCTGCGGCTGCCCTCGCGGAACAGGCTGACCACGTCCCAGTCCACCCTGCGTGGGGTAATGGCCTGCTGGCGCTCCAGCACGCGCGCTATAGCCTGCAGCTGGTCGCGTAGCGAAGCGGCGCGCTCGTACTGCCGCTCGGCGGCGGCGGACCTAAGCTGGCGCTGCAGCAGCTTAACCACCCGCTGGGTTCGGCCGGCTAGGAACTGCTCGACCTCGGCCGCCGCCGCCGCGGCCTGCACCTGGTCTTGCCCGGTGAAGGACGTAGACGCGCTATCTGACCCCAGCGGGGGCAGCAGGCTCCCCCGCCGCGGAACTACGAACAGGCCCGGCAGGTAGCTGGCGCCGACGAGCGCGGACTTAAGCGCGCGCAACGTTTGGTACACCGTGTCGGCAGAGGCGTACGGACCGAATACCCGCCGCCCCTCGCCCCGCTTGGGGTAGCGCGTAACCCGTACCTGCGGCGGGTTCCTATCTACCTGCACGTAGACGAAGCTGCGGTCATCCTTCATCACCACATTGAACGGCGGCACGTGCTTACGGATGAGGTTCGCCTCCAGCAGCAGAGCCTCGCTCTCGCTCTCCACTATCACCGTCTCAATATCCGCAATCCGGCTGACCATAATCTGCTTGGCCGGCGCCAGCGCCCGCGGCTTGGCGAAGTAGCTGCCCACGCGCTTGGCCAGGTCTTTAGCCTTGCCCACGTACAGCACCCGTCCGCCCGCGTCGCGGTAGATGTACACGCCCGGCTGGTGCGGCACGCTAGCCAGCTGGGGCTGCAGGTGGGCGAACTCGCCTGTCTTCTTGGCGGCCATAGCTTGACTATAGCCGAACGGTTCGGTATAGCGAAGTACATTACCGAACTTTACGAAGCACAGGAGGTCGAATGTCTAGCAGGAAGAATCTCACCTGGCAGGAACGTCAGGAACGTGCCAAGCAGCGTCTGCAGCAGGCGGCAACGGCAACGTTACATTGGGAGATGGGGCTATTGGTCGATCCGCCGACCGCCGAGCAGCGGAGGCTAATGTACCCCGAGCTACCGAGCGGCAACCACGGCCCGTGCACGCCAATACCCAGCCACCACTTCTGCATCTACGATGCAGAGCACGCGCACCTCGCATTTGCATAGCGCAACGCAACCCACCCTGAGCAACGTCGAGGGGTGGGTTTTCGTATTTGACCCCCCCACCCCGGCAGGCCTACAGTGGCGGCGTCATGCTCTATGAAAGGAGAATACGATGGCAACGAGAAAGCGGGTTGACCCACCCGAATCGAAGGAGCTCACCTACCCGTACAAATTCCCGGACCGGGCCAGCATCGAGAAGCTGGTTACCCTCCGCGGCCCCGCCCTACTGCTGGATGGCGGCGAGGTTACCAGCGCCACCGAAGCTAACGCCTACTTCCACTTTCGGCCAGAGCACCCCTGCTTCGTGGGCCACTGGCCGGGGCACCCAACCGTACCAAACTACCTGTGGCAAGAAATGGTTGGCCAAGCTGCCAGCCTGCTGCTGGCTCACCTGGATACAGCCAAGGTTCCGGAGCTGGTACCAACCTTCCGCTCTGTCGTAGCTAAGTTCCACGGCAACGCCTATCCGGGCAACACCGTACACATCCGCGCCAGGCTGGTGGGCCCCGTTCGGTGGAGCGCCGGCGGCCTGGTAACCGGCAGCGTGGTCGGAGAAATCTTTAGCCACCGCAGCGACAAGCCCATTGCCAACGTCAGAATAAAGTTCGAAGCCCAGCCCCGGAACCAGGTGCTTACAGAGGAGACGAAATAGCAAACGAGAGCCGCCCCCACGTGGGCGGCTCTGTTCATTCCCGCTGCGCCGTGGTTGACCCACGCTCGGATTCGGCGTACAGTGTGAGCCTTTACATCCGCTGCACGACCCATGGCCGACAACATCGTCATTAGGAGAGCGCGGGTCCACAACCTGAAGGGCATCGACGTAACGCTGCCGCGCAACAAGCTGGTGATTATCACCGGCCTGTCTGGCTCGGGAAAGTCTTCCCTCGCCTTCGACACCATCTACGCCGAGGGCCAGCGTCGCTACGTGGAGAGCCTCTCCACCTACGCCCGCCAGTTCCTGGGGCTGATGGATAAGCCGGACGTAGAATCGATCGAGGGCCTTAGCCCGGCTATTGCCATCGACCAGAAGTCGGTGAGCCACAACCCGCGCTCCACCGTAGGCACGGTAACCGAGATCCACGACTACCTGCGCCTGCTGTTCGCGCGGCTGGGGCTGCCCCACTGCCCGCAGTGCGGCAAGCCGGTGCAGCAGCAGACTATTCCGCAGATGATCGCCGCCATTGCCGCCAAGCCCAGCGGCACCGCATTCACCCTGCTGTCTCCGGTCATTGCCGACAAGAAGGGCGAGCACCGCAACCACGTCTTCCGCATCCGCCGGGCTGGCTTTACCCGCGTGCGGCTGGACGGCCAGCTGATGTCGATTGAGGAGGCGGAAGACACCAAGCTAGACAAGCAGAAGAAGCACAGCCTAGACGTGGCCGTAGACCGGCTGGAGGTGAGCGACGACGAGAGCTTCACCCGCCGGCTAGCGGATAGCCTAGAGACCGCACTGGAGTTCGGGGACGGCCTGGCGACGGTTCTGTACGCGGATGGGAAAGAGGAGATCTTCTCGC
>CAZHXI010000013.1:0-18610 GCA_964536515.1 uncultured Gammaproteobacteria bacterium | reverse complement strand
AGCGGTACGCGAGCTGGGTTCAGAACGTCGTGAGACAGTTCGGTCTCCTATCTACCACGAGCGTTAGAATCTTGAGGGGGCCCTCTTCTAGTACGAGAGGACCGAAGAGGACGTACCTCCCGTGTACCAATTGTCCTACCAAGGGCATCGTTGGGTAGCGGCGTACGGATTAGATAACCGCTGAAAGCATCTAAGCGGGAAGCTGTCCCCGAGATTAGGATTCTGTACCAGGCACCTGGAAGATGACCAGGTTAATAGGCTCTACGTGGAAGCGCCGCAAGGCGTGCAGCGGAGGAGTACTAATCGGCCGAGCTGTTGACCACAGTACTAGCAGCGTTCGGTTCAGTAGAGACGTAGCATGCTACGTCTAGTGCGGTGATCTCGGTTGCCCCCCAGGGGGCATTTGGACAGCAGCGTCTTGGTGGCTCGAGCGGCGGGGGTACACCTCTTCCCATCTCGAACAGAGCCGTTAAGCCCGCCAGCGCCGATGGTAGTGCCTGTAAACTAACGGGTGCGAGAGTAGGCCGCCGCCAAGACTTTGCTGTTCAGCGTTCGCACGGGGCGCCCCACGAGGGGCGCCTTTTGCTGTTGACCTGCGCTTTCTGCTGGAGCATATTGGCGTCGTACCGAACCTTGCCCCAAGAACTAGCCGAGCTACAGGAGGAGCTATGTGGCTGTTCAATAGCGTGGAGAGATTACGTGACTGGATACAGCGTCGATGGGATGGAGCGACCGGCTGGCAGCGAGCCGTAGGTGTCGTGCCCCTGCTCGCTTTCATTATCTGCGCCCTGGCAGTCTTGGTTATCTCCGCACCGTTCGTCGCAGACCAGAGCTAGCGGTAGGCAAAACAGTGGAACCGGCGTCGCCATACGGCGACGCTTTTCAATAATTGACAGGGGGTAATTTCGGTGGTTCACTGGGCATATCAATTGAACCTCACAGAAAGTAGGCGCAGAAAAGCCCTAGCCGGGTAACCGGCTACCAAGCCTGACGGATGGCGAATACCCCTAACGGGGGGCTCCCCATGAGGCACGGGGGAGACGCGGGCCTGAGCGAGGTGGTTGGGGCATGATACCGCGAAACAGAACAGCCACGCGCCTACAGTTGGCCAGCGCCGTCGCAAGACGGCGCTTTTCATTGTGGCCGAGAGCGGCTCGGGCTACCTTGGCTGCCTATGAAATACAAACCGTTCGTTCTAGCAATGCTGGTTACGTTAATTGGGATGCCGCGCCTAACCCTCGCGGCTTGGCCGCTCACCCTCCACGATGACGGCGGGCCGTACCAGGCCATGGCTGTAGATAGCCGGGGCAAGGTGGTAGCGGCAGCTGTGGTTACGCCAGCGTCCATCGAGCTCACGGCATCCTCCGACGGAGGTGAACGCTTGGGGTGGGGATCTGTGCCGCTAGCGCAGGAGATTTGGCAGCAGCCCCGTCGCCTGGTTTGGATTAAGCTCTACCGGAGCAGCCTAGACTTGGTCGTCGTTGCCGGCGACGGTGCGCTGTCTGAGGGGCGACGGTACCAGATTCCCTATCGTCTACGGCGTGGATCGGTGAGCTTCGGCACTCCGACCGAGAGTAGCTTCGCAGTTCCGACTGGAGCCAGGGATCTGGCGGTACGGCAGGGTGCCGGAGTCGCCTACGTCGCGTGGCGAACGCAGGATGATGAGGGCATTGCGAGCGTGCAGATGGCTAGGCTACCCTAGCTTCATGCCGAATGAGCCTACATCACTTCCAGCTTCTGACGAGGCTTGGCGCCAGAAGCTGACGCCGGAGCGGTACCGCGTACTGCGGGAGAAGGCGACCGAAGCGCCCTTCAGCGGCGAGTACGTGGGCTACCACGGGTCGGGGCAGTTCAGCTGCGCCGGCTGCGGGCAGCAGCTGTTCGATGCCGGGACTAAGTTCGACTCCGGCACCGGCTGGCCCAGCTTCGACCAGGCGATTCCCGGCAGCGTGGAGCTACGGCAGGATACGAGCCACGGCATGGAGCGGACCGAGGTGGTGTGCTCTCGCTGCGGCGGCCACCTGGGGCACGTCTTCCCCGACGGACCGACCGGTACCGGCCAGAGGTACTGCATTAACTCTGCTTGCTTGCGGCTTGATGAGAAGCACGGGTAGGCTACCGGGTAGCTATGCGCTACCTCTGCGACCTGCACGTCCACTCCAAGTACGCCCGGGCTACGTCTAAGGATAGCGACCTAGAGCACCTGGCAGAGTGGGCCACGTACAAGGGTTTAGATATCGTCGGTACCGGTGACTTCACCCACCCGGCGTGGTTCCGCGAACTGGAGGCGAAGCTGGAGGAGACCGAACCTGGCCTGTTCCAGCTCAAGGCTAGGGAGCACCTGCCGCGCCCCTTGCGATTCATGCTTACCACCGAGCTAGCCTGCATCTACTCGCAGGGCGGCAAGGTACGGCGGCTGCACCTGTGCGTGTTCGCCCCGTCGCTAGCTGCGGTCGCCAAGCTGAATGCGGCGCTCACCGAACGGGGCTGCAACATTCGTTCCGACGGCCGCCCGATTCTCGGCATGAGCGGGTACGCCCTGCTGGAGCTGCTGCTGCAGCTGGACCCCGGCTTCGAGCTCGTCCCCGCCCACGCCTGGACGCCCTGGTTCGCCGTGTTCGGCTCCAAGAGCGGCTTCGATAGCCTGGAGGAGTGCTTCGGCGATCTCGCCGGACACATCAACGCCATCGAGACTGGCTTGAGCAGCAACCCGCCGATGAACTGGCGCCTGCCGAGCCTGGATAGCCTGCTGCTGCTATCGAATTCAGACGCCCACTCGCCCCAGAAGCTGGGGCGTGAGGCCAACGCGGTAGAGTTCGGCGAGCTCTCGTACGAATCGTTCCTCGACGTGCTGCGGAGACGTGATAGATCACGCCTGCTCTTCACCGTTGAGTTCTTTCCCGAGGAGGGTATGTACCACGTGGACGGCCACCGTGCGTGCGGCGTGCGTAGCGAGCCGACGCAGACGAAAGCGTGGGACGGAGTATGCCCCAAGTGTCGGCGGCCGCTGACCATCGGCGTGCTGCACCGTGTGGATAACTTGGCGCAGCGAGCAGATGGATTCGTTCTCGACGGCGCGCCGCAGTACCGATCATTGGTGCCGCTGCCAGAAATTATTGCGGATGCATTCGACGTCGGCATGGCAAGCAAGAAGGTGCAGACGGCGTACCGTGCGATAGTAGAACGCATTGCGCCCGAGCTGCCGCTGCTGCTAGATGCAGACGATGCAACGCTCGCGCGCATCGGAGACGCTACGATCATCGAGGGAATACGGCGCGTTAGAGCGGGGGAGCTGTCAATCGATGCTGGGTTCGATGGCCAGTACGGAACGGTGAAGGTATTCACCGACTCGGACCGTAAAAAATTGGCTCAAAAGAGCCTTATATAGCACGTGCCTGAATAGCATGAGGCCCCCAATCAATTGGGGGACTCATGCCTCTCACGTACGTAAAAACGGAGATTTCAGAAGACTAGCGCTTCTTCTTCTTAGCGGTCTTCTTCTTGGCGGCCATGTTGCTCACCTCCTTTGTGCTGTATGAGTACGGTTGCGGGGTAGAGCTTTAGGTGCTCGGTTACCGTTCGCAATCCTGTTGTGCTCTCTGCTCACGCGCATGGGGCGACGCGAACTTTGAACTCAACCAGCATGAAACTATTTTAGCACAACTGTGGCGGTGTCAAGAAGGGTTGAGAGCTCGGCGCAAGCAGCAGCGGCTGCGTTAATACTTTCTAACGCATGAAAAATTTCTACGCACGGTGCGCGTAGGTATGGTGGTGGACCGTGCCGGACTCGAACCGGCGACCCCCGCGTTGCAAACGCGGTGCTCTACCAACTGAGCTAACGGCCCACGTGTGAAGCTTCTGACGATGCTACCCCGGAATCGCAGGGCCGAGTACGGCTAGCACCAGGGCGCCGGCGAGGTTCGTTGCTACCAGCAGCCCGGCAACGGTAATGGCGACCCCAATCAGCCTCCAGGCTGTCCTGCTGCCGCCGAGGTGGGCTTCGGCCCACTGCATGTAGCCGAAGTTCTCAACTATCCAGTGGGCGTAGCGGGTGATGAAGAAGCCGAGCGTAGCTACGAGCAGCCCCCAAATAATACGTCCCATTCCTAGAGTATACATGGTGGGCCCGATAGGATTCGAACCTATGACCTACTGCGTGTAAAGCAGTCGCTCTAACCAGCTGAGCTACGAGCCCGAGAATTTTTAAAGCCGGCCGTCGCCGAGGCTATGGCCGGCACCAACCCTCGCTTTCAGACCCCGTTGGTCTACGCGATCTATGGATTGGCCAAAGGCCAACCGTAGCTCGAGCGCAGTGAGAGCGAAGGTTGGTGCCGAGGACAGGACTCGAACCTGCACGGGTTTCCCCACTACCACCTCAAGGTAGCGTGTATACCAATTTCACCACCTCGGCCTAGGTTTTCTAAGATCTAGCGCAGGTCGCGCATCCGCTTGGCGTTCTGGCGGAGGTACGTCAGCTTGGCGCGGCGGACGCTGGCGGAGCGGACGACCTCTACCTTGCTGACAACGGGTGCGTGCAGGGGGAAGATCTTCTCGACCCCTACGCCCTCGCTGATCTTTCGGACGGTCATGGTTGCCCCGGCCTCGTGGCCGTGGCGTAGGCCCAGGACCACGCCCTCGAAGATCTGGATACGGGTCTTGTCCTCGCCCTTGGCGTTCTTCTCTTGGATAACCTGGTGCACCTTAACGGTGTCGCCGGGCTTGGCGTCCCAGCGCTGGTCGCGCTGAGCGGGACGCTGGTCGGCTGATTTGGGGGTGGCAGTTGCGGTCATATTTGGTTCAGTTGAGAGTATAGAACCTACCCGTTCTTGGGCTTTCCGTCAAGAATGGCTGCCAGGGCCGCTGCGGCAGCCTCGGGCTGTCCCTCTGGGTTCACCACCCGGTGCTCGAACCAGCCTGCCTGGGCCAAGTCTGCCCGGGCACGTGCTAGGCGACGGGCTACGTCTGCCTCGTCGTAGTCTGCGCGGCTACGTAGCCGTGATTCTAGGACGTCCACAGATTCTGGGGCTAGGAAGATGGTGGTGGCTTCTGGGTATGAGGCCTTTACCTGGCGGCAGCCATCAATCTCTAGGTTCAGCAGAACGGGTCCACGCTCCAGCGCTGCATCCAGCTCGGCCTTCGCGGTGCCGTACAGGTGGCCGGCGAATTCGGCGTGCTCAACCAGGGCGCCAGAAGCGATCAGCTGGTGGAAGTCGTCCGTCGTAACGTTGCGCATGTCCTTGTCCTCACGGTCCGGCCGTGCGGGACGAGTGGTGTACGTTACCCCGACAAGAATTTCCGGCCGAAGCTGCCGCAGCAGCTTTACCACCGTCGTCTTGCCGGCGCCGGATGGTCCGCACAGCAGCAGCAATGGGAACTTAGCCATAGCTAGCTCTCTAGCTCGGCGAGGTAGCCTGCTAGTTCCGGCGGCAGCGGGCAGCTCGTCGCTACCCTCTCCCCGGCCAGGTCGCTGAACTCCAGCTCGGCGGCGTGCAGGAAGAGGCGTGCCAATGGCGGCAGGCGGTACGGCTGCTTGCGGGTGGTATACACCGTGTCGCCGACGATGGAGTGGCCCATGAACTTGCAGTGTACCCGAAGCTGGTGGGTTCGCCCGGTCGCCGGACGCAGCGTAATGAGCGTGGCGTTGTTGAACCGCTTCTGTACCTCCCATTCCGTTACCGCCTCACGGTCCCCTCGGCTTCGCTCGGGGCTGGCTGCTTTTGCGCGTGTGTGAGCCGAGAAGTATCCCGCGTCGCTGCGCCCAATGGGCACGTCTACGGTGCCGCTGTCGTTCTTCACCACGCCGTACACGAGCGCGACGTACTCTTTGCGCACATCGCGGCTGGTGAACTGGCTCTTGAGGTGGTCGAACATTGGCTGCGTCAGGGCAATCGCCATGCAGCCGCTCACCGGTTTATCTAGCCGGTGCACAATGCCGGGGCGAATGGGGTCATCTCCGACCTTCTTGGCCTTCGGAAACTCCTTCAGTAGCCAGTCCACCACGGTGGCGCCGTGCACACCCGGTCCGCCGTGCACCGCGATGCCCGCTGGCTTGGCGATGACGATGTAGTCTTTAGCTTTCGTGAGCACCTCAATCGTCGGCAGCTCTCCCGGCTTGGCCGGTGCCACCTTCTTCATTTCTACTTTGGCGCCAGGCTCCAGCCACTCGTGCACGCTCTTGGCGGCACGGCCATCCAGCAGCACCGCCTGGGTCCGGATGAGCTTCTGGACCTGGTTCCTGGGCAGCCCGGTTTGGCCCACGACGAACACGTCCAGGCGTAGCCTGCCGGCGTCGGGGGGTACGGTCCACTTGGGCATGGCCGTACTATAGCGTGGGATTGGTGGTGGGCATACCCCGATTCGAACGGGGGACCTCTTCGATGTCAACGAAGCGCTCTAACCAGCTGAGCTATATGCCCGTATGTAGGATGTAAGGAAGCGGTTCGATACGATTGAGCAAAGACGATTTGGACGATACTCAATTTGACCCCAGCCGTCTACCCCAAGTCACTACGAGACTTTTGAAGTAGCTTCTTTGCCCTGTACGCAGTATAATTTGAATTGGATATGAATGAGGCTGCAATGAGGGCCCTGGGGTGGAAAATAAGCATTGGTTGGGTTGGCTTTTTGCTACTATCTGCTCTCCACGTGGTACTAATTGCGGCTGACACCGGCGATTTTTTGATCTTCTTAGATCTGCTCTCGGTAGTATTCGGTATCCTGTTCACTTCGTCATTGGCTCACCTACTTTTCTACCGGTGGGGTATGAGAAGGATTGTGGCTACCATCCTGCTAATGGTTGCCGTCTATGTCGTAATTGCGGCAGCCATCTACGGTCTAAGCATCTGGACTAGCTGTTCAGCTTACGTTGACCTATGTGGGGTACCCTCCGTTCTCCTATCATGGTTTATCGTGATACCCGCCTTCGGTCTCGCTGCAATTATTTCCAGCATTAGTCTCATCTCTGCGTATCGTCGCAATAGGAG
Organism: uncultured Gammaproteobacteria bacterium; assembly: GCA_964536515.1. Lineage (GTDB taxonomy): Bacteria > Patescibacteriota > Patescibacteriia > CAYZDG01 > CAYZDG01 > CAYZDG01. The sequence continues at coordinate 11,627 of CAZHXI010000013.1, read as the reverse complement.
CCTTGTGCCTCCCGCAGCGCCACGTTGAGTCGGGATAGCATGGTGGTATTTGCAGTGGCTGGTCGGCCCGGGTGGATTCGAACCACCAACCGACGCCTTATAAGAGCGTTGCTCTAACCGTTGAGCTACGGGCCGAGGTGGGGTAGGTAGAATCAAGGGGTGCCTCAAGGCGGAACCGTTGCCCGCCGGAGGCGGGTCCGCCTTTGGCGGAAGCTACGGGCCGTTGGGCGTTGGTACTGTAGTAGAGCCACGGGCAGCCGCCAAGGCTTCGCGGATGGCGCCAAGTACCTGGTCTCGGCTCTCGGCTATTCCGCCCGGGACCGTGGCGGCTGCCGCGTCGGCATCCCCGGTGGGCTGGTAGCGACGCAGCAGGGCCAGTGCGTCTACCGCTCCGGGCACCGCAACCGACACCACCGTCTCCTCCGGCGTGCGCTCGTACAGCAGGGCGGCTACGTCTGCTAGCGGCGAGGCAGCGGCTACCTCCCGCAGCAGGTGGGTGAGGTCTGAATCGGCGAGGCCGCTACGCACCACGTCGGCGCGGGTAACTGTGCACCAGGCCAGGCGGCTGGCTTCGTCCCAGGCCAGGGTCGCCAGCACGTTCCCCCACAGCCGTACCTCCTCTACCGTGCGGCGCTTGTACAGGTTAGCCATGGTCGTGTCGCGGTTTGCGCCCGATGCCAGCAGGTGCCCCGCCGCCGCTAGCGTGGCCGGCGTAACCTGCGGGCTGCTGAACCGATCGGTGGCCGCAACGATGCCGGCGTACCAGCACGTGGCTACGTCGGCGCTGAGCCACGCCATGTCCGGCTGGCGCGTAGACCAGATGGAGAAAGAGGAGGCGCACAGGCTGGGGCTGGCCACGTCCAGCAGGTTCAGCTGGCCGTAGCGCTGGTGGCCGGGGTGAATATCCACGGCTACGGTGGGGCAGTGCATCAGCATGTCGCGGCTGCCCTCGAACACTCCGCCCCAGCTCTCCCGCGTGGGGCAGCCGATGCTAATGACCAGGTCGAACGGCCGGTCTGCGGATTTTGATGTAACGACGGCGCCGTCTAGAGAGCCTGCAACTGGCTGGATGTGCAGCCGAAGGCTGCCGTCGCTGACCTCGTAGCGTACCTTGCCCAGCGCTACGCTACCCGTAGCTACGGTAACGGTGAAAGGCGTAGGCGGAAGATCGGTCCGCGCCGAGTCTGCGCCGGGCAGGAACGATGCCTGGCTCGGCAGGCCGCCCCCGGCGACCAGCGACACCTCGTGACCCTCGGCTTCCAGCAGCAGCTTCCAGCCCAGGGCAGCGGCGGCTGCGTCCACGCTCGGGTTCTGGCGCAGCAGCACGGCCACACGGCGGCTACGCTGCAGGAGTTCGGCAAAGCTGGCGATTAGCTGCTCATCCATGGAATGGGTAAATCAAGGCACCGTAGCCCCCGAGTACGAATGGGTCAAGGAGGCGACAATACGTTGACTTTGAGACCCTTTTCTCGTAGAGTACTGATTCATGAATGTTACCGAACTCGCCCGAAGGCTGCAGATGCCGACCCGGGAGCTGCTGGAGCAGCTGCCCCGGCTAGGCTTCGCCGTAGGCCGTCGCGCCATTAAGGTAGACGACCGGCTGGTGGAGCGAATCACCGAGGCCATTGGCAAGGAGAAGCAGCGGCGCGAGCAGGCTGCAGCTGCCTCGGGCGTGCGCGAGGTCGGCCTGGGCGAGCAGACCCGCCAGGCCGAGAGCCGACGCAGCAAGCCCCTGTCTCTGCCGCCGGCCATTGCGGTGCGTGACTTTGCGGCTGCCATGGGCCTGCCGGTGGCCAAGGTCATCGGCGAGCTGATGCGCAACGGCGTAATGGCCAACATCAACGAGCGCATTGACTACGATACGGCCTCGATCATCGCCGAGGATCTTGGATTCAAGCCAACAGCGGCCTCGGCCGAGGCGGCAACCGTTCCGAGCGGTAGCGAGGAACCTACGTCGCGTCACGCCACCAACGAGGATGAGCCGGTGCGGCCGCCGGTAGTTGTCGTGATGGGCCACGTAGACCACGGCAAGACCACGCTGCTGGATGCGCTGCGCCACGCCAACGTTGCCGCGACCGAGTCGGGCCACATTACCCAGCGTCTGGGTGCGTACCAAGTCTCTATCAACGGCCGCTCGATCACCTTCCTAGATACACCAGGCCACGAGGCGTTCGCCTCGATGCGTACTCGCGGCGGCCGTGCCGCCGACGTCGCCGTTCTGGTGGTAGCGGCAGATGACGGCGTGCAGCCGCAGACCATTGAGGCGCTGCAGATTATCCAGAGCGAGAAGCTGCCGTTCGTGGTAGCTATCAACAAGGTAGACAAGGCAGACGCGAACATCGACCGCACCAAGCAGCAGCTGGCAGAGCTGAACGTGGCCACCGAAGACTACGGCGGCAAGGCTGTGGCCGTGCCCGTATCGGCTAAGGCTGGCACCGGGTTGCAGGAGCTGCTGGAGACGGTGCTGCTGGTGAGCGACCTGCAGCCGCCGCGGGCGCCCGTAGACGTTCCGGCAGAGGGGCTGATCATCGAGGCTCACCTGGATCGGGGCGAGGGGCCGGTGGCTACCGTCGTCGTCCAGCGCGGCACCCTGCGCCCCGGCGACTGGGTGGTAATCGGCGACGTAGTCGGCCGCGTGCGGCTCCTCAAGGATGAGCGTGGCCAGGTCATCGCCGAGGCAGGCCCGTCTAAGCCGGCTAAGCTGCTGGGCCTCAAGTCGCTGCCCAAGGCTGGCGACGTGCTGGGCGTTACGCAGGACAAGCGGGTGATCCAGGATAAGCTGAAGGCCAGCCGCCGTGCCGCCGGCAGCGGAGCCTCCGCGCCCGTTGCCCAGAAGCAGGCCGCCAAGAAGCAGGAGGGCGCCGAGGAGGAGGTAGCCAAGCCCGAGCTGCTGCTGGTGGTTAAGGCGGACACGCTCGGATCCCTGGAGGCGCTGCTAGAAATCTTCGGTCGCTTCACGTCGTCTATGGTTGCCCTGAAGGTGGTAAAGAGCGGCCTAGGTTACGTGAACGACGCCGACATCCTGGCTGCGCAGAGCACCGGCGCAACCGTGGTGGCCTACCACACCGACCTCACCAGCTCGGCCAAGGCGCTGGCGCACGAGCGCCACATCGGCGTGCTGCAGAACACCATCATCTACAAGCTCCTGGAGGAGCTGGAGGTTAAGCTGGGCGAGCTCATCGCTCCCGAGGTCATCCGTCGCCAGCTGGGTACGGTCCAGGTTCTGGCGCTGTTCAAGGCGCAGGGCCGCGACCAGGTGGTCGGCGGGCGAATTACCGCCGGAACTGTGAAGTCCGAGACCAAGGTCAAGCTGGTCCGCGGCGGGGAGGCGGTGTCGTACGGCGACCTAGCTACGCTGCAGTCCGGCAAGCAGACGGTTGCCGAGGCGGCGGCCGGCAGCGAGGTCGGCCTGTCGCTGAAGCTCGGCTCTGCGGTAGCGGTCGGGGACACGCTGGAGGTGTTCCAGGAAGAGGTGAACCGGCGCCAGCTGGACGCCCACCTACGTTAGCTATGCCAGCCCCGGCGTACCACCGGGCCCAGGCTGCGGCCACGTTCCAGGAGGAGCTGAACCGCCTGCTGCTCCGCGAGGAGGAGTGGAGCGACGTGCTCGTCACCGTAACGGGCGTCGAGACTTCGTCGGATACGCACTACGTTACCGTGCGGGTGAGCGTGCTGCCCGAGGCAAAATCTGCTGCCATCATTGGTCGGCTGAGGAATCACCGCAGGCACTTCGGGTTCGAACTCGGCAAGATCCTCGGCACGAGGCGGACGCCCGAGCTACGGTTCGAGCCGGCCGAGGAGCGAGGTAGAGAATTAGAGGTGTAGAGACGCATTGCAATGCGTATGTACAGACGTTGCAACGCAACGTCTGTACGGGGTATTGCCGCGGCCGCGCAGCCGGGGTAAGGTGGCCCGTTATGTTCGACGTGCCCGACTACCTGCAGCGGCAGCTGCCCGCAGCCCGCGAGCTGGGTCGGCGTGTCCGTGCCGCTGGGCGGGTGCTGGTCATTCCCCACCGTAAGCCGGACGGCGACTGCGTGGGCGCAGCAACGGCAATGCTGCAGCTGTGCGACGCCTGGGGCATTCCCGCGGATGCCTACTGCGTGGACCCGGCGCCGGCCTACCTGCGGTTCCTGCCGCACCGCCACCGCATCGTTACCGATCGCTCGCAGCTGGCGGCGCGGTACGACGTGGTAATCACCGTAGACGCAGAGGTGAGGGTAGCCGGCGTGGCTGATTTACTTGCCGAGCTGCCGCACGGCACGCTGTGCACCGTTGACCACCACGCCACAACCACGGCGGCCGGCGTAGACTTGGCCGTGCTGGCGCCGGAGGCCAGCTCTACCTGCGAGCTGCTGCACTATATGTTCCGCGGCTGGGGCGCAGAGCTTACGCCGGATATGGCAACCAGCCTGCTGTGCGGCGTCGTTACGGACACCGGCGCCTTCTCCAACCCCGGGGTTACCCCGCTGGCCATGGCGGCTGGATCTCACCTCGTCCGCGCCGGCGGACGCTGGCACGAGGTGGTGGCCAGCACCACCCGCACGCGGCCGCTCTCTGCCTGGAAGCTGTGGGGCACGGCGCTGGCCCGCCTCCGCTACCTGCCGGCTAGCGCCACCGCCGTTACGTTCATACGCAGCGTGGAGGTAGCGGGAGCCGAGGGCATCGAGGGCCTGTCCAACTTCATTGCCGCCCACTGCGCCGTACCCACGGTCATGGTCGTGCGCGAGCAGGCCGACGGAACGCTGAAGGGCAGCGTCAGGACTACCGCCGATGACGTAGACGTTGCCGCTATGGCGGCGGCGTTCGGCGGCGGCGGCCACCGCAAGGCATCCGGCTTCGTCCTCCGGGGCAGCCTGGAGGAACGGCCAGATGGCTCCATTGCCGTAGCCGGCGACGCGTCGCCGGAGCTCGTTGCGCTGCAGGCCGCTCTTCGGGAAGCTTGACTTTCGGGTAAATTCGACGTATCCAGAACCCACTATGTACCTGATCCCAACGGTTATCGAGAAGTCGCAGTACGGCGAGCGGGCGTACGATATCTACTCGCGCCTGCTGAAGGAGCGCATCATCTTCATCGGCGATGCCATCGACGACGGCGTGGCGAATTCGACCGTGGCTCAGCTGCTGTTCCTGGAGAGCCAGGACCCTAAGAAGGAGATCAAGGTCTACCTGAATACCCCCGGCGGCAGCGTAACCGACGGCCTGGCAATCTACGATACGATGCAGTCTATCCAGTGCCCGGTCAGCACCACCTGCGTGGGCCTGGCTGCCTCGATGGGCGCGGTGCTACTGGCCGGCGGCGCTCCGGGCCGGCGCTTCGCCCTGCCCAATAGCCAGATCCTCATCCACCAGGTAATGGGCGGCGCCCAGGGGCAGGCCGCAGACATTAAGATTACGGCCGAGCAGATCCTCAAGATTCGCGATCGGCTGAACAAGATTCTCGCCAGCCACACCAAGCAGGATATTGCCAAGGTCGAGAAGGACACCGACCGTGACTACTACATGACCGCCGACGAGGCTAAGGCCTACGGCATCGTAGACGAGGTCATTGGCGAGAAGCCGAAGGGCTAGGAACGATTCTGGATACGAGAGAGGGGCGGTCGCCTTCGGCGACCGCCCCCTTTGATTCAGCGACGTTTCAGTTCTTCAATTGCGTCGTCGTTCGGACCGCCCATCCGTTTGGGCTGGTGGCGCTCCCACTCCGGCTGCAGCTGGGCCATGAGCTTGCCCAGGGGCACCGGATGCAGCGCCCTAGTGCGACTGATTCTCGGTGGGCCGCCGGGGCGGGCCGCCTCATCGCTGATGAATACCAGCTGGACGTGCCCGCGGCACCTTTCCTTCAAGCCGTTCAAGAACTCTTCCTCGCTCTGCTCGTGGCAGTGCGGATTGACGAAGATGACGTCGGCGCCGAGGCGGGCGAACCGCTCCAGCTCGTCTTTGCTCGTCAGGCTCACGGCATTGGTGAATTCAATGCGCCTTAGCGCCGCGACCAGGGCTTCACCGAACTCCGGCTTGAGGCAGTCGCAGACGATAATGCTGGCGTGGCAGAACGACCTTCTCATTGGGCCAACCAGGTGGCTGGCGGCAGCTCCGCTTCCGGGTACAGACATTCGGGGATCTCCATTTCTTTGGGGGTTTCGGTTCAAGGTGCCGCAACAGGAAGATGCTACAACGGGCTCCGTCAGCCGTCTACCGACGCCTTGCGTCGGGGCGATATTTCTGGTAATCTAAGCAAGTTCTCTCTTATTACTTCATCACTGAAAAGGCGCGAGGCTCAGGCCTCGATTTCCGTACCCCAAGCTTGTGTCTGCAACATTCCGTCACCGCACCGCGATAGAATCCAGTCGCCCTGACGTAGCCGCCATCGGCCAGCGCTAGTTTGACGTAGGGAAAATCGAGCCAGCCCGAGCGCCGTAGGAAACACCTATGACCTACGTTATTGCATTCACGTTCGGGCTCATCGGCCTGGCGCTGGGGTACCTCATCCGCCAGTTCCTGGCCTCGCGGTCGCTGGAGAGCGCCCAGGCCAAGGCCGAGCACATCGTTAGCCAGGCTAAGCAGCAGCAGAAGGAGATGCTGCTGGAAGCAAAGGAGCAGGCCGTCCGCGCGCTGGAGCTAGCCAAGCAGGAGGAGAAGCAGCAGCTGGAGCGCGTAGACCAGCAGCGCCAGCGGCTGGAGGAGCGAGAGGCGACATTCGCCGATCGCCTGCTGCAGATTGAGGAGCGGCAGAAGAGCCTAGATGCCGAGCAGGCCAAGGTGGCCGCTCTGCAGGCTGACGTTACCGGCATCAAGCAGCAGCAGCTGGAGAAGCTGGAGCGCATTGCCCAGCTGACGCAGGACGAGGCGCAGAAGCTGCTGATGGACTTCACCGAGAAGCGCGTGGCGGCAGACCTGGTGGCGCGAACCGAGAAGCTGGAGCGGGAGGCCGGGGACGTGCTGGAGCGCAGGGCTAACCAGCTGCTGGGCGTGGTAACCGAGCGCATGGCGATGCCGCACACCGTGGAGAGCACCACGACAATTGTCCCCCTGCCGAACGAGGACCTGAAGGGCCGCATCATCGGCCGCGAGGGCCGCAACATTAAGAGCCTGGAGCAGATGACCGGCGTGGAGATTATTGTGGACGAGACGCCGGAGAGCATCGTGGTCAGCGGCTTCAACCCCATCCGTCGCCACGTAGCCAAGCGCGCGTTGGAGCAGCTCATCGCCGACGGCCGCATCCACCCCGGCCGCATCGAGGAGGCGGTGGCGGCGGCCAAGGCTGGCCTAGCCGCCGAGATTAAGAAGGCGGGCGAGGACGCCGCCATGGAGGTGGGCGTGGCTGGGCTAGACCCCAAGCTGCTGCAGATTCTGGGACGCCTGAAGTACCGCACCAGCTACGGGCAGAACCAGCTGCAGCACGCCGTCGAGGTGGCGCTGCTGGCCGGCATGCTCGCCGAGGAGCTGGGCGCCAATGTGTCGGTCTGCAAGAAGGGCGGCCTGCTGCACGACATCGGCAAGGCGGTAGACCACGAGGTCGCCGGCGGCCACCCCGAGATCGGCTACGACATCCTCAAGAAGTTCGGCCTGCCCGAGGAGGTAGCGTACGTCTGCGTCGGCCACCACGAGGATAGGCCCACCAGCCTAGAGGCGATCGTGGTGAAGGCGGCGGACGCCATCAGCGGCTCGCGCCCCGGCGCCCGCAAGGATAGCTACGAGAACTACCTGCAGCGTCTGGACGAGTTGGAGGGCGTGGCCCGCAGCTTCCCGGGGGTGGAGAAGGTGTATGCTATCCAGGCTGGCCGTGAGGTGCGCGTGTTCGTCCGCCCCAACGAGGTAGACGACTGGGCTGCCACCAAGCTGGCCCGCGCCATCGCCGACCAGGTGGAGGCAGAGCTTAAGTACCCCGGCGAGATCCGCATCACCGTCATTCGCGAGAAGCGGACCATTGAGTACGCCCGCTAGCGCACTGTGGCATGCCCTCAACCAGGAATACCGCCGTCCCCGCTGTCTACCTGATTATTCGTCGGGGGGAAGAGGTGCTGCTGATGCGGCGGCAGGGTAGCGGCTACTTCGATGGTTGGTATTCCCTGCCAGCTGGCCATGTCGAAGCGGGGGAGCTTCCTGTGCAGGCTGCGATTCGGGAGGCAAGGGAGGAGCTTGGCATTGAGCTCAGCTCGGCCTCTATTAGCTTGGCGCACACCATGTATCGCACGAAGCACGATGCAACGGGGGATCGTTTCGATTTATTCTTTTCTGCCCAAGAGTGGTCTGGGGAGATAGAAAATCGTGAACCCCATAAGTGTGACCATGTGTTGTTCGTGCCGCTCGAGAGTTTGCCACCGAAAATTATCCCCTACATTCAGGGCGCCCTCCAGAAGATTCGGAGCGGCGTTGGCTATAGCGAGCTGACCGCGGAAGAGGCGAGCGCAGGGGTATGAAAATCCTATTCATCGGCGACGTGGTAGCCAGCATCGGGCGGAGGGGCCTGGCGCTGGCTCTGCCCCAGCTGCGGGAGCAGCATAAGCCAGACGTGGTTATTGCCAACGTCGAGAACCTAGCCCACGGCCGCGGTGTAACCGCCAAGACCCTGGATGAGGTAAAAGCCCTGGGCGTGAACATTTGCACCGGCGGCAACCACATCTACACCAAGGAGCTGGAGACGCTGGATACCAGCCGGTGGAACCTTATCACCCCGGCCAATGACCCACGCACCCGTCAGGACGGAGGCTGGGTCATCGCCGAGGTCAACGGCGCACGTATTTTAGCTATAAACCTGTTCGGCCAGGTGTTCGCTAAGGATGCAGACGGCCTAGCCTCGCCGTTCCACGTGGTTGACGAGATCCTGGAGCACAACGCCAATGAGAAGTTTGATGCCATTGTGGTAGACCACCACGCCGAGGCAACGAGCGAGAAGGTAGCTATGGGCTTCTACCTCGACGGACGTGCTACGGCGGTACTGGGCACCCATACCCACATTCCCACAGCAGATGACCGAGTTCTACCGGGCGGCACGGCGTACGTTACCGACGTGGGCATGTGCGGCCCGCTGGAGTCTGTGCTGGGCGTAAAGAAGGAGATCATCATCGATCGGTTCGTACGCGGCGGCCGCATGGTTTTCGACTACCCCGAGTCTGGCTCCGTCCGCTGCGGCGCCATGCTGGTAACGGTGGGGGACGGGGCGCGGGCTACCGCCATCCAGCGCGTGGACGTTACGGTTACTGTATAATACGCATAAGCCGTGGGTCGTTTGTCGTTAGTCGAGGGAGCCGCTCGCATGCCTGCTAACGAATTGTAAGACCATCGACTAACGACTAACGAATCTTCGACTAACTATTCTTCCATGAACAAGGCGCAGCTGATAGACGTCCTGGCGGCGAAGACGAACTTCGCCAAGAAGGACGTAGATAACCTGGTGGAGCTGCTCCAGCAGGTGATAATCGATAAGCTGAAGGCGGGCGAGGAGGTAACGCTGGCGGGCTTCGGCGAATTCTCGGCCCGCGACCGCAAGGGTCGCAAGGGTGTTAACCCCCGCAAGCTGGATGAGGTAATACAGATTCCCACCGTGCGTGTGCCCAAGTTCAAGGCCGGCAAGAATTTGAAGGAAGCGGTGCGGAAGTAGCGGCCGCAGGGTACAGAAGAGCCGGCCATTTGGCCGGCTCCGTTGATACCATCGGACGATACTACAGGCTGTAGGTGAGCCCTGCCCCCACTGCAATGTCGCTGTCGATGTCGCTGTCGTTCAGCGGCACGAAGGCTTTGATGTTCGGCGCGCGGAGTTCGAGGCCCCTGCCCAGGCTCCACCGTAGGTCTGCCTGGCCGAAAGCGACCAGGCTGACGTCTCGCCTGAATACGCCCTGGTCATACATTATGCCAACCTTGCCGGTGTGAACCGTGGAGAGGCTCGGCTCACCGACGGTGTACTTGCCGTACGTCTGGAGGAGGAAGCCGTTGTTCTTCGGGTCGTCGATTGACCCTATGTAGTCAACTTCGCCCCAGAGGTTAGCGACGAGCGATCCCCGTTCGAGGGATGCGACCTGCACCCTGGCGTACGGGTACCAGGCGTCTCCTGTCGTGGATCCAATCGGCTTGATGAGGAAGTACGAGAAGCCGACGTCGTATCGGCCACGAGAGTACCCAGCGGTGAGGTCAATTTCCCTCGCGTAGCTGTCGCTGCCGTCGTAGGGGAGCGACAGCCAGCCGCCGAGGTAGGCTCCGCCGCTGTGGTTGATGGTCAGGTCCGTCTGCTGGACCGGTTTCTTGTACCCGCTCTGGCCGTTCACCAGAATGTACTGGCTGTAGTAGTCGGTAGTTGCGGTGGCGGACCACTGCGCGGAGCAGGCGGCGGTGAGTGCGAAGAGAATTACCAAAAAGACGATGGGGCGTTTCACGGTGTCCTCCTTGGACTGGTGATGAGCTGAAGTTTCAAAGAGACTGAATAATCTTGTATATCATATTTATAATAATATGTCAATATAGAGCTTCATTGCCCTTTGCCTCAATTGATTATAGATTCTATTGATCCCGAACATTCATAAGAAGAGAGGTAGCAATGAGATTACTACTGGCATCTGTAATGGTGTACGTACTTCAGGCGTTTGCGCAGATCGATGTTGATCCTCAAACGAGCTGTACAATTGGCGAGAATGGAACGGTAGCGTGCGTTACGGCCACGGCCGCATACACGGCGACATACTGCGATTCCGTAGTGGTGGCGTTCAGCCCCAGCCCAGAACTAGGTGAGGTTAACCCTGACCTGGCGCCGACGGTAAGCATCGGCTGCCCCAGCGGTACGATGTACGATATGTACGAAATGAACATCGTTATAGAACACGGACGCGGGCTCGTCGCGAAGCATCCGGATAGCTGCCGGGTAACCGCCAGTATCTGCCTCGATGTTGGCCGGTGCATTCGTTCCGGTGCCCAGATGGAGTACGGCATTACATGGTTCGGCTACGCCGAGCCCCCGCCCTCAAACGGGCAGGTAAGCCACTGCGCCGATGCGGGCTACATCGGAAGCTTCAGGTGTAGGTAGCAAGAACGGGGCGGTCGCCAAAGGCGACCGCCCCTTTAACTTTAGCTGCCTACCTCTTCTCCAGAATTAGAATGGCGCTGCGGCCGTTGAGCACGTCGCCGTCGTTCCAGTCGTGGCTGGCATCCAGCAGCGCCTTCTTTGCGTAGATGTAGTCGGCGCCCCGGCGCGTGCCCACGTCGTTGGTGATGAAGCTATCCGGCGTGTAGCCCTTTATCACCAGGGCGTGGTAGTCGGGGCCGCCGTTCTTGAAATTGGGGTTCTTCAGCTGCTTGCCCGAGAAGAATCCAACCACGGGCCTGCCGGCGGCGACCTCTCGCTCTACGTCCTCGATGGTCCAGTCGTAGATTACCCGGGTGCGGTACGTGGGCCACATCTTCTCGATAATGCTGGCGGTGGTAGCGGCATCTGTGCTCCTGTAGGCATCGGGCGAACCCAGCTCTCGGTTCTGGAACGCTACGTATGCGAGTATCTCATCTCGGATGACCTCCTGGGTAACCGGCTTCTCTTCCCAGTAGTGGTACACGGTGAGCACGGCCGCCTCTTCGCACGCATCCTGGAACGGCTGGTTCCAGTTGGCGAACGGGTTCTCGGGACGACGGGCGAAGATGCCATCGCC
>CAZHXI010000012.1:0-19468 GCA_964536515.1 uncultured Gammaproteobacteria bacterium | reverse complement strand
TAATTCAAAGGTCAGCCAAGGCAAGAAGATTCAGATTCTGCTGGAGGGCATGGAGAGCAGGCTCGAGAGCCTGATACGGAGCGAGCGGGACCGCACCGCCTCTCTAATTGATGCCGCGGCAGACTCGCTAGCACGAGCGGTACACATTGGCTTTGACACCGTTGAGAAACAGTTCAATGCGGTGGGCACGAAGTTTGAGCTGATTAACCATAAAATCGACCAGCAGCACGCTGACCTAAAGGGTCACATCAAAGGTCTTGATTCCCGCGTTAAGGATATAGATACCCGAATGAAGAGCCTCGGCGGACGCCTGGCGACCGTCGAGCAGAGGGTTTAACAAGAACCAAAGCCGTAGAGGAGTTGCGCCGGAACGTCTCTACGGCGCCGGATGTGCGCACCCCGCGGGCAGCGCCATTGCCGTGTCTACCCCCTCCTTGTCCGAGCACTTCGCCCCGGTTTCACAGTAGATTGTCTTGGTGTCATCCTGCCGCGAAACTTTCCACAGGCAGTAGCTACTCGCGTCGCTCTGCGCTGCGTACCCCTGCCCCACCGGCGGCAGCTGGGCTGCCTGGGCTGGGAAGGCATCCAGCAGCGCCTGCCACGAGTCATCGTCCGCCGTTGGCCCCAGCGGCTCGGAGATAGCAACGTAGGCGCCCGCATCACTCGCCACGGCTTCTTGCTCAATCAGAGAAGTGATCTGCCGCATCGAAGCCAAAGCCTGAACATCTTCAGCCTTCTGCCGCGGCGAACGCATGTAACTGCTCCCGATCGTTCCGAGGATGCCGATGATCGCAATGACTACAAGTAACTCAATTATGGTAAAGCCGTTCTGAATCTTAGCCATAGTGATTCTTTATAGTAAGCCTACACCATAAGCCTTAAGCTCCACGATACCCGAAACGGTATCCGCTGTGTACACTATCTACCTACACGCAACGGCAACGCCTAGATTGCTCTAGGCGTTGCTCGGTTTGCAATCCGAAATGCTTACGAACAGGCTGTAACAGCTGTACCAGAGGTGCACTGTGCACCAGAGGTGCACTTAACGCCGCCGGCTGCACCGCCAGCCGCTGCAACGTACAGGCAGTACGAAGCTCCGCCAACCGGCACGCTAATGGTCATACCGGAAACCGTAGGTAGCGGTGTTCCGTACGCCGCCAGGTGAGTGCTAAGCTCAGCCGCATCGTCTACGGGGGCATTCGTGGTGTTGTATCCACCGTTGTCTCCGGCGTACTGCTCTAGAACCGATGCGATCTGCCTCAGGTTGGCGAGGTTCTTGGTGTCGGTAGCCTTGTTCCTAGGACCCTGCACGCTCACCACCGTGATGGCGGCGAGAATACCGATGATGGCGATTACCACCAGCAGCTCGATGAGGGTGAATCCTTTCTTGAGATTTTGTTTCATGTATTCCACCTCCTCTCCAACATGTTGGATTTTAGTTTGGCGTGGACAGAATTATCCACAGATAAATTCTACCACGTTATCGCTGCGACGTCCTACCCTACCGCGTTCGACAGCGAGTACATGGGCAGCATAATGGCCATAACCAGGCCGGCTACGCCTACGCCCAGGATAATCATGATGATTGGCTCGATGAGCGTGCTGAGGTTGGCTACGATATTGTTGACCTCGCGGGTGTAGAAGTCGCTGATGCGGCCCAGTACCGCATCTATGCGGCCAGTCTGCTCCCCCACCGTGAGCATGTGGCTGACCATGCTGGGCACCACGTCGGGCCGCTTCTGCATCAGGCTGGCGATGGGGTTGCCGTCCTCCACGGCCTTAACCGTCTCCTGGATGAGCTGGCGGTAGGTGGCGTTGCCCACCACGTCGGCGACGATCTCTAGGGCGCTGGTCAGGGGCACGCCGCCCACCAGCAGGGTAGACAGGCTACGGCTGAAGCGGACCAGGTAGATGCGCTGCAGCAGCTTGCCGAAGATTGGCATGCGCAGCTGCAGGTAGCCCCAGCGCACCTGGCCGCCGGGGGTCTTTACGTAGTGCCGGCCGCCGAAGATGCCGCCGACGATGATGAGGATGCCGAGCCACCAGTAGCCACGCACGGAGTTGCTGATGAAGATGAGCACCCGGGTCGACAGCGGCAGCTCGATGCCCGCCTCGGTTAGAATCTTGGTCAGCTGCGGCACCACGAAGGCCATCATCAACGTGGCGACTATGAACAGGCCGCCCAGGATGAAGGCGGGGTAGATCATGGCGCCCTTGATCTTGGAGTTGAGGTCGTAGTCTTTCTCCAGCTGGTCGGCCAGGTAGTTCAGCACCTCGTCCAGCTTGCCGGAGGTCTCGCCCGACCGGACGATGTTGACGTAGAAGTCGGTGAACTGCTTGGGGTGCCGCGCCAGGGCGCGGGAGAGCTTCATGCCGCCCTCTACCTCGCCGGCAATCTCGGCTACCACAGCCTGCAGCTGCGGGTTCGCCAGCTGGTTGACCAGCACCTTAAGCGCCTGCACCAGCGGCAGGTTGGCCGAGACGAGCACCGAGAGCTGCCGTGTGAAGATGACCACGTCCCGCACGTTGATGCGGCGCCGGAACAGCCGGCCCCCACCCACGGCCTGCGCCACGGCGTCGGCTCGGGTCTCCTCCAGCGCAATGACGACCAGGCCCTTCTCGGCCAGCAGCGTAGCCGCAGCGTCTATGGACGAAGCCTCCACGATGCCGTCCGCCTGCTTGCCGGCCGCATTCGCCGCACGGTACGTGAATATAGCCATAGGATCTCTAGCGGAGCTGGGCTAGCAGGGTCCTGGGGTCGGCGACCTGGGCGGCGGCAACGGCCTGCTCGACCACGCCCTCGCGTACCAGCTGGGCCAGGGCGAACTCCAACGACTGCATGCCCTCCTGCCGCGACGTCTGGATGATGCTGGGCAGCTGCCAGAAGCGGCCCTCGCGCAGGGCAGACTGCACCGCGCTGGTGAGCGTTATGACCTCGAACGCAGCCGCCTGGCCTCCGGCCACGGTGGGCACCAGGCGCAGGTTGATGACCGCCGCCAAGCTCTGCGACAGCAGGTTACGTACCCAGGCCTGCTGGCTGCCCGGGAAGGTGGCGTGCAGGTGCTCCAGGGTACCGGCGGAAGACTCGCCCGCGGCCACGGCGATGACCAGCTTGCCGGCCTCAACCGCCTCCAGCACCGCCCGCCAGTCCTCCCCCGCCTCTACGGGGCTGGCCACGATGACGGCGGCGTCGCCGCTGGTGGCCTGGTGCAGGCCGGCGGCAACGGTGGGCACGTCTCGCCCCACCTCACGCTGCTCGACCAGAGCCTTATCGGCGGCGTGCAGGTACTCTACCGGGTGCTCTACCGTTACGATTCGTACCGCCCGGCTGGCGTTTATCGCCTGCACCAGAGCAGCGGCGACGCCGGTGCGGCCCGAGCCGGTGGGACCGGTCACGATGATCAATCCACGCTGCAGCTGGGCCAGCTTGCGAACAGCCTCGGGAGCCCTGAGCGCCGCTAGGTCTGCCACGGTGCTGGGCACGCGTCGAACGGAGAGGGAGAGCTGCCCCAGCTCGAACTGCGCCTCCACGCGGAAGCGGCCGCGGCCCTCCCACGAGTAGACCGAGACGACCTGGCGGTCTTGCTCCAGCAGCTTCAGCTGGTCGGGCGTCAGCAGGAAGTCGGCCGCGGCCGCCACCGCCTCCGCCGTTACCACCTCCTCGCCCTGCACCGGCTCCAGCTTGCCGCCGACACGCAGCGTGGGGTAGCTGCCCGCGACCAGGTGGAGGTCGCTGGCGTGCCGCTCCGACAGCGCCTGCAGCAGCCGCGCCGTGGCCAGAGCCTGTGCGCTGGCGACAGCCATTACAGCTGCAGTAACTGGCGCACCTTGAGTACTACCTCCGACGGGGTGAAGTGCGCCTTGATTAGGCAGTCGGCGGCGCCCAGCGCCATGCACTTCTGCACCTGCTCCTGCTGGCTCAAGTTCGTTAGCACGATGACGGGTATGCGCTGCGCCTCGGGGCGGCGCTTGAGCTCGGCCAGGACGCTGAAGCCGTCCCGCTTGGGCAGCAGCAGGTCGAGCAGGATGAGGCTGGGCTGCTCGGCCAGAGCTAGCTGCAGGCCGGTCTCGCCGTCGCTCGCAGAGATGACGTCGAACTGCTCGTGCTCCAGCTTGGTCACGTACATGCGGTTGAGGAACTCGTCGTCCTCAATCACCAGAATTCGGGGCTTCGGCGTCGTCTGTGGCATAGGCGCATTATACCAGGTACACGATAGTACCCGGTAGGGACGCAAGGCCCAGCGTCTCTACCGGTCGCCCAGCACGTCTGCCTGGGCGAGATTGGTTACCCGTAGCACCTCCTCCAGCGTGGTCAGCCCGCGCGCCGCCTTTATCACCCCGTCCTGCTCCAGCGAAACGAACGCCTGCTTGCCGAGCTCTGCCGTAATTGCCGACGTCCCCCCGCCGCTGGCCCTCGCCAGGCGCATGGCGTCGGTGACCTCGATTACCTCGGTTACGGCCAGGCGACCCTGGAAGCCCGTACCCCCGCAGTGCTTGCAGCCCTGTCCCTGGTAGAACTGCAGGCTGGCGAGCTTGACGTCCTCGGGCAAGGCCTGGGCTGCGACCCTGCGCAGCACAGACTGGGGCAGCTTCAGCGCCTCCGGCGGCAGCGGCCGCGCCACCTTGCACTCCTGGCAAAGCTTGCGAACCAAGCGCTGCGCCTCGATGACGTTGAGGGTAGAAGACAGCAGGAAGGGCTCCACCTTCATATCCATCAGACGAGGGATGGCGCCGAGAGCATCG
The DNA here is from genome assembly GCA_964536515.1 of uncultured Gammaproteobacteria bacterium. Lineage (GTDB taxonomy): Bacteria > Patescibacteriota > Patescibacteriia > CAYZDG01 > CAYZDG01 > CAYZDG01. The sequence continues at coordinate 14,725 of CAZHXI010000012.1, read as the reverse complement.
TTGGTGTGGAGCGTCGATAGCACCAGGTGGCCGGTGAGGGCGGCGTGGGTAGCCAGGGCCGCCGTCTCGTTATCGCGGATCTCGCCGACCATTACCACGTCGGGGTCCTGCCGCAGCAGCGACCGTAGGCCCGTGGCGAAGGTGAAGCCGACCTCGGGCCTCACCTGGCTCTGGTTCACCCCCTCCACGTAGTACTCGATGGGATCCTCCAGCGTGCAGATGTTCATGGACTCGTCCTTGATCATGTGCAGCAGCGCGAACAGGGTCGTGGACTTACCGGAGCCCGTAGGCCCGGTGAAGAGCACCATTCCGTCCGGCCGCTGCACGTTCTCCTCCATCACCTTCAGCTGGCGACCCCAGAACCCTAAATCCACCAGGGTCGGCGCCTTCTTGGGGGTGTCGAGGATACGCATGACCACCTTCTCCTGGTTCAGGAGCGGCATGGTCGAGACGCGGAAGTCGATGTAGCGGCTGTTGAACTCCAGGCGGATGCGGCCGTCCTGCGGCGTACGGGTCTCGTCGATCTTGAGGTTAGCGAGGACCTTGACGCGGGCGACGAGGGCGGCGTGCAGGTACAGCGGCAGCGTGATAGAGGTGTGCAGCACGCCGTCGATGCGGTAGCGGACGCGGGTTATCTTGTGCTCCGGCTCGATGTGGATGTCGCTGGCTCCGCCCTCCACGGCGTGGCGCAGGATGACCGAGATGATCTTGGAGACCGGGGCGCTCTTGGTTACCTCGGTCAGCTCGGGCGCCATTTCCAGCTCGTTGCCCGAGGTGAACTTCTCCTCGGCTACGTCCAGCACCTCCTCTACCTCCTGCCCCAGGTCGCCGTACATCTTCTGAGCCTCGGCCAAGCTAGAAGCCGAGATGATGCTGTAGCGGACCTTGAGGTTGCGCTTGCGCACCAGGAACTCCAGCGCCTCTACCGCCTTGAAGTTGGTGGGGTCTACCAGGCCGGCCTGCAGCTCGTCGCCGGTGCGGCCGTAGATGACCATGCGGTAGTTCTCCGACAGGTCCTTGGGCAGCAGGGCCAGGGCGTCCCTGTCCACCTCGATGTCCCTGATGTTCACGTAGGGCACGCCCAGCGCAGCGCCGCGCGCCTTGGCCACGGCCTCATCGGTTACCTTGGGGTAGCCCAGCAGCAGGTCGTCCAGCTTGGCGTTCGGCTCCGCCAGAGCCTTCAGCAACGCCTGCTGCTCTGCGGGCTGCAGCAGCCCAGCCTGCCCCAGGCTGGCGACTATGCTCTGGTCTGCGGCCGGTACGGGCATGCTACTGCGCGGGTGCAACCTCGCGGACGAAGGGGCTGAAGTTGCCCGGGCGGCCGGGCTGCAGCTGGCTGGCGGGCTGCAGCTGCTCCAGACGCGGATCTGCCAGCAGCTGGCTCCAGGCGGCCAGGTCCCTGTCTACGCCGTCGAGCGCGGAAATATTCACCGACGTTCCCTGCGCCGTAGGCTCGGCAGCTACCGGCGCCTCGGGCAGCAGGCGTGGCGCGACCAGCCACAGGGCGAGCGCGCCCAGGGCAGCTACGGCGTACACGGCCATCCGTACTCGCGGGAGCGACGGGGGCTGCAGGACTGGGGTGGGCGTAGTCATGGCTACTGTAGGCTGTAGACCTTAGCGGAAATTGTATACGACTGGACGGCGGCATCGAAGCCCAGCGAGACGACGTCGGTCAGCCTCAGGTTCCTCTCCAGCACCTCCAGCAGCCGCTTGAGCGCGGGGTAGTTGCCGCCGGTTACCGACATCTGAAGGATCGTGGCGCGGGGCGCGTCGCCCGTGCCCGGCGAGATGCGTAGGCTGACGAGCACCAGGCCCGTCTGCTCCACCACCTCCTGGAACTCGGCGAACAGCGCGGCGCTATCGGAAGATGCGGGCAGCAGGGCGTCGATACGGGCGACCGACCGGATCGAGTCACGGCGCGTATCCTGGTAGCGCTGCAGCGTCTGCGCCAGCCGCGCCTCGTAGCTCTCTAGGTCGGCGGCGGCGGCGTTCGCGGCGGCCGCGGCAGCTGCCGTGGCCTGCCACCGCTCCCACTGCGGCTTCACCAGGCCCAAGCCACCGGCGAGGAGGATTACCGCCGCAGCCGCCGTCGGCCCAACCCAGGGGCGGGCGAGCAGGCTACGGGGAACCGGGGTTCGAGAGCTTACCGGCATAGGCTAAGATTCGGTCGTAAAAATAGAGGGCGAAACGGTGAGCGTCATGACGAAGTTCACCCAGCCCTGGCTGTCACGGCTCGCCTCGGCCACGTTCACCTGCACCACGCGCGGGTCTGCACGGAGCACCACCAGCTGCTGCGCGAGGGTAACGTAGTCGCGCGCCGAGGCGTTGAGGGTGAACGTTCCAGCTACGTCGCCCATGAACCCGGTGTAGTACACGTCGGGCAGGGTTACCGACTCTAGCCAGGCGAAGTAGCGGTTCCAGTAGACGTGGCGGTCTAGCAGGCCGGCGACGGCGCGAACCTGCTGCACCGCCCGCCCCATCTCCTCCACCACCTGCTGCTGGCCCAGCAGCCGCTGGGAAGCTGCCGCCGACTTCGCCTGCGCCTCGGCGAGCGCTCGGCCGTTGGCGCTGACCCCTAGCCCCAGGCCGACGTAGCTGCCGGCGACGACCAGGGCTGCGCCGAGCACTGCGCCGACCAGCGGCCACAGCCCGCTGAACGACGGAGCTGCGGTCTCCTGGGGAATGAGGTTCACGTCGAGGTTCACGCCCGGGGCGGCGCCCGGGGTTACCTTGGGCTCTGCGGTCTTACCAATTTTCGAGAGCAGCGCCTTCAGCCTGCTGCCGAACGGCACCGGCGGCGCCTTGGGCTCCGGGGCTGGAGCCGGAGGCTGGGGCTTGGGCAGCGGGGCCGGTTTGACGTCGGGCAGCACGGGCGCGGCGGGGGCCGCTACGGCTGGAGCGGGCGCAACGCTGCGCGGCGTAGAGTACACCGGCTCGCCGCTGCTGCCGCGTGGGTTGCGCAGCTCGCGCTCCTCGGCACGACGCCCCTCGTCGGGAAGCAGGTTGATGTCGGGAGCCATAGCTACAGCTTAGCTTACGATTTCACGCAAGGCGAGGCCGATCGCCACGACCAGCATGGGTCCGACCTCGTCCAGGGCGGGCTTCAGCTCCACCGGGTACGATACGCGCTCCCACGGGTCACCCAGAATGACCGGCGCCTTGAGCAAACCCTGCAGGAAGCTGGGGAGGTTCGGTAGGTAGGCCGAGCCGCCGGTGAGGATGACCTTCTGGATGGGCGTACGGGACTGGCCCTGGTACAGGTCGAACAGGTACTTGACCTCGTTGATGACCGGCGAGAACGAAGCCTCGATCGTCTTGGGGATGCCGCCGCCAGACTCCACGGCCAGCCCGAAGTCGCGCTTGAACTGCTCGGCACGCTGCTCGCTGATGTTCAGGCTCTGGGCGATCGCCTTGGTCAGGGTGCTGCCGCCCACGTCTATGGTTCGGTTGATGAGCGGAATGCCCGACTCGACCACGGCGATATCGGTGGTGTAGGCCCCTATGTCCACCAGCATTGCCGTCGTAACGTCGGTGCCCGCCAACGCCCGCGCGACCGAGAACGCCTCGGTCTCCAGGCTCAGCAGCTCCACGTTCGCCATCTTGAATATCTCCAGGTAGCGCGAGACTACGTTCTTGAGCGCGGCGATGAGCAGCACCTTGGTGCTCCCCGGTCCCCCGCCGGTGGCCGGCGTGGGCGTGGCCAGCTTCTTCCAGTCCAGAATCATCTCCTCCAGCGGCCAGGGTACAATCTTCTTCGCCTCCCACCGCACCGCCGCGGCGATGTCCTTATCCGCCATCGCCGGCAGATCCATAATCTGGGTGAAGACGGCGTAGTTCGGCAGCGCAGCTACAGCCTTGGCCGTGGTTACACGGGCCTGCGCCAGCAGCGCCTTCAGGCTAGCTACAGCTTGGTCGCGAGCCTCCGGCGACACGTTGCGAACTATGTCCACCGGCATCTCGGTCAGGCCGTAGGTAACCAGCCGGGGCTTGCCCTTCTCTACCGCCAGCTCCACGGCCTTCAGCCCCGCAGAGCCGAAGTCAACGCCGAGGTAGCTACGATTCTTGCTCAATCCGAACATGGAGGGTAAGTATACTCGATTCAGCTGCGCACGCCCGCCTACGGCAGCGGGGCGAGCGGCCTCCACCGCGGCAGAGCCTTGGCGAAGTCCTGCAGCCCGGGGGGAGGGTTGGCGAACACGCGGCCGTCGTAGCGGAACAGCTCGGCGGGCACCAGCTCGTCGGGTCGGTTGCGCTGCAGGGCGAACCGCTGGGCTACCACCAGGCCGCCCAGCTGGAGCGGGTAGTCGTCCAGCGTGCCGCCGGTGCCGGTGAAGAAAATGCCCCGCCCCGTCCTGCTGTCGTACAGGTAGAACGTGCCCACCACGCCGGGTCGGCAGCCGGCGAAATCCGCCGGGCTTACCGAGGCGCACGCCTGCGTGGGGTCGGTTGCATTGACGGCCCACACCGATGGGCTCACGTACACGTTGCCCTTGACCAGCCAACCCAGGCTGGCTAGACGCCGCAGGCTGGTCTGCACCGGATTGACGTCGTAGGTTATTGGCGCGTTGATGAATAGGTCGCCGTCCACCACAATCAGGCCCGCGCCCGACCTCCCCTCGCCGGCGTTGCCAATGGTGGTGGTCGCATCCACGGTAGCGTTGCCCAGCACGTGGACAATGGCTCCGTCTAGCACCCTACCCGGGCCGATGGGCGAAGCGTTAAGGGAGCTGAAGAACGTGCTCAGGTTGGTGTTGGAGCCGGTGTACCTGGTTACGTTGCCGTACCGTTCGCCGAGGATGCCCGTTCCGTCGGTGCCGTTCTCGGGATCATTCGGATCTTCGGCGCCGAGGTCTACGCTGCCCAGCACGGTGCCCAGCGGCTGGCTACCGTTGGGCTGGGGCAGCGGAATCTGTCGGTAGTTGGAGGTGCGTACGTCGGCCGCATCGCAGGTCGCATCCGAGTCCCGCTGGCAGTTCAGGCCCTGCGTGGAGAACTCCTGAATCTCGCCGGTCGCCTGAACCAGGTAGGTAGCGTTGTGCTGCCCCTCGGGGCTACGGCCGAAGATGGTGCCGCCGCTGAATACGTCGGCATCTCGGGTCTGCAGCCAAGCGGGCGTGGCGCTGCCCACCAGCACCGTGTCGCAGGGCGTCACCGGGCTGGTGGCGCCGTACTGGTCACGGACCTGCACCGTGGGGGTGTAGTTGCCCTGCGCCGCCCAGCTTGCAGTGAACACGGTCAGGGGAGACGGCGGGACGAAGTCTTGCCAGCCAGATGGGCCGGTGCCGCCGTCCCAGTCGAACTGGGCCTCGGTTAGGGCGTAGCTGAAGTCGGAATCTACGTCGCTCACCGAGACGGTGAAGCCGAAGCTATCGCCCACTCCCCCGATGAGCTGCGCCGCCCTGCACTGGATGACCGTCGGAGCGTGGTTCGCATTCACAAGTAGAGCAACGCCGCCCACCACCGCCTGCCCGGCGCCGCCAGGCCGCGACACGCGCCACTCCAGCCCGTTCGAAGCGACCGGCCACACCGCTGGATTCGTCCCATCGCCGCCGACTACCGTCCAGCCCGCATCATTCGTTCGCTTGACCTCCCAGGTCAGGTTAGGCGCGGTACTGCCGAAGAGCCGAGCGCTGACCACATTGTTCAGGCTAGGCAGTGCGCCGCTCACGCTGGAGCCGCCGCCGGTTAGGACTACCTCGCCCCCGTAGCTTGCGCTGAACGTAGCTCCCCCCGGCAGGGTCAGCCCCTCGGATGAATCGACGCTGTTCACTATGGCGCCGCTCGGCGGCTCTACCGTAAACGAGCTGGAAGCCGGGGTAGCCCACTCGCTGGGCGTGCCCGTATCGTCCCAGGCCCGCAGACGGACGAAGTAGCGCTGGGAAGCGCTGAAGTCGAGCGGGTGCTCGTGCAGCGCGCCCTCCCAGGGGTAGGCGTGCAGGTACTCAATGGACTGGCCCGTGAAAGGCTGCTGGCCCGTGCTCCAGCGCCAGCTCTCCACGGGGCAGCCGCTCTCGCCGAACTCCACGGCGCACACCTGCACCTCCACGGCCGTCTGCAGTGCATCGCTGTTGGCGGGCGGATCATCGTCCTCGAACTCCCAGGTGAACGTGGGGCGAATGCCCTCCCCCACCTGCAGGTTCACCACCCGCGGCTGAATGGACCAGGTCGTGGCGGTGGCGAGCAATCCCCCCTGCGCCAGCTCGCTCGCGCCACGGGAATTGTAAGCCTGCACGGTGTAGCCGTACTCGGTACGGCTCAGTAGGCCTGGCGCGGGTAAATCAGCCCCGTTGTCTTCGTACGATTGGACGTCGGGATTCACCAAAATTGTGGCGTCGACTCCCGGCCTAGGATCGTCCAGCGGATCGACGTACCGCTTGATCTTGAACCCTTCGTGGTTGGACGAGTTGCTAACCCAGCTAATGCGAATGCTGTGCTCACCGGTTCCCTCTGCCACAACCTCGGTGGGGGCTGCCGGCACGCTCTGGGTGGTGCAGCCCTCGCTCACGGACGCAGCGGGCGATAGCGCCGGGCCCAGGAATGAACGGATGGTGTAGGTGTAGCTATCGTCCGGAACGACGGACGTATCGGTGAACGATACCGTTCCGCCGCTGCCGGAGCTTGCCGGCAGCTGGAACTGGGCGGTGCTGGTGCCGTTCACCAGCGGCCCCTGCCGCGTAACGATGAAACCAGACTCGGCATCGTCCCCGTCTACCCAGGTAACCGTAATCTGACGCTCGATATCGAACGGAACGTCGCAGGTCGGATCACTGGGGCCGTTCAGCAGGTAGTCTGGCTCCACCCCGACGTAGTCGGTAACCAGGCCAGCACGCACCAGCCCCGTGCCCAGGGCAACGGCCCCGAGCGTGCCCAGGGCGAGTAGCGAGAGGGCAATGCGTCCACGCATACTAGCTCTCCACGAGCCTCATGATTGCCACGGGGTCGGGCACGGCGGGGCTCACCCCGCCCCAGGGCAACGCGGCGGCGTAGCGGCTGCCGTTGTGCATTACCGTAGACCAAATCCTCTCGTCGGGCTCCAGCCCGCTCACGCCCACCAGCTCCACGCTTCCGGTCGAGCCATCGACGTGCGCGGCCACCGGCTCCGGGTAACGCGCGGTAGTCGCTACGTGAGCCCCGAACGCATCGGGCGAAGCAGACCAAATATTCACCGCCCCGCCCGTCCTCACCCAGCTCTGGCCGTCGGTGGTCCGCCACAGGCACGGCTGATCCGAAGCGTCGGTAGCCCCGACGAACAGGTAGCTACCGGCTCCCAGCATGCCGCCGTAGCCGGTGCATTCTCCGTAGCCGTCGCTGCCCACCAACGTACCCAGCGGGGACCAAATGGTGCCGTCGTTGGAGCGGTAGATATCTAGCGTGGCGGGGCCCAGCGCGGGCGGGGGCGGCTTAGCTGCGGCGAGCAGCTGGCCGTTGTACTGGGCCAGCGCCGTTACGTTGGCCGGCGCAGCCTGCGCCTTCTGCCAGCTACCGCCATCGGCGGTATAGAATACGCTGCCGTCCTGCAGCAGGACGTACAGCTTGCTATTGAATACCGTGAGGTGGCTGAAGTGACCGTTAGACGACGCATCCCCTACGCCCTGGCTGAATACCTCTGTCCAGGTAGAACCCGTACCAGACCACAGCCTGCTGCCGGTCAGCAGGAATAGCTTGCCGCCGAACGAAACCATGGCCACCGGTACGTTGTCGTAGACGTCCGTCTGGGTCTGCCCTACCCACTCCCAGCTCACCCCGCCGTCGTTCGAGCGCCATACGTTCAGGTGGAACCAGGTAGCCTTGCCCTGGTTCGCCGCGTCATTGCTGGCGGCGTACAGGTACCCGGCGTGGGGCGCGAGCACCGTAGCGCCCTGCACCAGCCCGCCGCGATTGGGAATCTGGCCGACGACCTGCCACTCATCCCCGCTCGCGGGGAAGGTAGAGGCAGACGCCTGGTTGCTGTACGTCGAGAAACCTGCGCCGTTCTTGGCCCGAATTCGGTACAGGTACAGCTGCCCGGGTACCAGCCCAACGTCGCCGTAGCTCGTCTCATCAGCTGGAATGTTGCTGTCTACCGTCTGCCAGGTACCGGTGAGGCCAATCATCCGCTCCAAATCGTAGGCTAGCTCGCCGCTCACGTCCTTCCAGGAGAGGTTAACCTGGCTCGTGGAGACCGGGGTTGCCAGCAGGTCGGTAGGCGCAGCCGGGGCCCCGAATGCGGTAGTCTTGGTGTAGACGTGGTCGCTCGGCACCGAGTAGCGGGTAGAGCCCGAATCAGCCACGGCGAAGCGTAGGTAGTAGCTGTACGTGGTGTCGGGCTGCAGCCCGCCGTCGTCGTACGTAGTCGCCCCGCCGGTAACGGTACCAACCAGCTGCCAATCCTGCGGGAACGGAGCCGTGCCTGGGGCGCGGTACACCTCGGTCGAGTACGAAGCCGTGGGGAACTTAACCCCGTTCGAAGGGTTCATCTGCCAGCTAACCTTTATCGTATCGCTGCCCTCGGGTGTAACGCTCGGCAGGTAGGGCGGGTACAGGGGCGTATTTACCGTAACCGCCGATGTATACTCCGAACCGACCACGCCCCTTACGGCCCGCACGCGGTACTGGTAGGTGCTGGCGACGGGCACGCTCTCGCTGTAGGTGGTGTCGTTGGCAGCGGTCGTACGCACCGTTACCCACGAAGGCTCCAGGGGCACGGGCCCAGATACGACGTTGGCGCGCTGCACCTCGAAGCCGGACTCATCGGTGCTACGATCATCCCACTGAAGGTACACGGTCGTCGGCGCCGGGTTGGGGTAGGCACGCAGGTTCTCGGGCGGGGTTGGGGTAGGTATGTAGGCCCGGGCGCGCACCCACAGCAGCACGGTGTTCGGGTACGAACCGACGGTCCCCGAGTACGCGCTGGCGAGCTGCGCCGAGGTTAGCTCGAACGTGAAGGCAGTGTTGGGGGCAACCTCGCCGGCAGGCCGAACGTCGCCCTCTTCATCTGCGCCCCCGTTGAAGGCCCTCTGGTGAGCCCAGGCGCCGGTGCTGAAGTTGTACAGCGAGAAACGGACTGGGTAGCTGGGCTGGTCTTCGCCGCGGCCTCGCCACCGCAGCGTCAGGGTGGTCAGCCCGGCCGGAGGAGTATCTAGGTGAACCGCAAAGACCTGCCAGTTGTAGGCGTCCTCGCCCCCCAGCAAGTCGGCGAGGTCTGTCTCGAGCTCCACCGCATCGTTCTCTCCCTGGAACTGGAAGTCTCGCACGTCACCCAGGTCGGCCAGCGTAGGCCTACTGGCGTCGGCCCCGCTGCCCTCGAAAACCTCTACCCAGGTCTCCAGCGGCGTAGCCACGCACGCCCCGTCCGGCGCCGCCGGAACCTGCGCCGACAGCCCGTGGGCGTTGTAGGCAGCCATGCGGTAGCAGTACGCGGTGCCGCTCTGCAGCACGCCGGCTGGGGTGTCGCCGCCGCTGTCGATGTAGCTGGTAGCGTTGGCTACCGCCGGCGGGCTGACGATGGCGAAGTCGTCGGCGCTCCCCTGCAGCTTGCGGTACAGCACGAAGCCGTCCTCGTCGCCCGAATTGTCGACCCAGGTCAGCCGAATCTGCCCCGCCGAAATTCCTTCGGCCGCCACGTTGCTGGGCGCCTGGGGCGGCGTACCCGCGGCACCCTGCGTCCTCTGGCAAACCTGGGGGCTACTGGCGCTGGCGCCGCCGCGGTACGCCGAGATGTTGTAGCAGTAGGTGGTGCCGGGCGCGAGCCGGCCGCTGGGAAGATCGGCTCCGTAGTCGGGGAAAACGACGTCGCCAGTGCCGCTGTGAGCAGCCATGGGCGCCAGGGCCAGCGGCTCGCCAGCCTCGCCGAGACGGCGGTAGACGATGAAGCCGTCCTCATCCGTCGCATTATCGAGGAATCGAATGGAGATACGGTCCTCGGTTACCTCGGCGATACGGAGGTTAGACGGGGCCGCCGGCGGCGTAGCCGACTCCAGAATCAATTCGATCTTGTCGGTATTCAGCGAGGCGTGCCGCCGGGGCGGAACCGCCAGTTCAGCCAAGGACCGAGGCGCGGACGGAGCCGCTGCCTTCTTGCCGCCGCCGGACTTTGGCTCCACGTACTCGCTGGCGCCAGCATCAGGCTTGGAGCCCTGCGGCCGCGTCGCATTCTCGTAGTCGTAGCTCGTAGAGCCGGCCGCATCGCCGAGCTCAATTGCCGGCGACCCTGCCAGCAGGTGGGGATCTTGGTAGCTGGTTAGCTTGGGGTCAGCGTTTACGCTGCCGATGAGCTGGGGTCCCTGGTTAGTGGATACGGGGGTGCCCCCGGTATTCGGCCCAATGATTGAATTTGAGACACGGACAGCAGTGCCCGTGCCGTCGCGGCTGACCTCGGCCTGGCCGGGTGAATTCTGCCACAGGATGCTGTTGGCCACATCCACAGAACCCGTGCTGCCCTCTACCCACACGCCAGCCGCGGGGTACTCGCCGTCGCTCCCATTGCCCGAGAGGGTAACGTGCTTGAATACTACCCCCTTATCGGCGTCACGGATGAAGACGGTGGGGCCAGCGGCCAGGTTGAGCATCGCCGCCACATTGTCTACGGTAACTACGTCCGACGACAGCAGCGCGATGGCGCTCCCAGCCGCCCCGCTACCCAGCAGCGTCGCCCGGAAGAGCTTGAGCCGGCTCAGGTCTACCGCAGAGCCCTCCACGAATACCCCGCCTCCGTATCGGACGCCGCCGCGGAGCGTACCTAGACCGAAGGAGACAGCAATGTCACGAACCGTGACTGCATTGCTGCCGTTGGTCACAACCGAGATGCCGGCGCAGTACTCACCGCTGCACGTACCGGGAACGTTGATGTTGGTAGCGTTCACGCCCGCGCCGGCGAGGGTAACCTTGGCTGTACGCATTACCACAGCCTCGGCGTACGTTCCCGCCGCAACCTGCACCGTGTCGCTGGGCAGCGCTATGTTGAGAGCCTCTTGGATTGTTGAGGCGTTACCGGGAACGGTAATTACATTGCTGGAACGGGTCCCCTTCGACGGCATCGTTACCGTTGCCGACTGCGCGGGCGCAGACTGGCTGCCGCCGGATACGGCGTAGACCCTGTAGCTGTACTGCTTACCCGGCATTACCTCGAGCCAGGTAGGGTCGTAGTCGGTGAAGGTCGTGGCATCGGCGGGAAGATTGCCCACTTCCTTCACGGCACCCGTCGTAACGTTGACGCGGTCTACACGGTAGCCGGTCTCGCTGTCGGCGTTGTCGTACCACGAAAGGCGAACCTCGTTGCTGGCCGCTGGCGTCGCTGCGAGGTTCGTCGGCGCGGCGAGCTCAAGGTTGAGCGCCGTAACGCGAACCCACATCGTGCCGTCGGCCCCGACGTAGGCGCTGAATCCGCTAATCAAATCAGTTTCAACGGTAATATCTGGGATATCTTGGCCAACCTGCTGCGTCTGGCCTTGCTTAGCTAGATCCCACCGACCCAGCAGCTGGTTGTAGATCTCAACCTCTACCGGGTAGCTATCTGTTGCCTCGCCGTAGCCAATCCACCGGACGGTTATGCGGCTGAGGTCGGCGTCGGGGTTGGCCAGCTTGAGCTTGAATACCTGCCCATCCCAACCCTTATCAACATCGGACTTGGCCGTTACCAGGTAGGTTCCGTCGTCGGATGCCACGGCTTCGGCCGCACCCACGAGGGGCGTGCCCACCCCGGGAACGGTCGAATCCTCGTTCGTTACCTCGAAGGCGCCATCTACCGACCACCCAGCTGGCGCTGCCGGAGGAGAAACCGGGGGACTGATTGGCGTACCATCGCCATTGTCGCCCGTTGGGTTAGGGTCCAGGGCGCTGGTCGGAAGCTGGAATAGGGCCACGCTCCCCGCCGTCCCCAGCGCAGCCACCAGCAGGCTGGCCGCAACGAGCGGAGACCTACGGCAGAGCTGCAGCTTGACCCACCCCACAGTTTCTTTGTATTTTTGTAGTAGCATCGAGCAAATTTTCTGCGGGCAATCTAGAAAAAATTTTAACATAAATCACCACTTACGCACAGCGTATGCAAAACACAGCTGGAACCACCGAGCACCCTGGAGGTACGAAGCTCCTCGTCACCATAGTCGTAGTCCTTCTGGCCATTGGCGCGGTCGCCTGGTGGCTAGCTAGCCGCAACGCCCCGCCGGCAGGCCAGCAGCCCGGTGGCCAGCAGCCCGGCACCCCCGAGGTTACGCTGCCCCCGCTACCCGAGAAGATCTACGACGTCAGCGGCACCATTACCAAGGTAGGCAACGGGAGCTTCACCATTTCTGCCCGCATCCGTACGGACAAGGATACGGTCGCCGAGGGCTTCCGCGACGCCACGCTGACGGTGCGGTTCGACGACATGACCAAGTTTGAGCTACGGGCTGCTTACGCCGGCGATGGCAAGGTACCGGCGACGACCCCTGCTTCCGCTTCTGACCTCAAGGTAGGCCAGCCGGTAGACGTCCGCAGCCGTGAGAACATCCGCAGCGCCGAGAGCTTCGTCGCCGGGCAGGTAACCATTAAGTCGGTTCCTAAGCAGTAACCTCAACCGCAAACCTATGGGAGCACTCGGGTACGTACTCATCGCCGTCGGCCTAGCCCTGGTGTGGCTGTGGCTGACCTACAATAAGCTGGTCGCCGGCCGCAACCGCACGCAGGAGGCGTGGGCAGACATAGACGTGCAGCTCAAGCGGCGCTACGACCTCATCCCCAACCTGGTTGAGACGGTGAAGGGCTACGCCAGCCACGAGGCTGGGCTGCTGGAGAAGGTTACGCAGGCCCGCAGCCAGGCTATGGGCGCCAGCACGCCGGCCGAGCACAGCCAGGCCGAGAACATGCTTAGCCAGACGCTGAAGAGCCTGTTCGCGGTAGCCGAGAGCTACCCCGACCTCAAGGCCAACCAGAACTTCGCCAAGCTGCAGGATGAGCTATCAGACACCGAGAATAAGATCCAGGCTGCGAGGCGCTTCTACAACGGCAACGTCCGCGACTTCAACACCAGCCTGCAGGTGTTCCCTACCAACCTGGTGGCCGGCTGGTTCAGCTTCACGGCCCAGGACTTCTTTGAGCTAGACGAGAAGGACGCCGCCGCCCGCGAGCCCGTGGCGGTGAAGTTCTAGGGTAGGATCCAGAAATCAGGATCCAGGAGGGGCGGCAACGCCCCTCTTTGACATTCCTACCCCGTGGGCGTAGAGAGAATCATTGATTCATTAACAATTCTATAGGAATACGGAGGTAACCGTGAGAAGCAAAAGCATTAAGCTCACAATTGTAGCCCTGGGCTACACCGCGCAGCAGGCGTCGTGGATTGCAGGGGAAACCGAACCCACCGACCTGCCCGACATGCTATGGCTCTACAAGATTCTAGCCAATGGATCTGATGCGGAGCGAATTCAACACATTGAGACGGTGATTAGCAATCGGTGCCACACGTTCGAAGAGTGGAAGGTAGTCATGGATAAGCTGTATCCAGCGCTCCCCCTCTATGGCGTGGCGAAGCTGAGCCTCGCCCAACTGGCAGATACGACGGAGCAAAAAATTGAACACGGAACCCCGTCAGCCAAGAAGGCGGCTATCCGGCAGCTAGCCAAAGAGGCGAAGCTATTCTCCCAACTGGTAGACGTCTGCCGGATGATAGGATCATCGCGCAATAATCCGAGCTACCGAGCGGTCTGCAAGAAGCTAGAGACGGCTAAGGTTGGCTTCGATGAGCTGCTCAGAGCCATCCTTGATGGTGGCATTGGTGGCCCAGCCCAACGAATCTGCGTGAATCGGCTACTGCCGCAGGTTGAATTCGAAACGGTAAAGGATTGGAGCACGCTCAGAGAGGTACTGAAGCGCATCGAATCTGAGTGGCCGGAGGCTATAGCTAAGGTGGGCGAGTTGGCCGAGCGCATGTACGGGAATGAGCCCGATGAAGAGAAGCGTCGAGAGCAGCTGTTCGGTTTCTGGCGCTACCACGTCTGCCAGATTTATATCTGCCCCGGTCTATTCCGCTTCGGCTTTCAGCAGATGCTCCCCCTGGCGAAGGGTATTCACGAGGCCGTACAGGTTTGCGTCATGCTCGGTGAAGGCTCACACGATTCGGTAACTGCAGAGATGTGGGCCGAAGCTGAGCAGCTAATGATGGAGGTGCCCGCAACCTTCTCCGAGGTACGGGAGATACTGTGCGACGACACGGCAGCTACCCGCGGCAAGGGCGGGGTGACGGCGAAGGGCGCCTGCATCAATCGGCTGCCCCAGTACCCCATGGCCTACGGCGACTGGGTAGCGTTACACACCGCGACCGACGGCAAGATGAGAGGGAACACCTACGCGATGGAGGGCGCGATTGCCAATGGGCTATTCGCCACGGCTGAGACAGCAGACCATGTGGTTGAAAGCTTGGAATCTACCATCCCAAACTACGAGGCAGTGGTAGAGGCGAGCCTACGGGTATGCAGAGACGAGGAAGATTGGATCAAAATCTTCAGAGCCGCAGAGAGCAGCAACATGCTGCAGAGTAAAATCGTTGCAGCTCTACTGCTCTGGAACGAATCAGTCGTAACAGCCTAGCCAAAGGCAACCAACCGAACCCGTCGCCCTCACCGGCGGCGGGTTTCTTTTTCCTGCCCCGCACCAGAGCTCAGCTCGGTGCGGGGTCCCGAACCGAGGTCGCCTAGCGGCGCACCTCTGGTTCGGGATATCCTAACCCCATGGTCTACCAAGAAATTGCCGCCAATAAACGCCGCAGCTGGCTACT
>CAZHXI010000011.1:0-20986 GCA_964536515.1 uncultured Gammaproteobacteria bacterium | reverse complement strand
ACCTCCACCAGCTCGTCGTCGCCGATGTACTCCAGGCTGTCGTCCAGGCCCATCTGGCGGGGCGAATTCAGGCCCTCGGCCGCGCCGTCGCCCTTGGAACGCATGTTGGATAGCTCCTTGGCCTTGCACACGTTCACGCGAAGGTCGCCGCTGCGGCTGTGCTGGCCCACCACCTGGCCGGCGTACACCTTCTCGCCCGGCACAATGAACAGCACGCCGCGCTCCTGCGCGTTGACCATGCCGTAGGTGCTGGTGGTTCCGGTCTCGTGCGCCACCAACGAGCCCTGGTCGCGGGCGCGGTACGGCTTGCTGTCCTCGTCGTAGCCCTCGAAGATCGTATTCATGATGCCGGTGCCGCGCGTCTCCACCATGAACTCTAGGCGGTAGCCCAGCAGGCCGGCGGTGGGGACCACGAACTCCAGGTGCGACGTGCCCTCGAAAACGTGCATGTTCTTCAGCTCGCCGTGGCGTCCGCCCAGGTTCTGTATGACCGAGCCGGCGTGGGCCTCGGGCACCTCTACGTACACGCGCTCGAACGGGGTGAGCGTCTTGCCGTCCACCACCTTCTCCAGCACGCGCGGGCGCGAGACCTGCAGCTCGTAGCCCTCGCGGCGCATGCGCTCGATGAGGATAGCCAGGTGCAGCTCGCCGCGGCCGTAGACGATGAAGTCGCTGGAGGGGCCGGGCTCTACGCGCAGCGCCATGTCGTGCTCCAGCTCCCTATCCAGCCGCTCCTTAATCTGGCGCGAGGTGCAGAACTTGCCCTCCTTGCCGGCGAACGGCGAGTCGTTGACGCTGAAGGTTACCTTAACGGTAGGCTCCTCAATGGCCAGCAGCGGCAGCGCCTGCGGCCGGTCTCCCTCCGCCAGTGTCTCGCCGATGGTTACCTCGGCAATGCCGCTGACCGACGCGATGTCGCCGGCCACGACCTCGGCTGCCTCTACGCGCTCCAGGCCGCGGTACGTCATGAGCGACACCAGGCGGCAGCGGGTGCTCTGGCCCTGGCGGTTGATGTGCACCACCTCCTGGCCGGCACGGATGGTGCCGGCGTGCACGCGGCCGGTGGCGATGCGGCCCTTGAAGCTGTCTGCGCCGATGGTGTTGACCATCATCTGCAGCGACGCGGCCGGGTCTACGTGCGGCGCGGGAATGTGCTCTAGGATGGCGTCGAAGATGGGGCTGATGTCTACCATTTCGTCCAGCTTGGGCTCTACGCCCGCCTTGCCGTGCTTGGCGGCGGCGTACAGCACGGGGTACTCAATGGACTTGTCGTCGGCGCCCAGCTCGATGAACAGCTCGAACGTCTTATCTAGCACGTACTGGATGCGGGCGTCTGGCCTGTCGATCTTATTCACTACGACCACGACCTTCAGGCCCATGGCCAGGGCGCGCTTGAGCACGAACCGGGTCTGCGGCATGGGGCCCTCCTTGGCGTCCACCAGCAGCAGCACGCCGTCCGCCATGTTCAGCACGCGCTCTACCTCCCCGCCGAAGTCGGCGTGGCCGGGGGTGTCGATGATGTTGATCTTCGTCTCCTTCCAGACGACCGATGCATTCTTGGAGAAGATGGTAATGCCGCGCTCCTTCTCGAGGTCGTTGCTGTCCATGATCAAATCCGTGCCGGCGGCCTCCTTGTTCAGGTGGGTAGCCGACTGGCGCAGCAGCGCATCCACCAGCGTGGTCTTGCCGTGGTCGACGTGAGCTATAATCGCTACGTTTCGAATATCCATATTGCCTGCATTACTTATGAGCCTGCCCCGAGTGAGGAGCGGAGCGACGAATCGAGGGGTTACGAATATCCATAGACTTACGAAAACACCGCTGCGCACCAGCGGTAGCGAATCAGTGGCTGCACTCTGCCATCGGACGACGCCGACGTCAATACCCTAGCGGGGTGCGGCGCAGATGACGGTGCACCGGCCCACCTGGTCGGAGACGTTGCGAAGGCAGTCGCTAGCCGAGGCGTCCGTCACGTCGCGGTCTTCGCACAGCACCTTGCCCTCGGCATCGAACACCTGGGGGGAACGGCTGGGGCGGTACACTGCCCAGCCGGCGTCGCAGCGGTGCACCTCGAAGATATCGCCGGTGAAGGTCTGGCACTGGGCCAGCAGCGGCTGCACCGGCTCGGGGCCAATCGGCGGCGGGGTCTGCACCGGCCGCGGGTTCCACAGGATGTTCACCACGACCAAGCCGCCCACCACGAGGGCGTACAGCAGCACCTTCACCATCCAGCGGATGGAGAGCGTTCCCATAGCGGCGTCAGGGGTTGAGGCGGTTGATGAGGCGCGGGAACGGTATTGCCTCGCGCACGTGCTCCAGGCCGCACAGCCACGCCACCAGCCGCTCCAGCCCCAAGCCGAAGCCGCTGTGCGGAACGCTGCCGTAGCGGCGCGTATCCAGGTACCACTGGAACTGCTCCTCGGGCAGCTTATGCTCACGGATGCGCTCCAGCAGCTTGCCGTAGTCGCCCTCGCGCTGGCTGCCGCCGATGATCTCGCCGTAGCCCTCGGGCGCCAGCAGGTCGGCGCACAGGGCGCGGGATTCATCCTGCGGGTCGCGGGCCATGTAGAACGCCTTCACCGCCGCCGGGTACTTCTCGATAAATATCGGCCGGTCGTACTGCTGGGTGAGCAGCTTCTCGTCGTCTGCTCCCAGGTCGGCATCGGGCGCAATGTCGGAGCCGAGCTCGCGCAGCTGCGCCACGGCCTCGGCGTGCGTCATGCGGACGAAGGGCTGGCTCACGCGCTGCAGCGGCGCTACGTCACGCTCGAGGATCGCCAGGTCTGCGGCGCCGTGCGCCAGTACGTCGGCTACGACGCGCTGCACCATGCTCTCCTGCAGCGCCATGTTGCCGGCGTGGTCTACGAACGCTGCCTCGGCATCCATCATCCAGAACTCCACCAGGTGGCGACGCGTCTTGCTCTTCTCGGCGCGGAACACCGGGCCGAAGTCGTAGGCGCGGCCGAGCGAAGCGATGGCCGCCTCCAGGTACAGCTGCCCAGACTGCGACAGGTACGCCTTGCTCCAGCCGAAGTAGTCGAGCTCGAACAGCTCGGTCGTTCCCTCGCAGGCGTTCGGCGTGAGGATTGGGCTATCGAATCGTACGAAGCCACTCTCGCGTAGCCACGACTGCACCGACCACATGGCTAGGTCGCGGATGCGCAGGATGGCTGCCTGCCGCGGCGTACGGATCCACAGGTGGCGCTGGTCCAGGAGGAAGTCTGGCCCGTGCTCCTTCTTGCCCAGCGGCCACTCCTCGGCACGCTGGATCACGCGCCCGTCGGAGACGTGCAGCTCCACTTCGCCGGCACGCTTGGGGTGCGGCTGAATGGTTCCGGTTAGCTCTACGGACGACTCGGTGGAAACGGCGGAGAGAGCTGCCCAGGCTTCCGCCGGCAGGGCGTCTGCTGCGGCCACAGCCTGAACCGTTCCGGTGCCATCCCGCAGCTCGATGAACGCCAGCTTGCCGGAGGAGCGAGCCGTTACTACCCAGCCCTGGACGGACGCCTCTTGCCCCGCCTTCTGGGCGAGGTCACGTACCGGTACCACGGGTGCAGGCATAGTGCCCCCAGTGTGCCCGAACGGGGCCTCCGGCGGCAAGTGCTGCTAGGGAGCTGGCGAAACTACCAGGGTACCTGCCCGTCCGGCCGGGGCAGCTTCGTTACGGTACTCAATGGTGCCAGCCTTGGTGAGCACCACTTTATACGACTGCCCGGTCGCGAGCGAGGGCGAGCTAACCTCTGGCCCGCCGATGCGTGCGGGCTGCGTGCCGACGTTCTTCCACTCGATTGTGTCCCCCACCCGCACGTTCACCCGGCCCGGCACGAACGTGCCGCCGTCTACGGTAATGAGGACTGACGCAGGATCGTTCACCGGACGCTGCGCCATGGGCAGAATATCCGGCGCCTCCTGCGGCACCCGCTGCGGCTGGCCTTCCGACCCCCGCTGCTGCGTGATGAGAACCAGCGCCGCAGCTGCAGCGACGATGACGATAATCGAAACGACGACAGCCCGTTTTGTCATTTGGATTGAGACATTTATGGTTGCGTCTCAATTATACTCCTCCCTCGCCGGCGCAGGTACCACCACGCAGCGGCGGCGACGATGAGGACGAGCACGGCGATATCCAGCCAGTGGCCCGTGCCCTGGATGTCTGTCCAACGCTCACCCGCGACGTAGCCGACCCAGGCCAGGAACATATTCCAGGCAGCTGCGCCGATAGCCGTGGATACTACGAACGGCAAAATCCTCATCCGGGCGGCGCCGGCGGGCAGCGAAATGAGGTGACGGACGACGGGCACGAACCGACAGAGGAGGACGGCGTGGCTACCCCAGCGGCTGAACCACCGCTCGGTCATGTCTAGGTGGCTAGCCGTTAGCCCAGCGTAGCGGCCCCAGCGCAGCAGCACGGGTCGGCCAACCGCAGCGCCTATCCAGTAGGAAAGCAGCGAGCCCACGATAGAGCCAGCCGTTGACCACAGCGCCACCGCCAGCCACGTCCACCGCCCCTGCGAAATGAGGAAGCCGGCAAACGGCATCACGGCCTCGCTGGGCACCGGCACCACCATGCTCTCCAGGGCCATGAGCACGCCCAGCACGGGGTAGCCGCCGGCGGCTAGCCAGTGGGCAATTGATTCGGTCAGCGCAGCGAACATGCAGGAATAGTACAGAGGACTGAGGACTAGGGACAGAGGAAAAAATAAAGAGACGGCCTCAGCCGTCCTCAGTCCTACGTCCTCAGTCCTACCCCTACCCAATCTTGGTTATCTTCACCTGGCTGTACTGCTGGCGGTGGCCCAGGGTACGGGTGTAGCGGGTCTTGTTCTTGAACTTGGCGCCGGTGACCTTGGTCAGGCGACCCTCCTCCTCGATGGTGCCGGTAACCTTGACGCCCTCCACGGTGGGGGTGCCAACCTTGGCGTCGTCGCCATCGACCACCAGGTAGACCTGGTCGAACGTAACGGCATCGCCCGGCTTGCCGGGCAGGCGCTCGACGTTCAGCACGTCACCGACGGCAGCCAGGTACTGCTTGCCTCCGGTAGCGATTACGGCCTTCTTGGTAGCACTCATAGGTAGGGCTGCATACTACCGAGCGGCCGCCCGAAGGTCAAGGGCTGCCGGCAGGCCCACCGTATCCCCCACCCCCAGGCCCGCGGCTGCCGCAGCTCCCGCCGGGAGCTCTAGAACCATGTCTGCATCGGGTCCACGGCGCTGGGCTGGGGCCTCGCCTGGCGCCGGCGGCGGGGCGTTGGCCCATACCTCGGCCACCCTGCCGCCGTTGAGCCAAATGATATCTATGGGAATCAGCATCTCGTTCATCCAGAAGGCCCGCGGGGCCACGTCTGGGAACACGAACAGCATGCCGCCGTCCGTGGCCAGGCTCGCCCTGCCAGACAGGCCACGGGCCATGGCGGCGGGGCTAGATACCACCTCCACGTTCGCCGTGCGGGATCCATACGATACCGACACAGTGGACGTAGGCACGTTGGCCGGAACGGATGGTGTAGGCGTCGGCCGCGCGCACCCTGCCAAGACAACCGTTGCCACGAGACACCCGTAGAGACGCAATGCATTGCGTCTCGCCAGGTACGTGAATACGACCGCCATAATCACGACGCGCGCGGCCGGCCTTCGGCAAGCCTACGGTCGGCCGGTGGCCGGCCCACACGATTCAGCAGCAGACCCAACCCCAGCATGAACGCCGCCAGCAGCCCCAGCGCGACCACCTTGCCCGCCGTACGCTGCAGCAGAGCAACGCTAGCGAACGAGGCGGCGATGGCGGCGAGGACGAGCACAGCCTTGGGCTGCGACAGCCCGGCGTCTAGCAGCCGGTGGTGAATGTGCCTTCGGTCCGCGCTGGCGAACGGGTTCTGGCCAGCCAGCACCCGCCGGCCGATGACCCATGCAACGTCCAGCATGGGCACGCCCATGACGAGGACAGCCGTAGCTATCTTCGCCCCGCTGATTATTGCCAACGCGCCCAACGTGAATCCCAAGAACGTACTGCCGCCCTCGCCGAGGAAGACCGAGGCCCGGTGCCAGTTGAACGGCAGGAAGCCCAGGCACGCGCCCACCAGCCCCAGGCACAGCAGCGAGGTGCCGGAACGAGGTACGTCCCACGACAGGCTGGCGATGAACAGCGCCACGCCCGCTATCGCCGCCGTCGTAGTAGCCAAGCCGTCGAGCCCGTCCAGCAGCTTGGTGGTGTAGGTCATGCCCAGCAGCCAGATGAACGCCACGATGCTGGGCAGCCACAGGCTGGTCTGCGCCAGGTACCACAGGCCCCGGCCCACGGGGTTCGTTACCACGTCCACATTCACGCCGGCGTAGACCAGCAGCAGGCTAGCAGCCACGGGGAAGGCGACCTGCCCCAGCGGCGGCAGGCTGAAGCGGTCGTCTAAGCTCCCGCCGACCAGCAGTCCGAACGTCGCCAGCAGCAGGCAGCCAACCTGCAGCCCAGTTAGCCTGCCGTCATCCAGCCAGCCGGCGTACCAGGCCACGCCCGCGGCGACGGCGAAGCCGAACCATACTGCCCAGCCCCCCAGGAGGGGCACGGCGGCGGCGTGCACCTTGCGCGGCCCCGGCTGGTCTAGCGCTCCCCAGCGTCGAGCTAGGCTTCGTACCAACGGCGTGGCGCACGCCGCCGCCACGGCAGACAGCAGCAGTACCCCCAGCCCGGTCATACGAACGTGCCGGTCGCCAGGCGGTCTAGGAAGCTCTTCAGAATCTCTGCCGCCGCCAGGGCATCGTCGTCCGCTGTCTTGCTCTTCTTGCCGGCCTCACGCATCAGCGCCTTGGCAGCCTTGGTGGTGAAGCGTTCGTCCTGCGATAGGACTGGCACGCCCAGCGCGGCACGCAGCTTGGTGATGAATGCCTGCGCAGCATCTGTAGAGACGCCGGCTGTGCCGTCTGCCTTCAGGGGCATACCCACGACGACCTGGGCAATGGACTGCAGCCGCACCAGCTCAGAAATCTCGTGCACGAACTGCTCGTCCGTGCCGTCTAGGACGCACAGCGGAACCACCGTGTGGGTGCTCAGGTCGGCGATAGCTAAGCCAACCTTCCTGGTGCCGTAGTCTATGCCGAGTATCTGCTGGCGCATGACGGCATTATACCGCTCGCCAGGGCGTCAGGTCTTCGTACCCCTGCTCGGTGACGACGACCGTCCGCTCGAAGTGCGCCGTGAGCGAGCCGTCCACGGTGCAGGCGTCCCAGCCGTTCGCCCCCGTCTCTAGCTGCCAGTCCCCCGCCGACACCATCGGCTCCACGGCGATGACCGTTCCGGCTGCCAGGCGCTCGCCGGATCCGGGCTTGCCGAAGTTCGGCACCACCGGCGGCTCGTGCACGGCGTAGCCCACGCCGTGGCCGGCCATGTCGCGCACCACGTTTAACTTCGCCTTCTCCACCACGCGCTGCGTAGCGGCGCCAATATCACCTGTAGTTACGCCAGCCTTGATCACCGCCAACGTCTCATCCAGCGCCTGGTTGGTAACCAGCAGCAGCTTCCGCGCCACGGCGCTAACCTTGCCCACGCCCACGGTGATGGCGGCGTCGGTGTACAGGCCCTCAGAGATGACGCCGCAGTCCAGGCCCACCAGGTCGCCCTCCTTGAGCCGGTAGCCGGAGGGGACGCCGTGGACTACGCAAGAATTGACGCTGGTGCACAGCGCCGCCGGGAACGGCGGGTGTCCGTAGCCCTTGAACGCCGGCTTCGCGCCAGCCTCCTCAATCAGCTCCTCGGCCAGCTGATTGAGCCGGGCGGTGGTTACGCCGGGCATGCAGGCCTTGGCTAGGCCGTCTAGAATGCGCGCCAAAACCTTGCCGCCGCTCCTTAGCTTTGCGATATCTTCTGGGCTCTTCAGTCGGATCGTCTCTGGGTTAGGCATGGCCTAACGCTACGGGCTAGCCCGTGGGGCGTCAACGGGACGCACGCAATGCTTCCCTACACGGGAACCTCGTGCGTACGCTCGGTGGGCAGGCCCAGGATGCCACGGATCTGCTGGTGCACCTCGGCAATGGTCGGCTTGTCGTCTACATCGTGCAGAATTCCCTTCTCGCGGTAGTACTCAGCCAACGGGCCGTGGTTCTTCTGGAATATGGCGAAGCGCTGGGCGATCGCCTCGTCGGACCTGTCGTCGGCGCGGGCGTGCTCGGGGTCAGAGCTGAGGCGGTGGGCGATGCGCTGCCGGCTGAGATCGTCGGGCACCAGCAGGTCGAACACGTGGGTGAGGCCGACGTCGCCCAGCAGCTCGGCCTGCTGCCGGTGCCGCGGGAATCCGTCCAGGATGAAGCCTCCCTCGCCCGCCGCCGCCACGTGCTCCCGTATCAGCTCCACGGTAATCTCGTCCGGCACCATGGTTCCGGCGTTCACGTTGGCCGCTACCGTCCTCCCCCGCTCGGAATCCTCGCCCGCCACCTCGCGCAGCAGGCGCCCGGCGCCGATGACCGGCAGCCCCAGCTCCTTCACCAGCTCCTCTGCCTGCGTGCCCTTGCCGCAGCCCGGGGGGCCGAGGAAGACGATGCGGTAGGTGTGCAGGTGAGCCACAGGCCGTTACGGTACACGGAATTCCGGCGCGTGTACAACGGTTGCCTACCGACGGGAATGGTGGTAAAAGGCAGCATCGGATAGTTACTTCATTAACAATAGTAGAGGTGATAAGTGAAGGTTCTCATTCTAGATGATGACGCGATCAGTCGTGCGACTATAGCCTCAATGTGTGAGCGTGCGGGACTCGATGCCCTGGAAACGGGCGATCGGCAAACCGCACAAGCTACCCTCACCGCAGAGCAGAGCGGCATCGAACTCGTCATTCTGAATTGGCCCCTAGCGGGCACGGGCGGCCTCGGAGAGCTGAGGGGTACCATGTCGCCCGCAAAAAGTAGGGGCATACCCGTGCTGATGCTCTACATCGAACCGACCTGCACGAGCGAGTTCCTGAAAGCTTCTATCGTAGCCGGCGCAACGCACCACCTTGCGAAGCCTTTCGACCTTAGGGAATTCAGGCAGAAAGTAGCAGAGGTGCGGGCAGCGACCGAGGCCTAACGGGAGAGGAAACATCGGGGGCCCGACCTAACGGTCGGGCCCAAGTCATACCCAGCTAGCCCCTGCGATTGACGGCTAGGGGCGACGGCGCTATAAAGCAAAATCGGTTCAACGATTCCTTTACACCAACAGAGGTACGGAAAGTGGAAATTCTAATAGTAGACGACTCGACGACCATTCGCCGAATCGTAAAGCGGACCTGCGAAGAGCTGGGCCACACGACTTGGGAAGCAACGAACGGATCCGATGCCCTCGGCACCCTCCGCGAGGTACACTCGACCATAAACCTGGTCATCCTCGACTGGAACATGCCCGGCCTATCCGGCCTCGAGACACTCAAGAAGATCAAGGGTGACCCCATAACCAAGGGCATCCCCGTGCTGATGCTGACGAGCGAAAGGGATGTGAACTCCTCTAAGGAAGTCCTGAAGGAAGTCCTGGCAGCGGGCGCAGCAGACTTCCTAAGCAAGCCGTTCGACGGGAAGATGCTCGCCCTCAAAATTCAGAAGGCGCTCGAGACGGTAAACAGCTAACGCAGTGGCAACGAAGAGAGCCCGACCTAACGGTCGGGCTCTGCTAGTTCCAAAAAAATGCTACAGCGCGTCGTAGTCGCGCATTACCAGCTGCGCCTTCAGCTGACGGATGGTCTCGATGGCTACCGATACGACGATCAGCACGCTGGTGCCGCCGACGACCATGGTGCTGGCCAGTCCCCCGCCCTGCTGCAGCAGTATGGGGCCGACGGCAATGACGGCCAGGAACAGCGCGCCCGCCAGCAGGATGCGGCTGGTAACGTACTGCAGGTAGTCAGCCGTGTGGTTGCCGGGGCGGATGCCGGGAATGAAGCCGCCCTGCTTCTGCAGGTTCTCGGCCACCTGCTTGGGCTGGAACACCACGTAGGTGTAGAAGTAGGTGAACACGAACACCAGCAGGCCGTAGACGACGGCGTAGAAGGTGGGATTGGCGAACAGCGACACCACGGTGGTGGCAAAGTTCCGCAGCCACTCCGATGATGCCTGCTGCAGGAACCGCGCCACGGTGGGCGGGAACAGCACCAGGGAAACGGCGAAGATGATGGGGATGACGCCGGCCATGTTCACCCGCAGGGGCAGGTAGGTAGTGGTGCCGCCGTAGCCGGCCCCGCGGATAGCCCGGGCGTAGGAGACGGGCACGTTGCGCTGCGCCTCGGTTACGTAGACCACGGCAATGACGGTCGCCAGAGCCACGGCGATGAACAGGACGATGCTCAGCAGCTGCGAGGGGTCGTAGACCGCAATGGTCTGCTGCACCGCCTGGGGCAGCCCAGCCACGATGCCGGCGAAGATGAGCAGGGAGATGCCGTTGCCCAGCTTACGCTCGCTGATGAGCTCGCCGATCCACATCAGCAGCATGGTGCCGGCCGTAACCACGACGATGGCGAGCCCCATGGGAATGTCCTGCAGGCCCTGGCCCACGGCGCCGCCAGCCTGGTTCTTGAGCAGCGAGATGAAGCTGTACGCCTGCAGAATGGTCAGCGGAATGGCGGCCATGCGCGTCCACTGGTTGATGCGCTGGCGGCCGGCCTCGCCCTCCTCCTTCTGCATCTTCTCCAGCCGCGGCACGGCCATGGTCAGCAGCTGGAAGATGATGGAAGACGTAATGTACGGGCCGACGCCGAGCATGACCACGCTCAGGTTCTCCAGCCCGCCGCCCGAGAAGATATTGAGCAGGCCGAGGAGCTGGTTGCCCTCGAACAGCTGCCGCAGCGCGCCGGGCTCTACGCCGGGGACGGGCACGTGCGCCAGCACGCGGAAGGCGGCCAGGGCGCCCAGGACGAACAGCACGTCACGCCGGAGCTCCGGCGTGCGCCACACGCGGCGGAAGGTATCCACCACGTTCGCCATGCTACGACGGGTTACGCCGCAGCGGCAGGACGGTAGCCTTGCCCTTGGCTGCCGCCAGCGCCTCCTTGGCGGTTCGGCTGAAGCGGTGCGCCTGCACCACGAGCGGCTGGGTGATGGTGGCGGTGCCGATGACCTTCACGCCGTAGCGGACCGAGTCTACCAGGCGAGCCTTAACCAGCTGGCGGGGAGTAACGGTACCGGACGGGAAGGCAGCCACGATGCGAGCCAGCGTTACGTCAGCCAGCGGCTGCTTGGGGCTGGTGAAGCCGCGCTTCTTGGGGATGCGCAGCACCGCGCCGCGGACGGCGAATCGGCCGAGGCCACGCTTGCCGCCGGTGCGAGCCTTCTGGCCCTTGGCGCCGCGGGTAGCCGTCTTGCCGTGCCCGGACGAGTCTCCACGGCCGACGCGCTTGCGTCGCTTGCTGGATCCGGCGGCTGGCTTGAGCAGGTGTAGCATAGCTTTAGCTGACGTAGGCGGAGGTCTCCTCGACGTGGGTATTGGCTACGGTCTGGGCTCCGGCGAGCGATCCCAGCGCGATAATCGTACCACGGGCGATGGCGATCTTGTTGGTGCCGCGGATGACCTTGCTCACCACGTTCTGGATGCCGGCCAGGCGAACCACGGTCCGCACCACGCCGCCGGCGATGATGCCGCGGCCGACCGGCGCGGGCTTGAGTAGCACCTGGATAGCCTTGTACTTGACCTTGATCTCGTGGGGAATGCTGCCCTTGGCGGTAATGGGCACCAGCATCAGGCGCTTCTTGGCCTGGGTCTGCGCCTTGGTTACGGCCAGGTTAACATCCTTGCCCTTGGCGGTGCCGAAGCCTACGCGGCCCTTGCCGTCGCCGACGATGACCGCGGCGCGGAAGTTCATACGCTTGCCGCCGGCCATGACGCGGGTAACGCGCCGAATCTCCAGCGTGGCGCTGTCGAACGGATCGTTCGTCATCTGCTCGCGCCCGGGACGCGGTCCGCGGGGGCCGCGGCTACCGCCGGGGCGTCCGCCGGATCCGCCCGAAGAGGAGGGGCCGCGGCGCTGGGTAGTGCTGTTCGGTGGCATAGCTTTTTCGTTAGTGTCGCTAGAACTGGAGGCCTGCCTCGCGGGCGGCGTCGGCCAGAGCCTTAACACGTCCGTGGTAGCGGTAGCCGCCGCGGTCGAAGACGACGGCGGAGATTCCGCTGGCTGCAGCCTTCTCGGCGAGCGCCTTGCCCACGGCGGCAGCGGCGGAGATGCGAGGTCCAGCCTCGCCAGCCACCTTGCCCATCTTCATGTCAGAGGCGGCGGCCAGGGTCTTGCCGGCGGCGTCATCTACCAGCTGCGCGTGGATGTAGCGCAGGCTGCGGAACACGACGAGCCGCGGACGGGCAGCCGTTCCGACCACCTTGCTGCGGATGCGACGGTGCCGTACGGCGCGGAGAGAGTCGGTACGCTTCATAGGCTTACGAGGAAGACTTGGTTACCTTGCCGGCCTTGCGGCGGATGGTCTCGTCTACGTACTTGATGCCCTTGCCCTTGTAGGGCTCCGGCGGACGAATCTCGCGGATGTTGGCGGCTGCCTGGCCCACCTGCTGCTTGTCGATGCCGGCCAGGGTGATGACGTTCTTCTCCACGCTCACCGCGACGCCAGCCGGGGGCACGAAGGTAACGGGGTGGGAGTATCCGACGCGCAGCACCAGGCCCTTGCCCTCGACGGCTGCCTTGTAGCCCACGCCGTTGATCTCGAGCTGCTTGGTGTAGCCGGTGCTTACGCCGGCGATGACGTTGCGCAGCAGGGCCCAGACCAAGCCCCAGCCGGCGGTCTCCTTGGTGCTCATGCCCTCGCGAATGGAGACCTGCAGCGCCCCGTCGGCCTGAGCCACGGATACGCCCGGCATCAGCTGCACCACGAGCTCTCCCTTGGGGCCCTTCACGCGCACGCTGCCGCTATCCACCGTGACGGTGACGCCGGCGGGCAGGGGCAGGGGGCGCTTGGCGAGGCGGGACATACTACCAGAGTTCGCACAGGATCTCGCCGCCGATCTTCTGCTCGCGCACCTGTCGGTCGGTGAGCAGCCCGCGGGAGGTAGAGAGGACCGAGATGCCGCGCCCGCTGCACACGGGCCGCACGCCCTGGTAGCCGACGTACACGCGGCGGCCCGGGGTGCTGACGCGGCTGATGTGCTGAACGGCCGGGGTGCCGTCGGCGGCGTACTTCAGGTCTACGCGCAGGACGCCGTGGCCCTCCTCCAGCTTGGAGACGCCGCCCAGGTAGCCGGACGCGACAAGGACCTCGGCCAGGCGGTGCTTGAGGCCAGAGTACGGCATGCGCAGCTCCGCCTTCCGCACGGCTAGTCCGTTGCGGATGCGGGTCAGGAAGTCGGCGATCGGATCGGTCATAGCGTTACCAGCTGGCCTTCTTAATTCCGGGAAGCTCGTTACGGTTCGCCAGCTCGCGGAAGCAGATGCGGCACATGTTGAACTCGCGCATGTAGCCGCGGTTGCGGCCGCAACGCCAGCAGCGCCGGACGAGCCGGGTGCTGAACTTCGGCGTCCGTGCCGACTTCACGATCTGGGAGGTAATAGCCATAGTTGGGTGGTCACCCTAGCGGGTAGTGCGGGAGCACGTCAAACCTAGTCGGTAAAGGGAAAGCCGAGCGCCTTGAGCATGGCGTAAGCCTCGTCACGGCTACGGGCGGAGGTGGTAATGGTAACCTCGAACCCGTGGACCTTCTCCACCTCGTCAGCCGAGATCTCCGGCAGGACCAGGTGCTCGCGGAAGCCGATGGTGAAGTTGCCCTGGCGGTCGATGCCCTTCCGGCTCAGCCCGTGGAAGTCGCGGATGCGGGGCAGCGTTACGCCGACCAGCTTCTCGAGCATGTCCCACATCTTCAGGCCGCGCAGGGTTACCATGGCGCCCACGTTCATGCCCTCGCGAACCTTGAAGGCGGCGATGGACTTCTTGGCGGTGGTGAGCACCGGCTTCTGGCCCGTGGCGCGCAGCAGCGTCTGCATGGCGACCTGCGCCAGCTTCTCGTCGTCCTTGGCCTTGCCCAGGCCGACGTTCAACGTCACCTTCAGCGGACGCGGCAGCGACAGGACGTTCTTACGTCCCAGCTGCTCGGCCAGCTTGGGTACCACGACGTCGCGGTAGAAGGTGAGGAATCGGTGAGCTTTGGGTGCTGCGGCCATATCGGTATTGATTACGCGGGCTTGTTCGACTTACGGGCGATGCGAGCCTTGGCCACCTTGCCGCCCTCGGCTACCGTGAGCTGGTAGCCCACGCGGGTCGGCTTGTCGGTGTTCGGGTCTACCAACGCCACCTTGCCGGCGGGCAGCGGCGCGTTGAACGACATGCGCTGGCCGGGCTGCTTGGCCTTGCGGCTGGGCACGTGCTTGGTGCGGACGTTCACGCCCTCAACCACCACCATGCCGAACTTTGGCAGCACCTGGCTGATTGTCCCCCGCTTGCCGCGGTCGCGGCCCGAGAGCACCTCCACGGTGTCACCCCGGCGGAGCTTTATCTTGTAGTTGGCGACGGTTCGGGCCATACGGTTACACGACTTCGGGTGCGAGGGAAATAATCTTGGCGTAGCCGCGGGCGCGCAGCTCACGGGCTACCGGCCCGAACACGCGGCTCCCCTTGGGCTCCTTGTTCTTGGGGTCGACGATGACGGCGGCGTTGTCGTCGAAGCGGACGTACGTGCCGTCGGGGCGGCGCAGCTCCTTGTGCTGGCGGACGATGACGGCGCGGTGCACCTCGCCCTTCTTTACGACCCCGTGGGGCTGGGCGGACTTAACCGAAACGGTGATCATGTCGCCGATGCGGGCGTAGCGCTTCTGGTAGCCGCCGAGCACGCGGATGCACTGGAGCAGCTTGGCTCCGCTGTTGTCGGCTACGGCTAGCATTGATCGGTGCTGGATCATAGTATTACGGTTCTAGGCGCGGCCGACGATTCGCCAGCGCTTCGTCTTCGAGATGGGGCGGCACTCCTCCACGCGTACGGCGTCGCCCTCACGGTACTGGCTCTCGGGGTTGTGGCAGGCGAGGCGCAGGGTGCGGCGGTACCGCTTGTGGTACACGGGGTGCACCACCACGCGCTCTACGGCCACCACGGCGGTGGACTGAGCCTTGGCGCTCACCACGCGGCCGGTGAAGCTGCGGCGGCGGGCGGCTGGGGCGGAGCTGGTGGTCGGCATAGTGTTAGGCGGTAACGGTTACGGGGCTGGCCTGGGATAGCCGGACGTCGCCGGGGCGGGTGTGCAGCTGGGCAATGGCGGTACGTACCACGCGGAGCTGGTGGACCTGCTGCAGCTGGCCCTGCCGCACCTTGAAGCGGAGGTTGGCTAGCTCAGCCTGCTTCTCCGCCAGGGTGGCGCGGCACTGCTCGGGTGAGAGCTGGCAAATTTCACGCATGTCCATAGGGGTAGGGCTAGTTGCGGCCGATTACCTGGGTGCGGACCGGCAGCTTGTGGCCGGCCAGCGTCAGGGCGCGCTTGGCCAGGACCCGCGTTACGCCCGAGACCTCGAACATTACGGTGCCGGGACGAGCCAGGGCGACGTAGTGGTCCACCGCGCCCTTGCCCTTACCCATGGGCATCTCGTTCCCCTTGCTGGTGATGGGCATGTGCGGGAAGACGCGGATCCATACCTTGCCGCCGCGCTGCAGGCTGTGCGCAATAGCACGGCGGCTGGCCTCGATCTGGCGGCTGGTGATGCGGCCAGACTCCAGCGCCTGCAGCCCGTACTCGCCGAACGAGACGTCGGCCATGCGCGTAGCCTTGCCCCGAATCTTGTCGGTGCGCTGCCACTTGCGGTGCTTCATTCGTGCCGGTGCGAGCATACGTTTACTGTTCGCTGGCTACGGTCTTGCCGGCGTCGGCGCCACGACTGAACATCTCGCCGCGGTAGATCCAAACCTTGATGCCGATGGCACCGTAGGTGGTCCAGGCTGCCCCGCGCGAGTAGTTGATGTCGGCGCGCAGGGTGTGCAGCGGAATCTTGCCCTCTACCGCCATCTCCTGGCGGGCGTACTCCGATCCGTTCAGGCGGCCCTTGACCATAACCTTCACGCCCTCGGCGCCCGCGCGCATTACGCGCTCGGCCGCGCCGCGAATGGCGCGCTGGAAGGGCAGGCGGCGCTCGAGGTCGGCGGCGATGGCCTGCACGGCCAGGGCGGCCTCAAGGCCGGCGCGCTCTACCTCCTGCACGTTGATCTTCACATCCTTCACGTCGCCGCCGGCCAGCTCGCGTGCGGTAGCGGTTAGCTTGGCGATGCCGGCGCCGCCGCGGCCGATGATGACGCCCGGCTTGGCGGTGTAGACGATGACGGTCAGCTGGTTGGCGGAGCGCTCGATATCAATCTTGCTCACGGCTGCATCCTTCAGCTCCTTCTGCAGCGCGCGCCGCAGCAGGATGTCCTTCTGCAGCGTCGAGCGGTAGTGGCGGCGCGGCATGAACCAGCGCGAGCGCCAGCTCTCGGCGAAGCCTAGGCGGAAGACGACGGGGTTTACCTTGTGTCCCATATATTTACGCTTCTACCTTCTCAGCCTCGGGCTGAAGGTCGGCCGTAGCTTCAGCGGAGGCCGACTTAACCTCGCGAAGCTTGGCCTCCTCGGGCGACGTCAGCACAACCCGCAGGGTTGAGCCGGTACGGCGAATGCCGTGCGCGGCGCCGCGGGCAGCCGGCTTGAATCGCTTGAAGGTTACCGCCTCGTCCACCATTACCTGCTCAACCTTCAGGCTGCCCTCGGTCAGGCCGTAGTTGTGGGTAGCCGAGGCGACCGCCGATCGGATGAGCTTGATGAAGGCGTCGGTAGACTTCTGCGGCTGCTGCTGCAGCTGCACGATTGCCGCGGCGACCGGCTGGCCGCGCAGCAGCGCCGCCACCAGGCGAACCTTGCGGGCCGACTGGCGGAAGTTGTACAGGGTGGCGCGGACTCGGGTCATAGGGTTACTTCTTCTTGCCGGCGGCGGGTGCGGCGGGCTTGGGGGCAGCGGTGTCCTTGGTTACCTTGCCGCCGTGGGCCACGAACTTGCGGGTGGGCGAGAACTCGCCCAGCTTGTGGCCGACCATGTTCTCTACCACGGTCACCGGAACGTGGACCTTGCCGTTGTGCACGCCGATTACGAAGCCGACCATAGCCGGGGTGATAACGGAGTCACGCGACCACGTCCGGATGACGGTCTTGTCTCCGACGCGGAGCGCCGAGACCTTCCGCTCCAGCTTCGGGTCGGTGAAGGCTCCCTTCTTGAGGCTACGAGACATAGTTGGTGACAGTACCGATTGGGTGGCGCCGTGTCAATTAGGACCGCTTGGGCCGACGCTGGACAATGAAGCGGTCGGAGGCGCGGTGGGCGCGGCGGGTCTTTACGCCCAGGGCCGGCTTGCCCCACGGGGTCTTGGGGTGCTTCAAGCCGATGGGGTTCTTGCCCTCGCCGCCGCCGTGCGGGTGATCGACCGGGTTCATTACCTTGCCGCGGACGCTGGGGCGGAAGCCACGGTTACGGGTGCGGCCGGCCTTGCCCCACGAGACGTTACGCCAGTCGGGGTTCGCAGCCTGCCCCAGGGTGGCCAGGCAGCCATCGGGCACGCGCCGAACCTCGCCGGACGGCAGCTTGAGCTGCGCCAGGCCCGAGTCGAGGGCGGTGAGGATTGCCGCGGCGCCGGCGCCGCGCGCCATGCGTCCGCCCTTGCCCGGCTCCAGCTCGACGTTGAATACCGAGACGCCGGTGGGGATGAGCTTGAGCGGGAAGCGGTTGCCCACGCCGTCGGCGAACGTCGAGTCAGAGGTTACGACCTTCTGCCCCGCCTTCTGGCCGTGGGCGGCGAGGTGGTAGCGCTTCTCGCCATCGGCGTAGCTGACCAAGCTCACCCAGCTGCTGCGGCTCGGGTCGTACTCTACAGAAGTTACGACGGCGGGAATGCCGAATCGGCTCTGCTTGAAGTCTACGTCGCGCAGCAGACGCTTGGCGCCGCCGCCGCGGTGGCGGACGGTTACTCGGCCGGTGGCGTTACGTCCACCCTTGGTAGTGCGCCCCTTAACCAGGCGCTTCAGCGGACGTCCCCGGTGCAGGTCTGCATCGTGGATGGTGCTGGCGCCTCGGCGGCCTGCGTGGTTGGGCTTGTAGAGCTTGATAGCCATACGCGTAGGTTAGACGTTCTCCATCAGCGCCAGCGTGGTGCCGGCGGGAACTGTTACGATTGCCTTGCGCCAGTCGCGGCGGCGGCCGGCCTGCCCGGCGCGGCTGCGCACGGCCTTGCCCGCCACGTTCATTACGTTCACGGCGGTGGGGCGCACGCCGTAGCGTGCGAGTATAGCCTGGCTGACCTGCACCTTGGTGGCGCGGGGGGCGACCACGAAGGCGTACTGGCCGCGGCTAGCCAGGGTCGCCGCCTTCTCGGTAACCAGGGGGTGGCGTAGTACGCTCGCGGTCATGCCGAGCAACGTCGCGTTCTGCGGCTGCACTGCTGCCGTGGCCTTCTTGGCTGCGGGCTTCTTCTTGTTTCCTAGGATAGCCATATGCGTTGCTTAGGCGAACGTCGCCGAGAGAACGGGCAGCGCTGACTCAGCTACCACCAGGTAGCGGTTGCGCAGCACCTCGTAGGCGTTGAGCGAAGAGGCAGCCGTGAGGGTGAGCTTGGGAATGTTGCGGCAGACCTGCACCGCAGCGGCGTCTGCCCCGGGCAGAACCAGCAGCATGGGCCGGCGCTCGATGGGCAGCTTGGCGAGGGTAGCGGCTACCGCCTTGGTCTTGCCGTCGGCGGGCAGCTGCTGCAGCACCAGCACGTCCCCGGCCTTAGCCTTGGCGTACAGGGCGCCCAGCAGGGCGCGGCGGCGCATGGCCGCCGGCAGCTTGAGGCTGTAGTTGCGCTCCTGGGTGGGGCCGAACATGGTGCCGCCGCCGCGCCACAGGGGCGAGCGGGTCGAGCCAGCTCGGGCGCGGCCGGTACCCTTCTGGCGCCACGGCTTACGGCCTCCGCCACGTACCTCGCCGCGCTTCTTGCCGTGGGAGACGTCGGCCCGCCTGTTCGCCAGGTAGGCGACCACAGCCTGGTGCAGCAGGGCGGACGAAGCCTCGCGCTCCCACACGGCAGCGTCCAGGTCGATCGTCTTGACCATTTCTCCTGCGGGGCTGAATAGCTTGGCCTGCATCATATGGTTACTCGTTGGTCGGTTCGGCCTTGGGCTCTGCGGGAACCTCGGGCTCGGCGGCTACCTCAACGGGAGCCTCGGCCTCAGCGGCCGCAGCCTCCTCGGGCTCCTCCGCAGCCGTCGGCGCGGCAGGCTCGGCAGCGTCAGACGCAGCGGGCGCCTGAACCTCTACCATGTCTCCCTCGCCGGCGACGATCAGCAGCAGCCCACCCTTAGCTCCGGGCACCGCGCCGCGTACGTACAGCTCGTTCTTCTCTGCGTCAGCCTCGACCACCTCCAGGTTGGTTACCGTCACGCGGTCGCCGCCCATGCGTCCGGCCATACGCAGGCCCTTGAAGACGCGCTGCGGGCCGGTGGAGCCGATGCTGCCGGGCATGCGCTCCTGGTCCTTGTGTCCGTGGCTGCTCTTCTGGCCGTGGAAGCCGTGGCGCTTGACCACGCCGGCGAAGCCCCGACCCTTGCTGGTGCCGGTTACGCGGATGGTGTCGCCTGGCTCGAAGCTTCCGACGCCGATGACGCTCCCCTCCTTCAGCTCGCCGGACTGGGTGCGGAACTCGCGTACCCAGCGGAAGGCCGCCGGCTTGCCGTCGGCGCCCGCCACGTTACGCCAGGCCCCGGCCTGCGGCTTGGCGGCGTGGGCACGCCGGCCGAAGCCGACCTGCACCGCCCGGTAGCCATCCTTGCCGCCCTGCTCCTTTACCTTGATGACCACGCACGGCCCAGCCTGCACCACGGTGCACGGCACCACCCGCCCGTCGGGGGCGAACTTCTGCGTCATGCCGGCCTTGGTGCCGAGGATGAACTTCATAGGGGTCAATTGCGGGTAGTGAGTCGAAGATTCGTTGGTAGGAAAAATAAAAAATCTACCGTTGGTCGAGGCGTAGCTACGCGGTGCGGTAGAGTTGAAAAGAGGAGGGTAATCGAGAGGATTTTCGCTGGTGTATTCCTTTCGCCTTTCCGCTCAAGCTAGGTACTTTCCGTTGGGAGTTACCGTAGCTGAGTAGGTCGGCTTTCTAGCGTCCGTCGCAGATTCGGTGACGCTTGCCTACTTCGACAAACGACCAACGAATCTACGACCAACGAGCTACATTTTTATTTCTACGTCCACGCCCGCCGGCAGGCTCAGGCCCATGAGGGCGTCTATCGTCTTCGGGGTCGGCTCGTGGATATCGATCAGGCGCTTGTGCACCCGCATCTCGTACTGCTCGCGGGAGTTCTTGTGCACGAAGGTGGAGCGCAGCACCGTGTACGACGTCTTGTCGGTCGGCAGCGGCACCGGGCCGACCACTCGGGCGCCGCTACGGATAGCTGCCTCGATGATGGTCTTAGCCGCCTGGTCGATGATCTTGTGGTCGTACGCCCGCACCTTGATGCGGATGCGCGACTTCACCTCGGACTCATCGGCTCCAGCTGCTTTGGTTGCTGCCTTGGTGGACATAGTAAGGTGCGGGGGTTCATCTACCCCCTCACCTTCCGCGGCGGGAAGGTGAGGGGTGCGAATGTCTTACTTAAGAATCTTGGTTACCACGCCGGCGCCCACCGTCTTGCCGCCCTCACGGATGGCGAAGCGCTGCTTCTCCTCCAGGGGCACGGTGCTGATGAGCTTGACGGTCATGTTGGTGCGGTCGCCCGGCATGATCATCTCTACACCCTCCGGCAGAATGATCTCGCCGGTGATGTCGGCAGTGCGGATGAAGAACTGCGGCTTGTAGCCCTTGAAGAAGGGGGTGTGGCGGCCGCCCTCATCCTTGCTGAGGATGTACGCCTCGGCCTCGAACTCGCTGTGCGGGGTGATGGTGCCGGCCTTGGCCAGAACCTGGCCGCGCTCGACGTCATCCTTCTTGGTGCCGCGGAGCAGCAGGCCCGCGTTGTCGCCAGCCTTGCCCTGGTCCAGCTGCTTGTTGTACATCTCGATGCCGGTGGCC
>CAZHXI010000010.1:22719-25708 GCA_964536515.1 uncultured Gammaproteobacteria bacterium | reverse complement strand
GTCGACGCGCTTGCCGAGCAGGTTCTGGCGGAAGCGGCCCTGCTTGCCCTTCAGCATGTCGGCGAGCGACTTCAGCGGACGCTTGTTCGCGCCGGTGATGGCGCGGCCGCGGCGGCCGTTGTCGAACAGCGCGTCGACGGCCTCCTGCAGCATGCGCTTCTCGTTGTTGACGATGATCTCCGGGGCACCGAGGTCGAGGAGGCGCTCGAGGCGGTTGTTCCGGTTGATCACCCGGCGGTACAGGTCGTTGAGGTCAGAGGTGGCGAAGCGGCCGCCGTCCAGCTGCACCATGGGGCGCAGGTCGGGGGGGATGACGGGCAGCACGGTAATGATGGTCCACTCCGGCCGAATCTTGTTGCGGATGAGGGCCTTGAGCAGCTTGGTGCGGCGTACCAGCCGGCGCTGCTTCATGGGCGCGGCGGCGGGCAGGTCGATCTCCAGCTGGGCGACGGTCTGGTGCAGGTCCATCTCGGCCAGCAGCTGGCGGATAGCCTCGGCGCCGACGCCGGCCTCGAACACGTGGCCGTACTTGAGCGACAGGTCCTGGTAGCGCTGCTCCGACAGAATCTGCCGGGGCTTCAGCTCGCGCAGCTCCTTCAGCGCCAGCTCGGCTGCCTTCTCCAGCGACTCCATCTTCTGCTTCACCGCAGCCACGGCGCCGGCGCCGCTGGCCTCGGCCTGGACGAGCTCGTTCTCTAGGCTCTTGCGCTTGCCGCGCAGCTCCACCTTCACCTGCTCAATGGTCTGCAGGCGGCGCTCCTCGTTGACCGAGGTGATGATGAAGTTGGCGAAGTAGACGACCTTCTCAATGTCCTGGGCGCCCAGGTCCAAGATTAGGCCGACCTTGGAGGGAATGGACCGCAGGAACCAGATGTGGGCGACGGGGCAGGCCAGCTCGATGTGGCCCATGCGCTCGCGGCGGACGATGCTGCGCGTTACCTCTACGCCGCACTTGTCGCAGACGATGCCCTTGTAGCGGATGCGCTTGTACTTGCCGCAGTAGCACTCCCAGTCCTTGGTGGGGCCGAAGATGCGCTCGTCGAACAGGCCATCCTTCTCGGGCTTCTGCGTGCGGTAGTTAATGGTCTCGGGCTTGGTTACGTGGCCGTGCGACCACTGCTTAATCTTCTCGGGGCTAGCCAGGCGCAGGCGGAGCGCGTCGAAGGCCATGGTGGGCTGCTCGTCGGGTAGGACCAGGGTCCCCTTGGCGGCGGCGGGAGATGACATAGGCGTGTGTGTGGTGGCTTAGGCTAGCTCTCCTCTCCGTCGTCGGCCGGTTCGGCGGCGCGGGGCGAGGTCTTCGGCTTGGGGGGGTTGGTAAGCAGCTCTACGTCCAGGCCCAGCCCCTTCAGCTCGCGGGTGAGCACGTGGAAGGCCTCGGGGACGTTCAGGTGCAGGATGGGCTCGGTCTTGATGATGGCCTCGTACGCCTTGGCGCGGCCGGGCACGTCGTCCGACTTAATGGTGAGCATCTCCTGCAGGGCGAAGGCGGCGCCGTAGGCCTGCAGCGCCCACACCTCCATTTCGCCGAAGCGCTGGCCGCCGAACTGAGCCTTGCCGCCCAGCGGCTGCTGGGTTACCAGCGAGTACGGGCCGATCGATCGCTGGTGAATCTTGTCCTCTACCATGTGGTTGAGCTTGAGCATGTAGGCGTAGCCGATCGTCACCGGGTTCTCGAACGGCAGGCCGGTGCGTCCGTCGTACAGGGTCGCCTGGCCGCTCTCGGGCCAGCCGGCCTGCACCAGCAGCGCCTTGACCTCGGCCTCGCGGATGCCGGCGAACGCCGGGGTGGCTACGCGTAGGCCCAGGGTGTGGGCCGCCAGCCCCATGTGCGTCTCGAAGATCTGGCCCAGGTTCATACGCGAGACTACGCCGAGCGGGTTGAGCATCATGTCTACGGGGCGGCCGGCGGGCAGGAAGGGCATGGCCTCCAGCGCCACGATGCGGCTGATGACGCCCTTGTTGCCGTGGCGGCCGGCCATCTTGTCGCCCACCTGAATCTTGCGGAGCTGGGCCACCGATACCTGGA
Organism: uncultured Gammaproteobacteria bacterium; assembly: GCA_964536515.1. GTDB lineage: Bacteria > Patescibacteriota > Patescibacteriia > CAYZDG01 > CAYZDG01 > CAYZDG01. The sequence continues at coordinate 23,679 of CAZHXI010000010.1, read as the reverse complement.
TGCTCTTCAGCACGCCGGCCGGCAGCTTGTCGCCCTGCTCCTTGGTGAACACCTTGATGTCTACAACGCGGCCGTACTCGCCGTGCTCTAGGTACAGCGAGCTGTCGCGGACGTCCTTGGCCTTCTCGCCGAAGATGGCACGCAGCAGCTTCTCCTCTGCGCTCAGCTCGGTCTCGCCCTTGGGGGTAATCTTGCCCACCAGGATCGAGCCCGATGTTACCTGCGCGCCGATGCGAATGACGCCCTCGGCGTCGAGGTCCTTCAGCTTCTCCTCGCTGACGTTGGGAATGTCCCGCGTCACCACCTCCTCGCCCAGCTTGGTGTCGCGGACGTCGATGGTGAAGTCTTCGATGTGGATAGACGAGTAGCGGTCGTCGTGCACCAGCCGCTCGCTCAGCAGGATGGCGTCTTCGTAGTTGCCGCCCTCCCAAGACATGAAGGCGACCAGGACGTTCTGGCCCAGGGCCAGCTCGCCGCCGTCGGTGGCGGCGCCGTCAGCCAGCGGCTGGCCGGCGGCGACGCGGTCTCCCACGTTCACCATCGGGCGCTGGTTCATGCAGGTGGAGGCGTTGGAGCGGACGAACTTGCCCAGGCGGTACCTGGTCACCTCGCCGCCGTCCTCCTTGACGGCGACCAGGTCGCTGTGGACCTCGCACACCACGCCGGCGCGGCGGCAGATGGCCAGCTGGCCGCTGTCGGCGGCGGCGCGGGCCTCGATGCCCGTGCCGACCACCGGCGCCTGCGGCCGGACCAAGCTAACGGCCTGCCGCTGCATGTTGCTGCCCATCAGGGCGCGGGTAGCCTCGTTGTGCTCCACGAACGGGATGAGCGCCGTGGCAATGGAAACGATCTGGTGCGGCGCCACGTCCATGTAGTCGATGGTCTCCACCGGCTCGAAGCTGGGCTTGCCGCCCGTGAAGTTGTTCGCCTGAGGCCAACCGAACCGAACCGAACGAAGCC
>CAZHXI010000010.1:0-22709 GCA_964536515.1 uncultured Gammaproteobacteria bacterium | reverse complement strand
CCCACGCGAACCTCCACCTTCTCGGTGGCGGCGGTGCCGTCTGGGATGAGGCGGGCGGTAGCGGCTGCGGTGGTAATGCGGTCGTTGGTGAAGGCGTCTAGGTAGACAATCTCGTCCCCAACCTTCGGCTTGCCGTTGGCCTGCTTAACCACCTTGCGGTACGGGGTCTCGATGAAGCCGTAGCGGTTGATGCGGGCGTAGCTAGCCAGCTGGCCCACCAGTCCGATGTTGGGACCCTCGGGCGTGGCGATGGGGCCGATGCGGCCGTAGTGGGTGCGGTGCACGTCGCGTACCTCGAAGCTGGCGCGCTCGCGCGAAAGGCCGCCGGGGCCCATGGCCGACAGGCGACGCTTGTGCTCCAGCTCGGCCAGCGGGTTGGTCTGGTCCATGAACTGCGACAGCTGCGAGCTCATGAAGAACTCCTTGATGGCGCTGATGATGGGCCGCGCGTTGATGAGCTGGTTGGGGGTAATGGTGTTCAGGTCCAGCGTGGACATGCGGTCCTTTACGATGCGCTCCAGGCGGGCCAGGCCGATGCGGACCTTGTTCTGCACCAGCTCGCCGATGCTGCGCACGCGGCGGTTGCCCAGGTGGTCGATGTCGTCCGCCGTCTCCTGGGTCCGGTTCAGCCGCATAACCTCGCCGATGATGTGCACCAGGTCCTCCACCCGCAGCACGCGCGTCTCCTTGGTAATGGGCAGCTGCTCGGCGAAGGTGATGTTCAGCTTGTAGCGACCCACGGCGCCGAAGTCGTACCGGTCGAAGCTGGTGAACATGGCGCGGATGAGCGCGCGGGCGTTCTCGGTCGTAACCAGGTCGCCGGGGCGGATGCGCCGGTAGACCTCGCGCAGGCCCTCCTCCTCGTTGCGGGCTGCATCCTTGGCGATGGTCGCCGCCAGGTACGAGAAGTCGGGGTCGGTGTCGTAGGGCTGGAAGAGCTCCTGCAGCTGGCTATCGTCGGCTACGCCCAGGGCGCGCAGCAGGCTGGTGGCAGCCACCTTGCGCTTGCGGTCGATCTTCACCCAGATGACGCCGTTGCTGTCGGTCTCGAACTCCAGCCAGGCGCCGCGGTTGGGGATGACCTTGGCCCCGTAAACCTGCTTGCCCTTCAGCAGCTCGCTGCTGAATACCACGCCAGCCGAGCGGATGAGCTGGCTCACCACCACGCGCTCTACGCCGTTGATGATGAACGTGCCCCGGTCGGTCATGAGCGGGAAGTCGCCCAGGTATACCTCCTGCTCCTTAATTTCGCCGGACCGCTTGTTCACCAGGCGGGTCTTAACCCGCAGGGGCGACTCGTAGCTGGTGTTGCGGGCCCGCGCCGTCAGCTCGTCCGACTTAGGCTCATCTAGGTAGAAGTCGTCGAAGAATAGCTCTAGGTCGCGGCCGATGAAGTCGCGGACCGGGGAGATCTCCTCGAAGAGCTCCCTTAGGCCCTCCTTGAAGAAGAGCTCGTACGAGTCCTTCTGGATAGCTGCCAGGTCTGGCAGGGGGGTGGCTACTCGGGGCTTGGCCGTGTAGGCGCGGCCGTCGATGGTCTGCAGCTGTAGAGCGTCGGGCATGGGTGGGGTTTTACCGGGCGAGTTAGGCTTTCCGCGGGGCAGCGGAAGGGGGACCAGCAAGCGGAGACTCTCACTAACGCTCAAAAAGAGCCCCTACCCGTTCCCGGGAGGCACTCTGTTCTAATTTGTCTTAGTTTTGGCCCGGAGAAAGCCGAAAATTCATGCAAGTATCTTGTCAGCTGAGCCGAGCTGTGTCAAGGAGTCCACTGAGTGTTTCTCGGTGGCTCAATTGAGACATTATTCAGACCAAAAAATGAGAAATGTTAGTATTTTGGTAATGAATCAATATTGCGCTCTCGCCCAACTCTCGTTCCTGAGGTGTTGATAGTCTGTGGACTTATCCACAGGTTATTGTTTTCTGACGGTTATTCGGGGCAAAGGTAGATGTATACTCGCCTCTTAGGTCTTTGAAATCCAACAACTAGATCGAGAGGTATGTGATGAACGCGCCAGATCCGAGCAAGCCATTCAGGGTATTCGGTGGAATGTTCAATGGGCCGCTGTATGACGAGGTCGTCGCAAGGCTTAGGCAGCTGGATACGACCGGCACGCTCTTCGATAGCGAGAGCACAGAATTCAAAGCTTACTGGCACCCCAGCGGTGCACCGTACGTGCAGACCAGCGACGTTCGGAGACGGCAGGTATTCCTACTCGACACCCTGCGCCTCAACGGGGCTGACATATTCATGATGATGACCATGGCGCAGGCATCTCGGCTAGCCTCAGCCGGAACAATCTACTCGATACTGCCGTTCTTGGACGCTCGGCAAGACTGTAAGACGAATGGACGTGAGGCTATTACTGCGCCGCTGGCCTTCGATTCATTGGGCGTCGCCGGAGTCCGTAGGTACTTGGTTTTCGACCCCCACGTCCGGCAGGTTCAGGGGATGGCCGGAGATAGAAGCGTGGTGGATTGTCTGTACTCCCCGTTCGTCTTCATGCCTGTCATCCGTAGCTTGGGGCTAGACCCGGCGAAGGTTATCGTGATGGGTCCAGACGTCGGCAGCATGAAGAGGAACCGTCCCTACGCGGAGCTGATTGGATGCGACCTCGGCTGCGCCGACAAGCGCCGCACATCTGATCGGGATCCCATTATTTTCAATGTCATCGGTGACGTTGAGGGGAAAACGGTGCTCCTCTGCGATGATATCCTCGATAAAGGTGGCACGCTGGTCGGTGCGGTAGAAGCTTTTTTAAAGAGAGGGGCAAAGAACGTATTCGGCTTCATAAGCCACGGCGTTTTCTCTAGCCCCGTCGGCAAGCCATCTGCGGTTGAGCTGGTGAAGGGCTCAAAAATCGAGCGTCTCTACGTTACCGATTCGTTGATGCTCCCCTCAGATTTGCCGTCGAACGTAGAGGTGGTATCGATTGCCGATATGCTGGCGAAGGCGATATTCAACCTCCACTATGGAATTTCCCTCAGCTCGCTCATTCTCGAGTCTGGTAAACGAGGAAACTGAAACGCAAGACACCCCACGTGAATTCACGTGGGGTGTTGTTGCTTACGTTACTGTGAAACGCCATTCGCGATAGTTCAGCTCTTCGCCACTGGCGTTAGGGTACGGCTGGTGGTGCGGAATAATCAGGCCCGGATCACCAGCTTTTACGAGCGGCCTTGAGACGTTAACCACCAGCTTACCCTCGGGGGATACGGTAGCGGTGAACTTAACGTGGCGGCACACGAACGGCTTCGGGGCTTCAACCGTTTTCGGCTCGGCGAGGTGGGCGCCAATGTCACCTATGAATCGCTCAAAGTCACGCTTCCTCACCGTGGTTGCGTGGTTCGCGGTGAGAACGTAGAGCACCAGGTGCTTGACCGTGTCCGCCAGGCGTGCCCCCTCTGCTATGTCAACCCAGCTCATCTATCTTAGCCTCATTTAATATGCGAATAATGTCTTATAGTGGATAGCCGTGGAGGCGTCAAAGGGGGTCCCGGTTGGGACCCCCATTTTTCATCGTTGCGGAAGAACTTCGGCGAACTTCTGGCGACGTGAGCCCCACGCCAGCCGCTCGAACGTCCCGTGAACTTCCTGGCCGAGGGTCGCCCGCTCGCTTTTCAAGAATTTCAGGCGGGCCTTTTCGAGGCGAGCCTGCACTAGGGGCAGGACCTGGATTTCGCTCGCCGTAGCGAGGTCAATTTCGTCGGTGCGGTGATTGATCCAATTGAGGGCAATTTCGATGTACTCAATTGGGGTTTTCGACTTCTGATTCGCATTCACCGACTGCTGAACGGTGACTGCTAAATCGCGGATCTTTTGCTTGCTGACCATTTTTATGCCCTCCCAGGGCCTAGGTTCCTATCGGTTTTCAATCTTCTAATATTTATATCTTAGCACATTAGATAAATATAGTCAAGTACCTAGAAATGAAGAAAATAGGGGGTATTTCTACTCAACTACCCTAAATACCTCCTCTACCGTGGTAATGCCGTCTTTTGCCTTAAGTAAGCCATCTTGGAACATAGTGACCATTCCGGCCTTTTTGCCCATATCCTGCACCTGGTACTCAGAAACCTGGCCAGAGAGGATGATTTGCTCAATTTCACGGTTCATAGCCAGGACTTCGTAGATGCCGATGCGGCCCCGGTATCCCAGGTTGTGGCACTCTTCGCAGCCGACGGCCTTGGCGAAGGTCAGCTGGTTAAGCTCGGCCTCGGTGAGGGCGGCGCCAGACTCAGCCGGTATATCCCGCAGCGCCGCTAAGACTCGCTCGCGGGTGGCCGCGTCTAGCTCGGCTGGCTGCTTGCACTTCTCGCACAGCTTGCGGACCAGGCGTTGGCCAATGACCGAGTTGAGCGCGGGGGCGAGCAGGAAGGGCTTAACGCCCAGGGCCAGCAGACGCGGTAGGGCGCCGGCGGCATTGTTGGTGTGCAGGGTGGAGATGACCAGGTGGCCGGTGAGCGCGGCGTTCACGGCGACCTCGGCCGTTTCGGCGTCACGGATTTCGCCGACCATGATTACGTCTGGATCCTGCCGCATGATGGCGCGCAGGCCGCGGCCGAAGGTGTAGTTGGTGCCGGGGTTAATCTGGCTCTGGTTAACGCCGGCTAGGCGGTACTCAATGGGGTCTTCCAGCGTGGCGATTTTAACGGCGGGGGTATTGAGCTTATTCAGCACGGCGTACAGCGTGGTCGTCTTGCCGCTGCCCGTAGGCCCGGTGGTTAGAATCATGCCGCTGGGGCGGCCAATCTCACGCTGCAGCTCGGTGAAGGCGCGTCCGGTGAGCCCAAGGTCTTCGAACTTCAGCCCCGCCTGGCTGGACCGCAGGATGCGCAGCACCATGCTCTCGCCGAATGCCGTCGGCACGGTGCTCACGCGGACCTCGACGCGGTCGCCGGGCAGGTGGATGGTGAAGCTGCCGTCCTGAGCCTCGGTTACTACGTTCAGCTTAAGGCCGGCCAGCAGCTTGATGCGGCTGACCAGCGTGGCCCAGGTTTCGGTCGGCAGCGTGGCCACCTGCTGCAGGCTGCCGTCGAGGCGGAAGCGAACGGTGACGTCTGCCTCGCCCGCCTCTAGGTGGATATCAGAAGCCTCGGTGCGTAGGCCGCCCGCCAGCAGCAGGGCTACCAGCTGCGATGTCGGCGTCTTGGGCGCCAGCTGCTCGATGTCGCGGAAGTTCTTCAGCTGCCCCTCGAACGCGTTCAGGTCGGCGGGGTTAATGCTGACGCCCGGCGTGGCCTCTATGACTTTGGGCAGCGTGCGGTACAGGCCCAGCCCGTGCTGGAAGCTGGGCTCGGACACGGCGTAGATCGCCACGTGGGCGCGGTGCCTCTCGGCAAGGTCGTGGGCCAGCGTGGCCAGCTGGGGGCTGCGGGGGTTGACCGCGCCCAGCCGAATCTCGCCACCCGAGTACAGGAAGGGGATTGCGCCCAGCGTCTGGGCTTGGCTCTCCGACAGCAGCCCCAGCGCCTCCTGGCTCACGGGCATTGCGGCAAGGTTGATGTACGGGAAGCCCGCCGCCGCGGCGCTCTTCTCGGTGCGCTGCTCCAGCTCTTTGCGCCCGAGTTCGTCTAGCTTGTGCTGCAGGTTCTCGGCTGTACCGGCGCTGGCCACGGACGGCCGGTCGCTGGGCGTGGCGGCTGGGTTCTGGGGCTGCTCGTCCATACGTTAGCTACAGTCTGCACTACCGGCAGCTGTTCGGTAAACAGAAACCGTCTCTACCGGCGGGATCGTCGGGCCGGGGCCGCCCTGCGTCGGGCAGGCGCAACGGGGGCGACCGAGGCCGGAGCGGGCGCGCGACGCGCCAGCATCCGCAGCAGCTTGGGTACGGCGCGCTGCGAGGAGGTGTAGCGGAATACCGCCGTCCACGACGCCGTCTGGAATACCGAGAGAATGCCGCCGGCTACCAGGACCACCGGCAGCAGGATGAGGCTGGAGAGCATTCGTAGCACCAGGAATCCGACCTCGCCGGTAAGCACCGGCAGGCCTACGGTTCCCAGTACGGTGTTCAGCGAAACGATGACCGTCAGCACGACGATGCTGGCGACGGCTAGCCCCACGCTCACCGCGGCGCCGATGGCGAACAGCACCAGGGCAACCTCTAGGCTAACCAGCCAGTTGCGCCAGAAAAGGGCCCAGCCGTCTGCCAGGGCGTGGCCGAACGGGCGGCGCTCCAGTACCGCGTAGGCGATGCCGTACTTGGTGGCGAAGCTAATGACAATGGAGAGCGGCACGAAGATGACGAACGAGGCGATAGCGCCGATGATGACCGCAGCCTTGCCGCTGCCCGTGCCAATGGCCAGCACCAGGGGCGCAACGGCTACCAGCAGCAGGAAGCCGGTGAGGATCTTGCCGATGAGGGTGAGCCCGAGCGTTGCCCAGAACCTGCCCGCAGACTGCGACCAGGCCTGGCGTAGGCTGGACTGGCGGCTAGCCAGCAGGTCGTCGCTGGCGACGTACAGGGCGTTGGTGCTGCGGACCGAGAGCCACAGCACGGCTAGCAGGACGATGAAGACGACCAGGGTCGCCACCAGGGCGCCCGCGCCTGCATTGCCCGCGACCGGGTTCCACGCCATGGGCCACCACCACGCCTGCCCGGGGTTGCCCAGGCGGTCGAAGGCGCTGATGAACATTTGGTACTCGCCGGTGTTGCCCATGGTTGCGGCGAACAGACCCAGCAGCCACAGCCACGGCCTCCGCCAGGCTACGCGCCAGGCAGCGGCTAGGGTATCACGGTACGACAGCATGGTTTTTCGTTTCTGCTTTTGTTGGCTCCAGTGTAGCACAGCGTCCCGCCGAGCGGCGAGGCGTCAAGGGCGTAGAGATGCGGCGCGCCGCGTCTCTACGCGTCTGCCAGCTTGGCGAACTCGTCGGCTTCCAGCGTCTCTACCTCCAGCAGGCGGGCGACGATGCTATCCAGCGTCTGCCGGCCGTCGGTGATAATCTTGCGCGCTGTTGCCTGCGCCGTGGCCAGCAGCTTGCTGACCTCGCTGTCGATAGCCTCGGCCGTCTTCTCGCTGAAGTCGCGGGCGGCGTGGATCTCGCGGCCCAGGAACACGGCGTCACCCTGCTCGCCGAAGGTGCGGGTGCCCAGCTGCTCGCTCATGCCGTAGTGCATAACGATGTCGCGGGCCAGGCCGGTGGCGCGCTGCAGGTCGTTGCTGGCGCCGGTGGTAACCTCGCCGTTCACCAGCAGCTCGGCCTCGTAGCCACCCATGAACACGGCTAGGTCTGCCTCTAGGTGCGAGCGGCTGCGTAGCTTGCGCTCCTCGGGCATCTGGCTGGTGTATCCGGCGGCGCGGCCGCGCGAGATGATGGAGACCTTGTGCACCGGGTCGGCGGCGGAGACGCGGTGGGCAACCAGGGCGTGCCCAGCCTCGTGGTACGCCACCGTCTTCTTCTCGGCGTCGTTGAGCAGGAAGCTCTTGCGCTGCGGACCCATCTTAACCTTCTCGCTCGCCTCCTCTACGTCTACCTCGCCAATCTGCTTCTCGTTGCGGCGGGCAGCCATGATGGCGGCCTCGTTCAGTACGTTGGCCAGGTCTGCGCCGCTGAAGCCGGGGGTACGCTTGGCTAGCTTGGCCAGGTCTACGTCAGGCGCCAGAGGCTTGCCCTTGGCGTGCACGGCTAGGATCAGCTGGCGCTCGGCCACGTCCGGCAGGTCGATAGATGCCTGGCGGTCGAAGCGGCCGGGGCGCAGCAGGGCGGGGTCTAGTACATCCGGCCGGTTGGTAGCGGCGACCACGATTACGTTCACGTCGCTCTCGAACCCGTCCATCTCCACCAGAATCTGGTTCAGCGTCTGCTCGCGCTCGTCGTGGCTGCCGCCCATGCCGGTGCCGCGCTGGCGGCCCACGGCGTCTATCTCATCTATGAAGATGATGCAGGGGGAGTGCTTCTTGGCCTGGCGGAAGAGGTCGCGCACGCGGCTGGCGCCCACGCCCACGAACATCTCTACGAACTCGGAGCCAGACAGGTGGAAGAAGGGCACGCCGGCCTCGCCGGCGACGGCGCGGGCCAGCAGCGTCTTGCCCGTTCCGGGTGCGCCGACCAGCAGCACGCCGCGGGGAACCTTGGCGCCGAGGGCTTTGAACTTCTCGGGCGTGCGCAGGAACTGCACCACCTCCACCAGCTCCTCCTTAGCCTCGTGCGCGCCGGCGACGTCGGCGAAGGTTACCTTCTGCCGGCGCTGGTCGGGCAGGGCGGCGCGGGCGGTGGTCTGGCCGAAGCCCATGGCGCGGCTAGAGGCGCCCTGCATCTGGCGGATCATCATCCATACCAGCACGCCCAGCACCATGAGCGGCAGCAGGAACGGCAGTACGAAACCCATCCAGGTCTGGAAGGCCGATGGCTGGTGTACGTTCACCGCAACCGCTGCCAGCTCCTCCGGCGTAACGCCGTAGTCGCGCAGCAGCTGCGACAGCGGCTGGCTGGGCTCACGCTGGCTGACCAACGTGTCGCCGCTGCGCTGCTTAACGGTCAGCTTGGTGCCGTCGATTTCGATGCGCTCGACCTGGCCAGACTTAACGGCGCTGGCGACGGCGCTCATGTCGGCTAGCTCCTGCTTCTTGCCGCCGGCGTTCAGCACCTGCAGCAGGCCGACGAGCGCCAAGAAGATGAGGCCGTAGGTGAGCAGGTTACGTCCAAGGCTGGGCGGCGTCGGCATCTTCTTCTTGGCCATGGTTGTATCTTACCTCGGATGTTGGTTGGGCACGTAGAGACGAGGCGTGCCTCGTCTCTACGCCGTGGGTTCAACGGCCGGCGCCGCCTCGGCCTCCTCGGTCACCGCGGGCGTAGCCTCGGCGTCTGCCTCGGCCTTCTCGATGGCTGCTTTGCCCCGCGGCTTGCGCGGCTTGGGGGTATCGCCCTCCGAGAGCGCCTTAACGCTCAGGCCCAGGCGGTGGCTCTCCGGCTCCAGCGAGATGACGCGGAACTCGTAGCTAGAGCCCACCAGGTACGAAGCCTCCGGCGTGCTGCCGGCTGGCACCTCCAGCTCGCTGATGTGGCACAGGCCGTGGATCTGCGGGTCTAGCTCGATGAATGCGCCGAACGGGTTGATCTTGAGAACGGTACCCTTAACCGCCTGGCCGACGGTGTAGCGCTCGGCTGCCTTCTGCCACGGGTCCTCCTGCAGCGCCTTCAGCGAAAGCGAGATGCGCGTGCCCTCCAGGCCGATGATCTTGGCCTCTACGGGCTGGCCGATGCTGAATAGCTCCTTGGGGTGGTCTAGCCGGCGCCAGGCCAGCTCGCTGATGTGCGCCAGGCCCTCCAGCCCGTCGCCGAACTCAACGAAGATGCCGAAGTCCACCACGCCGCTGACCTTGCCGGTAACGGTCTGGCCCACGGCGTACTCGGCCAGCGCGCTGCGGCGCTGCTCCTCGACGGCTGCCTTCTCGCTCACGATCAGCTTGCTGTCTACGTCGTTCACATCCAGGATGCGCACCGGCATCTCCTGCCCCACGAACGCCTTCAGCGCCACCAAGATGCGGCTCTTGTCGCCGCCCTCTACGCGGGGGTAGTGCTCGGCGCTCAGCTGCGATACGGGTAGGAAGCCGGCGACGTTGCCGACCTTAACCATGAGGCCGCCCTTGTTGGCGTCTACGACCTTAGCCGAGACCATCTCGCCGCTCTCGGCCAGCAGCTTGAGGCTGCCCCAGGCCTTCTGGTGGCCGGCGAAGCGGAACGACAGCTCCAGCTCGCCGCGCTCGTTGTCTAGCTCCAGCACGGTAGCCGAGACGCGCGCGCCCGGCTGCATGTTGCTGAACTCTCCGCTCTCGTCGTGGACTTCGATGCCGCGGACTACGCCCACGCCCAGGCCGTCGATGTCTACCAGTACCTCCTGCTTGCCGGCGGCTAGCACCGTGCCCTCCACGATGTCGCCCACGTTGGGAATTGGTACGCCGTGCTCGGCTACCATTGTCTCGAACTCGCTCAGCTGCTCTGCGACCTTCTTCTTTGCCATATGTATGAATGTCGAGGAAACCAGAGCACAGGAACACCAGAACGCTGGTGCGGCTCGGGTACCCTCTATCAGTTATTAGCCGCCACCCTGGGGGTGGAAGCTCCCCGCCAGAGGCGGAGAATTGATTAGGTAAGGGGTGAATTAAAGAGCCCGATTACCTTACGGAAATGGGTGGGTTCTGTCAATTGTTGCGATCCCGTCCCCACACGCGGTGGTTGTTCCGGATGTACCACCGGATCCGCTCCAGTTCGTCTGCGTCCCGGATGATGCGGTCGTGGTACCGGGGCTGCCAGGCGAACGAATTGGGTCCGAACCGTCTATTTATTATCGTGGTGGTGGATGATTTATAACCGCGAATTATCGACGGCAGGTTGTCAATTTGTGGCCTGAAATGGTTGCCGATGTTTGGGTCGGTGGCACCCGGTAGAGACGCACTGCAGTGCGTCTCTACGAAATGCGGATTACGATTTAAAACAATGACACCATGAATATGGTTCGGCATGACCACGAACGCACCCATCGTTACGTCGGGGCGAATGCGTTCTGTCCGATACCATTCGTTGCGAACGATATGCCCCATTTGCGATAGGTGCATTCTGTCGTTTCGGATTTCGCCGAGGCACCGCATTCGGTCGTGCGTGCAGATCGTCACGAAATACCAACCGGGTAAACCGTAGTCGTAACCTCGCCGCCGGGCAGATGGAATGCGGAATCGGTTCTTGAAACGCGTTGGGTCAATTGGGTACATAGGCCAGCTGCGGCTGACCCGTGCGTATTGTACCACCGCTGCAGCACCTGTATTCTAGGGCTAGATATATGGCGCAGCTAACCATTTCCTGGCTCGGGCACTCCTACTTCAAGCTGCAGGCGGGGGATGTAACCGTGGCTATAGATCCTTTCCAGGAGGCCAAGGTCGGCCTTAAGTGCCCGCGGTTCAACGCCGACCTGCTGCTGGTTACCCACGAGCACGACGACCACAACAACCGCGCCGCCATTATGGGTAAGCCGTTCGAGGTTTCGCGGCCGGGTGAGTACGAGGTTGGCGGCGTAACGGTGTACGGCGTGGCTGGCTTCCACGACGGCAAGGGCGGCGAGGAGCGCGGCCGCATTACCATGTACCGCATAGAGATGGAGGGCATCCGCGTGGTGCACCTGGGCGACATTGGCCAGGACAAGCTGACCAACGCCCAGCTGGAGGTGCTGGATGGCGTGGACGTGCTGCTGGTTCCCGTGGGCGGAACCTACACGGTCAACGGCCAGCAGGCAGCGGCGCTCGTAGAGCAGCTGGAGCCACGCATCGTGGTGCCCATGCACTACCAGACGCCGGGCCTAAAGATGCGCGTTACGCTGGATGGCGTGGAGCCATTCGTTAAGGCGCTCGGCTTGCCCGCTACCAAGGAGCAGAAGCTGAAGCTGCAGAAGAAGGATCTGAATCCAGACCAGCGCCAGGTGGTGCTGCTGGAGCCGGGCGTGTGAACCGCTGGCGGCTGGCTGTAGCTGGCACCGCCGCCGTGGGGGCTACCGTGGTGGTGGCCTGGATTCTGCTGCTGCCGTACACCCTGAATGAGCCCACGACCTCATCTCTCATAGATGGCATCCGCAGGCAGTGGGCCGAGGGTAGGGCAGCGGCGCCGGTTGCGCAGCCGCTGCCGCTCGGCGAAGCTCGGGCCCAGGCTCGGCTGCAGCCCGGGCAGCGGCTGGTTGCCGATGTTGCCGGACGCTTCGTTCTGCTGGTACCCCAGGCGTGGCCTCAGCCCGCCGCCGTCCCAGCCGGCGCCAGCTTTGCCCTAGGCTCCACCACCGTTTCGCTGCTGTACCCCGCGGGCGTGACCGAGGCGCTGCCCGGTGCCGCCGTTGATTCCGTTACCATGGATAGCCGCCCGGCCGTGCGGTCTCGCGGCGGCGACAGGGCGCAGGTGGTGGCGCAGCTGCCGGGCGGGTACGCGGTGCTGTCTGCGGCTGGCCCAGACGCCGCCGCCCTTAGCGACCTGCTGCTGCCCGGGGTATACTTGAACGAGTAGTATGCGACGCATTATCCAGAATCCCTCGTGGTGGCTGCCGGTTACGGCCGGTCTGCTGGCGGTGCTGTTCTTTACCACCATTGTCCTACGGATGGGCCCTCGCCCCGCGGTAGCGCCGGGCGTGCAGCAGCCAGTTGCGCCAGCTGTTCCCGTAGCCATTGATGCGGTATCCCTCGAGGGCGTGGTGCGAGAGTACCGCGGCTGGCTGGAGGTTCCGGCCGGTACCGTGACGGTCCGCGTGAGGGCGACGGCCGCCGACAGCGTAAAGGTGGTGCACTGGCTGGCCAGCGAGCAGGCGCCGGTGGTAGACGCTACCGTGCTGCGCGAGCAGCCAATCGCCGAGCGGCAGCCCGACGGTTCCTGGGTAGCGACGTGGGAGATGAAGGCCAGCCAGACCGCCCACGCCATTGCCTACGCGCAGGATCCAGCCGAAGGAATCGCGCAGAGCGACACGCTTAATATTCGAGCAGTCCGTTGAAACGTCACCCGTAAAGACGCATTGCAATGCGTCTCTGCCCAACGCCAAATCCCATGCCCAAGCCCGTAACCGTAGACCTCCTCCACCCCACCGTCGTCCGCGCCTTCACCAACTGGGGGTACATCAGCTTCTTCGGCTGCATCGCCGCGCTGGTGACGCTGCTGTTCTTCGCCATCGGGCAGGTTAAGCGGGCGGATGAGGCGAGGCAGGTGCGGCAAGGGGGAGTTGCAATAAACGAGGGCACTCAGCTCGAGAGCAGTAAGTTCAGTAGCCCAGAAGGAGGATTCAGTTTCTTGGTTACCCCTGAGTTAGGGAGCAACGACGAACTATCGGTGAGTCGGTCAGTTAACCCACAGGGCATTGACTATCGGCTGATGCCGAGTTCCGTAACTAGGAGAACCGATATTCGTTCGCCGGGAATAGGTGTGTATCTAATCACTGAATCATTTAGGACCCTCGAGCATGAATTGAAGTGGGCGATATCTTCTAATCCGTCTGAACCAGGTGACAGAGCGACCTTGGTATTAGGGCGAATTAATCGAGATGGCGTGGAAGTCGTGTTGCTGCGACAATTTACCCCCTATGGGTCATACAGGAGAGCGCTATTCAGTAACCGTGGTTACATGATTGCGGTGCACGGCCCCGTTGAGGATAGCGCCGGTTGCGATTTTTCTCGCCAAGCTCTTTCTGATCAGTCAGATAGCCATAGCTGCGGCGATCCTGTGAATGCTTCCATTATGGATGAGGTAATTTCTAGTTTGAGGATTTCTAGCTAACATATGCTCCCCTCCATTCACACCTCCACCGCCCTCATCTTGGTCTTGGCGTCGTTCGCGGCAGCGATAATGGTTATTACGGCTACGGTAGACACTACCATGGCGGCATTCGATGACCATGTAACCGTTACCGAGTAGGGACGAGGCGCGCCTCGTCCCTACAATCGGCCTATGACAAAAAAGATTTCGACGGGATTCGGAATCGCACTGCTGCTGCTGGCCTTCGGAGGGGCGGTTAGCCTGGTAACGCAGGCTACTACTCGGGCAAACGCAGAGGCCATTGAGGCGCGGTAGGTTCAGGCAGAGGCGCAATATTTTGCGTCTTTACCGGGTTGATTATTGGGCAAGATTTTGGTAGGGTTACACCCTAACCGACGAGCGATTTCGCATGGCCAAGGAGAAGAAGTCAGTCCCCGCCAAAGCCCCCCTTCCCGCTGAGGATCGGGTGATGCTGCCCGGCGCCGAGATGACGGACTACGGCCAGGTGCTGCCGCAGTCTATTGTCGAGGAGGTATCCACCAGCTACCTGGACTACGCCATGTCGGTCATCGTGCAGCGTGCGCTGCCCGATGTGCGCGACGGCATGAAGCCGGTGCACCGGCGCATCCTGTACGCAATGTGGGACGTGGGACTGCGGGCCAACGGCAAGTTCCGCAAGTCGGCCCCCGTGGTCGGAGAGGTGCTGGGTAAGGACCACCCCCACGGCGACTCGGCCGTGTACGAGGCAATGGTGCGCATGGCGCAAGACTTCTCGCTGCGCTACCCCCTGGTCAAGGGCCAGGGCAACTTCGGCTCGGTCGACGGCGACAGCGCCGCGGCCATGCGCTACACCGAGGCCAAGCTCTCCGGCATAGCCGAGGAGCTGCTGCTGGACCTGGACGAGGACACGGTGGACTTCATCCCCAACTACGACGGCTCGCACAAGGAGCCGCAGGTGCTGCCCGGCCGCCTGCCCAACCTGCTGCTGAACGGCTCCACCGGCATCGCCGTGGGCATGGCCACCAGCATTCCTCCGCACAACCTGGGCGAGCTGGTAGACGCTATTAGCCACCTGGCGGCGCACCCGGACTGCGATGTAGACGACCTGCTGCAGTTCGTTAAGGGGCCCGACTTCCCCACCGGCGGCACCATCTACGACTGGGACGAGATCAAGGCCGCCTACCACACCGGCAAGGGCCGCGTGCTCACCCGCGCCGTAGCCGAGATCGTCGAGAGGACTGGTAAGAGGGCGGGCGAGGGCTACGACATCATCGTCACCGAGCTGCCCTACGCCGTTAACAAGTCCACGTTGCTGGAGAATATCGCCGAGCTGGTGAAGGAGAAGCGGCTGGAGGGCATCCGCGACCTGCGCGACGAGAGCGACAAAGACGGCATCCGCGTGGTGGTGGAGCTGAAGAAGGACGCCTACCCCCAGAAGGTGCTGAACAGCCTGTACAAGCACACCCAGCTGCAGGAGACGTTCCACGTGAACCTGCTCGCCCTGGTGGACGGCATCCAGCCCAAGGTGCTGAACCTCAAGACCTGCCTGGAGGAGTACCTAAAGCACCGGCAGGTGGTTATCCGGCGCCGCACCGAGTTCCGCCTGGGCAAGGCTAAGGACCGCGCCCACATCCTGGAAGGCTTGGTCATGGCGCTGGAGGACATCGACCGCATCATCGCCGTCATTAAGAAGTCCAAGGACAAGGACGACGCCAAGATTAATTTGATCGCCAAGTTCAAGTTCAGCGACCGCCAGGCCGACGCCATTCTGGAGATGCGGCTGCAGCAGCTGGCCAACCTGGAGCGGCTGAAGGTAGAGGAGGAGCTGAAGGCCAAGAAAGCGCTGATCAAAGAACTGGAGGCGCTGCTGGCCAGCACCAAGGCCATCCTGAGGGTGGTTACGGACGAGCTGCACGAGCTGCGCGAGAAGTTCGGCGACGAGCGGCGCACCAAGGTGGTGAAGGGTAAGCTGGGCGCCATCACCGTGGAGGACATGATTCCGGACGAGGCTACGGTAATCACCCTTACCCGCGACGGCTACCTCAAGCGGCTGCCGCCGGATTCGTTCAAGACGCAGGGAAGGGGCGGCAAGGGTGTGATCGGCCTAACCACCAAGGAGGAGGACCTGGTGGAGCACCTGTTCTCGGCCAGCACCCACGACGACTTGCTGTTCTTCACCAGCCTCGGCCGCGTCTTCCAGCTGAAGGCGTACGAGGTGCCGCAGGGCAGCCGCACGGCCAAGGGCCAGGCGGTGGTCAACTTCCTGCAGCTGGCGCCGAACGAGAAGGTGAGCGCCATATTCCCCGTCAGCGAGAAGGACGGCTACAAGTACCTGGTGATGGTTACGCGCACCGGCGTCATTAAGAAGGTTGCGCTGGATGCGTTCGCCAAGGTGCGGCGCAGCGGCCTCATCGCGCTCAAGCTTAAGGGCGACGACAGCCTGCGCTGGGTCCGCCCCGCCACGGGCAGCGACGACATCATGCTCGTCTCCAAGCTGGGCATGGCCATTCGCTTCCCCGAGAAGGACGTTCGCCCCATGGGCCGCAACGCCGCCGGCGTGCGCGGCATGCGGCTGAAGCCCAAGGACGAGGTGGTGGGCATGGAGCTGATAGACCACGGCAAGCCGGGCAGCCACGACCAGCTGCTGGTGGTAATGGGCCAGGGCTACGGCAAGCGCACGGCGCTGGGCGCGTACAAGGTGCAGGGCCGCGGCGGCATGGGCATCAAGACGGCCGAGGTAACGCCCAAGACGGGCAGCATCGAGGCAGCCATGATCGTCAACGGCCAGGCCACGGACCAAGACCTGATTGTGATGTCGGAGAAGGGCCAGGTCATTCGCCTGCCGCTGAAGACTGTCAGCCTGCTGGGCCGCCAGACCCAGGGCGTGCGCATTATGAAATTCAAAGAGGAAAAGGACAGCGTCGCTAGCCTCACCTATGTCTAAATTGGTGGAGCCAAGGCTGCCGGGAGGCTTCCGCGACCTAGATCCGCAGCTGGCTGCGGCACGCAGGCGGCTGATTGAGATTGTAGAAGCCGAGTACAAGCTGATGGGCTCGCAGCCGCTGGATACCCCGGCGGTGGAGTTCGAGCAGGTGCTCATCGGCGCCGAGGACTACAGCAAGCAGCTGTACCACGTCGTCCGCCGCGCGTCCGAGGAGGGCGAGGCAGAGGAGAAGAACACGCTGGCCCTGCGGTTCGACCTCACCGTGCCGCTGGCGCGGTACGTGGCTAGCCACCAGGATCTGGCGATGCCGTTCATCCGCCACCAGGTGGGCCAGGTATGGCGTGGCGAGCGCCAGCAGCAGGGCCGCTACCACGAGTTCACACAGTTCGACTTAGACATCGTCGGCACGTCGTCCCTCGCCGCCGATGCGCAGGTGCTAGCCACCATGTACCGCGTGATGACGCAGCTGGTGGGGGATAGGTTCGAGATCCGCTACAGCGATCGTCAACTCCTAGATGGTGTTTTTGATCACGTTGGAATCGGCGACGCGAAGCGAGAAATGGTGATGCGATCGCTGGATAAATTAGATAAGGAGGGCTCAGAAAAGGTGATTTCATATCTCGAATCAGAGGTGTTTGAGAATGAGCGGCCTAAGGCTCGAGAGCTGTTGCGAATTATTTCAATGACGAATCTTGATGATGTTGAGGATGAGATTTCGGTGACAAAAACCGCAGAGACATCGTTTGTCATTAGCTCGCTACGTCGTTTTGCCGCTAATTTAAGAGATTTAGGTATCAAAGCTGATAATTGTAAATTTGATTTTTCAATAATCCGCGGACTGGGCTACTACACCGGTCCGGTATGGGAGACGGTGCTGCTGGATGCCCCGGAGTTCGGCAGCGTGTACTCGGGCGGCCGGTACGACAATCTGCTGGAGCGGTTCGGTAGCCGTAAGCTGCCGGCGGTTGGTACCTCCATTGGCGTAGACAGGATGCTGGCGGCGCTAGAGAAGTTGGGCAAGCTGCCTGAGCTTGCCGGCGGCGGCCTGCAGGTGCTAGTAGCCAACTTCGGTGAGGACGTTATGGCTGGCCAGCTGCAGCTGGTAGCCGAGCTGCGCGCCGCGGGAATCTCCGCCGAGCTCTACCTGGGCAAGGAGAAGGGCTTGGGCCAGCAGCTGGGTTACGCCGAGGGCCGCGGCGCCCGTGTAGCCGTGCTCTTCGGCGCAGACGAGCAGAAGTCTGGAGAGGTTAAGGTAAAGAACCTGGCGACCAAGGAGCAGGTTTCGGTGGCGCGCGATGGCCTTGTCGCATCGGTGAAGCAGGCTACCGCTTGACGGGAGCTGAGCCGTTCGCTACCTTACGAGTTCCTTTTTAGAAATTCGTTCTTTTTTTGGGGCCATGGCTAATGGATAGCGGTGACGTCTGCGTCGTATATAAATGCAGCCGAAGCTAGGGGGTAACGCCCCGTGCGGGTTCGAATCCCGTGGCCCCAGCAAATTGGCGGTTTAGCTCAGATGGTTAGAGCGACGGACTGAAACTCCGTAGGTCCCCGGTTCGACTCCGGGATCCGCCACAGAGAGTGTTCGGGGCGTAGCGCAGTCAGGTAGCGCGGCAGGTTCGGAACCTGTAGGTCGCTGGTTCAAATCCAGTCGCCCCGACAATGCAGTGCAGGATTAGCTCAGAGTGGTTAGAGCGCGAGGATGCTATTCTCGAGGTCGGGGGTTCGAATCCCCCATCCTGCTCGAACAGGGGCCCATGCGTGGCCCCAACAACTAGGCACCTTCCCAAAATGGAAGGTGTTCTTGTAGTCTCATACATGATTCTCCTTAACGGAGATTCGTTCGAAAAGATGGGGTCTGGCGTGCGGCGCTGGACCCCTAATCTTGTCTCTAGCACCCGAGGCGCTGGCTGGGGTAACCTACCCCCATGCAGACAGACGATTTCCGAGTTGTGGCCAGCGAGGCGGCTAGCGGCGACGAGCAGAAGCTGGAGAGCTCGCTGCGGCCGCAGGCTTGGGATGACTACGTAGGCCAGGCCGGCGTCAAAGCCAACCTGGACGTGCTCATCCGTGCGGCCCAGAGCCGTAACGAGCCCATCGAGCACGTGCTGCTGTACGGCCCTCCGGGCTTGGGCAAGACCACCCTGGCTCACCTCATCGCTAAGCAGATGGGCACCAACGTGCGGCTGACCAGCGGCGCAGCTATCGAGCGCGCCGGAGACCTGGCAGCCATCCTCACTTCGCTCACGCCGGGCGAGGTGCTGTTCGTAGATGAGATCCACCGCCTCGGTCGGCTGGTAGAGGAGGTGCTGTACCCGGCGATGGAAGACTTCGCGCTAGACCTGGTGGTAGGCAAGGGGCCGGGCGCTCGCACGCTACGGCTGGACCTGCCCAAGTTCACCCTGGTCGGCGCTACCACGCGCTACCACGAGCTGACCGCGCCATTGCGCGATAGGTTCGGCGCCACGTTCCGGTTGGAGTTCTACGCGCCGGAGGAGATCGAGCAGATCGTCAGCCGCAACGCATCGCTGATGGGCGTGGGCATAGACCAAGAGGCGCAGGCGGCCATTGCCCGGCGGTCGCGATACACGCCGCGGGTGGCTAACCGCCTGCTCAAGCGTGGCCGCGACTACGCGCAGGTCCACGGATCCGGCCAGCTGACCAAGCAGATGGCAGACGCGGCGCTCGCAATGCTGGATATAGACGAGCTGGGCCTAGATGCCGTGGATAGGCGACTGCTGTCTACGCTCGCCACGACGTTCAGCGGCGGGCCCGCTGGGCTCCAAGCTCTCGCCGCTGCAACCAGCGAGGAGCTGGGCACGCTGGAGGAAGTGTACGAGCCCTACCTGCTGCGCCAGGGACTGGTGGCGCGTACCAGCCGTGGCCGCGTGCTGACCGAAGCGGGGTGGAAGCACCTGGGCCAGCAGGCACCAGCCGGCTGGCAAAGTAAGCTAGTCTAAAGGCATGGGAAAGTTCGCACGCACCCTACTGTACGTAGACCTGCTGGCCACATCATCGTTCGGCTTGCTGCTACCGTTCCTAGCGGTCGTCGTTACACGGCGTATTGAGGGCGCCACCTTTCTGCACGTGGGCTACGCCGTGGGCATCTACGTCATCGCCAAGGCGATTGCCCAGCTGCTGGTTGGCCGTGCGGCGGACGACGCTACTTCGGTACGTAGCCGCCTGAAGCTACTTACGATTGGCGCGGCGTTGCTGACGCTCGTCCCGCTGGTATACCTGGTAGCCGGCAGCCTGGCCCTACTGTTCGTAGCCCAGGCGCTGTGGGGCGTGGGCGAGGCGTTGCTGGCGCCGGTGTGGTTCTCGCTGTTCAACCAGGCGCTGCCGCAGGGGCGCGAGGCTCGTTCGTGGCAGTGGCGGGAGACAGCCGGCTTGCTGCTGGCCGGCGTTGCAGCCGTGGCCGGGGGCTGGCTAGCCGAGGCGAACGCCGAGCGCGTGCTGTTCATCGCCATGGCTGTCTTAGCCGGCGGCGCGGGGTTCCTGGGCGTACGGCTGTACCGGTCCGAGGCCAGCCACGTCTACCGGGTACCCCTGGCCAGCGCCTAGGGACGCGCTGCGTCCATCCCTTGACGGCCTAGGGGTTCATCCGTAGACTCGGCTTACAAACTAGTTAATTTTCCAGACATGCTCAGCATTCGTTTGAGCCGGGTGGGACGGCGGAAGAGCCCAACGTACCGGCTGATTGTATCGGATAAGCGTAAGGATCCCTGGGGCAAGTACCTCGAGCTCCTGGGCCACTACAACCCCCGCTCCAAGGAGTTCGTCTACAAGGCGGACCGTATTACCCACTGGGTGGGCGTCGGGGCGCAGGCCAGCGGCACGGTGCATAACCTGCTGCTCAAGCACGGCCTAGCAAAGGGCAAGACGGTGAAGCCGGTTACCATCACCGCCAAGCGAAAGGCGAAGATGGAGGAGAAGAAGGCGAAGGCTACTCCCGCCAGCTAGCCAAACCGTCCGTGCCTCCGGCGCGGACGTTCCGTATCCAGCTACTTAATTCCTAATCCAGGTAACTGAATCCTACCGTTATGGATCAGCCGAAGTACCAGCAGTTCGTTGAGTACGTAGTCAAGATGCTCGTGGATCACCCCGAGGACGTTCGCACCGACCACACGGTGGACGACCGCGGCGTGCTGATTACGCTGCACATTAATCCCGCCGACATGGGCCAGATCATCGGCCGCCAGGGCCAGACCGCCCGCTCCATTCGCACCCTGCTGCGCGTGGTGGGTGCCCAGGAGGATGCCCGGGTGAACATGAAGATCTACGAGACCGACGAGCAGCGGCAGGCGCACCTGGCCAGCCGCCCTGCCCGCTCCGAGGATGAGGGCCGTGGCCACGAGGGTCACGCCGAGCGCGCCCCCAGCCACGAGGCTGCCCCGGCGCAGACCGTGATGGATGATTTGGAGGTGTAAACAATAACGATTGCGTTACGTAGGGACGAGGCGCGCCTCGTCCCTACCGCGTTATAATGGCAACGTCGTATGAAATCCAAATACCAATTCACCCACATCACGGCGGTTCCAGGATTATTGGATTCGTATTTCCGTGGTGGGGTCGTGGGCCGGGCGGCAGAGCGGGGCCTGGTGGCCTTCCGCGAAATTAATTTGCACGACTTCGGCCGGGGCAAGTACAAGGCTGTAGACGATACGCCGTACGGCGGCGGCCCGGGAATGGTGCTACGCATCGAGCCCATTTTCGCCGCGCTCAAGAAGATAAAGCGAGGCAAGAAGGCCCGCGTCATCCTGTTCGAGGCGGCCGGCAAGCCGCTGACGCAGGCCGACGTCCGTCGCTACGCTAAGAGCTACAGCCACCTGGTGTTCATCAGCGGGCGGTACGAGGGCGTAGATGCCCGCGTGCACAAGCTGGTAGACGAGCGGGTGAGCATTGGTCCCTACGTCCTTTCCGGCGGCGAGCTAGCTACCGGCGTCGTCGTAGACGCGGTCAGCCGCCTGGTCCCCGGGGTCTTGGGCGCAGCTGAATCACTGACTGAGGAATCCTACGGCGACGACAAGATCCAGCTCCGTGAGCACGAGCACTACACCCGGCCCGACGTTTTCTCCCCCAAGAGGGGCACGAGCTGGAAGGTGCCGCCGGTGCTGCTCTCCGGCGATCACAAGAAAATAAATCAGTGGCGAGTTGGGAAACGCGATTGACCGCGGAGCCGCAGCGGGTATACTGCCGCCATTCCACACCTTTCAAAATGGAGGATTCCAATGGGAAGATTCGTTCTTCTCGTGGCCTTTGCCCTAGCCGCAGCGGCGGCAGTCTCTAGCTGCGGGAGCAGCACCTCGTTCAAGGTAGCCGGCGTCGATTCGGCCGAGGTAGTCATTGACTACCAGAAGTCGGTCGCCCAAGCTGCAGACGAAGCTGGCGTAAGAATTCGTGACGTTCGACCGGATACCGTGGTCAGGCCACACCAGCCGCCGTACGAGCAACGCTACCTCTACCTGGTAGCTATTTCTGGTCGGGTTACGGCCAACGTTGCGACACGATTGATGGCAGCATCTGGCTTCGTCCCAGCGGGCTTAATGGAGCTGGTAGCTTTCCGTGACGACGCCGATCCAATATTGCTGCAGCGGCCTATTGTGGCTTTAGACCCAGCCTGGTTCGTGGCTGACTCTGCTGGCTACACCCTTGGCCCGTGCCTAGATTGGTACACGGTTAGCTACTACGTGGTTTCGTCTGGTGAGAACGGCGCCTTCAACAACAGTGGGTTCGATGCCGAGTACCGGTTCCTCGCCCGAAGAAACCAGTGAAGCAATGCCCCTCGAACGAGGGGCAGGCCACCGCAGAAGAAGGCTGCCTAGCAGCCAAACGAACAGCCCCCGTACCCCAACCGGTACGGGGGCTTTCCATAATCCTTGACACCCCCCCGGGCATCCGCTAACCTATCAATGCTCTTTTACGGTCGCTGAATTCCAGCCCCTGAATCTAGGACGGTCTGTACCCCCTCGGCTGATCCCGCCGTGGCCTCTACGAGGCCCCCACGGCAAGGATCGAGGATAGGCAGCGGTTCCCTACTTGACCACAGCTCTCTTTGAGATCTGCCTGGCTTCGAGTTTGGGCCCGCTGCCTCTTCTTTTGGGGCTCGTAGGTTCGATGGTCGTGGGTCGTTGGTCGTAAGGGTGCCAAGCTGGGCATTCTACGACAAACGAATTTACGACAAACGACCAACGAGAATCGCCCATTGATAACCGAATACCAATCGTAAGGAACCTCCCCCGAACTAGAGTCCGCCTTCGGCGAACACGGTTCGGGGCTCCGTAGCGAACGAGCGTAAGCGAGTTCTGCTATGGGGGGAAATCACATAGTCAATTTCTGTTGGTCAACCTTTCAATCTGAAGTGCGCCAGATCAATCACCCTTGTAAGAATTTTTCCTTCCTGAATTTATTTCAGGACAACCTGGAAACGTAGGTTGTAAATTATGCGTTTTAACAAGAGTTTGATCCTGGCTCAGGACGAACGCTGGCGGCATGTCTAAGGCATGCAAGTCGAACGATTCTACGTTTTTCGCAAGAGAGACGTGGGAGAGT
>CAZHXI010000009.1:10280-31592 GCA_964536515.1 uncultured Gammaproteobacteria bacterium | reverse complement strand
CTTGATATTCACCCAGTTGAAGTGTATGGCGTTGTTACTTTCTATTCATTTCTACGAACCCACGACGACACCGCCCTTTTCCCTACCCGAAAAAGCTTCTATGGCCCCCGCTAGGACCACGGTGGCGACCGCCAGGCATAGGAATGCAAACGGAGGCGAAAAATTCAGCTGCACGACAGAGAAAAAGAGCCAGAAATAGCCTGGCGCTGCTCCCATTGCCGCCGCAGCGACCCACCTAGACGAAAGCTTTATACCGGCGACACGTGAATCAGCAAGCTCCTTGCCGACGGCAACGATCGCCTCTGGTGCGCCAGACAAAGTTAGCGGCTCTCCAGATAGCGACTCTCTACGAGCCAGAAGGTACCCGAGTACCAGCAGGCCCCCAAGGGGTATGTATACAACTAACCCAAGAGTAACCGATACTGTTGCCCCCACCATTGCTGCGAGGGCAGCCAAAAACACGATGAGGTACGGGTATGGATTTCCAAATAACCAGGGCCCCCTATTTCTGTGCGTAGCCAGGGCGAATGCAACGAACGAAATGAAGGTGGCTATACCAACGGAACTCCTGACCTCTCCAATACCGTATAGGTCTACCCTCTCGGGTACTGAGAGGGTAGACCCTCCGGCGAGCCAGTAGACGCCAGAGAGGATCGCACATGCAACGGCGGCTGAGGCTAAGTATGGTCCCGCGAATGAAAATCGCAGCTCATAGAGCCATCTAGTAAACTTCTGTAGCATTACTTTCTCCAAGTTTTGAATGACCGAAGTGAAATGTAGATTGTGCATCTATACGGTAGTCAACAGCCACGGTCAAGAGGGCAGGCAAAAGAACCCCCGCTGTTAGACGGGGGTTCGAATGTTCTATCACCGAACGAGGGGCCGGTGGCGCAGGCCTTCGACTACCACATGCCGCACGACCGCTGCGGGCAGCAGCACGGCGAAGAAGCAGATAGCTAGCGCCGGCAGCAGGTGGTCGGTTGAGCCGAACGGAACTACCTTGGAGAACGCCAGCCACACGCCGATGCAGTACGCCATGGTGAAGAGCATTGCCCTGTTCTCCATAGCATCCCTCGATCTGGATAGCAGCAGGTGCACGGCGAGCGGCAGCGCTACGCCAATTAAGCCTGCGACGCGCCAGGTTACTACGGGCGTCGGGTCGTACGTGGTCGCGAACGCAACGCTGCTGAGGCAGGCGGCTGCAAGCGGCACGGCGGACCGCAGGAACTTTCGATTGGCGTTGCCTATGGCAGGTCTTCGGCCTAGGATATCTGCGTACCCGGAGACGGCTAAAAATATTGCTCCGAAAAGCCCCAAAACCAAGTAGGGGACGCCGCTTACGGCAACCAGAATTAGGCAGAACGCAAATACACCTACGGTTGCCAGGCTAGACCAATAGTACTCTACCTTCATCGCGTCCTCCGTTTCCTGAAAGTTTTTGTTAATGAACTGCCTACGGATTAACCCAAGGCCGTAGCTCGGTCAAGTGCAGCGACATGCAATGAACCCCGGCACGTTGGCCGGGGCTCAAATTGGTTCAGCACATCTACCGCTGCTGACGGCTACGCGAGAGGTAGGCGCTAGCCTCGGCGTAGGCATCACCGCCGTGTCCGTAAATCCAACCGCCGACGACTAGGCCGACCAGAATGGTGTAGCACAGCCACGGCGACCACAGCAGCCCGCCGGCGAGGTAGTTGATGCCGCCGACCGGGTAGGCGAACAGCAGCGAGAAGAGCATCCAGTCATTCGTAGCTGCTGCCACAACGGTCAGCTTCGCCCTGAATGCCTCGTTGCTGGACTTAGAGATCTGCCAGCGGTTGAGCAGCCACATTGCTGCCCCGGCTAAGGCGTACGCCCCGAGTGGAACCAGCAGCGCCGGCCACACCTCTGCGAGGCGAAGCGGAGGGCAAACCGCTAGCCAAACGACGCCGGTCAACCACATGCAGACAGCGCTGACGCTGAAGCCTAGGTCGTGGCTATCGCCGTCGGCATCGCCCCGTGAAATAATCCACCAAGCCAGAGATCCGAGAACCGCTGTAAGCAGAACCTCGCCGAGCATGACCCCCAGGCTAGTGGCCGCACGAACCAAGTCGCGTTCGGGCTGCGCGATGTCGGCAATCATGTGCTCGTTCCAGGCAATGGCCAACGTGTTCGCCAAACCCAAGGCTAGAGCCTGGATGCAGGCTCCGTTGAGAACCCTCAGTCGCATGCTCACTAGTATTCCTCCTAGGATAAATTATTACGACTCAACGTAGATTCGTGGTCGGGTAAACAAGCCATAGATACCTAGCGACACCCAACGGAGCACGTAGGCGTAGGGGACGAGACCTACCAGGCACAGCCACGGCGATACGCCGAATGCGCTGACCAGGTAAACCTGCGTCGCCAATCCTATGACACCGAACATCGTCGCACCGATCCAAATGTAGCTCAGCTTTTGGGTATCGGCATCATTTCGCAGTAGCACGCTCCGCTGGCCGCAGATAGTAATTATGAGAAAAATCACATTGAACGTAGACCCGATAGCAGTCGTCCACGCAAACGCCTCAAAGCTAACCGAAGCGTAGCCAAAGGTTACAGCTGCTGCGCCGGTAAACGCGTAAGCTAGCATGCTGAACTCTCGCGCAAGCCGATCTCTGCCAGCACCAGCTGGGACGCCGCAGCGGCTCCTCGGCCCCATAATGGCTACCTCTGCAACTATGCATCCGAAAAAGGTACCGAAGGCGCAGAAGATCTCAGTCCACCACTCGCCCGGCACTCCCCTATCTGCGGCCGTCCGCAGCCAAAGAAAGAACGTCACGACGGTCGCAGTACCCAGGAAGTGAGTCGGGAATGCATTAACTACTCGTTTGAACATTTCGCACCTCAATTATCAATGAAAGAATGAATAACGCTTTGTACTGCCGTTGCCCCCGGCCGTCAACCTACCGGGTTGCCCCCGGCGGGACGTAGGCTGTAGGTTGTACCGTCTATGCAGAACTGGACCCAGCTCCCCCGCCCCATCCTCGCCCTGGCTCCCATGGCGGGAATCAGCACGTCGCCGTTCCGCACCATCTGCTGCCGCTTCGGCGCCCACGTTACCTTTACCCCCCTGCTCTCAGCCGAGGGCATTGTCCGCAGCCAGCGCAAGAGCTTAGAGATGATGCGCATCTGGCCGGACGAAGGCCCGGTGGTGGTGCAGCTGTTCGGTAAGAATCCGGAGAGCGTGGGCCAGGCTGCGCGAATGGCGCAGGAAGCTGGCGCCGTGGGCGTAGACCTCAACCTGGGCTGCCCCGCCAAGAAGATCGTTAAGCAGGGCATCGGTGTTGCCTTGGCCGAGGATCTGGACCTGTGCCACCGCGTGCTGGAACAGATCTGCGCCAACGTAACGGTGCCGGTGAGCATAAAGATTCGCGCCTGGGCGCGCTGCCACACGCGGGAGGGCTGCGTTACCGGCCCGGAGGTTGTAGCGGCTATGGCCGACCTGCCGCTGGCCTGCATCACCATCCACGGCCGTGGAACGGATAACCCGTTCGGCGGCGTGGTGAACCTTGAGACCATCGCGGCCGTGCGACAGGGCTTCCACGGCCTGACGCTGGCCAATGGCGGCATCGTGGACGGACCGAGCGCCGCCCACGCGCTACAGGCAACCGGCGCGGGCGGCGTGGCCATTGCGCGCGGCTGCTGGGGCAGGCCGTGGGTATTCGCCGAGGTTGCCGCCTACCTAGCCGGCCAGCCGTACACGCCGCCCGCCGAGGACGAGGTACGGCGGACGATCGTCGAGCACGCGCAGCTGGCGGAGGAACGCGGCGGCCAGACAGCCGTGGTCGAGGCACGTAAACATTTTCTCTGGTACACCAAGGGCTGGCGAGACGGCGCGGCAATCCGGGCTCGGCTGTCGCAGGCTTCCACCGCCGCCGACGTGGCCGCCGCCCTGGCTTGACGAGGCGGCGCGATCGGCGGAAACTAGCGGCTTCCGTACCGTCAAAATACACCAATCCAATAGGAGGTTACATTGGATATCTACAACGCAGCGGGCTTCGTCGCCTTCGGCGCAATCGAGCTCGTGCTGTACCGAAAGCTTCCGGTCTGGGTAGCACGTAGCGGTGGCCCGATAAGGTCATGGCGATGGCTTGCGTTCGCCAAACTTATGGCTGGCGTGGCTCTCCTGGTTGGCCTGCGTCACAGCTCAGACATTGGCTGGCTACAGCTGCTGCTGTTCTGGCTCGGCGGCGGCTTAGCCGCTACAGGCCTGCAGGCAATCAACTACTCCCGGGTACGCAACGTCGACTGGCCCGATGTACTGGTTCCTACGTTCCTCCTGGGCAGCTTCTTCTCAGCCCTCGGCTGCCTAGGCGTCAAGGCAACGCTGGCGCCAGACCTATTGACGATCGGTAGCGCTGCTGCACAAGTCGCCCTAGCTGCGCTGTGCAACCTAATCGTCGCAATCCTGCTGGCAATTATCTCCTGGGACCCGACAAAACGTCCGGCCTCACCGTAAGCCTCCTGCCCTGAAGAACGAACCAGCCCCGTAGCGTTTGCTACGGGGCTTTCAGTTCTTTTGTTCTACAGCAGCTTGCTGCCGGAGATGAGCAGGGCACCCAGGGCGGCGAAAACCAGGAATCGGAACTTCCACTGGCGCCACCACGGCGTGTACGGCTTCGGCTGAGGTACACGGTTGAACCAGCTTGCGAACCCGTCGAGCAGCATCACTCCGCTGCTGACCGGGTCACCCATGCTAGCGCCGTAGGCTGTCTCGGCCCGACGCTCCTTCTCGGGGAACTCAATTTGCTTCGGCACTTTTGTCACCTCCCTCTTGAGCTATATCTCCGTTGAAGCCACAAATCCTACCCGCGAGAACAGCGCCGTAGCAGGCGCAAATCACGCCGAGGGCGATAGCTCCAACAATTTGGTACGTTTCCACGGTTCCTCCTGTGGCCTGTTGTAACGATCGATTGCAATAGCGAAAACTGTACGCCGGCTGGCGTACGGCGGCAATACCCCCGGCCGCTACCTGCCGGCCACCACCCGCGCCATCTCCAGCAGGCGATTGGCGTAGCCCCACTCGTTGTCGTACCAGGCAACCACCTTAACCAGGTCGCCGTCCACCACCTGGGTCAGCCCCAGGTCTACAATCGAGGACTCGCTGCGGCCCACGATGTCGCTGGATACAATCGGCTCGTCCGTTACGGCCAGAATCCCCTTCCAGCGCGTCTCGGCTGCCGCCTTGGTGAACAGCTGGTTGACCTGCTCTACTGTCGTCTTCTTCTTGGTCACGAAGGTGAAGTCTGCCAGCGAGCCGACCGGAACGGGCACGCGAATGGACAGGCCGTCGAACAGGCCCTTCAGCTCGGGCACAGCCTCGGCTGCGGCGATTGCGGCACCGGTTGATGTAGGCACCATATTCTCAGCTGCCGCCCGGGCCCGGCGCAGGTCCTTGTGCGGGGCATCCTGCAGACGCTGGTCTGCGGTGTAGGCGTGGATGGTGGTCATCATCGCCTTGGCAATGCCCAGCCCGGAGTGAATGACGGCAGCAACCGGCGCAATGCAGTTGGTGGTGCACGAGGCGTTGTTGATGGCCGTCTGATTCTTGTACCGATCGCTGTTAACGCCCAGCACGAAAGTCGCCACGTTGCCGCCCTTGGCCGGAGCGGAGAGGATTACCTTCTTGGCGCCCGCCTTGAGGTGGGCCTGCAAACCCTTCTCGTCCGTGAACAGGCCAGTGCACTCCAGCGCCACGTCTACACCCACGGCCTTCCACGGCAGCTTGGCGGGGTCTTTGATGGCCGACACCGGGAACACGTTGCGGCCGACCTTGATGCCGTCCGCCGTAGCCTCTACTAGCTCGTCCAGCGTGCCGTAGGCCGTATCGTACTTCAGCAGGTGGGCTAGCGTGGCGGGATCCGTAATGTCGTTGATGGCCACCACCTGCGCCCAGGGCTTAGACAGGGCGATGCGGAACACGTTGCGGCCGATGCGGCCGAAGCCGTTGATGGCGATGCGAACCTTCTTGCCTGCGGTGAGGGTGTCGAGCATAGGAAGCATTATACCACCGGCGAGCGGAGCGAACGAAGAGCCCCGCAGCTTGCGCTACGGGGCTTCGCGTTGGTTGCTCGCCACCTACTGCACCGTGATGCCGAATACCCTGACGTTGCTCTCGTTGGTACAGCTGCTCGCACGGCCTGGCCCCGGCTTGCGGAGCTGGCGGTGCAGCTCCTCGGCCTTCACCATTGCCCGTTGCTCGGCGTCATCTTTCGTCTTTGCCGGGACGGTGATAATCGCCAGCTTCACCCCATCGGGGGTATTGCTCGGCTGCTCGCAGCTCTGGCAGTACCAACGGCACGAGTGGACTCGCTCTGACATGGCTTCCTCCTTTTCTGCAGACGCTCCCAACCCTGTTCCGAGATACCCCCACGCCCGGGTGCAAGACTTCTTCGTGGTGGCAAGGTGCTTACTCGTCTCTTACCTTCCGTGTAGTCCGATATATGTAGAATGTCAAGAACCTAAAGCCCCCGCCGGGGGCGGGGGCTACCGAACCGATGCGTAGGCTAACGGCCGCAGGAGGTGGGCGTTACGCCCAGCTGCAGGCGGCTGAAGCCGCCGACCTCTACCTTCTCGCCGACCTTGGCGGTGAGCTGCTCGATGACCTGGGCAATGGTCACAGCGTCGTCCTTAACGAACGGCTGCTGCAGCAGGCAGACCTGCGAGTAGAACTTGGCCAGCTTGCCCTCTACAATCTTGCCGGCGATCTCGGCGGGCTTGCCCTCGGCCGCCACCTGCTCGGCGTAGACCTTACGCTCGGCCTCAACTACATCGGCGGGGACGTCCTCGGGCTTTACGTACTGCGGGGCGCTGGCCGCCACGTGCATGGCGATGTCGTGAGCCACCGACTTGAAGGCGTCGCTGCGGGCTACGAAGTCTGTCTCGCAGCGCAGCTCCACCAGCACGCCCAGCTGGTCGCCGTGGACGTAGCTGACCACCAGGCCCTGGCCGGCGGTGCGCTCCTGCTTCTTGGCCGCTACCTTGGCGCCAGCCGCGCGCAGCGCCGCCGTCGCCTTGGCCGCGTCGCCGTCTGCCTCCTGCAGCGCGCGCTTCACGTCCATGATGCCGGCGCCCGTTGCCTCGCGCAGGCTCTTCACCATCTCTGCGGTAATCTCTGCCATAGGTTTGTGTTTGATGAAACCTGATTAGGGTAGCCTACGCGGCGACCGGTGCCGGCGCCTGGTCCGCAGCCTTAGCCTTGGACGCCTCGGCCTTGCCGTCGATCACGGCCTGGGCCATTAGGTTGGCCACCAGCTCGATAGCCTTGGAGGCGTCGTCGTTGCCGGCGATTGGCCACTGCACCTGGCGGCCGTCGATGTTGGAGTCGCACACGGCGACCACGGGCACCTTCAGCTTGTTGGCCTCGGCCACGGCCGTGCCCTCGCGCTTCACGTCTACCACGTACACAGCCTGGGGCAGGGCGCGCAGCAGCTTGAGGCTACCGACGATGGACTGCAGCTTGGCAGCGTCCTTCTGCAGCACCGTCTGCTCCTTCTTGGTGTAGCGGCTGATCTCGCCGCTGGCCTGCTGCTGCTCGATGCGTGCCAGCTTCTGGGTCATCTGCATGATGGCGCGGAAGTTGGTGAAGGTGCCGCCCAGCCAGCGCTCGGTAACGTACGGCATGCCGCACGACTCGGCCGCAGCCGCCACCAGGGGCTTAGCCTGGCGCTTGGTGCCGACGAACAGCACGGTGCCGCCGCTGGCGGCCACGCCCTTGATGAACTCGTACGCGGCCTTCATCTGGTCCCGCGACTGCTCGAGGTCAATGATATCGATGCCGCCGCGCGTGCCGAACACGAACGGCTTCATCGTCGGATACCGCTTAGACTTCTGGTGGCCGAAGTGCACTCCAGCCTTCAGCAGCTCTGCGAGCTCGGGTAGCTTCATAGGTTCCCTTTGGTTACCGCCACGTCCGTCGTCGTCCGTAGGACCCCGTACCGAGCGAAGCTCTGGTTCGGGGCAAGGTCTACAGGACTCGGGACGTGTGTGTGATGAATGAGGATGCCACTCTACCAGGAACCCCCTACCCTGGCAAGTACCCCCAATCTGCCAGCTTGACCGAGCCAGGCCTCCGTTGTAATGTCTCATCCTATGGCCAAACAGACCGCAGAGAAGTCCGCCAAGGACACCACCATCCCCTACTTCCCCGAGGCCAAGGCCACCTGCGCCTGCGGCGCGGTGCACACCGTGGGCTCAACCCGCGAGGAGATCTTCATCGAGATCTGCTCCAAGTGCCACCCCCTGTACACGGGCGTGCGCAAGCTCATCGACGAGGGCGGCCGCGTGGGTCGCTTCCAGAAGATGTCCGAGCAGTCCAAGGCCAAGGCGTCCACGACCACCGGCAAGAAGGCCCGGGTCGCCAAGCGCGCCACCATCAAGGCCAAGAAGACCCCCAAGATCGAGAAGGAATAACCTGGGCGTTGATCCGTAGGGACGAGGCGCGCCTCGTCCCTACGTTTTATGATGTATCGTAATTGTATGAACCAAAAATTATCCACCCTCGTCGCCAAGAACCGCCAGGAAATGGCGGACGTGGAGGCGCAGCTGCAGAACCCAGCCGTGCTGGCCGACCAGGCCAAGCTGGTGCCCCTCACCCGCCGGCACGCCGAGCTGCGGCGGAGCGTGGAGCTGGCAGACCAGCTGGCCGCGGCGGAACGTGAGCACGCCGAGCTGACCGAGGCTCTGGCCAGCGGCGACGCCGAGCTGGCGAGCAT
Source organism: uncultured Gammaproteobacteria bacterium (assembly GCA_964536515.1). Taxonomy (GTDB): domain Bacteria; phylum Patescibacteriota; class Patescibacteriia; order CAYZDG01; family CAYZDG01; genus CAYZDG01. The sequence continues at coordinate 22,857 of CAZHXI010000009.1, read as the reverse complement.
GGCCAGCGGCGAGCTGCCGGCCGCGGACGCCAGGCGCGACGAGCTGGAGCGGGCCCTGGCGGCGGCGCTGACCCCGCCCGACCCCGCAGACGGCAAGGACGTGGTCCTAGAGGTACGGGCGGGAACCGGCGGCGACGAGGCTGGGCTGTTCGCAGCCGAGCTGCTGCGCGCCTACCTTCGGTTCGCCGAGAACCACGGCTGGAAGAGCCACGTCATCGACAGGAGCGTCTCCACGCTCGGTGGCATAAAGGAGGCCATCGTGGAGATCAAGGGCAGCGGCGTATTCCACGAGATGAAGTACGAGAGCGGCGTGCACAGGGTGCAGCGCGTGCCGACCACCGAGAAGGCCGGACGGGTGCACACCTCCACCGTCACCGTGGCGGTGCTGCCCAAGGCTGAGGCGGTAGACATTGTGCTGAAGCCAGAGGAGCTGAACATCGAGGCTACCACCGCCGGCGGGCACGGCGGCCAGAGCGTGAACACAACCTACTCCGCCATCCGCATCACCCACCTGCCCACCGGCATCGTCGCCCAGTGCCAGGACGAGCGGTCGCAGACCCAGAACAAGGAGAAGGCGCTGGAGGTGCTGCGTACCCGCCTGCTAGCCCGCGCCAGGGAGCTGGCCGCCCAGGAGCGGTCCGACATGAGGCGTGACCAGGTGGGCACCGGCGAGCGGTCCGAGAAGGTTCGCACCTACAACTTCCCGCAGGACCGCTGCACCGACCACCGCATCGGCTTCACCACCCACGGGCTGGATAGGATTATGGAGGGCGACCTTGAGCCGATCATCCAGGCGCTGCAGGCCCACGCCGCGGGGCTAGATGTTCCGGGCGGCGGCTCGGCGGACGATGGCGACGACGATTGATCCGGCCGAGGCCCAGCTGCTGCTGGCCCACGTGCTGGGCGTAGACCAGGCCTACCTGCTGGCCCACCCCAACCACCGGCTGAACCCGTGGCAGCGCTGGCGCTACGCCCGCCTGCAGGCCCGCCGTGCCGCCGGATGGCCCGTTGCCTACCTGCTGGGCGAGAAGTGGTTCTACGGGCGGGCGTTCTACGTCAATCGCAGCACGCTTATTCCGCGTCCGGAGACGGAGAGATTGATCGAGGTTGTACGCGACCTCGTAGAGGCGAGGCGCGCCTCGCCTCTACGGATCGTGGATGTCGGAACCGGGTCTGGCTGCATCGCCGTAACCCTAGCCGCGGAGCTGAACGTTCCCGTCATTGCCACGGATACATCCCGCCGGGCGCTGGCTACCGCGCGGCGCAACGCCCGTCGCCACGACGTCGCAGGATTAATCACGCTCCTCCACGGCAATCTCCTGGAGCCCATTCGTACAGACGTTGCGCCGCAACGTCTCGCCGGCCGACGACCGACGATTATCGTCGCCAATCTCCCCTACCTGCCGGCGGATCACCCAGCTGAGCAGACGCCGTTCGAACCCAGGGGCGCCCTGTACGGCGGCGGCGACGACGGGCTGGATGCAATTCGGGCATTGGTTGATGATTGTAGGGACGAGGCGCGCCTCGTCCCTACGGCCGTGGTTCTGGAAATAGACCCCCGCCAGGACGCCGCCGTTCGTAGCCTGCTGGCGGATCGCCTGCCCCCGGGGGATATCCAAATCCACGAAGACCTGTCGGGCCAGCCGAGGGTGGCCGTCTGGGTTAGACGGGGTACGTAAATACAAACGTAGAGACGTTGCGATGCAACGTCTCTACGGGATGGGAAAAATTATTCCTTCTTGTCGTCGGCCTTATCGCCCTCGGCCGGAGCCGCGGCAGCCTCGCCCTCGGCCGGAGCCGCCTCGGCGGCCGCAGCGACGGGCTCAGCCTCGACCTTGGGCTCCATGACGCTCACCACCACCGCCTCTAGGTCGTTGCCGTCCAGCTTCCAGCTGGCGGGCAGCTTCAGGTCGCTGACGTGAATGGTATCGCCGAAGTTCACCAGGCCGCTGATGTCTACCTCGACCTCGTGCTGCAGGTCAGCCGGCAGGCACTCAACCTGGATGGCGCGGAGCGACTCGACCATGACGGCGCCGTCGTTCTTCACCGCCGGCGACTCGCCGACCAGCTTCAGGCCCACCTCCACCGAGATCAGCTCGTCCATGCGCACCTGCTGGAAGTCTACGTGCACCGGGGTGCGCTTGAGCAGGTCGTACTGCACGTCCTTCACCAGTACGGTCAGGGGCTTGCCGCCCTCCACCTGCAGCTCGATGAGCGAGCTCTCGCCCGCCTGGCTGAACAGCTTGCTGAACACCTTGGGGTCGACGGTCAGCAGCACGTTCTCGGTGCCGTGGCCGTATACCACCGCCGGCACGACGCCGGAGCGGACCAGGGCCTTGCCCTTGTCCTTGGAATCTCGCGGCTTGGCCGCCAGCTGTAGGTTTGCCATAGAGCTTCGGATATTACCCTAGACCCCCATTTCAGGTCAAGCGTCGAAACCGACGAATTCATTTCGCGGTTTCGACGTCCCTGGAGGGGTAAAGCAGTGAGCCCGCCCCCGCGGGCGAGCGTCGGAGAGGGGAACCCCAACGTAGTGGGTTCCCCTCTCCGAGATATCTATTCATACCGCAGGGCCTCGATGGGGTTCAGCTGGCTGGCACGCTTGGCGGGGTACAGGCCGAACAGTAGGCCCACGGCTACCGAGACCGCTACGCCCGAGATGACCGCGGACATGGGAATGACCATCTCCCAGCCGTCTACGAACTGCGCCAGGACGCCCGCCGCTGCGGCGGCTAAGCCGATGCCGAGCAGGATGCCAATGATGCCGCCGCCCAGGGTGAGGATCATGGTCTCGATGAGGAACTGCCGCATGATGTCTCGCCGACGGGCACCCACGGCTAGCCGCAGCCCGATCTCGCGCGTCCGCTCGGTTACGGTAACGAGCATAATGTTCATGATGCCGATGCCGCCCACCAGCAGGCTAATGGCGGCAATGGACGTGAGCAGCAGCGTCAGCACGGTGCCGACGGTGCCGACGATAGCCGCAGCGTCGGCGGGCGAGGCGACCTGGAAGTCATCCTTGGCGAGGTCGCCGGTGGGGTTGTCTAGGTTGTGGCTCTCACGCATGGCCAGCCGCACGTCGTCCTTGGCGTACTCGACCGGCCCCACCGCCCGGGCGGAGATGTACGAGACGTAGTCTACGCCGTACAGGTCTACGGCCAGCCGCAGCGGAATGTAGACGTTGCTGTCGAAGTCGGTGAAGAACTTGGTGCCCTGCTCCTCCATGACGCCGATGACCCTGAACGACCGCTTCTTGATGGTTACCCGCTGGTCCAGCGCGTCTTCCGGCGAGCCGAAAACCTCCTCCGCAATCTTGTACCCAATAACCGCAACGGCTGAGTTCTCGTCGCCCTCGAAGAAGCGGCCGGCCACGGGGTAGGTGCTATTGATCGCCTGCTCCTCCGGCATTGCTCCCACCAGCTGAACCTTGCGGTCCTCATCCTGGTAGACCAGCCGATCGTTGAAGACCAGCACGGCCGAGACGAGGTCTAGGGTCGGAAGCTGCTTGAGCTTCTCGACGTCGGCTAAGTTTACGGTCTGCTTGATCATGCCGGGGTTACCGCCCTGCGAGTCCCCCTCGCCCGCCTGGACGAAGATGGTCTGGCTGCCGAAGCTTGCCACCTGGTTGAGGATGAGCGCCTGGGCGCCGCGGCCGAGCGACAGCATGAGGATGACCGACATCACGCCGATGACTATGCCCAGGATGGTGAGGAACGTCCGCACCTTGTTGATAGCCAGGCTTCGCCGCGCCACCTGCCAGGACGTACTGAAGGTTGCGATGATATGCATATCTCTACTTTAGGTCTGCGAGCTCGCTGGCGCGGCGAGGCGCCGCCAGCTTCTCGTCCTCCACCACGTGGCCGTCGCGCAGGCGAATGATGCGGCCGGCGCACTCCGCGGTCTGGCGCTCGTGGGTAACCAGCAGCACGGTTCGCCCGGCGTCGTTCAGCTGCTGCAGGATCTCCATTACCTGCACGCCAGACTTGCTGTCCAGGTTGCCCGTGGGCTCATCCGCCACAATCAGCGCAGGGTTGTTCACCAGGGCGCGGGCGATGGCCACACGCTGCTTCTCGCCGCCGGAGAGCTGGCTGGAGAGGAAGTCTTCACGGTGGGCCAAGCCCACGCTGGCGATGGCTGCCCTAGCCCGCTTCTCACGCTCCGCCCTGCCGGCGCCCGTGTACAGCAGGGGCATGGCCACGTTATCCAGCACGCTGGTGCGCGGCAGCAGGTTGAACGACTGGAACACGAAGCCGATCTGGGTGCCGCGTAGGCGGGCCAGCTCCTCGTCGTCGTCCAGGTGGCTTACGTCGTTGCCAGCCAGGCGGTAGCAGCCCGTCGTCAGGTGGTCCAGCAGGCCGATTATGTGCAGCAGCGTAGACTTGCCGCAGCCCGAGGGGCCCATGAGCGAGACGAACTCTCCCGCCGCCACGGTGAAGCTGATGCCGTGGAGCACCGGCGTTACCACGCCCTCTGACTCGTACTGCTTGGTAACGTCTACGAGCTCGACGATCGGCTGCCCGGGCATGGGCCGGCTGCTACGGCGCTCGGCTGAGCGTTACAACCTGCTCGCCGTCCGCTAGGCCCCTGGTAACCTCCACCAGGCCGTCTTCGCCCCGTAGGCCAACGGTAACGGTGCGATCTGATAGCGTCTCGCCGTTCGGAACCTGCACGTACAGCTCGCTGCCGCGGCTCTTGATGCTGCGCGCCGGAACCACCAGCACCTGCTCGCGTACGGCGGTCAGGATGTCCACGTCGGCGCTCATGCCCAGCTTCACGTCCCTAGCCTCGCCGGTGAAAATGACCGTAACGTGGTAGTAGACCACGCCGTCTACCAACGTCGGCGCCTGGTCAACCGCAGCCACGCTGCCGGGGAACGGCCGGCTCTCGCCGAACGCATCCAGGGTAATGGTAGCGGTCTGCCCCACCGAAACCTTAGCTACGTCGGCCTCTGCTACCTTCAGCTTTATCTGGAAGGGAACGCTGCCGAGTATCGCCACCGCGGGCTGCCCAATGACCGCCTGCTCGCCGGCGCGGATGTCTACGCGCGTAATGGTGCCGTCTGCCGGGGCGCGGAGCCGGTAGTCATCCAGGGTCGCCACAGCCCGCTGCAGGTCTCCCTGCGCCTGGGCCACCCGGGCCTGCGCCTGGGCCAGCTCGAACGAACGGGCGGGGGCAGCGGTCGAACGCTGCTGCGCCTGGGCCACCGAGAGCGCCGACTGCGCAGCCGAGACCGCGCCAGCGGCTGCATCCAGCTGCGATACGTACGATGCGCTGCCGTTGACCAGGGCAGACCTAGAGGCCTCTAGTGCGGCGATGCCGGCGCTGACGTTGGCCTGCTGGGTCGCGACGGTGGTCTTGAGCGCGTCTAGCTCGGCCTGGGTGAACTGCACCGTGGGGTAGACCTGCCGCAGCAGGGCCAGCGTGGCGGTGAGCAGCTGCTGGGCGTCGCTGAGCGCAGCGCTGACCTCGCCGGCGGCGGCGGTCAAGCTGGCGTCACTAGACTCGTCGACGGCAGCCACACGGGCGCCGGCCTGCGCCAGCGCAACCCGTAGCGCAGCGTCGTCGCTGAGGGCGGTGCCGTAGGCGCCGGTCGCCGTAATCTGGTAGAGGTTGCTCGCCTCGTCATCCGTCAGCACCTCGTGGACCTCGTCGGCGGCACGGTTAGCTACGAACAGGTTCGACTCTAGGCCCTGGGCCAGCGACGTTCGCCAGTTGGCTACGTCGGCGTCTCGCTGCTGGGTTAGCGTCCGCTGGGCAGACTGGGCAGCGGCAAGGCTCGCCTGAGCCTGGGCCACCTGCTCGGCGGCAACCGCCAGGTCTTCCTGGCTGGCGCCGCTGCTGACCCGCTGCAGGTCTGCCTGGGCCGCCAGCAGCGCACCCTGGGCCACCGCAACCTGGGCCGCCTGCTTCTGGTCTGCCAGGCTAGCCAGCAGATCGCCAGCCTTCACCACATCCCCGACCTTGGCTAATACACGGGCGATGGGGCCGGCGCTAATGAACGAGAGGTCGATAGCCTGGGTAGATTCAACGGTGCCAGCTGCCTCCACAACCTGGCGTAGGTCGCGGCGCTCCACCGGAGCGGTGGTGAAGGTAGCCTCGGTTCCGGACCTGCCGGAGGCGAGCCCCCAAACGGCCGCAACGCCGATGACGATGAGGACGGGCCAGCGCCACCGCGACCTCCACGCCCGCCTGATGAATGAGGGCCGAGCTAAGCTCGGGGCTGCCTGTTGGATTTCCATAGGGAATGATTATCGCACCATTTCTCGGGTCCGTAAAGGATGCAGGGGTAGCCGAACGGGGCGCCGCTGGCGCCCCGCGTAGCAGCGGCAGCCGAGCTACCTGGCAGCCCTGCCGTGGCTGGCGGCAATCATTATGCCCACGATGACCGACACTATGCCCACCACCACCTGGATGATGGGGAAGCCGCCGGTGAGGTCTGCGAGCCACTGGTACAGGGACGGCACGGCGTGGGCCAACCCGCCCACGAACAGCAGGATGCTCACCCACGTGCACATGGATCGGTTGCAGCCGCACGACTCACACGATGATCCTTGCATTGGTATCACCTCCCTTTCGCTAGGTAGATAGAGCTCATTCGACGTTGCCGTTGATAGTCGCCGCCATGGCGTCCCACCACTCCCGCTCGCCGTGGACCTGCGCCAGCCAGTACCACCACTCAACGCCCCACAGGTACACGGGGTCCAGGCCGGTCTGCCGAGCCAGGTACAGGTTGCGGCGACGCTCGGGCTCACCCATGTTGGCCAGCTGCTCCGCTACCGGCAGGTCTGCCAGCGCCAGCCGCCCCCAGGGCTCCATCTGCAGCTCGCTAATGTACACCGGCGTGCCGGTACGGGCCGTGGTCAGCTTGGCCCGCAGCTGGTAGAACAGCGCCGGGTACGGGTAGGTAAAGTAGCCCCACAGGTCATTGTAGGTGGTGCGGTAGACGCTGGTGCCCAGCCGGTCTACCTGCCGAGCCATCTCGCCCCAGCGGCTGAGCTCGCCGCTGACGGCGGTGGCCACCGGGCGGCGGGCACTATCGAGGCTGCGGACCAGGGCGACCTCCTGCTCGTAGAACTCGGGGTCGCCGGGCGGGCACTCGCCGAACACCGCCAGGTTCATCTCGTTCTCCACCTGCCACGACTCTACAACCTCACGGCCGGCGTAGCGCTGCACCACCGCCGCAAGGTAGGCCAGGGTGGCGTTCTGCTGGGCCTGCCCGTCCATGCCAGCCAGCCACGCCGGGTCGTGGCACTCGGGCCAGCGGGGCGTGCGCCGGCCGATGGCCAGCACCACGTGGCCGCCGGTCTGCTCCACCCTATCCAGCATCCAGTCGGTAGCGGAGAAGTCGTAGGTGCCCTGCACCCCCTCGACCTCGTCCCACGGCACCGAGAGACGCCAACGTTTGACGCCCAGCTCGTCGCGGGCAGCTAGGAATGCCTGCTGCCAGTCCAGGCCTAGGTAGGTAGCGTAGGCGCGGTTGAAGGTTACGCCCCACTGCGGCGGCTGCCCGCTGGGCACCGGCAGCCAGGCCACGGCAATGCCGACCAGAATGACCACGGCGCCGCACCAGACGACGACGTTGAACCAACGTGGCATACCTACAGCGAAAGCAGCACCAGCCCGGCTCCGATTAGCGCCACAGCCGAGAGCAGGGCGGGCATTGCCCTACGGGTGAACCGCTCGCCCGTCAGCTTGGGGCTAACCTGGAGCAGGATGAAGCTGAACACAATGACGAAGACGTACTCCAAACCCTGCATGGCGTTGACGAGCGTGGGGGTACCCAGGGCGATGGCGCCGTAGATTAGCAGGCCCGACACGGCGCCGGAAAATTGGCCACCCAGGAACGCCCACTTAGCCTTCTTGGGAACGGCGCCGGTAGCCGTGCCGCGCAGCTCACGCCACAGGTGCGGCATCATTGCCAGCAGCACGCCGCCCATGGCGAAGCTGCCGATACGCATCCATATAATCGCGCTGAGGAAAGCGTCGGGCATGCGATCGAAGGCTGCCTTACCCATGACCAAAGACACGGCGAATAGAGCCGCGGCTAGCAGGGCGGCGCGTATAGCCGGCCCGCGTAGCCCCTGCCCGTGCGCCGACCCGCGGGTGACAAGAATGCCGCCGGCGACAAGCAGCAGGAAGGCTACCAGCTGGTGCACGGCCAGACGCTCGTGCAGGGTGACGTAGGCCAAGACAGCCGTGGTGACCGATATAGCCGCCCCGATGAACGGCGTTACCCGGCTGGCGTCCGCGTGCTGCAGCGCGGTGAAGAAGTACAGCGTCGCCAGGGTAAAGGTAACGCCGGAGCCTAGGGCGTAGACCACGATGTGCCACGTGGGCCAGGTCAGCGCGAACGGCGCCAGCAGCACCACCAAACCACCGATGGCGCTCACCGCCACGGCGTACGTCCCCGGGTGCTGCACGGCCTTGGTATGGAACAGTGCCTTGTCCACGATTGTGGGCACTGCCTTGGTGGCGTAGCCGAGGATGCTCAGGATGAGCCACCAGCGCATAGGGCATTAATTATAGCATCGGCGGCCACGCCGTGCCCGAACGAACGTAGGGACGGGGCGCGCCCCGTCCCTACCGAATGCACCGTACAGACGTTGCGTCGCAACGTCTCTACTGCGCCGACGCGTTCACCTCGGCTACCGGCGTGGCCGCCGTAACCTCGGCGGTCGTGGGGATAGCCGCTGCCTCGCTGGCCGTTACCTCTACGGCCTTGCTCAGGTCCAGCTTCAGCCGCTGAGAGACCTGCTCACGCTGGGCTGGGTTCGTGGGAATCGGCCGCTTGCCCTGCTTGGTCAGCAGGTAGTACCGCTCCCCCGCCTTGATGACGGCGTCCTTCACCTTCTTCATCATATCGTCGCCCAGGCGGCTGCGGACCTCCTCACCCGACTTTCGGGCCTCGGTGGTCTGCACCTCCACCGGCTCGGTGAACACCGTGTCGGCGGTTACAGCCGAGCTGACCGGCTTGCTGGCCAGCAGGCTCGCCGCAATCGTCTCTACGTCCTTGAAGTCTAGCCCCAGGTTCTTGAATACCTTCTCGTGGACGATCGGGCGCAGCTTGTCGCCGTCGTCCAGGTACACGGCCGGGCTGCCCTGGGTCTTTACCAGGCGGTAGGCCATGTAGGGACGCTTGATGAACATATCGGCGGTCAGGCCCTCGGTGGACGTAATGGGGTCACCGGCCGCGAAGCGCGACAGCCGCTCGGGGCTGACGGTGATGATGCGGAAGTTCGCCTTGAACGCGGTGAAGAAGGCCATGGTCTGCACCGCCCGCTTCTTGATGACCGTCTCAACGTTCGTAGGGCACGGGGTGGTTACGCACACAATCTGCCCGGCACCCTTGTACAGGGCCCAGACCGTCGTGCCGTCGTTGTAAAGAACCCAGTTTCGCTCCAGCTTCTCCTTCCGCTCCAGCGGAGAGTCGTCCGACTTAATCTCAACGGCCTCCTGCGATACTGCTGCGGTGGCGACGGACGTGTCTACCCCCGCGCTAGCGGCGACGGCAATCGCCGCCTCCAGAGCATCGTCCTCGCCCTCGCGAGCGTTGGAGAGGTACGGAACCGTGGCGGTGCCCAGGGCTACTACCAGGGCCAGCAGCCACAGACGCATGTGCTTCTTCATGGTGATTATGGTTAGGTGATTAGGGCTTCCTGCGAATTATACAACGGGGCAGCTGAAGAAAAGCGACGACCGCATCCCGGCCATGGCGCTGACGGGCGGGAACCTTCCGGCGATGACGTCGGCCACCTTGCCCGGCCCGGTCTTCTGCGCGTACAGGTAGCCGTGCATGGCGCGGCTGGCCAGACGCCCGCTGTGCAGCCAGTCGAACAGCCACTCCCCCACGTAGCGCGGATCCTCCTGGTCTATGCCGGCGGATAGGTCGTGCAGCCAGGCGCGGTTGAAGTCTTCCTGCGAGCCAATGGGCGGCGCGATGATGATGGGCAGCCCCAGCGCGCAGTAGAACGACAGCTCGCTGGGCTTGGTCCACAGCACGTCGGTGGTCCGCAGCGCCTGGTTGAACTTCCTGAAGTAGCCCTCCTTGCTGCTGTCTACGATTATCGAGATGGCGCCGCTCTCCAGGTAGGGGTTCAGCTTTAGGCTGGCGATGGTCTTGCGGAAGTACTGGCTGACGTCGTTGTGGATGCCGGCGACGAGGTGGAGCTTAACCCGGCCGCTGCGCACCTGGTCGGCCAGGTAGAACACAATCTCGCGGCCAATCTCGCGCTGCGCGCCCACGCCGCCCACGGCGAACATCACCTCCAGCGGACGGCTCTTTCCGCCGGCGGGCGCCGGCTTGCCCAGCAGCTCGGCCAGCCACTGGGTGCCGTGGCCCTTCTGGTACACGCCACACTCATCCAGCTTGGCCATGCGACGGGCGAGGTCGGTGCGCAGGCGGTCTGCCGTCAGGCCACCCAGGTTCTCCTCGGGCAGCGGGAAGCCGGTGTAGAAGATACGCTCGGCCGGCACGCCGTACATCTGCAGCCGCTCCACCACGCGCCAGCTGGGCGCCAGGTAGTTGATGCGGCTGGCCTGCGGGTTGGCGCTCACCCACGCCCGGCTGCAGTCTGCGTCGCAGATCTGTACGTATATCTCGCCGGGGTAGCCGAAGTGCTCCGCTGCGATAGCAGGTACGAAGAACGTGGTGATCAGCGGCCGCGGCGACTTGGCCAGCTGCGAGATCAGGTGGTGGCCCCAGCCGTTGCGCACGAACCGCGCCAGCTGCAGCACCTGGAAGCTGGCGGCGGAGAGGTCACGCCGCGGGTAGAAATCTGGAATGCGCTGGAACTGGTCGAACAGCTTGAACGCCACGTTGCCCAGCACGGGCACCGTCTTGAACCGCGAGATGAACTCGTAGAACTCGCGCTGCTGCTTCCACACGTCCCTATCCTTGGCCGGGATGCCGGGGTAGACGTTGGCGTTCACGACCTCGCCCGTGTGCGCAATGGCGCGCAGCGGGTAGGCTGCCCGCTGGTGGCCGTAGCCCATATCCACCGCTACCACCCAGGGCTTCAGGTCCTGCTTCGATTTTCCTACCTTCTTTTTTATTTTCATGACTTTGGTTCAGTATACCACGCCGGTATGCAAGAAGCCCCCGACGCAGCGGCCGGGGGCAAATTCTTTTCTGTTCACATAACGAAGGGCTCGTCGCCCCAGTAGATAATCCAGAGGCCATCTCTGTTCTCGATGGGGCTGAGTGACTGGGCACCGAGGCTACGGTACCAGCTGAGCATGCCGAGGTCAGACACCACGCCCCAAAACGGACCCATCTCTCTCAAGACAGTTTCGGTTGAGCGAAGCATCATTCTCGAGCCTACGCCGCGGTCGCGGTGGGGTGGCCTAACCTGCAAGCAGCTGAAGAATCCAGCTCCGGAATCTGCCAGGCGCTCCGCGATCTCGCGTTGCCTGGGGTCTCGAAAATTCTCCGGCGACTCCAAGAAGTGAACGACGCCGCCGATGAATAGGCCGCCGGGAAACTCGTCGCTCACGAACTGGTACGGGGTAATTCCGTTGTCTGGCTGCTTGGTATTCCGCAGTATCTGACGGGCGAACTCATTGCCGTCGAGCAGGTACCCGGCCTCGCTCAAGCCATCGAGCCAAGGTATATCGTCCCCGAACTCATCCATGATCGAAAAAAACTGCGGCACGAAGCTTCTGCTATCCAGGGAGACTGTCTCGAGTCTCATATTAATTTCCTCCTGTAATGAACTTTCTGAATCGACTGCTATATACAATAACCTTATATCGAGGTCAAGGTTACTAATCAATTAAATAACTAGTGAGCTAGCAGTCGGCGCAGGTCCGATTCCAACTCGGGGAAGCTCTCCTGGTTGATGTGTCCACGGCCGTCGAGCAGACGAATTGTAGCCTGAGGCCAAGCCTTTCGGTAGCCTTCTATGTCTGCGACGGGAACTACAGGGTCATCCGAGCTGTGGTAGAGAAAAATTTTCTCCACCTGCTCCCCCACCTGGCTCAGGTCATCGGGCGGGGTGAACTCCAGTAGCGGCTCTTCCGGCGTGCCGCGCCACGGTGCAGCGACCAAAAACAGGCCGCGCAGCTTCTTGGGTAGCCTATTCTCTGCGAGGTATCGAGCGAGGAAAGATCCACCCAGGGAGTGGCCGACGATGATCACCTCGTCATCCAGCAGGGCAATGATCTTCTCGAACCACAGCTTCCACTCGTCGTACCGGGCGTTCCACTTGTTCGGCATCATTGGAAGAATGACATCGAAGCCATCGCCGAGCGTGGCCTGCAGCGTCTGCTTCCACTTCACCTTCTTCAGGCTGGCCAGGTCAATATCGTACGCCTTGAGGAACGAGATGTACCGCTCGTACGTCTCGAACGTATCGCCCCCGTGGATGACTAGAATTTGATGCTTCATTTTGATAGCAGGATGGCAGGGGCGGTAGGAATCCCGCTCGCTCCGACTCGCGGCCGGGGCGCTGCGCACCGCAGCCTACGCTCGCTCGGCTGCTCTCGCGCCCTTCGATTCCTACCGCTTCGAAATCAAAATTACGTGATGGCAGGGGCGGTAGGAATCCCGCTCGCTCCGACTCGCGGCCGGGGCGCTGCG
>CAZHXI010000009.1:0-10180 GCA_964536515.1 uncultured Gammaproteobacteria bacterium | reverse complement strand
TCGATTCCTACCGCTTCGAAATCAAAATTACGTGATGGCAGGGGCGGTAGGAATCGAACCCACGTTACCGGTTTTGGAGACCGGAGTCCTACCACTGAACGACGCCCCCGTAAGCGTTCGCAATCATAGCTTCCGTGCCCTGAAAGGGCAACTGGATAGCATCACGCCGGCTCGGATTCACTCCGGCCGGCGGGATTCAATACTGGGGGAGGCAGCCCGCCAGGGGCGGGCGTCGGAGGGGTCTCCCCTCCGAAATACCTACTTCGTCTCCTTGTGCGGGGTGTGCTTTCGGCACCAGGGGCAGTGCTTATTGCGCTCCATGCGCTCCTTAACAGACTTCTTGTTGCGCTTGGTCTGGTAGTTCACCCGCTTGCACTCGGTGCACTCGAGCTGTATGAGGTGGTCTTGGGACATATGAGGCAGGGGTAATGTAGGGCTAGACGATACCCGAGAATGGACCCGCTGGCAAGGGAGGGGTCTGGAGCGGAAGGTCGGGTTCGAACCGACGACCTGCTGTTTACAAAACAGCTGCTCTACCAGCTGAGCTACATCGGCTCGGGATGTGAAAGGCGGGTGGTGCTCCGAACCAGAACGGAGTTCGGTTCGGAGCTACCACGAACCGTGCTCCGCACTGGTTCGTGGTGGGCCGGGGAGGATTCGAACCTCCGAAGGCGCAAGGCCAGCAGATTTACAGTCTGCCCCGTTTGACCGCTTCGGTACCGACCCGTGGAGCCGTTGCGCGGATTCGAACCGCGGACCCTCTCCTTACCATGGAGATGCTCTACCAGCTGAGCTACAACGGCGTATGTAATTGGGAACGACCTACTCGCCTGCGGCGCGGCGGAGCTCCTCGATCGCCAGGCGGTGCTGGGCCACCTTCTGGTTCTCCGGGTTAACCGCTGCCAGCCTTTCGGTGAGCTCGGCGGCGCGGGTAGCGTCGCGCTGGAGTATAGCTAGCGTAGCCCCGTAGTCAAGGTATCGCGGATTATCGGGCTCCAAATCGAGGGCAGCGGATACCTGCGTGCTCGCCGCGGCCAGATCCTCCAGCGCCTCGTAGACCTTGGCTAGGTTGTACAGATTCCCGGCGGCGCGGGGATTGGCGTCTACGCTGCGGCGGTAGGCGTCGGCTGCCGTGGCTAGGTCGCCCCGCTCGGCCGCCACCAGGCCCAGGCCGCTGTAGCCGACCTCTGCGCCGCCGTGGAGCTTTGCCAGGTACTCAAAGGTCTGCCGAGCTTCGTCGTACTGCCGCTGGCGGTAGTACAGCGAGCCCAGGCCCTCGTACGCCTCCACGCAGGTGGGGTCTAGGCGGACCATGTCTAGGTACACGCGCTCAGCCTCGGCGAACTTCTCTTCCTCGGCCAGGCTCTCGGCCTCAGCCACCAGAGCCTTGCGCTGCCGCTGCAGCGCTAGGACGTCCGCGAGGGGCTTGCCCAGCAGGCGGCGGCGGTACGATTCCTCCAGCGCCACCAGCTGCTCGGCCCTCTCGTGGGCCCAGCGGTACACCGCCCCCAGCCCGCCGCCGATCAAGCTGATCGCCGGGCCGCCGACCTGCTTCAGCTGCCGCTGCAGCCGCTGCTCCAGCAGCTGCCGCTTCAGCTGCGCCGGCGCTGCGCCCGGCAGCTCGGCCACGTCTATGCCGCTGGCGCGACGGAAGTAGCGCCCAACGATGAGCGCCAACCCCAGCAGCGAGAGCCCGGCGACAGCCCAGGCAGCTACATCAATCCACATGAATGCAAACTATAGCCCATTGTGCAGCTTCTGTACAGGTTAGCTAGCTACAGAAATTTGCCGCTACGAAACGGCCCGCACCAGCGCCAGCAGGTTGGCGGGGGCCAAGCTAGCGCCGCCCACCAGCGCCCCGTCCAGTACCCCGGGCACGCAGTAGTCGCGGATGTTCTGGGGCGTAACGCTGCCGCCGTACAGCACCTTCACCTGCCGCTGCGGGTGCACGCAGCTGAAGCCGAAGTGCTCGCCGTCATCTGCCAGGTGGTTGATGAGGTGGCCCATGTGGCGCGCCTCGTCCGGCTCCACCGGCTGGCCGGTGCCTATAGCCCAGCGCGGCTCGTAGGCAACGATTAGCTGCCGTTCGGATCCCAGGCTGACGCCGGCCAGAGCAGACTGCAGCTGCCGCATAATCACCAGCTCGGACTGGCCGTCGGACCGCTCATCCCACGTCTCGCCGATGCATAGGATGGGCGTCAGCCCAGCCTCCAGGGCACGGCGCAGCTTGGCGTTGACCATTGCATCCGTCTCGCCCAGGTGCTCGCGTCGCTCGGAGTGGCCGACTATGGCGTAGCGGCAGCCGGCGGCCGCAACCATGGCCGCGGAGATATCGCCGGTGTGGGCGCCCTCCTGGGAGGCCGATACATCCTGGCTGCCCACGGGGATGCCGGCGACGTGAACCGCGGCATGGACATCCCGCAGCACGGTGAACGGCGGACAGATTACCAGCGGCGGCTTAGCCGCCAGCTTGGCGTACGAGGCGGCCACCTGTGCGGCGGCGCGGACGCCAGCCTGGTCACCCAGGTGCATCTTCCAGTTCGCAACCACGGTGGCGCCGAGGCGCAGAGCTGGCGTAGCTGCTCGCTGCTTGGCTACCTTCACCTTGGCCTTGGCTACTCGGGGCATAGCTACTTCAGCGTACCAGACGTGTGGGCGGCGGCAGAAGCCGGTGGCTGCCCGGCTGCAGCTTGCCCAGGGTAACCTCGCCCATGCGGATGCGACGCAGGCGGCCAATTGCCAAGCCGAGAACGCCCGCCATGCGGCGCAGCTGCCTGTTCCAGCCCTGGTGCAGCACCACGCGCACCGTCTTCTCGTCTACCTCCTCGATGCTATCCACCTTGGCCATCCCCTCCTCCAGGTGCACGCCCTTCTGCCACTGGCGCAGCAGGTCCGACGTAACCGGCGTGCTGAACCGTACCTCGTACTCGCGCTCATGCTCGTAGCGCGGGTGGGTCATCTCGTTGATGAACGTGCCGTCGTCTGACAGCAGGATTAAGCCCTCGCTGTCGTAGTCTAGCCGCCCCACCGGCTTGCAGCGGTGCAGCTCGCTGGGCAGCAGGTCGTAGATGGTTGGCCTGCCCTGCGGGTCAGACCGCGTGCAGACGTAGCCCACGGGCTTGTTCAACGCCACGTAGGTGTGGGCGGCGGGCGCAGCCACCAGCTTGCCGCGGACGGTTACCTGGTCCTTAGCTGGATCTACCTGCTGGCCCACCTCCCCCCGCTGGCCGTTTACGCGCACCACTCCGGAGGCAATGTCGGCATCTGCCTGCCGCCGGCTGCAGCCGGTGGCGTTGGCGAGGAAGGCATTCAGACGCTGGGTCACGCCGGTGGATTTGTAGGCTTCTCGGATGAGCGCCGCGCCAGGTACTCGCCCAGTGCTGGATCGTTGCGAAGCTCCTGGTAGCTGGGTAAATCCTCTAGCTTCTGCACGCCCAGGTGGCGGAGGAAGTCAAAGCTCACCACGTACACCGGCAGGGGGAACTCGGGCCGCTGCTGCTCCTCCACCAGGCCGCGCAGCAACAGGTTGCGGATGATGAGGCTGCAGTTCACGCCGCGGATCTGCTCCAGCTCGGGCTTGCTTATCGGCCCGCGGTAGGCGATGACCGACAGCGTTTCGATGCTGGGCTTGGTCATCTCGCCCTCCAGCTCGTCGCGCTGCAGGCTAGCCACCACCGGCTCGCAGTCTGGCGCCGTGGCCAGCTGCACCCTGCCGTCGTGCTGCAGCAGGCGCACGCCGCTCTCGGCGGCCTCGTACCGCTCGGCTAGGGCTGCCAGAGCCTGCTGGATAGCCTCGGGCTTGTCGCCGGTAGCCTTGGCCAGAGCCTTCACGTCCAGCGGCTGGGTGCTGCTGAACAGGATAGCTTCGACCTTGGCCTGGGTGGTGGGCTGGGGCATACGACACAAACTATACGGGAATCTGGGGGCAAAAAGAAGCAGCCCCAGAATTTCTGGGGCTGCGGATTGCGACGACGCTATACGACCTGCAGGGTTAGCAGCCTTGTTTCATCATTGAAGAACTCACGATCGAACGGTTCAATGGTAACGCTCGAAGAGTTACGCCGGTGCCTGGTAAGGCATATGACTCCCGCCCCATCAACCAGAGGCACGCAGTGGTGGAAGCCGTTAGGTAACACGGGTAGACAGCACAGTAGCAACGGTAACGCCCAAGAGCCCTGCTCAAGGTAGTCTGTCGACTTACCGCGAAAACTAATCCAGGCTTGTGGATGCCAGCGAGCTACGATCGGTGTGTAAACTGACAGACGGAGCTTGCGACCACGGATAAGACGGCACAACTCATCGACATTGACCGTAGCCCTAGCCACCAGATCTCTGACCTCCCCTTCGAAGCGGTGGATATGGTGCCTCGTGGTCTCGCCTTCGAAATTAATAATTTCCACATACCCCTCGCTATCCCGCCTAGAGGCCTGCCGCATCGCTTCTTCTAACGAGAAGCGTGGGGATACAACGGCATCGAGTAAACCTTCTCCGCCGAAGCTGTCTGACAGGACGAAGCTGTGCGCAGGTATAGGTGTTCGCATACGAACCTCCATTTCAATGATCTCCCAGAATTAGCTGGGCCAAGTAAAGCTTTCAACTTCGACTTTCTACCAAACTGACGCGGTAGAGTCAACGTAGACGGCTAGCTACGCCCTACTAATGTGTATCTCGCCGTGGTGCTCGGCCTGCTGCACCTGCACGGCGGACTGCTTAACCATCTCCAGCAGGGCGAGGAACGAGAGCACGCGCTCAACGCGCGAGCCCGGGTCACCCAGCATCTGGGAGAAGGTGAGCTTGGTCCGCTCGGCCACGAGCAGGACGAGCTGCTGCAGCCGCTCGGCAACGGTCTGCACGCGCTGCATCGCCTTCAGCGGCAGGCTGACTATCGCCTTCAGCCCAGCCACCAGCGCGGCGAACGAGGCTGCCAGTCCAGCGGGGGCGATATTCGGGGGCGGCGAGAAGCGCGGCACCAGGCTGCGGGTGGGCAGCTGGCGCGGGTAGCTGAACCGTCGCTGCGCCACCATTGCCTCTAATTTCTCGCTGGCCAGCTGGAACTCACGGTACAGCTTAAGCTGCCGCTCCAGCTCGCTGGCCTCCTCCTCGGTCTGCTCGGTGAACTCCGGTAGCAGCGCGCGTGATTTGATGAGCATCAGCTTGGCGGCGACAACCAGGAAATCTGCGGCAACCTCGGGGTCCAAGGATCCGTGGCTGGGCTGCACGTACGCCAGGAACTGCTCTGCCACGGCGGACAGGCTGACCTGGGTAATATCTAGCTTCTGCTGCTGGATGAGCTCCAGCAGCAGGTGGAGCGGCCCGCTGAACTGCTCCAGCTGAACCTGGTACTGCTCCCCCATTCCTAGCGCTTGCCCTTAGCCTTGGCCTTCACCTTGGCGCGCGCCTTGGGCTTGCCACGGGTAGGACGAACCTTGCGCTTGGCTGCGGCAGCCTTGGCCGCCTTCGCTACCTTGGCTAGCAGCTTGCGGCTGTACGCCAGCAGCGGCCTGTTCACCTTGCCGAACTTGGCCACCGTGGCGCCCTCGGCGTCTACGAAGTCTTTGACCTTGGCGCGCACGCTGTGGGTGAAGGTGCCGGCGGCGAACAGCGCCTCCTTGGCCTTGAGCAGATCCTTCTCCACCAGCACCGGCAGCTTGTACATGCTGCCGAAGGAGGAAAGGCCCTTGCCCTTGGCCAACCCAGCTGCCTTGGCAATGGCCTGCTCGGTGACGATCTTAATCTTGTTCGCGCCCACGCCCAGCTGCTTTGCCACGGCCTTGAAGTCGATCTGGTGGTGCGCCGGAACGACCAGCAGGTGCAGGGTGTTGCCCGCCTTTACGACCACATTCTTAGCCACCTGCTCCAGGGGGGTGCGGGTGGTCATGGCCGTGTCGTAGGCAGTGAACACCTTGCGGTGCGCCATGGGCTGGTGCTTGAAGCCAGCCTTAGCTAGGTACTTCTCTAGGGGTTTGGGGAAGGTGGGCATAGGCATAGAGTATACGGCCAAACAGGCAGGCGCGACAGGTAGAATAAGCCCCGCCGTTGTGGGCGGGGCTTCTAAGCTGATCGTGTTCAGTTCATATGCGAATGACCTGTGGCGTACTGGGCTGCGGGGAAAATGACTGCTGCCAATAGAATATGTGGTAGCTCGGTAACGCCTTAATATCCCGGGTATTAATCAACGCAATCTGACTACCGACCTCGGGATAGCGCTGACCCGGACGCATCTCTATTAACCCGCTCCACGGATCATTGTGGATTGTAGCTTCGACCAGCAGATAACTTGGCAGTCCCGGTATCCATTCATGGACTGCACCACCTACTCGTGCGGTAACCTCACTGGGCAAACGATCCAACTCAATACAATTCAAATGTAGGGTGCCGCATTGAATGATGTGGACGACGGCACCGAAATGGGTGACGAGCAAAAAAATGGCACAGTAGCTAAGTGTATAGATTAACCCTTCGTTACTTTTCCTACGGCCCATGAGCCTTAGGTAAATGAAGAGATTCCACATAGCCGCCAAGGCTGCAATCGAAACCAAGCAATCGTAAGCTAGGGATGACTCTGGACCAAACCACAGCGCTAGCCCAACAGCTGCCACCAGCATGGTGACGCTAATGACTCGAGATAGCATTTCAAATGCCTCCGTTTAATCGTTTGATGATCTACCGATTTTCAATGAATCTAAGATCTAACTAACATATTGGTAATTATTTGTCAATATACAAACCAACATCCGAACTCATCCTTAGACTAATTAGCTACCTCTTCTTGAACAGCGGCAACGTCTGCTGGGGCTTGGGCCTGTTGGCCTTGGCTACGCGGCGGCCCTCCGGCGTCAGGCGAAGGGTAGTGAGGAACATCTTGTGCTGCGTGCGGTAGCCGTAGCCCACCGCCAGCCCTCGGTCGATGAGCCGGTCCATTGCTCCGGTAACGCCATCGGCTACGTCCTTGGCAGACGCGTCTGGATTGCGGCGCCGGTACTCGTCCTCGAACAGCGTGCGGTGCACGCGCGGCTTGGCCTTGGCTGCCTCCGCCACCATGTACTGCTGCAGCGGCGACAGGGTCATGCTTTTCTATTTCAGCTGGATACCCAGCTCGTCCAGCTGGTCCTTCTCAACCGTGGACGGCGCCTCCATCATCAGGTCGCGGCCGTCCGAAGTCTTGGGGAAGGCCATGACCTCGCGGATGCTCTGGGTGCCCGTCAGGATCATCGCCAGGCGATCCAGACCGCAGGCAATGCCCCCGTGCGGCGGCACGCCGTAGCGGAAAGCCTCCAGCAGGTGGCCGAACTGCGCCTCCACCGCTTCCTTGGAGTGGCCTAGCGCCTGGAATACTCGGGATAGGTTCTCGGAGTTGTGCTCGCGGATGCTGCCGCCGAATATCTCGGTGCCGTTCAGCGCCAGGTCGTACTGCTTGGCCGGAATATCTGCTGCCGGGGCTCGGTCTAGGTCGGCCACGTTCTGCACCGCGGTGAACGGGTGGTGCACGGCGCTCCAGCTGCCGTCCTGCAGCTTCTCGAACATCGGGAAGTCGGTAACCCACACGAACGCCAGCTCGGTGGGATCATTCTTGTCCTTGCGGAGGTCCGGCTTGTCGCTCTGGTACTTGGCCATTGCCTCGGCGTAGGTAATACGCGTGAACGGCGTGGCAGACAGGTGCAGGTGCGGCGTCACCGTCTCCACCAGCTCGGTAACCAGCTGCTCGGTGAGCTGCATCACATCCTCCTGGTCCACGAAGCTCATTTCCATATCTAGCTGGGTGAACTCGGGCTGGCGATCGCCGCGCTGGTCTTCGTCGCGGAAGCAGCGGACCACCTGGAAGTACTTCTCCACGCCGCCGACCATCAGCAGCTGCTTGTACTGCTGCGGGCTCTGCGGCAGGGCGTAGAAGCTGCCTCGCTGCTTGCGCGATGGCACCAAGAAATCTCGCGCACCCTCGGGTGTAGACTTGCTGAGGAATGGCGTCTCCACCTCCCAGAAACCACGCTCGTACAGCCACTGCCGCACGAACCTAATCATCTCGTGCCGCAGCTTCAGGTGGTCGCGCATCGCCGGGCGGCGCAGGTCGAGGTAGCGGTACTTCAGGCGAACGTCCTCGTTGGCCAGCCGCTCGTCTGAGCTGATCTCTACCGGCGGGGTCTCGGCCTTGGCTAGAACCTCGATGTGCTTGGCCTTAACCTCTACTCCAGCCAGGGGGTCGTCACCCTTGGCCTTGCGGGATTGGACCTCGCCCGAAATGGCCAGCACCCACTCGTTGCGAGCCTCCTCAGCCACCTTGCGGCTGGCTTCGTCCATTTCGTCCGGCAGTAGGACGACCTGGACCACGCCAGACCTGTCGCGCAGGTCAACGAATCCCATCTTGCCCAGGGAACGCCAGGTGTGTACCCAGCCCTTGATGAGGACTGTCTCCCCCACCTTCTGGGGCAGCTCGCCGATGGTCGTCCGCTGGGTTTCCATAGCAGTATTGTAGCTTACCTACCCCAATTGCCTAGGGCAAATGAACCGATGCCACCAACAAACCAACGTCATTTCGACCGACAACGAGCAGAGCCACCCAAACGAGACACCACTGGCGCATCCGACCAAACACTCACAACCGCTCACTCCCCGTCATTCCGAGCGGATGGCCACGGACATGATCCGCTACACGCCAACGTCCTTTCGACCGAGCGCCGCGGCAGCGGTGCGAGCGGAGAAATCCCTTATCAATCCCCTGGGTTACCCAAGGGACTCCTCCGCTGCGCTCCCTGCGGTCGCTTCGGTCGGAGTGACGTTGGGTGGTGAGTGTGGTAACTTGGTGGACTTTGCCCGTATGCGAGAGCGACGCTTCTACGTCTACATTATGGCTAGCCCCAGCGGCACGCTCTACGTCGGGGTTACAAATAGCATCGCACGCCGAAACTCGGAGCACCGCAACGGTTTACATCCAACCAGCTTCACCGCCCGCTACGGCTGCCGCAAACTGGTCTACTACGAGGAGCACGGCAGCATCCGGGTAGCCATTGACCGCGAGAAGCAAATCAAGCGCTGGCGACGCGAAAAGAAGGAATCTCTTATCCGCTCGATAAACCCCGGGTGGCAGAACCTGAGCCACGTGTGGCGAGAATAAAAGAACGAGCCCCGAATTCGGGGCTCGTTGCGTGTTGCGTGCCTAGCGATCCACGTCTAGACGTTTCAGGTAGAAGCGGTAGTTGTTCGGCGTTAGCCACTGCGGCATTGCCGATGCCAGGCTGCTGCCTGGAAGCTCGATGTACAGATCGAGGGGCTTGATCGTGTCCCCTCCGATTACGTAGGGAGGGAATAGCCTATCCGCCGAGAACGAGCTGACCATCATCGATGCCTGGGTCGAAAGTGCCGCCTCGAAAGCGCCGAAGATTTTGCCGCCGGCGTTCAAGTAGTCTGCGGCAGCCAGCACATCAGCTTCGCTCTCGGCAACCTTCCACCCGAAGCTTCCGAGCTGGTAGCCAATGGCTACCGAATCTTGCGTTAAGTAGCGGCCCTGCAAATCAATCGGATTGATAGAGAGGCCGCCAGACATCTGTACCTCGGTAACCTTCTCACTGAAGGGCCACAGTTGCCACAGCTCGCCGCCGTTAATGGTGGTCCTCTCTCCCTGGACGTACTCCACCTGGCCAAATATTCGATCGGTAGTTATCGGACCGCAGGAAGTGACGAACCACCAACCTAGTAGCACGAGCGAGATTAACGCTGGAACCGGACGCCGCACCAGTGAATACAGGCGAAGCTCTGGAGTGCAGTTAACTGCGACAAACCAACCTATTGCTGCCGCAAGAATAATCACAACCGGCGGCCAGGGTACCCAGTGGCCCGATGCAACGTTGCTGCAGAACGCCCAGAGAACCAAGGCGACATTCAGCCACCTAATGGCTACCACCCAAGCGGGCGCAGACTTAGATTCATCTTGAAGGAATCTCATTTGTCCCTCCTTTGGGACTGATTTGTGAAAGAGTTTCAATAATCATTTATATATCATATTTTATGTATTGTGTCAACAGACACATGTAGCGGAATATTTCCACCCTCCCCTACCCGCCCTGCTTCGCCTTACGCTTGGCCTCGTTCTCGTCCAAGATCTGCTTGCGGATGCGAACAGACTGGGGCGTGACCTCCACCAGCTCGTCGTCGCCGATGTACTCCAGGCTGTCGTCCAGGCCCATCT
>CAZHXI010000008.1:0-37525 GCA_964536515.1 uncultured Gammaproteobacteria bacterium | reverse complement strand
TGGTCAGCCTGGCGATCGGACGCAGCGGGGGCGAAGGCGCGCCCATGTGGAAGCCCTACACGATCCAATCCGTGTTCCAGCCCAGCCCCTTTGGACGGGAAGGCAAACCGAATGCGAGATTCGGCAAATGGACCATGAACGAATGGGGCTACCGCGGGCCCTCGCCCAAACCGGATCGCATCAATGTGATCACCTCCGGCGCCTCCGAAACCTTCGGCACCTACGAAAGCCCGGACCACGCACACCCGCGCGTGCTGCCAGCCCGCCTGGCCGCGGGTGAGCTGCGGCTCGAACTCCACCACCTCAGCCAGCGTCTTGAGCCCGCGGAGCTGCGACAGCAGCTGCGCCGCCGTGGCCGGGCCAATGCCCGCGGGCATGGTCAGCAGCCGCAGCCACGCCGGCTGGTCGCCGGGGTTGTGGGCGATGCGGAGGAAGGCCAGCACATCCTTGATGTGTGCCCGCTCGAAGAAGCGTAGGCCGCCGCGGTAGTCGTAGGGAATGCCGTGGCTCGTCAGCGCCAATTCCAGCTGCTGCGAGTGGTGGGTGGCGCGGAACAGTACGGCCAGCTGCGACAGCGGTACGCCCTCGCGCGACAGGTTCACCACCTCCTCAACAATCTGCCGCGCCTCGTCCCGGCTATCCGTGGCGGGTAGCAGCACCGGCACGCCGCCGCTGGGTACCATGGGCTGCAGCTGCTTGGGGTACTGCTTAACGTTGCGGCTGATGACGCTGTTGGCTAGGGTCAGAATCTCGGGCGTGGAGCGGTAGTTAGCCTCCAGCTTGTAGATAGCCGCGCCGGGGTAGCGCTGCTTGAAGTCCAGAATGTTCGTGATGTCCGCCCCGCGGAAGGCGTAGATGCTTTGCGCGTCGTCACCCACGGCCACCACGTTGCCGGTCGGTCCGGCCAGGTGGTAGATCAGCTCGCTCTGCAGCTTGTTCGTATCCTGGTACTCGTCCACCAGTATCCACGGGAACTGGGCGTGCAGCCGCTCGCGTACCTTTTCGTGCTCGGCCAGCGCCTGGCCCAGCAGCGCCAGCAGGTCGTCGAAGTCCATGACGTTTGCCGTCCGCTTGTTCTCGGCATAGCTCTTGGCCAGTCGCTCTAATTCCTCCTCCAGCGGCTCCAGCCGTGGGTACTTATCTGCCAGCACGTCGCCGATGCTGTGGCCGGTGTTGCGGCTGAACGAGATAATGGCCTTGGCCACGCCCGGCGCGGGAATGATGTGGCTGCCCGGCGGCAGGTGGAACTCCTTCAGCAGGTGCTTCATCATCGTCTGGCTATCGTCCTCGTCAATGATCGTAAAGTTGGGGCGGTAGCCAATGAGCGGCGCCAGCTGCCGCAGCAGCCGGTTGGCCACGTGGTGGAAGGTGCCGCCCCACAGCGCCTTGATGGGCACGTGCGTCAGGGCTTCGGCACGGTCTAGCATCTCCCGCGCCGCCTTGTTGGTGAAGGTCAGCAGCAGAATCTGCGATGGATCCACGCCCTGCTTTAGCAGGTAGGCTAGGCGGTAGGTGATGGCGCGCGTCTTGCCGCTGCCCGCCCCGGCCAGCACCAGCGCCGGGCCGGTGCCGTGCGTAACCACCGCCCGCTGCTGGTCGTTGAGCGAGGTGAGGAGGGGAGACGGCAGAGGGGTCTCCTTCTTGGTAGGCATGCGGGTAGGTTACAGGTCTAGCGATAGAAAGTCATCAAGTTTAGAGAACCTCCACGCCATGGTAAAATTCCCCCGGGTCAGCAATCTGATCCACGTTATTATATGCCGTACAATCCCGAAATTCACCATCGTAAGTCAATCAGGAAAGCTGGTCATGACTACCGTGACCCCGGCTATATTTTGTAACCATCTGTACCAGGAATCGCGAACACGATTTTGGAGAAATTGTGAACGGCGCGATGGAATTATCTGCCGCTGGCCACATCGTCCGTCGCGCCTGGAGAGCCACGCCGAAAATTCGACCGTACGTCGTATTGGACGCGTTCATTGTAATGCCGAACCATATCCATGGAATTATTGCCATGCGTCGTCCCACGCAATCGCCAGGCCCGGTAGGGATTGATGGCCATCAATCCCTACGCAGATATGGGCCACAATCAAAAAATTTATTTGCCGTTATTCGCGGTTTCAAGGGAACGGCATCGAAACGAATCAATGCCCTCCACGGTGTTGAACGGGGGACAATTTGGCAGGTGCGGTTCCACGACCGTATCATTCGCAATTCCGTCGAACTAGAACGCATCCGCTGGTATATTAGGAATAACCCTAGAATGTGGGATCGAGATAGGAATAACACCAGCTGAGTTCTTAATGCGGCTGGTAATTATTCAACGGAAACGCTAAGGTGTTGCCAATGGAATCTGGAATCCGCAACGTAATCATTATCGGCTCGGGGCCGGCTGGCCTTACGGCCGCTACCTACGCGGCCCGCGCCGAGCTGAAGCCGCTGGTCTTGGGCGGCCAGCAGTGGGGCGGACAGCTGATGTGGACCACGGAGGTGGAGAACTTCCCGGGCTTCCCGGCTGCCATCATGGGGCCGGACCTAATGAAGGCTATGCGCGACCAGGCCACCCGCTTCGGGGCCGAGGTTCTAGATGTGGACGTAACCGCGGTGGACTTCAAGGCCAAGCCGTTGAGGGTAACGGCGGGGGAGCAGACCTACCTGGCGCACAGCGTAATCATTGCTACGGGCGCGCAGGCTAAGTGGCTGGGCGTGCCGGGCGAGGAGCAGTACAAGGCCCACGGCGTCAGCGCCTGCGCCACCTGCGACGGCTTCTTCTTCAAGGGCAAGAGGGTAGCGGTGGTGGGCGGCGGCGACGCGAGCATCGAGGAAGCAGTCTTCCTGACCAAGTTCGCCGCCGAGGTGGTGCTGCTCACGCGGTCGGAGAGCGCGGATAAGATGCGGGCGAGCGTGTACATGCGCGAGAAGGCATTGGCTACGCCCAAGCTATCTATACGCTACGGCGTCACGGTTGCTGAGGTTACGGGTGACGGCGAGAAGATGACGGGGCTGAAGCTGAAGGACGTCGCCACGGGCCAGGAGACGGCGGAGGAATTCGGCGGTCTGTTCGTAGCCATTGGCCACACCCCGGCGGCAAAGGTTTTCCAGGATCAGCTGGAGGTAGAGCCCAAGGCTGGGTACCTGCAGGTTCACGACCAGGTTAAGACGTCGGTGGAGGGCGTGTTCGTGGCTGGCGACGTAGCAGACTGGCGCTACCGGCAGGCCATTACCGCCGCGGGCTGGGGCTGCATGGCGGCGCTGGAAGCCGAGCGCTACATCACCCACTGCGTGCTGCCGCACACACAGTAGTATGGGCGGACGTTCACGGTCTCGTTCTCGGTCTGGGTCCCGCTCGCGTTCGCGAGGCGGGCACGGGCGTCGCTCCGGCGGCCCCGGCGTACCGGCTATCATCCGCGAGGCGCTGCCGCACCGCGTGGCCCAGCGCAGCGACCCTTCCTCCGGCGCACCGGAGGTAGACTACGCCGCCAACCCCTGGGTTACCTACGCCGAGCTGGTGGACGTGTTCACCCCGCCGCAGCTGGACGAGAACGGCAACCCCATTAAGCCCGAGCAGAAGGAGTGGCGCGAGGATCCGCGCAGCGTGAAGGGCTGGGCCGACGCCGTGGCCAGCGCCGCACCGGCGCCCGCCGTAGATATAGATTTTAAATTGTAGAGACGCAATATTTTGCGTCTTTACGTTACGTATGAAGACGCCGGCAGATAGTCGCCCGTGGTGGAAGCGTCTGGGCCCGGGCATAGTAACCGGCGCGGCGGACGATGATCCGTCGGGCATCGTTACCTACACCCAGGCCGGCGCCCAGCTGGGCTACCGTAGCCTGTGGATGGCGCCGGTCATGGTGCCGCTGATGGTGATAGTGCAGGAGCGGTGCGGGCGCATCGGCCTGGTTACCGGCCGCGGCCTGGCCGCGAACATCCGGCGCATTGCCCCGGCGCTGGTGCTGCCGGTGGCGCTGCTGCTGCTGGCGGCCAACACGGTGAACATTGCCGCGGACATCGGCGCCATGGCGGCGGTATCCGGCGCGCTGGCCGGCATCCCCTTCGCCCCGGCCGCGGCCGCCTTCGCCCTGCTCATCCTGACGCTGGAGATAGTCCTCAGCTACCGCGTGTACGTCCGCTACCTGAAGTGGATGACGCTGGCGCTGCTGCTGTACCCGGCCACGGCGCTGCTGGTGCACCACGACTGGCTGGCGCTGTGGCACGGCACGGTGACGCCGCTCATTACCCTAGCCGGCCCCGAGCTGATGACCATCGTGGCCGTGCTGGGCACCACCATCTCGCCCTACCTATTCTTCTGGCAGACCAGCGAGGAGGTGGAGGAGGAGATCGCGGAGGGCAAGGACACGGTGGCCAAGCGTCGCCGCGCCACCAATAGCGAGCTGGCGGACATGCGCCGCGATACCGTGGTGGGCATGACCTACTCGAACATTGTGATGTGGGCCGTGATGGCTACGGCAGCTGCCACCTTGGGCATGGCGGGCATTGCGACGGTGGCCTCGGCCGAGGACGCCGCGCTCGCCCTGGCCCCGCTCGGCGGTCCCTATGCCTTCCTCATGTTCTCGCTCGGCATCATCGGCGTTGGACTGATGGCCATTCCGGTGCTGGCTGGCTCGGCGGCGTACGCGCTGGCCGAGGCTATGGGCTGGCGCGAGGGGTTGAACAAGCCGTTCGGCAAGGCGCCGGCCTTCTACGGAACCATCATCTTCGCCGTGGGCTTGGGCCTGGTCATTACCCTGATGGGCGTGAACCCCATCCGCCTGCTGTACTACGCCGCGGTCATCAACGGCGTGGTATCCGTGCCGCTGCTGGCGATCATCGTCTCACTGGCTGCCAGCAAGAAGGTGATGGGGGAGCACGCCACGAAGCGGGGCGAGACGTTCCGTGGCTGGCTGCTGTTCGGCTTGGTTACCGCCGCTGTGCTGCTGCTGTTCGCCAGCGTCTTGGGTATAATTTAGGCCTATGGCTACGGTGGGCTACCTGCTACTGCTGTTGGCGCTGCTGTTCGCGCTCAGCCAGGCCGCACGTTTCGTGCTGCCTGCCGCCGCCGCCATTGCCAAGCGTCTACGCCTGAGCGACTACGTGGTGGCCTTCGTGGTGCTGGGCATTGCCACCTCGCTGCCCGAGATGTCGGTGGCCATTAACTCGGCTGCATTCGGCACGCCGCAGCTGTCGTTCGGCAACCTGCTCGGCGGCATCGTGGTTCTACTCACGTTGGTTTCGGGCCTGGCCGCTACGGTCCACGGCAAGCTAAAGTTCACCAGCGCCATTACGCCGCGGCAGCTGTGGCTGGGCAGCGGGGTGAACCTGGCGCCGCTGCTGCTGGTGGTAGACGGCCGCCTCTCGCGGCTGGACGGCGTGCTGCTGATGGCCGTGTACGTAGGCTACGTCATCTACCTCGGCCGGACGCGGCCGGACGTTCCGCCCGTGCCCGGCTCTACCCAGCCGCTGTGGAGGTCGTGCCTGCAGCTAGCCGCCAGCGCCGCGGCGCTCTACCTGCTCTCGGAGTGGGCGGTAGACGTAGCGCTGCACCTCTCGGTAGCCGTGGCCGTGCCGCCGCTGGTGCTGGGCATGCTGCTGCTGGGCTTCGGCACCAACGCGCCCGAGCTGGCCACCGCGCTGCGCGTCAAACGGCGCGAGCAGGGCTTGGCCCTGGGCCACCTGCTGGGCAGCGCCGGCGCCAATACCTTCATCGCCGGCTTCCTCGGGCTCATCTCGCCGTTCGACCTATCCAGCCTGGGGTCGCTCGCCGTGGTGGGAGTATCGCTCGTCGCCATCTCGGCCCTGTTCAACATTGCGCTGCGTACCGACGGCCACCTGTCGCGGCGCGAGGGGTCGTGGCTGGTGGCGGTGTACGTCCTGTTCGCGCTGTTCAGCCTGCTGGGCAGCCGGTGGTGGGGGTAGGGGGAGACGGGAAGACAGGAAGACGGCAAGACACTGAGGCAACGGAGATCCTCCGTGTCTCTTAGTCTCTTTGTTTTCTTGTTGACTTGCATTGTGAATAAGTATTCACATATAATAGAACTTAGAACGTAGGACTTAGAACAGAGAAAAAAATACACATATGCCTAGGCAACGTGATTTGAAACCAATCATCGCCAAGCTGGCTAAGTTCTGGCGGGCCAAGAAGCGGCTGCCCACCTTCGTGGAGTGCCTGGACCTGTGGGGGTACAAGTCTACCCAGGCTGTGGCGCGCACGGTGCAGGCGCTGGTGGAGGCAGACGTGCTACGCCGCGATGACGCGGGCAAGCTGGTTCCGGGCCGTCGTATCTCCAGCCTGCCGGTGCTGGGCTCTGTGCAGGCCGGGTTCCCCACGCCGGCCGAGGAGGAGCGGCTGGGCGAGGTCTCGTTCGACGACCTGCTGGTGCGCAACCCGCAGTCTACCTACGTGGTCAAGGTCAGCGGTGACAGCATGAGCGGCGCCGGCATCCAGCCCGGGGATATGGTGGTGGTGGAGCGGGGCGCGCAGCCGCGCATGGGCGACATCGTGGTGGCGCAGGTAGACGGTGACTGGACCATGAAGCGCTACGAGCGCCGCGGCGCCCGCGTCGTGCTGGTCCCCGCCAACCCCAAGTACAAGCTCATCGTGCCGCAGCGCGAGCTGGTGCTGGGCGGGGTGGTGAGGGGCGTGGTGAGGGTGTACGCGTGATATGTCATTGCGAGGAGTCCTCCGGGGACGACGAAGCAATCTCTTGTCGGCTATTTGGCGAAAGGTTGCTTCGCCCATCGTACCGATGAGCTCGCAATGACACGCATATTTTATGATCCTGCACTTCGACTGCGACGCGTTCTTCGCCTCGGTTGCCCAGGCGCTCAACCCGCTGCTGCGCGGCAAGCCGGTGGTAACGGGGCACGAGCGCGGCATCATCTCGTCCGCCAGCTACGAGGCTAAGGCCTACGGCATCGGCCGCGGGGTGGCGCTGTGGGACGTGAAGAAGCTGTGCCCCAGCTGCACCATTATCGATACCGACTACTACGCCTGCGAGCGGTTCAGCCGCCGCGTAACCGAGGTCGTAGCCGCAGCCTGCCCGCGCGTCCGCCGTACCTCGATAGACGAGGGCTACGCAGGCTTGTCTGGGTTAGACGTGGGAGATCCTCTGGAATTCATCCGTCGGATGCAGCGGCAGATTCGAGAGGGCTTGGATATCGGCGTGTCGTTCGGCATTGGGCCGACGGCGACGTTAGCTAAGGCTGCCTCCAAGTCGCGGAAGCCGGCGGGCTGCGTGGTGGTAACGGCTGAGAATCGTGAGGAGTTCTTAGCCTCGCTAAAGCTTTCGGACATCTGCGGCTTCGGGCCGGCCACGGTGCGGCGGCTGCAGGAGGGAGGCTGCCGTACGCCGCTGGACTTCGCCCGCTGGACGCGGGAGCGAGCCGGCCGCGTCCTGGGCTTGAACGGAGAAGAGCTGTGGCTGGAGCTGAACGGCACGGCGGTGTTCGACCCGTTCACCGACGGCCGCGAGGTGCCGCTCACCTGCACCAGCAGCCGAACCATTGCTCCCACGGCAGATCCCGCCACGCTGTGGGCCCAGGCGCTGCGCCACGTGCAGCACGTCTGCGCCGACCTGCGGCAGCAGGGCCTGGTAGCCAGCCGCTGGTCCGTGTGGCTCCGCCGCCAGCCCGAGAACCTCCCCCCTTTCCGAGGGGGGATTGAGGGGGGTGGGAGGAAGAGTACCTGGTATCGCGAAGCTAGGGTGGAGGGCCGTGCCGCCACCTCGGCCGAGCCGACCAACGTGCCGTGGGCTGTGTCCGACGACCTGTACGGGGCGTTCTGCCGCTGCTACCGGGCAGATGGCCGCTACCGGTCCGTGGGCGTAACGGCGTTCGGCATAGTGCCGCTCAACGGCCGCCAGCTGGGGCTGCTGTGCTCGTCTACCCTGCGGCAGCGCGACGAGCAGCTGGCCCAGGCCGTAGACGTGGTCAACGGCAGGTTCGGACACGACGCCGTGCTAATGGCTTCGTCCCTCTCGGCATCGCACCGGCAGTCCAGCGGCGAGGCTGTTTCCGCGGAGCGTAGGGAGCAGCGCCTAGCCTACCCCGTGCTGCAGCTGGCGGTGTAGTCGCTTCAGCGGTAGCTGTACCGTCTGGCGACTAGCTTCGTAACGTTATAAGAGATGGTGTAGGCGAGGAATACCCAGAATACGATCCAGTTGCCGTACGCCAGACAGTAGATGAGGGTCGGAATGGGGTAGTACAGCATAGCTTCGCTCAAGAGCGCGGCGGGGCTGCTGGAGCGAACGTCATCATCTAGGTAGTCCTTGATAGAACCGAATGCGAGGAAGGCTACGTAGAAGGCTAGGAACAGCAGGGGATCGAAGCGTGACGTGAGCAGGAAGGCGACGATGATCATCGAAGCCGCGATGCGGTGGTTGAGATAGTCCAGCCTGTTACGAATGATGAAGGCTACGTTCATTGCCAGCACCACGTTGGCGACAGCTACGTCGCCGGCTACCAGGGCAACGCCGAAGGCTCCCCACGCCAAGCCGAACAGCAGCGGTGCGCCCCGGAAGAGCTTGAGCCCGTGCTCGTCTAGGAGGTCTGCGACCTTCATCGTTACCCCGTAGCCAATGGCGTACAGAATTAGCATATGGTCGATTCTGGCTACGCTACGGAACGGTTAGCCAACCCAGGCCGAGATCTTTTCTGCCGCTAGCCGCGGCTGGTACAGGCACCACTCGTGGTTGCCGTCGATCGCTTCAACTTTTCCATCGTTCAGCTGTGATTCAACCACCTCAGCTGCGGCGAAGGGGAATACTTTGTCCTGCTCGCCCCACAGGATGAGCGTGGGTGTTTTGATTTGGCTGAATACGCCGTCGGTGCGGGTCAGCAGCCGGCGCATGGTGGCCTGGGTCGCGGGAGCGTAGACGCCGTTGCGTAAGAAGTTCATCGCTACGCTGCCGATGAGCTTGAACGATAGGCCCAGCTTGCCGTAGCGCCCGCCGTCGATCAGGCGCTGCAG
Source organism: uncultured Gammaproteobacteria bacterium (assembly GCA_964536515.1). Taxonomy (GTDB): domain Bacteria; phylum Patescibacteriota; class Patescibacteriia; order CAYZDG01; family CAYZDG01; genus CAYZDG01. Next base: position 28,560 of record CAZHXI010000008.1, on the reverse strand, counting down.
AATCATGAGCCGGCACATGCTAGCGAAGGACCAGTCCAGCGGTGCGGCTGCGGCAGTATCGATGAGGATGAGCTTGCCGATGCGTCCGTCTTGCGCGGCTAGGTACGCGGCGACCGCGCCGCCGAAGGAGTGCCCCGCAGCAGCGATACCGTTGCCCTGGATGCCGAGGTGGTCGAGGAGCTTGCTGAGTAGGTTGCCGTAGTCGCTCCAACCCCAGCCTTTACCGGGAACGGTGGAGCCGCCGTGTCCCGCTAGGTTCGGTGCGATTACGTCGTACCGTTCCGCCAGCCGCTCCAGCAGTTCACGGTAGCAGCCGGCGTCTATGCCGCCGCCGTGCAGGAAGACCAGCGTCCGGCCGCTGCCCCCGCGGTAGTACACGGTGCGGAGCCCGTCTGGCTGGGTGAAGGTCATCCGATTGAGCTCCATGTGTGCCAGTCTACACCCCGGGCGGGACGGTTGGAATTTTGACCCCCGGGCGTACTATTCTGTATGGTGCAGCAGCCTAAGGAAGGGTCGCATAGTGGTCTAGTGCGCCTGCTTGGAAAGCAGGTATACCGCAAGGTATCGGGGGTTCGAATCCCCCCCCTTCCGCCACCAACTTTATTTACGATGGGGATTCGAAGGGTACTGACAGAGCGTGAAGCTGTTCACGCTCTGGACGACCCCGGCTGCGGAGGAGCGACCGGCGATGCTGCGCAGCGGCCAGCCGGGAGCGGGGGAGCAGGAATCCCCCCCCTTCCGCCACGGATACACGAAATTCGCCCACCGCTCATTACGGGTTAATCCGTAGTTTGAGCGGTGGGCGTCGTTGTTACTGCCAGTTGTACGAGGGATTATCGTCCTGAGTCCATCCGGGGTACTCCCCCTCGGGAATGTGGGCATTCCATGCGACGAGGGTAAAATTTTTGTAGCTACCGGAGACGGTGACCTTGCCGGCAATGATCTGATCGTCCGTGGCCTGAGGGAACGTTTCGCGAATCACTGCCGCCATCTGCTGCAGGTCGGTGATGCTGGATTGGTTGTAGCCTACCAGGTAGTGGACATTGGCGAAGCAGTGACCCTCGCCATTTTTGGCCATATCGTTTCGCCAGTGAATGAATTTTACCTTCATGGTATGCGGTCCTTCCTTCGTTTCAAGAATGTGAAGTTTCTAATGAAGATACTTATATCATACTATAATGATAGTGTCAATATTAGCTTTGTTCTATGATGGTCTTTCGACTGAGGGTGTAGAATTATTGCTATGTTCGAAAGCAGTTCAAACCGCCGTCTAGTATTAGGCTCGTTGTTTGTCATAGCGGCGTTCCTGCTGCTGCAGCTTAGCCCCACCTCGCCGCTGCGTATCCGCCGGCCAGCTGCTGCCCCCCGGCCCGCCCCGGTCCAGCCGAGCCAGCCCGCTGCCGGTCCGATTATCGAGATGCTGGCTCCAGAGGAGGTGCCGGCAGAGGCTACGACGACCATTGGCTTTCGTATCTTGGACACAGCCGGCAAGGTGCTACGCCAGTTCGCGCTGCCGCCCGCGGATACCTTGGACATTACAATCAGCGATGCGCAGACGGCGCTGAGCTGGAGCCTGCCCGCGACGTTCGACGAGGAGAGCGGCATGTTCATGGCCCTGCTCAAGCTCGACAAGCCCGGCGACTACCGCATCACCGCCCAGTGCAACTTCAGCGGCCGGCCGCCGCTGCGGCAGGCTGGCTCGGTTCGCGTGGTGTCGGTAGAGTAGGGGTATGGCTAAGCCTTCGCTCCGATACTTCGCAGGTCGTCTTGGTACGGTGGTTGCGATTGTGCTGGTGTGGCGGGGGATATGGTACGCCTTGGATGAGTTCGACAAGTTCGTCTTCGGCGGGGGCCACCTCATAACCGCGCTTCTTGGCGTAGCTATCGGCATGGCTTTGCTCTACTTACCCGACCGTAGCCTTAAAGAAATAGAGAAGCTATGAGTTTCAACCGCGTAACTTTCCGTCGCAGCTTTATCCACGCCCTGGGCACGGTGGCCTACATCGCGCTGGTTGCCACGGTTATGTCGAACGCCGAGCGTATATTCGGCAATGCCGAAGGCCAGGGCGAAACGCCGCTGGTCGGCGTGGCGATGCTGCTGCTGTTCGTTCTGTCTGCTTCCGTAACCAGCCTGCTCATACTGGGTACGCCGGTCCGCTGGTACGTAGACGGCAAGAAGCAGGAGGCGGTGCAGCTGCTGGGCTACACCGTAGCCTGCCTGGCAGCCTTCGCCGTGCTCGCGTTCGCATTGCTGGCCATTCGGTAGCTTGCGCATGAGTAGAACCCCCGGCGTGGCGCCGGGGGTATCTGTTGATCTGCTACAGCGGACGGAGCTTTACCTCCCACTGAACTTTACCCGCGGCGTGGCTAGCCACGAATACCATAGTTGCCGCGCGGCGGTCGTCGGGGGGTAGGCCATCGCTGCGGATGCGGTGCAGCAGCTCCAGGGTGGGGTAGCTAGCGTTGACCTTGGTAGATTTGAAGCTGATCGTTCGCGCACGAACTGCGTGCTGCCATTTTCCAGCCTTAGCTTCCAGCAGGCTCTGGATCCTCCCCAGCTCAATGGCGTCGTCGGTGGTCAGCCCGCCGTCTGGCCCGACCCATAGCCAGTGGGTAACCGAGGTAACCTTGCCCCCGCTCTTCTCGCGCCGTTCAACCACGGCGCTGCACCGGTCAAACTTCTCGCACGCCTCAAGGGCGCCGGTGAGCTCCCCCCAGTCGGGGCTGAAGCTCTGCACGAGCTTGGCGTTGATCTTGATACGCACCGGCCGGCCACCCTCGGCTGCTCCGCTGACTCGGGCCACCAGCTGCGAGCTGTTCCTCTGCTGGCTGAGGTCGATCTCTCTAGCTCTGTCGAATGTCACGTTGTGCCTCAAACGTTTGGTGTACTGTTAATTTGCAATGGCTGATTAGTACAACCTGTGCGTGTACCAGTCAAGGTCATTGAACTCCGACGCTCGGGGCGGTACGGTAGCAGCGTCTATGCCAACCGACGTCGAGCAAATCAAAGCCCACCTGGACATTGTCCAGGTCATCGGGGAGTACGTGCCCCTGCGCAAGGCCGGCATCAACTTCACCGCACGCTGCCCGTTCCACACCGAGAAGAGCCCGTCGTTCTACGTCAGCCCCAGCCGTCAGACCTTCAAGTGCTTCGGCTGCAACGAGGGCGGGGACGTTTTCAGCTTCATCCAGAAGTTCGAGGGGCTAGAGTTCCGCGAGGCGCTGGCCATTCTAGCCAAGCGTGCCGGCGTGGAGCTGCCCGAGTTCAAGCCGGGGGAGCGGTCGCAGCGCCAGCGCCTGCTGGAGGCGAACGAGGCGGCGTGCCAGGTGTTCCAGTCGCAGCTGCCGTCGTCGCCGGGGGCCGCCTACCTGGAGCGGCGCGGCGTGAACGCCGAGGCGACGCGAGACTTCCGTTTAGGCTACGCCGCACCGGGTAGCCAGCTACTGGCGGCGCTCACGGCGCGCGGCTTCTCTACGTCCGAGCTCTCCGCCGCCGGCCTAGTTAAGCCCAGCCAGAACCAGCCGGGCAGCTACTACGATACGTTCCGCCACCGGCTGGTGTTCCCGCTGCGCAACGTGCACGGCCAGGTGGTTGGCTTCACCGCCCGCGTGCTGGACGACGCGGACCAGCCCAAGTACCTGAACAGCGCGCAGAGCGACGTCTACAGCAAGGCGCAGCTGCTGTACAACGCAGACCAGGCCAAGGAGCACGTCCGACGTGCGGGCTACGCCATCCTGGTGGAGGGCAACATGGACTGCGTGGCGGTGCACCAGGCCGGCATGCGGCACGTGGTGGGCGTGTGCGGCACGGCCCTCACCGACGACCAGCTCCGCCTGCTGCGCCGCTTCACCGACAAGATTATGGTGGCGCTGGATGCCGACCTAGCCGGCGACGCCGCCAGCCGCCGCGGCGTAGACCTGGCGTGGCAGCACGGCTTCGAGCTCAAGCGTGTGGTGCTGCCCACCTGGGCCAAGGATCCGGACGAGTGCATTGCCCGTGACCCCAACGCCTGGGCAGAGGCGGTGCGAACGGCGGTGCCCATAGTGGACTACTACGTGCAGCGGGCGCAGGAGGGCAACGACCTAGCCACCCTGCCGGGCAAGAAGGCGGCGGCACGTCAGCTGCTGCCCATCATCGCCAAGCTCGCCGACCCCGTGGAGCAGACCCACTACCTGCAGCTGCTGGGGCGGATGGTCAACGTAGACGAGGCCCAGCTGCGCAAGGTGCTGCCGGGGGAGAGAGGCCGGAACACCGGAACACCGGAACACCGGAACGTCGGTGCGTCCGCGCCGGCGTCTGAGGTGAAGGCTGCGGTCGATCGGCCGTACGGCGTAGCTATTCGCCTGCTGGCCCTGCTGTGGCGCCACGCCGCCGCCGTGCACCCCGCCGTAGAGGGAATGGACCCGGAGGACTTCCCGGATACCCGCCTGGGGGAGCTTTACACGGCGAGCGTTTCTCACTACAATGCGAACCGTCGTATTGATGTTGCCGGGCTACTCGCCAGCCTACCGGATCAGCCGGAGCTGGGAGCAGTCGCCGACGCCGTGGCCTTCGCCAGCGAGGAGCTGCGCAGCGCCGACGGCGGCGACCAGGTAACGCCCACGCGGGCAGCCGACGAGGCAGCGGGCCACCGGCGGTGGCTCACCAGCCAGCGGCTCCAGCGTCAGCTGCACGAGCTACAGAATGAAATGAGGACGGCGGAGGGGGCAGGCGACACAGATCGGCTGCGCCAGTTAGCCGGAACGTTCAGCCAGGTGAGCCAGAAGCTGGCGAGCCTGCAAAGCTAATCACCCTCCGTACCACGTACCACCATGTCAAAGGCAAAGTCCCGGCCGGCGCGCCGGGCAGTGGCTAAGGTCAGCGCCGCCAAGAACAAGAAGAAGGTGAAGAAGGTCTCGCCCAAGCCGGCTAGGCCTCGGAAGGTCGTACGCCACCCCGTAAAGAAGGCGGCGGCCAAGAAGGCCGTACGCCACGTGGCCAAGGCTGGCCGCAAGGCTGCGCCGGCCGCTGCGCCCGTTAAGCACATCGCGCCGCCCGAGGCCGAGGTTAAGCTGCTCATCAAGAAGGCCCGCGCCCGCGGCTTCATTACCGAGGATGAGGTGCAGTACGCCTTCCCGAACGTAGAGGACTACCTGGAGTCGTACGAAGTCTTCCTGGAGCAGCTGGAGACCAGCGGCGTTCCAGTGGTGCAGCGCGAGGGCGGCATCCTGGACGTAACGGCAGACAGCGACAAGGTTAAGCAGCAGCTCGGCGCCTGGGGCGAGGGCAAGCGGCTGGACCTCACCGACATCTCGGCCGACTCCATTCAGATGTACCTGCGTGAGATCGGCAAGGTGCCGCTGCTCACCGGCGACGACGAGATCAACCTAGCCAAGCGCATCGAGCGCGGCGACCTCACGGCCAAGCGCCAGCTGATCGAGGCCAACCTCCGACTGGTCGTCAGCATCGCCAAGAAGTTCACCGGCCGCAGCCTGTCGCTGCTCGACCTGATCCAGGAGGGCAACATCGGCCTGTTCCGCGCCGTGGAGAAGTTCGACTACCGCAAGGGCTACAAGTTCTCCACCTACGCCACGTGGTGGATCCGCCAGGCCATTACCCGCGCCCTGGCCGACCAGAGCCGCACCATCCGCATCCCCGTGCACATGGTAGAGACCATCAATCGCCTGCAGCAGGTGGAGCGCCAGCTGATCCAGGACCTGGGTCGCGAGCCGCTGCCGGACGAGATCGCCGCCGAGATGGGGGAGCCAGTGGAGAAGGTGCTGCACATTCTAAAGATCAGCCAGGAGACGGTGTCGCTGGAAACTAGCGTGGGCGACGACGATGAGGACAGCACGCTGGGCGACTTCATCGAGGACGAGAAGACCCTGTCGCCGGATCGTGTGGCTGCCCTGCAGCTTCTCCGTGATCATGTCAAAACGGTGCTGGGAGATTTGACCCCGCGAGAGCAGAAGATTCTGGATATGCGCTTCGGCCTTTCGGACGGCGTCGCCCATACCCTAGAGGAAGTCGGCCAGGAGTTCGGCGTAACCCGCGAGCGCATCCGCCAGATCGAGGCCAAGGCTCTGGAGCGCATCGAGGTCCACCCCCTCATCCGCAAGCTGCGGGACTACTAGGAAGTCTCGAGAGGGGAACCCAGACGGGTTCCCCTCTCGACGCTCGCCGCTGGCGAGCTGCTCTCCCCTCCATTGAGCTGCGCGTCTCGGAGTGAATCCGCAGCCGCGCAGCCCTTTGAATGCTTAAAGGCGCCCGCATTTGTGGGCCGAGCACACCGTCTTGACTGCCCCTCGGCGGGTGGCTAATCTAGGGCTATTAGCACTCTCTTATCGAGACTGCTATAGTCTAAATTCCGTAATCCACTAACCGAGAACTGGCTATGCCGAAACTCAAACCGTTGGGCGACCACGTGATCGTGAAGCCGTCTAAGCCCGAGGAGGTTACCAAGTCGGGCATCATCCTACCCTCTAATTCTAACGAGAAGCCCGAGCAGGGCGAGGTCATCGCCGTAGGCCCCGGCAAGGTGAACGAGAAGGGCGAGCGGGTGGCAATGGACATCAAGGTTGGCGACAAGGTGGTATTCAAGAAGTACGCCCCGGACGAGATTAAGATAGACAACGAGGAAGTCTACGTCATGTCGCAGGACGACATCGTGGCGGTGATTGAGTAAAGAACAGACTCATTGCGAGCGCAGCGAAGCAATCCTGTCTCCAAAAGTACCGACATTAATTACGAGATTGCTTCACTCCGCTACGCTCCGTTCGCAATGAGTAGATTTAATCCGTGTAACTAATTACAGAAACAAGGTATGGCTAAACAGATTCTATTCGACGAGCAGGCGCGGCTGGCCATGCAGCGCGGCGTGGACAAGCTGGCCAACGCGGTTAAGGTAACGCTGGGTCCGCGCGGCAAGACGGTGGTACTAGACCGCAGCTACGGCGCGCCCACCATCACCAAGGACGGCGTAACGGTAGCCAAGGAGATTGAGCTGGACGACAAGTTCGAGAACCTGGGCGCCGAACTCGTCAAAGAGGTCGCATCCAAGACCAACGACGTGGCCGGCGACGGTACTACCACGGCTACGGTTCTGGCGCAGAGCATGATCCGCGAGGGCCTGCGGGCCCTGGGCAGCGGCGTTAACGCCGGGGACATTAAGCGTGGCATGGATGCCAAGCTGGAGGAGGTCGTTTCCAAGCTCAAGGAGATGAGCAAGCCCATCAAGACCAAGGAGGAGAAGGCGCAGGTGGCCAGCATCAGCGCCAACGACCCCGAGATCGGCAAGCTCATCGCCGAGGCAATGGACAAGGTGGGCGACGACGGCGTCATTACCGTTGAGGAGTCGCAGACGTTCGGCACCGAGGTAGAGGTGGTGGAGGGCCTGCAGTTCGACAAGGGCTACATCAACCCCTACATGGCCACCAACACCGAGCGTATGGAGGCCGAGTACAGCGACCCGTACATCCTCATCACCGACCACAAGGTTAGCAGCGTGCAGGACCTGCTGCCCCTGCTGGAGAAGATCGCCGCGGGTGGCCGCAAGGAGATCGTCATCATTGCCGAGGACGTAGACGGCGAGGCCCTGGCTACGCTGGTGGTGAACAAGATCCGCGGCACGTTCAGCTCGCTGGCCGTTAAGGCTCCCGGGTTCGGCGACCGGCGCAAGGAGATGCTGCGCGACATTGCGGCTGTTACCGGCGCCACGGTCATCAGCGACGAGGTTGGCCTGAAGCTAGACAAGGCCGAGCTGGAGCACCTGGGCAAGGCCAGCAAGGTTAAGGCCACCAAGGAGAGCACCACCATCATCGGCGGGGCCGGCGCCAAGGATGCGATCGAGGCGCGCATCAGCCAGATAAAGGCCGAGATTGAGAATAGCACCAGCGACTACGACAAGAAGAATCTGGGTGAGCGCCTGGGCAAGCTTTCCGGCGGCGTAGCTGTGATCAAGGTCGGTGCGGCCACCGAGACCGAGCTTAAGGAGAAGAAGCACCGCATCGAGGACGCGGTGAGCGCCACCAAGGCAGCCGTTGAGGAGGGCATCGTGCCCGGCGGCGGCATTGCCCTGGGCGTGGCCACGGGCGCGTTCGAGCGTCTGCTATCCACCGGCGGCCAGGAGGTAGTCAGCCCCATGATCGCGGCCGGTCGCATCATCGAGAACGCCAGCCTAGAGCTGATCAAGCAGATTGTGGCCAACGCCGGCTACGAGGGCACCATCGTCATGACCAACATCGTGCGCGAGCAGGCTGAGCAGAAGAACAAGGCCGTGGGCTTCAACGCCGCTACCGGCGAGTACCAGGATATGGTTAAGGCCGGCGTGGTAGACCCGACCAAGGTTACCCGCACGGCGCTGCAGAACGCCGTTTCCATCGCCAGCGTGTTCCTGACCACCGAGGCAGCAATTACGGATATGCCCAAGAAGGAGGAGCCATCCGTAGGTTCCGGGCATGGAGGTGGCATGGGGATGGACTACTAATTGTGCGGCGTCCCGAACTAGAGCGAAGCTCAGTTCGGGACTGCCCCGAACCGTCCGCAGTAGCGGACTGGTTCGGGGGCGGGGGAATGGGAATGGATTACTAGGGGAGTAGGACTGAGGACAGAGGAGAGCCGGGGCGCGAGCCTCGGCTCTTCGGTACACAGCGTTAAGATTTCTCCACCTCACTTCGTTCGGCGTCGAAATGACAAATCAAAAAATTGTCATTTCGAATCCCCCGTAGGGGGTGAGAAATCTTACACCTGTCCCCACTCAGCTGATAGGTCATCTAGGTTCGGATTGACGCTACGAATGAGCGCCAGCTTCTTCGCGCGCCTCCACCGTTTGATCTCTTTCTCTCGGGCAATGGTGTCGTGCACGTACGATGAGTGCTCAAAGTATACGAGCTTGGTACACCAATACCTTTTGGTGAAGCCGTCATGTAGACGATGCTTGTGTTCGAAGATCCGACGCTCTAGGTTGTTGGTCATACCTAGGTACAGCACATCGGTGCTGCTAGCCATGAAGTAGACGAAGTAGTTGTGATCGCGGGCCATGGCAAAGTCCACCAAGTTACCACGTGGCCCCGATGTAGGCGATGCTTAGATTTCTCCCCCGATTGAATTCGGGGTCGAAATGACAAATTTGGGTCGGGGATGTGTACCATTGACTTTTCTATATAAATCTGGTAAAAGGATTTATTCAAACCTTGAAAACTCACGAAACTGGAGAAATTCCTTTGAAGAAGATTATCGTCATCCTTGCGCTGCTCATCACTTGTAGCGCTTCGTTCGCAGCTGCATTCGATATCCCGATTAAGCCGTACGTTTCTGGCGAAGTTCGCGCACGTATGGGTAGCCAGAAATCCCACGAGCTTACCCGTATGAGAATCGGCCTGTGGGCGTACCCATCGTCCCGTGTCGAGATGCAGTTCGAGTACAACGGGGTCAACGCCAAGACCGTGTACGCCTACGGGCGTGCGCACAAGACGCTCGGCAAGTGGGAGCTGTCGGGTCTCGTCGGCCGCCATTTGAGCCCCGTGGGCTGGACGGTTCCCAGCCTCCACGATCGGCGTCTGCCCCGGGTAGACATTGCCTACGAGCCGTTCCTGGCTAGCACCTACGCAACCGGCGTCGGCGTTTGGGCGAAGTACGACAGCTGGGCTAGCCTCCGCGTCTCGTCGTTCGACAGCACCGATGCCAGCGCCTGCCTCACCGTTGCCGGCATTAGCCAGTTTTGGCAGGACGGCGTGGGCTACGGCGGCAGCGTGAACCTAGCAGACTTCCTGCATAGGTTCGGCAGGCAGATTGGCTACCGCGGGTACGAGCTCAAGCCGTACTTCGCGACCGTTGATTTGGACGAAGGCCGCGACCCCTGCGCCTGGGGCCTGGACGTAAGCTCGCCCTATCCGGTGCAGCTCCATTGGCTGACCGAGGCTACGAACGTTGATACCTGGAACAGCGCTGGGTTCAGCGTTCAGTACCTGAAGCGGTCGTTCGTAAAGTACCTCTACGACGGGCGCTTCAAGACGAGCCGCGTGGACGTTTCGTTCTACGCGGCGTGGTGAGCGATGGAATCCATTGTCTACCTGCTCCAGGTCGCGGTGGCCTGGGTATTCTTCGCCAACAAGGTTCTGGTCCTGGTGGGGAGGAGGTCTGGGTGGGCAGTGGGTGTAATCGGTGCAGCGCTCGCCCTCGTCTACTTCTACCTGCTGGACCTACGCCTCCTCACCGTTCTGGAGGTAGGCCTGGTCTTGCTGATGTCCTACGGCTACGTGGCGCATAGCGACCCCAGCCCCCGGTTCCAAGTCATCGTTCGTGTGGCGATTACGTTAACCATGGTTACCCTGGCCGGATTCGTATTCACCGGTGTAATGACGGCGGTGGAGTTTACCTCTGCCGTCTTAATGCTCTGGGGTACGTACCTGCTGACCTCCGGCCAGCTCCGGCTCGGGTGGGCGCTATCAGCCGTAGCCCATGCACTAGCCGGAGTGGTCGGATGGGATAAGGGCCAGGGCACCTTCGCCGACTTCCAGATCGCATCGTCTATCGTCGCCGCCATTGGCGTTGCCATTAACTGGCGGCAGCCATCGGACGGAACAAGTCGTATCGAATCATTCAGAAATACTTAGGAGAGAGAAAGTGTTCAATTTAACATTAGATCAACTGCTGCCATACATCGGCGTAGCTCTCACCGCAGCAACTGGTGGGGCTCTAGGGACGTTAGCCATCTACCGTGCGCTGTGGCGGCGCTTCCAGGGAACGCCATCGTCGCCCCTACTGGGCGCGATGCTCGTCAGCCTCATTTGTATTCCGCTCCTCGTTTACGTTGCGTCACTGCTATTCCTTCAGGGTGGAATTACTGTTCTGGTGCTGGCTGCATACTGGCCCATTGCTTTCGCGACCCTCTGGTTGGATCAGCAACGTCGGCTTGAGCGTACCCGGTCGATCCAGCTGTGGGTCAATCGCACAGCTGAGGTGCTGATTGCGGGCCTGAGGGTCAAGTTCGGCGACGGATACCTTGTGGTGCCCGAGGCTTGCTCTAGGGTTAGCATCGATGATCCCGAGATTCATCCGTCTAGCCACATACTCGTCATGGCTAAGGACGGCACGTGTTTGGCGATAGTTAACTTCGTATTCGATGACTTCTCTATCGCGGTTCACTATCCACAGACGACTTTCGTCTCGTATGCCGGAAAGGTTGAGACCGCCGTCGCGATTCTCGAACCTCGTCCCGATGATGCATTCATGGGATACGCTGTTGAGCGTGTGGTCGGCGCGGTGAAGACATGGATGTCGGATTCCACGAGCCGAGCAGCCGCTGAGGTCGCAGCAGGCTGAAAGAGTTAGCAACAACGAAGCCCCCACACCTATTCGCAAAGCGAAAGGTGTGGGGGCTTTTTCGTATTCCTGCTATAATTTTTGCCTATGCCTCCCCGTCGCCCCGCACCCCAGGCTCCCATGGCCGAGCCAGCCGGAGGGCTTGATGCAGCCGAGCTGCGGCGGCGGATTGAGCAGCACCTGGCCGAGCACGCCGCGGCCGGGGACACCGCCGCCATAGACGTGGAGGAGGTGGTGCTGCACGGCGATACGGGCAAGGTTACCATCCAGCACGAGCGGGCCGTGGTGCAGCCGCGCCACCAGGTGCGGCCGAGCAGCTTGCCAGACCTGGCGGTAGCCGGGGCAGGGGAGCGGGTGCTGGGGCTGCCGGTTGAGTGGTACTTTCGTTTGGCCTGGCCGTACGCCGTGGGCGGCGCCGTGCTGACGGCAGTCGTTACATGGTGGGCCGGGACAGCAGCCGATGTGCTGCGGCCGCTGGTCGCCGCTGCTCTGGGCGTAGCCGTTGGCATTGCCGCTGGCCGCAGGCAGATCAACCTGGGGCAGGCAGCCGTAGCAGGCATTACCGCCGGCGCTGCAGCTGGGCTCATCGCCAGCCTGGTGGTGCTGGTTACCACCTGGACGCTGGTCAGCTTCTTGAACGTCATCGTGCTGCCCGCGTACATGGCTTTTGCCGGAGCGCTGCTCGCCCCGCTCGCCACAATTATCTGGAGGCGTTGGGCTAGTCGATAGTTTGATTCACGATAAACGAGTAACGATTAACGATTCTATGCACGATCCCGTTTCTACAACCTTCGACGCCCAGGACATTGAGCATAACAAGGCTGTAGCTGCGCTCAGCTACGTCTGGATCCTGTGCCTGGTGCCGCTGCTGCTGAAGCGCGATAGCGCCTTCGCCAGCTACCACGCCAAGCAGGGCTTGGTGCTGTTCATCGTCGAGGTGCTAGCGATGGTCGTGGCGTGGATCCCCCTCATCAACCTGCTGCTGTTCTTCGGCCTCATCGGCATCGCGGCCATCGGCATCGCCAATGCTACCCGTGGCCTGGCGCTGCCGCTGCCCATCATCGGCCGGTGGGCGGGGCACTTCAACATTTAATTGAAACACAGAGACACTAAAACACCGAAACACCTATGTCCAAGCACGCCCCCGCTGCCCAGACCTTTAAGTACGTCCGTTGGTTCAAGGATCTAGGCATCGGCGACGTGGGGCTGGTGGGGGGCAAGAACGCCAGCTTGGGCGAGATGTACCAGCACCTCACCGGGAAGGGCGTGCGCATTCCCAACGGCTTCGCCACCACAGCCGAGGCATTCTGGCTCTTCCTAGACCAGACGGGCCTGCGCGAGCGAATCAAGAAGATGCTGACGGGCCTGAACACCCACGACGTGCTCGACCTCGCCCGGCGGGGCAAGGCGGTGCGGGCGGCGATTGAGAAGGCCAAGATGCCGAAGGAAATTTCGGACGAGATCGCCAGGGCCTACGCCGAGATGAGCCGCGACTACGACGTTAAATCTGCCGACGTGGCCGTCCGCTCGTCCGCTACGGCCGAGGACCTGCCGGACGCTTCCTTCGCCGGCCAGCAGGAGACCTACCTCAACGTCGTCGGCGCCGCCGAGCTGGTGGCCGCCTGCCAGCGCTGCTTCGCCTCGCTGTTCACCGACCGCGCCATTAGCTACCGGCACGACAAGAAGTTCGGGCAGCTGGACATTGCGCTATCCGTTGGCGTGCAGAAGATGGTTCGCTCCGACCTGGCCTGCGCCGGCGTAATGTTCTCGCTCGACACCGAGTCCGGCTTCCGCGACGCCGCCATCATCAATGGCTCGTACGGCCTGGGCGAGTTCATCGTCTTGGGCGAGGTAACGCCGGACGAGTTTACAGTCTTTAAGCCTAAGTTAGGGGGACACTTCCAGCCCATCATCAGCCGCAAGCTGGGCGTGAAGGACAAGAAGCTAATGTACGCCTCTGGCTCCTCTAAGGCTGGCAAGCCTAACACAATCTCCAAGCCCGTTAGCCCAGCAGACCGCAGGCGTTTCTGCCTTACGGACCGCGAGGTACTGCAGCTGGCTAAGTGGGCGGTGATCGTGGAGGACCACTACAAGCGGCCGATGGATATGGAGTGGGCCAAGGACGGCCGCACCGACGAGCTGTTCATTGTGCAGGCGCGCCCCGAGACGGTGCAGGCCCGTAAGGATTCGTCCATCCTGGAGGAGTACAAGCTCAACGAGAAGGGCCGCGAGCTGGTTACCGGCGTGGCCGTGGGCAGCAAGATTGGCGTGGGCAAGGTGCAGGTCATCCGCGACATCAAGGACATCGCCACGTTCAAGAAGGGCAACGTGCTGGTGACGACGATGACAGACCCAGACTGGGAGCCGGTGATGAAGATCGCCGCCGCCATTGTAACCGACCAGGGCGGACGCACGTGCCACGCCGCCATCGTCAGCCGTGAGCTGGGCATTCCCTGCGTCGTGGGCACGGGCAACGGCAGCGCCACGCTCAAGAGCGGGCAGGACGTAACGGTCAGCTGCGCGGGTGGGTCCGTGGGCACGGTGTACGCCGGTACGCTCAAGTTCACCGTCAACCACCTGGACATTAAGCACCTGCCCAAGCCCAAGACCAAGATAATGATGAACGTGGGCAACCCCGACACCGCGTTCGAGGACTCAATGATTCCCAACAGCGGCGTGGGCCTGGCGCGTGAGGAGCTGATCATCGCCAACCACATCGGCGTGCACCCAATGGCGCTCATCAACTTCCGCCAGCTGAAGGATGCCAAGGCGCGGCGAAAGATTGAGGAGCTGGCGGCGCCGTACAAATCGAAGACCGACTTCTACGTAACCAAGCTGGCCGAGGGCATAGGCAAGATCGCAGCCGCCTTCTACCCGCGGGACGTGATCGTCCGTCTGTCGGACTTCCGCTCCAACGAGTACGCCGAGCTGCTGGGCGGCCGGCAGTTCGAGCCCGCCGACGAGCGCAACCCCATGATCGGGTGGCGCGGCGCCAGCCGGTACTACGACCCCAAGTTCCTGCCCGCCTTCAAGCTGGAGTGCGAGGCCTTAAAGCGTGTGCGCAACGTCATGGGCCTAGACAACGTGAAGGTGATGATTCCCTTCTGCCGCACGCTGGACGAGGGCAAGAAGGTGCTGGCCGTAATGGCCGAGGCAGGCCTGGAGCGCGGCAAGGACGGCCTGCAGGTGTACGTGATGTGCGAGATTCCGGCCAACGTCATTCTGGGCGAGGAGTTCTGCAAGATCTTCGACGGCTTCAGCATCGGCAGCAACGACCTGACGCAGCTCACCCTGGGCCTGGACCGTGACTCCGAGCTCATCGCCCACGTGGGCAACGAGCGCAACGAGGCGGTTAAGAAGCTCATCGTCCAGATTATCGAAATCGGCAAGCGCAAGCACCGCAAGGTGGGCATCTGCGGCCAGGCGCCCAGCGACTTCCCCGACTTCGTAGACTTCCTGGTGCGGGCCGGCATCGACAGCATTTCGCTGACGCCGGACACGGTAGCAGCTACCACCCAGGCCGTGGCGGATCTAGAGAAGAAGCTGAAGTTCGGCTTCCGCCTCCGCTAGTTCCCTCCAAAACGTAGGGCCCCGGTCGCACTTCGCGACCGGGGCCCTGTTTATGCTCTCTGGGCAGTATCGTGTAGAATCAAACCGCTCTAATTCGTTACCCCAATAATCATGAAGAACATCAAGAATGTCGTGGTTCTCTCGGCGGCACTGGCGGTAGCCACGGGCGCTGTCCTGGCTGCGCCCAGCGCCCTAGCTCGGCCAGTTCGGCAGGTCGCCCAGATTGCCTACGATTCGTGGCAGGAGGCGGTATTCAGCCTGCAGCAGCAGATCGATAGTATCTCGCTGACCCCCGGACCCCAGGGTCCAGCTGGGCCACAGGGTGATCCGGGTGAGCCTGGCCCCGTTGGTCCAATGGGCCCGCAGGGCCCCGCCGGTGCGGGCGCCTCGCCCAGTACGCTCTACAGCGTGATGGAGTTCGGTTACGTTTCACCGGATTCAATTCGAACCTTTACCCCGTCGTGCAGGCCGGGTGACCTGCTGCTCTCGGGTGGCTACACCATGGGTACAGTTCCGGATGAGGGCGGCAGGACGCTGCTAGTTTCAGAGTCGCGCCCAGATTTTCCGTACACCTGGCGCGTCGGCTTCACCAACCTGCACCCGCTCCTAGACTTCTACGTCAATGCGTACGCGTGGTGCAATGATCTGACCCCAGAGCTATAAACTCTCGCCAGATGAAAGTAGCCCCGGTCGCACTTCGCGACCGGGGCTCGTTGTTCATACATTACGCGCCTTAATCCATCCATTCATAGTCATCTTTGCCTTACCGAGCATCCCCCAGAACCAGAAGAGCGGGAAGGCCTTCAGTCGAAACTGTGGAGCGGAGAGGCGGTAGTCCCACCAAGGCTGCCTGCTGTTCAGCCGGCACAGCACTATCGGCTTGAGTCCGCTCTGTGCCACCGCATCCTTGAGTAGCGGCCAGGCCCAGGTGTTGTGCAGGGGGTTGGCTAGCGTGGCGATTGCCTGCATCCCCGTGGCGCGACAGTAGTCTATGGCGCGCCGCATACCCTCGTAGGTATTGGTGGAGCATTGGTCCAGCGGCAGGAGTGGGCAGATGTCCGGGTCTAGAGCTTGGAAGTAGCTCCCCATGGCCGTTCGTGTAGTCGCATCCGGCGGGTCTAGGCAAACCAGTGCCTTGAAGGCGCTACCCAAGCCTCTCGCCTTGGCCGTTCGAAGTAACGCCTGTGCCTCTGTAGTCCCTTCGCCGTAGAAGGAATTTCCGCTGACGAATAGGACGATCGTACCTTTGGCGAGCTGCGGATGGTCCAGCCGATACTCGTCTAGACGATCGATTAGGTAGTCGCCCTGCACGCTGGTGCGTCCGTTGCGACGGTTGGCAGCGCCGCTCACGATGATGCAGCCGGACATTTTCATTTCAATCTCGCGGTACCTAGTTCTGAGCAGGTACCCCAGCAGCCCTCCCGGTTCTCGGAAGGCCCAAAGGATTAGCTCTCTCAATTCATGCCTCCTCTCGGAGGCTTGTTAATGTTCAATTGGAATTCGCCAAACTACCCCAGGGCGGGGCAGGTGTCAACCGGATGCGTGCCGACGCAAGTCCGCCGCCCGGTAGGGCGGCGGACTACTTCAATTCAATCATTTAGCCCGGCTACTTCTTTTCCTCGCAGCCGCAGTCGCAGGTGCCGTCTTCCTTGTGCTCGTGGTTGCACATCTCGCATGTTCCGGCCATAGAATTGTTAATTACGGAGTGCTAATCAAAACTCGCGACCTTTGCCCAACTATAATTTTGCATTCCGCAGAACGCAAGCCTTAGCCGCGGCGTACCGCCTTAACAATCGCCAGCAGGGCGATGGCGCCGATGAGCGCGACTATGAAGCTGTACAGGTTGAAGCCCGTAACGCCACCGCCGCCCAGCAGGCTGAACAGCAGGCCGCCGACCACGGCGCCGACTACGCCGACGATTTGTTCATGACTATGCCCTGCTGGCCGTCCGTTCCTACAAACTTAGATGCGACCCAGCCTACCAGGCCGCCGAAGATAATCCAGAGAATGATACCCATAGGTACGTGGTTAGAGGGGCTAGTAGCTGAACCCTAGCACATTATTGACCGAACCGTGCGAATGGGGTTAATTTTAGTCTCCCTGGAGAGGTGTCCGCCTTCGCCCTTCGGGCTACGGTGGACTACCGAGCCCACGACGTCAGCTCCCGGTGAACCCAGTACCTTGCAGTCAGCGTAGTATTGACCCCTTACGGAGAGGTGCCCGAGTGGCGGTAGGGTACGGTTTGCTAAACCGTTATACGGGCTTATACCCGTATCGAGGGTTCGAATCCCTCCCTCTCCGCCATAAGCTCGCAGTATCGGAAGACCCGGAGGCTTAAGTCTGTTCGATTATATGCCGGAAGGCAACAATGTGATTTCCTTAGGTGATTGGATTCAGATTGCGGTAGTTGTAGTAACTACCCTCGGTTGGTTTGTTGTTTTTTATTTAGGTAAACGTCAGCAGCGCGCTGGTACCAAGGAAGAGATGAGGTTAAAGGTATACGAAGAGTTTTGGAAGCAACGAAGCCAATTGCAAGACAGTATTAATCAGCTAGGTACAATGGTTCTAACGAGTGTACCTTTTGAACTCATGGAGGCGGCGACAATTTTAGGCGAGACTACCAAAATAGAGGTTCACATTCGGCAGGGGGAACAGGGTGCCCTGACGCACCTGAGGGACTACATTGATCGACTACTGGACGCTCAGCGTAATTTCGAAACTAGGCTACTGGAGTTTGTACGTTCGCTCGAGATGTGGATTCACGTCGTGCCAGAGCTAGAGACGGCGAAGAGCAGCTTTATTTCCGAGTATTGGGCGACTCAACAGAGAGCGGCTGATTTTGTAAGCGGTATCCTTTCATTAAGTCGCAGTGACTGGCGGAGCTGGAGTCGGGAGCAGATGAAGGGGGAGGCGGAAACTGTCTCGAGTGAAATTTTACGCTTGGGCTTCTATGTCGAGGATATGATGGGGTTAATCCACAATGAGCTGCTGGAGCCCTTGTTCAAACATCCGAAGAGGGAGCGCCACCCACTCGATCCCCATGAGAAGGTGCTGACCAGAGAAGGCCTCAAAAGGATTCCGGAGGCATGATCAGTGATACTTGGCGGCTTGCATAAGAGTTGCTAAAGTTTGAATGCATATGAAAAGGCTACTCTTAGCCCTATCGTTCTCCCTCCTCGCGGTCTTTGGTGTTCTACCCTTGCCTTTCTGGGTGAGTTTTGAGGGTGAGGTAGCTGTTTCTGCTGCGGTCGTCCCGGTTGCTCAGGCAGCGGTTAGGGTGAAAGGCTACTTCCGGAAAGACGGAACGTACGTCCAGTCGCACTACCGTTCGAATCCAGACGGAAACCCCTACAATAACTGGAGCTTCCCCGGCAACACCAACCCGTACACCGGCAAGGTAGCTCCCGGTAACCCCGACACTTACCTCAAAAATTACTACGGCGGCTCGGGTGCTTCGTACGCTGTTCCTTCGTCCCCTTCCTATTCCTATAACTCGAGTAACGTTCCAAGCCAGCCAGCGGCTCCTATAGTCGTCCCTGGAGGAAGGTCAATGAACGGTGTGGTGACCTGCGATTCGGGGTACCGGAAGAACTATGTGACGGATCAGTGCGAGCGCGTTGCTATTCCCCCGCATGCTACCTTGAGTTTCCTCGGTAATGATTTTGTGTGCGACAGGGGGTACCGCCGCAACTACGTTTCCAGCCGATGCGACGAGGTGAAGGTTCCCGCTAACGCCACCCTTAGTTTCCTCGGTAATGACTTCACCTGCAACCGAGGGTTCAAGGTGAACTACCTCACCCAGCAGTGCGATCGAGTGAATGTACCGCCGAACGCTACCCTCAGCTTTCTTGGAAACGATTTCGTTTGCGATTACGGCTTTAGGCGTAACTATCTTACCTCCCGGTGTGATCAGGTGGTGGTTCCCACCAATGCAAGGCTCGATTACTTCGGCAGCGATTTCGTGTGCAACCAAGGGTACGCGCGTAACTACATCAAGAATTCCTGCGAGCCGCTAAGGTAAAGGGCGGGGTTCAAGCGACTGTCACTACCTGCCTAGTGACGGTGATCTTTGACTTGAAGCGCCCCATCAGCTCCCGCTTCTCCTCGTTGGTGCCGTCTCGCAGGATGTACCTGGCGTAGGCCCTCAGGTCGACGTCCGGGTGCACTGGCGCCTCAGCCTTCGCGCCCAGCACCCCGCGGTTGAACTTGCGGTACCGCTTCAGCTCCTCCTCGAACCTGTGCTGGATACCGGTTTGGTTGAGGTCCACCTGGTCGATGATCTTCACTAGCTGCTCCACGAGCTCCTCCTCCCGCAGGTAGGGGTTCTTGCAGTGACGATCCCTGGATCTCCCGCAGCCGTAGTAGACGTACTTGGCTACCGTGCCGTCCTTGAGCTCCTTGTACTTCTCATCGGCGGAGATGCCGGAGCCGCACAGCCCGCAGACCATCAGCTTGGTGAAGGCGAACTCGTAGCTCTGCCGCACCAGGTGGTCCCGCTTGAAAGCACCCCATCACATCAAGCTTTCAGTTTCCTCGGGAAGATACTACACTGAGGTCCTATTGCATGAGTATGGAATTTGTTCGGGATTTTAAGGCCTTAGGCCGCGGTGACACTGATCTAGCCGGCGGCAAAGGCGCCTCGCTCGGGGAGATGACCCGCGCAGGCTTGCCGGTGCCCCCTGGCTTTGTGGTGTTGAGTTCCGCATTTGAGCGCTTCGTAGAAGCGGCGGATTTGAATGTGGAGATCGACGCTACCCTGCATACCGTCGATCACAACCAGATCCAAACGGTGGAGGCGGCTGCGGAAAAAATCCAGAGCTTGGTACTGAATGCCGAGATGCCCAAGAAAATTTCAGAGGCGATCCTATCTTCCTTTAAGGCGCTCGGCTGCCAGTACCTCGCGGTTCGCTCCTCGGCGACTGCCGAAGACTCGGTCGCCGCGGCGTGGGCGGGCCAGCTGGAATCGTACCTGAACACCACCGAGGCTGACGTGCTGGAAAAGGTGAAGCGCTGCTGGGCTTCGCTCTTTACCCCGCGGGCGATTTTCTACCGCTTCGAGAAAAATTTGCACCAGAGCAACATTTCCGTCGCGGTGGTGGTGCAGGCAATGGTGGCATCGGAGGTTTCCGGTATCGCCTTTTCCGTCCACCCGGTAACGCAGGACCGCAACCAGCTGATTATCGAGGCCGGGTTTGGCCTCGGCGAAGCGATCGTTTCTGGCCAGATTACCCCGGATAGCTACGTGGTGGAGAAGAATCCCCGCCGCACTATCGACATCAACATCGGCGAGCAGCGGCGCGGCTTGTACCGCCTGGAGGGAGGCGGCAGTGAGTGGCGTGAGCTTCCACCGGAGAAGGGCAACCAACAGAAGCTAACCGGGGCGCAGATGAGCGAGCTGGTTGAAATTATTTTGAAGATTGAAAGCCACTACGGCTTTCCGTGCGATATTGAGTGGGCGTTGGAGCGAGGTAAGTTTTATGTGGTACAGAGCCGGCCGATTACCACCTTGGGAGACAGGGGGAACTTCGATACGAATGTGGGAAGTGACGCGACCGTTCATTGAGGCACTATGCATAGCACGCCGCAATTGCTCCCAATCACCGACGTCGACATGGCGCGTTTTACGGTTACCCCGGTTGGGGGGCGGCCTTGCTACTACTACATCCACTACTACCTGCTGCACAACTACACGCACGATCACCCGACCTGGCCGCTCATGACCGGCGCCATTGGGCAGATTAAGGAAAACGCGGCCAAGTGGTTCTACCTCGAGCCCAAGGACATTGATCTGCAGCCGTACCTTGACCTGTACCTGCGGGAGCCCGACCGCTTCACCAGCATCTACCAGCACCTGCAAGCGGCGACCGAGCGCGCGGTCGGTTTCTTGAGCCAAGATTTAACTTTAATTGCAAACCAGGAACTCGCTGCGAACGTAGACCGGTACAGCCAGTGTTTCTATGAGGTGAGCTATGTATCGGTAATCCTTCGCTACCTGGATTTGGGTTTGATTGGGCGATTCAATGCGCTGCTCTCTGGCCGCCAGGATAGAGATGAGGCGCTCCGCCTACTCTCGCTGCCTCCGGAGATGACCAAGGCGTCGCAGGAGGAGGGAGCGGTACGGCAGCTCGCCGAACGAATTCGTGCCGAGCAGCTCGCGCCGGACAGCCCGCAGGTTCAGGAGGCGCTCGGTGCCATCGCCGCTCGCTACCGCTGGCTGACGTGCGGCTACTACAATGAGCCGTCGCGTACTCGTGAAGATTACCTGCAGCTTCTCGGCGAGGCCCTGGGCGGTAGTAACCACGCGGCTGCGGCGGAGGCCCGTTTTCGCCAAGACAGCGAGGCCCGCGCGGCGCTACTCCAGCAGGTTGATTCATCGGTCAGAGAGCTAGCCGCCTTCGCGGCCGAGACATCCCGCAATAAGGACGCGTACAAGTTTTCAATTAACAAAATTATCTACTACGCTGAGAATCTCTTTCACGAAATTGCCCGACGGATTGGACAGGACGTAGTGTTTACCAAGAGCCTCACGCCAGAAGAAATGAAGATTCTGTTGGCGGGTGGAACGATCGATGAAGCGCAGGTGGCGCAGCGGCACACCCACAGCATTATCGCTTCCTTTATCGGCCACTCACAGTTATTCATCGGCGCTGAAGCTGACGCCTTTGCCCGCCGCTACCTTGAGCTGGTAGCGGAGAGCGGGCGAGAGTTCCGGGGCCGGGTCGCCTCGCGGGGCTACGGCAAAGGTAAGGCGAAGGTAGTCCGCTCGGTCAACGAGTTTCCCAAGGTAGAGCAGGGGGATATCCTGGTTGTCTCCAACACCACGCCGGACTATGTGCCGATTCTGCGTCGGGTAGCGGCGATTGTGGCTGAAGAGGGAGGTTTAACTGCCCACGTCTCAGTAGTGAGCCGCGAGTTTGGCATTCCCTGCGTGGTGGGGATCCCCCGGGTAACGGAGCTCATCAAGGATGAGTCAGTAGTTGAGGTTGATGCTATTAGCGGGGTGGTGAAAATCCTAGAGAATTGAAAACCGGCCGCCTGGGGCGACCGGTTTTTACCGCGTTGGTAGTTACGGAATGAGCTGGAGGCCAATGAGCCGTGCTGAGTTGTCAGCATTGCCCATTTCGATTGTGACGATAAAACCGCAGCACTCGTGGATCACCACTTCCCGCATCTGCTCAGCCAGCGTCGAACCAGGGAAGCCATACAGGGGGAAGGTGGCGATCAGCTCACCGTGCCCGATCACCAGAACGTCCTCCGCTTCAAGCCCATTTGTTCCCAGTTGCTGGAGCAGCGTGCCGCTGAGCCTGATCCCGATTTCCTCTATAGCCTGAGCAGTTTCGAGGCTGTGCGCTTGGTACGCGCGGAGGGCCTGGTGGCCCAAGACGGCAAACGCTGCTTTAATTACTTCGCTATCGGGGTATAGCTCAGGAACGATAATGAAAGTGTGACGGGGGAGGTCGGTAAGACCCTCCGCTGTTTCAGTTGCTCGCTCTGCCCCGGAAACGATCACGCGATCGAATCGACCTAAATTCGCTTTACGCAACTCAATCTGCTCGCGCCCTCGTGTCGTTGCCACCCTTTCTCTGTCTGAGCCGCCTGGCGGCGCAACCGCATTCGCGTGGCGCAGACAGGTAACCCTGACCGTTCTCATTTATTGCTCCTTCCTCAATTTTCAAGCGATGCTTCGTTGTTCGAATCAATATCATACATTTTGTAATGTGTCAATGATGACTCTTATCTCTAGGCTCTAAGGACTGAAACATTTGTAACATTTTAAATCCTGACCCCGACCCGAGTGCCTCGGGTAGCTTTGGTTGGCAGCCCCCGAAGACCCCTGTAAACTTGCTCTGTACGGGTACTGAACCCGAGTGGACCGCCAGCCTTCGCTAAAGCTACGGCTAGGCAAGTCAGAGACTGTATAATTTTAAGATGGATCAGAAGACGTTAAAGAAGCTAGACGTTGCCCTGCTGGCAATTCTACCGGTCGTAGCTACCGCGCTCACCCTGGGCATGCGGCTAAACTACCTGTGGGCCATTCTGCTAATGTTCGGCCTGCCCGCGCTGTGGCTCTCCATTCGTACGCCGCGGATGGTCCTGCGCACCGCAATCTTCGCCGGCATCCTCTCGGTGCTATTCGCCGTAATCCTGAACCACATTGGCGTGGTTACCGGCTCGTGGCTCGTGCCCCACTCGGTGCTGCCCTGGCGGCTGCTGGGTACGGTGCCGCTGGAGGACTTCGTGGGCAGCTTCTTTGCCGTCTACGGCGTGGTCATCTGCTATGAGCACTTCCTAGATAAGGGCAGGCACCGGCTGGTTGATAGGAAGATGAAGTACCTGCTGTGGCCCATAATCATTGCCGTGGGGGCGTTCCTCGGCGTGGCCCTGGGGCGGCCGGGCCTGCTGGAAATTCCCTACGCCTACGCCTGGATAGGTGTAATTTTCTGCCTGCTGCCGGTGGTCGCCACGGCTCGATACTTCCCGCGGCTGCTGTCGAAGTACATTAAGGTCGGGGCGTACTTCACCCTGCTGCTGGCGGTATTCGAGTACAACGGCCTGCTGCTGGGCCACTGGGTCTTCCCGGGAGGGGATACCCTGGGCTGGGTGCCGTACTTCGGGTTCAGGGTGCCGTTCGAGGAGGTCGCGTTCTTCATCGTCCTCTCCGTCATAGCCATCCTGTCGTACTACGAGTTCTTCGACGACGACCTACAGTAGGGCGGTGGACGTCTGGCGGGGGCTCTGCGATACTTGGCCTACCTAACCGTAACCAGAAATCCATATGGACAAGGTCGTCCACTTCGAGATTCCGTTCGATAACTTGGAGCGCGCCAAGCAGTTCTACTCGGGCGTATTCGGCTGGCAGCTGGGGGACTGGCCAATGCCGGATGGCTCGGTGTACACAGGCGCCCGCACCGTAGAGGTAGACGAGGCTACGCGTTTGCCCAAGGAGCCCGGCGCCATTAACGGCGGGTTCGTGCAGCGCTCGGCCGAGGCGCCCGCGCCTGTACTAGCAATGGACGTGGCCTCGATCGACGAGACGCTCGCCAAGATTCAATCCGCTGGCGGCAAGCTGGTTAAGGCCAAGGAGGAGATTGGCGGCATGGGCTACTACGCCTACGTGATGGATTCCGAGGGCAACGTCATCGGCCTGTGGGAGACGATTAAGAAGTAATTCCAAAATCCCAATTCCAAATGAAACGTTGGCCGGCCATCCTCGGGGTGTTAGCGCTAGTAGCCGTAGCGGCTGCTCTGCTGTGGAGCCGCAGCTCCAAGGAGCCGACGCCCATTACGAGCTTCACCGAGTGCTCCGCCGCCGGCTACCCGATAATGGAGAGCTGGCCGCCGCGCTGCGCCGTGCCCAACGGCCCCAGCTTTACCCAGGACATTGGCAACGAGCTGGAGAAGCGAGACCTCATCCGCATCGATAGCCCCCGGCCGACGCAGCAGGTTTCTAGCCCGCTGGAGATTAGGGGCCAGGCGCGCGGCAACTGGTTCTTCGAGGCTTCGTTCCCGGTCAAGCTGATGGATGCGAACGGCGCCACGTTGGCCAGCGGCATCGCCACGGCGCAGGGGGAGTGGATGACGTCTGAGTTCGTGCCGTTTACAGCTACGCTCACCTACACCGTGCCGTCTGTAGGCGCCGGCACGCTGGTGCTGCAGAAGGACAACCCCTCCGGCTTGCCCGAGCACGACGACCAGCTGATTGTTCCGGTTGCGCTGGTTGCCTCTGCCGGCACGCCGCTGCTGCGCAGCTGCCCCGACGAGAAGATTGTGAACCGCATGCCGCCCGAGCCCGAGTCTTCGTACTACATCACGCGTGGCCAGCGGCACGAGATTGCCGAGTACGATGCGGCGTGGGTAACGGCTAACTGCACCGTGCCCGAGCAGGTTGTATACTAGCGCCATGAAAGGCTTCATCGAGTTCATCCGGAGGCAGGGGGTAGTGGGCCTAGCCGTCGGCTTCATCCTGGGCGGCGCCGTCTCCAAGGTCGTATCGTCCATTGTTACCGACCTGGTTAACCCGCTGGTCAGCCTGCTGCTGGGGCCAGCCAAGAGCCTGGAGGCGGCAACGGTAACGCTCGGCCGAGCCACCTTTGCCTGGGGGCACTTCGTAGCAGGGCTAATAGACTTCGCCGTCATCGCTGCCGTGGTGTACTTCGGCGTGCACTGGCTGAAGCTGGATCGGCTAGACAGGAAGAAGGAGGAGTAGGCTGCTGCAGATACTTTGAACCCCGCCATAGTTTTGGCGGGGTTCGCTTTTCTGGTTATACGTGGAGCATGTTCAGCGCAGCACGAGCTTGCTCATTTCCACCCGCGAGGTACTCCAGCCTCTCGTGGGCCAGCTCCGTGAGCTTATTGCCCTGGGGCCAGAAGCCTACGAGGTACTGGTAGAAGGGATGGGCAGACTCAAAGTCTTTGTACCGTGCGAGCTGGAACTGGCAGAGCTGGGCTGACTGCGTGCTGCCGGGGTTCAGGCAGGTAACTATTTCCCACAGCAGCAGGTCGCTGAACTCGATCGACCGTTCGCCGCGCATGATGCGAGCGGCAATTTCAGTTGCGATTTTTAACTGGTAGGCGGGGTCTCTCGGACGATCGGCGTAGTCAATGAATCTGCGCCGGTGGCCGCCCACCGTTTGCATTTCCCAGAAGCCTGATGTGGCCCACCGTAGGTGACGTACGAGCCTATCGAATTCCGCTCGTTTCATCTGCTCATCGGTATCAAGCCGCTCTCTGTCTTTGCGCTGCTGCGCTGGGGTCATTTTGGCTGTCAATGTGTGCCTCCTTGGCTATTTTAAATTTGGGTTTCTCTATAAAGAGCAATTTGCGGATGCTACCCCGTTCGCCGTGGTCCGTCAATGGGGTATACTGTAGCGGTATGGAAGAAACGCAGCCCCGAGATCTAGCGCAGGCCGCCCCGCTGGTTGCCTGGCAGTTCCTGGAGTTCAACAAGCGCCGGCGCCCCACGCGTTGGTGGATAGCGGCGGGCATTACCTGGCTCGCCCTGGTAGTCTGGGCCCTGCTGGTGCTGCACTCGTTCCTGTTCCTGCTCATCCTGATGTTCGGCGCCATCATCTTCATCACCCAGGAGCGTCGCGACCCGGACGTGCTGGAGTGCCGCATTACCCTTGATGGGGTAGAGGTAGACGACCGGCTGTACCCGTACGACCAGCTGGCGCAGTTCTACATTGTGTACAAGCCGGGGGAGGTAACGGCGCTGTTCCTGGACCGGGCTGGCCTGCGGCCGACGGTGGCTATTCCGCTGCAGGACCAAGACCCGGCTGAGGTCCGCGAGGCGCTGGGGGCACGGCTGAAGGAAGACGTGGATACGGTCCACGAGCCCCTGCTAGACCAGGTCGCCCGCAAGCTGGGGTTGCACTAATGGCCCCCGAGCTGGTACAAAGCAGTCCTGCGCCCGTAGCTCAGCCCGGATAGAGCGTCAGGTTGCGGTCCTGAAGGCCGTAGGTTCAAATCCTGCCGGGCGCACCACCAAACTATGAACCGTACCGTCCACCGCTGCCCCTGGGTTCCGGCGGGCGATACGCTGTACCAGCGCTACCACGATGCCGAGTGGGGCGTGCCGGTGCACGATGACCTGAAGCAGTTCGAGTACCTGGTGCTGGAGGGCGCCCAGGCTGGCTTGAGCTGGCGAACCGTCCTGGGCCGCCGTGCCGGCTACCGCAAAGCATTCGCGAGCTTCAATCCCAAGAAGGTGGCGGCGTTCACGGCGCGAGACGTGGCGCGGCTGCTTAAGGATCCCGGCATCATTCGTAATCGCCAGAAGGTAGTGGCCGCCGTGAGCAATGCCCGCTGTTTTCTAGCCGTACAGAAAGAGTTCGGCACGTTCTCCAAGTACGCCTGGAGCTTCGTGGGCGGCAGGCCAATCGTCCACCGCCTGCGGACGTTGAAAGACTACAAGCCGACCTGTCCCGAGGCTGAGGTCTGGAGCAAGGATTTGAAGAAGAGGGGGTTCAAGTTCGTCGGGCCGACCATCGTCTACGCCCACATGCAGGCTACGGGCATGGTCAACGACCACGTGGTGACCTGCGCCCGGTACCGTGCGGTCGGTTCGCATCCTTCCAGTTCCACCACTTCAGCTTCTCGGGGTCGTGCCGCCGGTGCGAGGCGAAGTACACGGCGCAGCGCATAACGTACAGCAGGCAGCGGTCTATCTGCTGGCCCTGGGCCAGGCAGATGCGGTCGTACAGCTGCTGCGGGTTTCCGTTGGCTAGATCCGCCACCCGCCGGATGCCAATTTGACGCAGGTCATCTGCCACCGCCGGCCCAACCCCGGGGATGGTCTGCAGCTCATCATTGGTGGATTTTTTCATACATCGAGTATAGTATAGCGGCGCACGGTGGGGTGGCCCCGTCTCCGCCAAGGCTTCGGCGGGCAGGCGAGTGGGGCTGGGTTATTTACATGGTGGGGTGGCCGAGTGGTTGAAGGCAACGGTCTTGAAAACCGTCAGACCGAAAGGTCTCGTGAGTTCGAATCTCACCCCCACCGCCAAGCTTAAATTTGGTAAGATGCATGTATGACTAAGAAAGGGGCAGCCGGTGCGGTACATAAGGCTCCGTTAGATTTACAGAAAGCTGTAGCCGCTAGTCGCGTAGCTCAGATTGCCTGGAATGACATTACGCCCCTCGCTCGCAACGAGTGGATCTGTTGGGTTACGTCTGCCAAGAAGGAAGAGACGAGGAAACGGCGGATAGAGGTGGGCATCTCGAAGCTGGAGAAGGGGATGCGGCGACCCTGCTGCTGGGAGGGCTGCCCGCATCGGTAAATATAAAGCCGACCCTGTTGGGGGTCGGCTCTGCTGTTGCTACTTCATCGGCAGCTTCTTCTGGAATTCCTTCCAGTACGGCAGCCAGTCGCGCCTGGTTACGCCCAGTAGGATTTCGTCCCACCGCTTTCCGTCGCGGAAGAACTGGCTGCGGCGCATGCCCTCCTTTCTGTACCCGCACTTGAGCGAGTAGGCCAGGCTACGGCCGTTGTAGGCAATGACCGCCGAGTTGACCTTGGCCAAGCCCAGGCGATTGAAGGCGTAGTTCAGCAGCAGCATCTTGGCTTCGGTGCCGTAGCCCCGGTCCCAGCACGATTTTTCGCCAATGAATGCGCCGGTGACTGCGGTGCGGTCTACCCAGTTGATGCGGTGCAGGCCCATGACGCCGATCAGCTTGCCGCGAACCACAATACCGAATACCAGGTCGGTGGCGCTGCCCTCCAGCGAGTCGAGGAACTTCGCCTCGTCTGCCTGGGTCATAGGCTGCCAGTGCGCGTGGAACCTCGTTACCTCGGGGTCGTTTATCCACTTGGTTAGCAGCGGTAGGTCGGTGGATTTCTCTAGCGGTCGCAGGGTAACGTTCGGGCCGCGGTGTGATACTACGGTCGGTTTCTTCATCTCTGTTCCTTTCGGTTGTGAATGTGCAAAGAAGCCCCGGCGCCATGGGGCGCCGGGGTGTAACGTACTCAAGCAGTACCTCTACCTCACGGCGCACGGCGGACCACGTCCCCGTACTTGGGGGCGATCATCGCGCAGGAGGTGAGGTTCTGGTGGTGCATATAGCTATCTAATTGCTCTGTACCTTGCCCGTGGGCGAGGTGTCAAGCAGCGGCGTTGCCGTTCCGTCGTCGCTAGCCTATAATGCCCCCATGAATAAATATTCCTTGGGTTTCTTCGCCGTGGCTCTAG
>CAZHXI010000007.1:0-37679 GCA_964536515.1 uncultured Gammaproteobacteria bacterium | reverse complement strand
CACAGACGTATGCTCGGTAAGTCTGCAGCAGTCACCGCAACTCTGGCGGTAGCCGTTACGGTGGGCGGGTGCAGCATCGGCATCGGCGGCGCGGGCAAGGACGCCAAGGCGGCGCCTGACGGGTTCATCTTCCGCACGGCAGACGCGGGCGTAACGTGGAAGCACGCGGCGGTGCAGCTGCGCCCGGGCGCCAACTCGCTGTCGCTGGCTAACACGGCCGTTACCACGCTGGCCGTTGACCCCACCGACCCCAAGGCCATGTACGCCGGCACGCCGGACCGTGGCATGTTCTACAGCTACAACGGCGGGCAGGACTGGGCAGCCACGCTGGAGAACGTGGGTTCCATTGGTCCGATTGCCGTAGATCCCCTGGATAGATGCACCGTGTACGCAGCAGTGGGCTCGGCTATCCACAGCACCACGGACTGCACCCGCAGCTGGACGCGCCTGGTGGCCGCCGGCGGCAGGGGCACCAACAACGTCACGGCTATCGTGGCGGATAGCGCCACGGAAGGGCGGCTGTACATCGGCACCACGCTGGGCGAGGTGCACCGTTCCGAGGACGGTGGCGTAACCTGGACGTTGCTGTACAAGTTCACCGCCGCGGTTACCAAGATGCTGCAGAGCCCCAACGAGCCGAGCACGCTGTACGTGGCCATCAACGGCAAGGGTCTGTGGCGGTCTGCCGACGCCGGCAGCACCTGGGAGGATGTGAACCCCAAGGAGATGAAGGACGGGCTGCCGACCACGCGTAACCTGAGGGGGACCACGGCGATCCGCGACGTGGCGGTGGACTACACCGTACGCGACGGCATGGTGGTGGCTTCCGACGCCGGGCTGTGGCGCACGGACGACGGCGGCGTGAGCTGGAGCTCTTCCACGCTGCCCGTCAGCCAGAGCCGCAAGATTCCGCTGGGGCAGATTGCGGTAGACCGCACCGACAGCGGCCACATCTACATTACCGTGGGCAGCCGCATGGCCAGCACCCAGAACGGCGGCGAGTCGTGGGGATGGGTAGACCTGCCCAGCAAGCGGCCGGTGGTTGACCTGCTGTGGCCAGCTGAGACAGACTTCCTGTTCGCGGCGTTCGGCGCCGTGCCCAGCAACTAACAATCGCAAAACTATGGCCAGTGCAACCCCAATGTTCGATGCCGCAGCTGCGGCAGTTGAGCAGAACCTAGCCCGCGAGCTGTCTGGCATCCGTGCCGGCCGTGCCACCGCAGCCATGCTGGACGACGTTAAGGTAGAAGCCTACGGCGTGCGCGTGCCGCTGCAGCAGCTGGCCAGCGTCAGCGTGCCGGAGCCGCGGCAGCTGATGGTCTCGCCCTTCGACCCCCAGACGGCCAAGGAGATTGAGCGCGCGCTGCAGGCTGCAGACCTGGGCCTGTCCATTGCCGTTGAGGGCAAGGTCATTAGGCTCACCGTACCCCCCCTGACGGAGGAGCGGCGGAAGGAGCTGGTGAAGGGGCTGAAGCAGAAGCTGGAGGCAGCCCGCGTCCGCCTGCGCTCCGCGCGCGACGAGCAGCGCGAGGCCACCATCGCCGCCGAGCGGGCGGGCGAGATGGGCGAGGACATGAAGTTCACCCAGCTGAAGGAGCTAGACGAGCGCACCAAGCACTGGCAGGAGCAGCTGGAGGCGAAGGCTAAGGCGAAGGAAGACGAAATAATGACCGTCTAGCCACCATGGTTACCGTGGTGGCATTCGTAGTAATACTGGGGCTGCTCGTCCTCGTCCACGAGTACGGCCACTACTGGGTGGCCCGCCGCGCCGGCGTGGCCGTGGAGGAGTTCGCCATTGGCTTCCCGCCCAGAATCATCAGCTGGGTGCGCAAGGGCACACGCTACTCGTTCAACCTCATTCCGTTCGGCGGCTTCGTTCGCCTAGCAGGAGAAGAGGAACCAGCCAGCGGCACGCTGGCTGCCCCGAGCGAAGCCGAGGGGCCGGCGGGCATCAGCCTATTCCAAGCTAGCCGTTGGCGCCGCGCCGCCATTATGTTCGCGGGGGTGGCTATGAACTTCCTGCTCGGCGCCGTGCTGCTGGGCATTGGATTCGGCGTCGGCCTGCCGCAGGTAATAGACGGCGAGGCTCCGGCCAACGCCCGCGACGTGCGCATCCAAATCATCTCGATATCCGCAGACTCACCGGCGGCAGCTGCCGGCCTGCAGCCCGGGGATGCAATCGTCAGCCTAGACGGGCAGGCCGCGAACACGTTGGAGCAGGTGCAGGGCTACACCGCCAGCCACGCCGGGCAGCCCATCGCCCTGGGCGTGCGCCGCAACGGCGAGCAGCTAGACCTCACCCTTACGCCCCAGCAGCTGCCGGAGAGCGAGGGCAGGGCGGTCGTCGGCGTCAGCCTGGCCGTGGTGGGCCGGGTGGCCGTGCCGTGGTGGCGCGCCCCGTGGGAGGGCGTGTCCGCAGCCTGGTCGCTGGTCGTGGCTATCCTCGTCGGTCTGGGCGGCATCATCGCCAAGCTGTTCAGCGGCGGCGGCCCAGTAGACGTAGCCGGGCCCATTGGCGTGGCGGTGCTCACCGGGCAGGCCGTGCAGCTGGGCTGGCTGTACGTGCTGCAGTTCGTTGCAGTGCTGTCTATCAACCTCGCCGTAATCAACCTGCTGCCGCTGCCCGCCTTGGACGGCGGCCGGCTGGCGGTGCTGGGCATAGAGGCTGTCAGCCGCAGGTCGCTGCCCGAGAAGCTGGAGCAGAACCTGCACCGCTTCGGGTTCGGCGCGCTCATCGCGCTGCTCATCCTGGTCACCGTAGTGGACGCCCGCCGCTTCGGCGCCGGCATCTGGAACGCGTTCATCGGGCTGTTCAGCTAGGGCAGCAGCTCCTCCGCTTGACCGACCCGCTCCCGCCCCCTATAAGGGGTGGGAGACGATCTTTATATTCCGAGCATAGAAGGGAGCACCTACGGTGGATACCGTTAGATTGACCGACGTAATGGACGACTGTCTGCGGGATCCCGCCCGCTTCCTGGGGCCGCCCCCAGAAATGAAGCTGAACGGCATCCTCGCCGGCAGCCACTGCCGCTGCCACTGGGATATATTCATGTGGCAGGAGGCCGGGCACTTCGTGTGGAGTACCAGGACGAGGCGAGGCTCCACGTGGTGGGGCTCGGTTGCGGTAGAGGTGGATGTGCCCAGCCGAGCTTACATCGAGTGGGCGCAGCAGTTCGCCGACGCCAGCAGGCGGAAGATGCCGCGGCTAGTGTTCATCAACCAGCCGGGCATGTGCTCGTACTGCGGCGAGGTTTCGGAGGAGTGCCTGGAGCGAACGTTCCTGGATCCCGCCGGGAGCAGGGTTCGCGAGACGTGCGGCAGCTGCGAGCAGTCCGTTTCCGTAGAGCGTACGCCGTACGCCAAACGGCCCAGGCTGCTGGATGTTCTGTACGAGCTGTACGGCGGCATCTGCCAGCTGTGCGGCCGCAAGATACCGCGGGTGTACGCGACCATCGAGCACATTATTCCCAAGTCGCTGGATAATCCCGAGCTGGCGGCGGACCACATTGCCCTGCACTGGGGCGAGGACGAGGCCAGCCGGGTACGGGAGCTGCTACCGCCGATAGTTGAGTCTGTCTTGAACTACTCCCTCAGCTGCGCCACCTGCAACATGGTTAAGCGGGCGACGATCTTGGAGCCGGGGCTTCTGGTTCCGCTCCTCGCCACGGCGAAGGGCAACCAGGAGCCAATCCAGGCTAGGCTCGTCAGAGCATAGGAACAGTAAACGTGCGGCCCACTCCGGTGGGCCGTTCTGCTATACTCACGCCGATGAAGATTACCTCCGAAAAGCCTCTAGCCAGCAACATTGTGGTAACGATGCGGCAGCTGGGGTATACGCCGCACCAGGGTAGGGGCGAGCCCAGCTACGTGCGCCCCATGAGCGGCGTGCGCTACCCGCAGTTCCACATCTACGTGCAGTCCCTCAGCCCGCTGGCCATGACGCTGCACCTGGACCAGCGCGCTCCCACCTACGGCAGCCAGGCTGCCCACGGCGGGGAATACGAGGGACCCGTTGTAGAGGCCGAGGCCGCCCGCATCAAGGCCCTGCTGGGCTAATTATTTTACCCATTTTACTTGACAGTAAACAGTATATGTGATATAGAGAGATACCTTGAAAATTCAGTAGGTACCAACAAATTTGGACCGGTGGTCCAGAAAGGTTAGCAATGAGAAGTTCTCTGTTCATCGTTTGCGCGCTCGTCGCGCTGGTGCTTGCAGCCGGCTTGGCTCAGGCGCAGCAGCAGGAACCGAAGATGGTCACAGTGGATATCAACCAGCTGCCGCAGGCGCAGCGCGATTCCATCTTGGAGCATCAGTACGAATCCGACATCGAGGCCAAGGTGAAGAAGTTCGGCTGGGCAGCAGGCTTGGGCAAGGAGATCGGCGAGGGCGTGAACGAGTCGCTGAAGGCGATTACCGAACGCACCGCCGAGTTCGCCGAGACCAAGGTTGGAAAGTTCACCATGTTCATGGTGGCCTGGAAGATTCTCGGCACAGATGCAATCCAGTTCGCTTTCGGTTCCGTGTTCTTTCTTATTTGGATCGTGGTTTGGATCTTTTCATACAATCGGAACTGTATTGCTCGTAAGGTTCTGGTGAAGAGTTCCAAGGAGGGGGGAAAGGAGTGGCAGATAGTCAACGAGTGGCGACCTAACGACGGTAACAGCGACAGGGGGTGGTCGAATGCAATCACCCATTGGATAATCTTTGTGGTCGCCATAATTATCACCTGCTTAATCATTTTCGCTTAAGCGAACGCAACTCTATTGGGCCCGGCGAATGCCGGGCCCCCTTTTTATACGTCAAGTTGCATCCCCGCCCGCCGCGGGGTACTTTTCCCTGGCTATGTTCGCCTCTGCACTCGGCCGCTTCACCAAGGATCTGGGCATAGACCTGGGCACCAGCAACACGCTGGTGTACGTGGCCGGCAAGGGCATCGTCATCAACGAGCCGTCGGTGGTGGCGGTCAACCAGCGCACCGGCC
Organism: uncultured Gammaproteobacteria bacterium; assembly: GCA_964536515.1. Lineage (GTDB taxonomy): Bacteria > Patescibacteriota > Patescibacteriia > CAYZDG01 > CAYZDG01 > CAYZDG01. The sequence continues at coordinate 32,695 of CAZHXI010000007.1, read as the reverse complement.
AGCTGGTGGCGGTGGGGGAGGACGCGCTCAAGATGGTGGGCAAGACGCCGCCGCACATCACGGCGGTCCGCCCCGTTGTAGACGGCGTCATTTCCGACTTCGAGGTGTGCCAGAAGATGCTGGCCTACTTCATCGAGAAGGTGCACCGCGACGGGCTGAGCCTGCTGCCGCGCCCGCGCGTGGTCGTCGCCATTCCGCTGGATGTAACCGAGGTAGAGCGCAAGGCCGTGGAAGATGCGGTGCTATCCGGCGGTGCGCGTGAGGTTCGCCTCGTCGAGCAGCCGGTGGCCGCTGCGGTGGGCAACCGCCTGCCCATCCAGGAGGCAGCCGGAACGCTGGTCGTCGAGGTCGGCGCGGGCACCACGGCCGTGGCGGTGATCAGCCTGGGCGGCGTGGTCAGCTGGCGTAGCCTGCGCGTGGCCGGCAACAGGATGGACGAGGAGATTATTGCCTACGTACGCGAGGAGGAGAACGTGCTGCTGGGCGAGCGCACCGCCGAGCGGGTGAAGGTTCTGGTCGGCACGGCCAGCGCGCCGGAGCAGCCGCTGGAGGTTACGGTCAAGGGCCGCGACCTGCGCACCGGATTGCCGCGCGAGGTAACGCTGGACGACGCGCAGGTGCGCCAGGCGCTGCAGCTGCCGCTGAAGCAGATTGTGGCCGCCATTAAGGCGACGGTGGAGTCTACGCCGCCCGAGCTGACCTCGGATATATTCGAGCGCGGCATGCTGCTGAGCGGCGGCGTGGCGCAGCTGCGCGGCCTGCCCGAGCTGCTGACCAAGGAGACCAAGGTTCCGGTGCACGTGGCCAACGACCCGCTGACGACCGTGGTCCGCGGCACCGGCATTATCGTGGAGAACCTGCCCACGTTGGGCGAGGTGCTCATGCCCTCCACGCGGGGCAACCGCTAGCGTATGGCGGCTTGGCGCCGTTCGCCCCTGGCCATCGCCACTGCGGTGGCGGGCGGCCTGCTGCTGCTGCAGGCCCTGGGCGTGCTGCCGCGCTTCGGCTTCATGACGCGGCTGCTGTCGCCCGTGCAGGGCGGAGCGTACGCCGGAGCCTCGGGCATCGGCAGCTGGTGGGACGTGGTACGCCGCGGCACCGCAATTGCGGACGAGCGGGACTACTGGCAGCAGCAGGCGGCAGCCGCCGCCGTGGACCGAGCCGAGCTGCTGGAGCTACGTCGGCAGGTAGCAGACCTTGGCGAGATCTCCAAGCTGGCGGCTACGCAGCCGTACGCCACGGCTGCCGCCCGCCTGCTGGGTGCGCCCGCCGGCGGACGGGTGGGGGCCAGGACAATTGACGCGGGAACAGACGCGGGCGTTGCCATTGGCCAGCCCGTGCTGTCGCCGGACGGCGTGCTGGTTGGCGTCGTTTCTAACGTGTGGTCTTCCGGCGCCACCGTGCTGCTGCTAGATTCGCCGCAGAGCCGCCTGGCGGCGGTGCCCCTGGGCAAGCCTTCCAGCGGCGGCATCGTGGGCGGCGTGCCAGAGCTGGGCCTGCTGCTATCCAGCATCCGTCCGGACGAGGACATTGCCGTGGGCGATGTGGTGGGCACCGCCGGAACGCAGCCCGGCCTGCCGCGCGGCCTGCCCATCGGCGTGGTGCGTGAGGTGTGGCGCCGCGAGGGTGAGCTGTTCCAGACCGCGGTGCTGGAGCCGCTGGCGGAGGGCAGCCGCCTGGTAACCGTCGCCGTGCTGCTGACCTCGCCCCGCTGATGCAGTGGCTAGCCGTGGCGCTCGCCGCACTCGCCGGCTTGCTGCAGGCAGCTGGCGCGGGGTGGTGGGGCAGCGTTCCGCCCCTCAGCCTGCCGGCGCTGGCCGTTGCACTGCAGCTGCCGGGCGGCGGCCGACGACGCCTGCTGGCCGTGGCGCTGGCGGCTGGCCTGGCCTGGGATGCGGCGGCGGGAGCAGTCGGCGCCGGTACCCTGGCGATGCTCGCAGCCGCTGCTGCGGGTGAGCTGGTGGCGCAGCGCTGGCTGCCGCCGCGCGGTGCAACGGCCGTGGCTGCGCTGGCCGGCGGCGTGGCGCTGGTCGCGAGGCTTGTTCTGTTCGTGGCCGCCGGGTTCACCGGCGCCGGCGTCCTCGCCTGGCTTGGTGAGGCAATTGGCACCGGCCTGCTCGCCGGCGCAATCTACGCCGTAGTCTACCGCCGCCATGGCCGCTGACCCGTTCCGCCTGCAGCACGACATCGCGTCCATGGGGCGTCGCGCCTCGGTGTCTAGGCTGGACGACGACATCAGCTGGCTCTCCGGCGAGGCAGCTGCGCCCGCCGGTTGGCTGCGGCGCGGCGTGAGCAACACCCAGTGGCTCGTCTTCGCGTCCATCCTGGGCGTGGCCCTGGTCGCCGTGGGCGTGCGCCTGCTATTCATCCAGGTCATCTCTGGCGACCGCTACCGGCTGGCGGCCGAGGGCAACCGCATCCGCACCGTTGTCTCGCCCGCGCCGCGCGGCGTGGTCCGTGACCGCAACGGCCTGCCGCTGGTGGAGAACCAGCCGTCCTTCGCGCTGTACGTTACGCCGTCGCAGCTGCCGCAGGATGATGCCGAGCGCCAGCAGATTCTGGATAGCGTGGCGGCGACGCTGCCCTCTACGACCGTGCCCAGCCTGCTGGCCGCGGCAACCTCCTCTAGCTACCTGCCGCAGCTGGTGGCGGACGACCTGCCCCACGCCGCCGCCGTTACGCTGCTCGCCCAGGCCGGGAACCTGCCCGGCGTAGACATCGTGGCCGAGGCGACGCGGCGCTACGTAGATGGCTCCGCGCTGGCGCCGGTGGTGGGCTACGTGCGCAAGATAAGCGCCGAGCAGCTGGCCGAACGACGCGGCCAGGGCTACCGCTTCACCGACCGCATCGGCACCGCCGGGCTGGAGAAGCAGTACGAGGACGTGCTGCGCGGCCAGAACGGCGAGGAGCTGGTGGAGGTAGACGCCCACGGCAAGTCCAGCGCCACCGTCGGCCGCCGCGTGGCCGTGCCCGGCCGGTCTGTGCAGCTGAACCTAGACGCCGGCCTGCAGCGCGTGCTGTACGAGGAGCTGGGCAAGGCGGCACATGGCAAGCCCGCCGCGGCCGTGGCGTTGGATCCGCGTGACGGCGGGGTGCTGGCGCTGGTGAGCCTGCCCAGCTACGACGCCAATATCTTCACCGGATCCACGCCCGCCTCCGAGCTACGCGCGGTGTTCGAGGACCCCGGCCTGCCGCTGTTCAACCGGGCCATCAGCGCGCAGTATCCATCTGGCTCTACCATCAAGCCAATGGTGGTAACGGCCGGGCTAGAGACCGGCGTCATCACGCCGCAGACCAAGGTCAACAGCACCGGCGGCATAGCCATCGGTAAGTGGTTCTTCCCCGACTGGAAGGCGGGCGGCCACGGCGCCACGGACGCGGTGAAGGCGATCGCCGAGTCGGTGAACACGTTCTTCTACATGGTTGGCGGCGGCTGGGGAGACGTGCAGGGCCTGGGGCCGGAGCGGCTGGCGCTGTGGCTGGAGCGGTTCGGCTGGGGCCGCGCCCTGGGTATAGATTTGCCGGGCGAAGCCAACGGCCTGGTGCCCACGCCCGGCTGGAAGGCGCAGCGCGGCGACGAGCCCTGGTACATCGGCGATACGTACCACATGGCCATCGGCCAGGGTGACATTCTTGTTACGCCGTTGCAGGTTGCGGCGGCCACCGCGGCGGTGGCGAACGGCGGCACTTTGTACAAGCCGCAGATCGTTTCCGCTGTCGCCGATGGCTCCGGCGCCTTGCAGCGCCGTACGCCGCAGGTGCTGGGCGAGCGGCTGGCGTCGCCGGCCAGCCTGGACGTGGCACGCCGCGGCATGCGGGCAGCGGTAACGGACGGCAGCGCGCGTCGGCTGGCCGCCCTGCCGATCGAGGTGGCGGGCAAGACGGGCACGGCCCAGGTTGCCGAGGGCCTGCCCCACGCCTGGTTCGCTGCCTTTGCCCCGTACGACCAGCCCCGCATAGTGCTGGTGGTAATGGTCGAGAACGGCGGCGAGGGTTCTTCCGTGGCCACGCCGGTGGCCGAGGCTGCGCTGCAGTGGTGGGCTGACAATCGTGCGCCCAGCACCTAAGCGTTCGCGCATGGTGCGGGGCGCGTTGACACCCCAGACTGCACCCTAGTACACTCGCTGCACATTCCGAGAACCGCACCGAACGCGTAACCAACCACCACCATGATGGACGAGCAGCGCATTATGACCACGCCCGAGGGACTGGCTAAGCTGCAGGCAGAGCTGCAGCAGCTGAAGGACGTCGAGCGCCCCGCAATTCTGCAGCGCATCAAGGACGCCAAGGAGCTGGGTGACCTGAGCGAGAACGCCGACTACTCCGACGCCAAGGACCAGCAGGCGTTCATCGAGGGCCGCATCCTGGAGCTGGAGACCACGCTGAAGAACGTGGAGCTGGCCGGGCCCAGCAGCGGCGCGGCGGTAGCCATCGGCGGAACCGTGGTCGTGGTCGGCCCCAGCGGCGAGCGCACGCTCCACATCGTGGGCGGCACCGAGGCCAATCCTTCGGCCGGCAATATCTCGCACGAGTCGCCCCTGGGCAAGGCCCTGTTCGGCCGCCACGTCGGCGACAAGGTAGCGGTGACCACCCCCAACGGGGAGGTTACCTACACCGTCAAAGCGGTCAGCTAGACGGGTAGGGCCGGCTGCCGTAGGGTAGGGAGAGAAGCCCTATGTTCGGCCGCAAAATTGCCATCGACCTGGGCACGACGTACACCCTGGTGCACGTGCCCAAGCGCGGAATCATTATCAATGAGCCGTCCGTCGTCGCCGTGTCTACCATCGACGGCGCGGTGCTGGCCGTGGGCGAGGAGGCCAAGGAGATGCTGGGCCGCACGCCGGACACCATCGTCGCCTCGCGGCCGCTGAAGGACGGCGTAATCGCCGACTACCGCACCACCGAGGCCATGCTGCGCTACTTCATCAGCAAGGCGCTGGGCGGGGTACGCTTCATCCGGCCCGAGGTGATGATCGCCGTGCCGGCCGGCATCACCTCCACCGAGCGGCGCGCCGTCATCGACGCGGCCACCGCGGCCGGCGCCAAGGCCGCCTACATCATCAAGGAGCCCATCGCCGCCGCCATCGGCGCCGACATCCCCATTGGATCCGCTTCCGGCCACATGATCGTCGACATGGGCGGCGGCACCAGCGAGATCGCCGTCATCGCATTGGGCGGCATCGTGGCCAGCACGTCCCTGCGCGTGGGCGGCAACAAGTTCGACGCCGCCATCCAAGACTACGTCCGCCGCGTGCACAACCTGGCCATCGGCGAGCGCACGGCCGAGGAGGTTAAAATCACCATCGGCGCGGCAATGGTTCTGCCCCCGCGCGAGAAGCTGACCATGCCCGTTCGCGGCCGCGACCTGGCTACGGGATTGCCCAAGACGGTGGACGTGAGCAGCGACGAGGTAACCGAGGCGCTGCAGCACGAGCTGCAGGCAGTTGTCGCGGCAGTGAAGCAGGTGCTGTTCAACACCCCGCCCGAGCTATCCGCCGACATCATGGACAAGGGCATGGTCCTGTCTGGCGGCACCAGCCAGCTGCGCCGTATGGACCGCCTCCTCTCCGAAGCTACCGGCGTGCCGGCCTACACCGCCGACGACTCGCCGCTGTGCGTGGCCAAGGGCACGGGCATCGCGCTGGAGAACCTGGAGTCGTACAAGCGCAGCATCTTGAGCGCACGATGACCATCGGTATAGACGTTTCGCGGGCGAACCGGGGACAGCGCACCGGGCCGGCTAGCTACGCCTGGCACGTCATTCGGGAGCTGGTGAGAAATCAGAAGTCAGAAATCAGCTTGCTGGCGCCGGACGGTCCGCTGCCGGAGTGGGGGACGCTGCCCAGCGGTATTACCTGGAAGGAGCTGCGGTGGGTCGGCCCGGGCTGGACCAGCATCCGCCTGCCGCTGCACCTGGCCCGCGCGAAGTACAATGTGTTCTGGCAGCCTACGGCGAGCTTGGACTACCTGCCGCGGCAGACCAGGGGCGTGGTAACCGTCCACGACCTAGCTTTCTTAGAAGCGCCCCACCTCTACAGCGGCGATGACCTTAGGCGGCAGCACCGGATGCTGAAGTCTGGCCTTCGCTACGTCGCTCGCTGCATCGCTCCTTCGGAGTACACCAAGCAGCAGATTGTGCGGCTCACGAAGTTCCCAGCCGATAAAATTGCCGTTACGCCGCTGGCCGCAGACGATGGAATGGCTCCGCAGCCGCTAGAATCCGTCCAGGCAGCTATGGAACGCCACGGCCTCCGTTCGCCGTACATCATTACGGCCGGACGTATCGAGAAGAAGAAGGGGATTGTGGAAATCGTCCAGGCTCTGGCGCAGCTGCCCAAGGATGTGCAGCTCGTCCTCTGCGGGCGAGACGGCTTCGGCGCAGAGGAGGTGCGCCAGAGGATCGCGGATTTGAATCTCGCCGATCGCGTGAAGTTTCTGGGCTGGGTCTCGGATGCAGACCTCGCCTGCCTGCTCTGCGGCGCCACGTGCTACGTATCTGCCTGCCGCTACGAAGGCTTCGGCATCGCGGTTCTGGATGCTCTAGCCTGCGGCTGCCCGGTCGTGGCTTACCGAGCTGGTGCTGTGCCCGAGACAGTAGGGGACGCTGCGCTGCTGGTGGATCCATCTGGATCAGATCATCTGGTGACCGGCATCCGTCAGGTGCTGGATAGCATGGACACGTACCATCGTCTGGCTAAACTCGGCGTTGAGCGAGCTCGAGCATTCAGCTGGAAGAGGACGGCGGAGCAGACGTATTCCAGTTTGACAGAGTGGTAGTTTTCCAGTAGAAATAGAGCGTCTCGGTGCGCCGGACGGCCGCTACGTATGTCCCGCAAGGGGTGTAGTAGAGGAAAGTTCGAACACCACGTTTGTCTTTAGCAAAAGGCGGCTAGTTGGTAACGCCAACGCACGGGTCGCAGGGCCTGTGACGACAAGTGCAACAGAGAATAGACCAGCCCCGAAGTGAGTGCGCAAGCGCTCTACTACGGGGTGATGGGTGAAACGGTGGGGTAAGAGCCCACCAGCGTCCGTGGTGACACGGGCGGCTAGGCAAACTCTAGCCGGTGCAAGGCCGCATAGGCCCCGTAGTAGCGCTCGCGCTCACTACAGGGCGGGTAGGCTGCTTGAGCTGGTCCGCGAGGTCCAGCCTAGAGAGATGGTCGTCCAGCGGAACTCCGCGAGGAGCCCGTGGACAGAATTCGACTTACAGGCGCGCCGAGACATATATTCCATCCAATGAAGAAGTCTGAGCTAAGCTTCCGCGTGAGCCTGGTGCCCCTAGACTACCTGGCGGCCCTGGCTGCGGGCTGGCTGGCGTACGTCCTGCGCTTCGGCCCGGTCGCCGACGTCCGTCCGGTGCTGTTCCAGCTGCCGCCGGAGAAGTTCATGGCCATCAACGCGCTGGTGGCGCTGGGGGCGGTGGTTGCGCTGGCGCTGGGCGGTGCGTACTCGCTGCGCTCGGGACGCCGCGCCCTGGATGAGCTACGGCGCGTGCTGCTGGGCTGCACCGTGGCGCTGGCCGGGGCAACGTTCCTGGTCTTCCTGCGCGTGGAGCTGTTCTCCTCGCGCTTCTTGGTGCTGGGCATGTGGGGGCTAGCGCTGGTGCTGGTGAGCATCGTCCACCTTTCCGTTCGTGCGGCGCAGCGTGCCGCCGACCGCGGCGGCCGGGGCGTACACCGGTGCCGGCTGGTGGGCTCCGACGAATCTGCTGACGTGCTGGCTGCTGCCCTGGCGGCTAACCCGGCGTACGGCCTGGCGGTGGTCCGCCGCGCGGCGGCGCTGGACGACGCGCTGGTGGCCAGCCTGCCCCAGCTGCACGCCGAGCTCCGCCTGGACGAGGTTGTGGTGGCGGACGCCGCCGCGCCGGCCGCGGCGGTGCTGCAGGCCAAGCGCTACTGCGACAGCTACCAGCTCACCTTCCGCTACGTCGCCAGCCTGCTGCAGGCCCAGTCGGTGAACGTGGACATCGAGACCATCGGCGGCATGCCGGTGGTGGAGGTGCTGCGCACCCGCCTGGCCGGCTGGGGCCGCGTGTTCAAGCGCTGCTTCGACATAGTGCTCGGCCTGCTGGGCGCCGTGGTCGCGCTGCCGTTCGGGCTGGTCATCGCGCTCGCCATAAAGCTAGATTCGTCCGGTCCGGTCCTGGTGGGGCTGCCCCGCGTGGGCGCCGACGGCCGCACCTTCCGCGTGCTCAAGTTCCGCTCGATGGTAAAGGATGCGCACCTGATGAAGCCGCAGCTGGAGAACCTGAACGAGCGCAGCGATGGGCCGCTGTTCAAGCTGGCGCACGACCCGCGCGTCACCCGAGTGGGCGCATTCCTACGCCGCACCAGCCTGGACGAGATTCCGCAGGTGCTGAACGTGCTAGCCGGCAGCATGAGCCTGGTCGGCCCGCGGCCGCACGAGCCGGGCGAGGTGGCGCGCTACGACTACGCCGCGCGAAAGCTGCTCGCCATCAAGCCGGGCATTACCGGCCTGGCGCAGATCAGCGGCCGCAGCAGCCTGAAGTTCGCCGACGAGGTGCGGCTGGATACCTTCTACGTCGAGAACTGGTCGCCCTGGCTCGACCTGCAGATTCTGGTGAAGACGCCGGCGGTGGTGTTCAGCGGACGTGAGGCGGTATGAGGATAGCGATAACGCACGACCACCTGTTCCAGTTCGGCGGAGCCGAGCGGACGTTGGTGGCGCTGAAGAAAGCCTTTCCCCAGGCGGATGTGTTCACGCTGGTGCAGGACCCTGCCATCAAGAACCTGGGCGGGCTCAAAGCCAAGACTACCTTCCTGCAGAAGATGCCGGGCAGCCTGCGCCACTTCAAGTGGTACCTGCCGTTCATGCCGCTGGCGTGGGAGAGCGTGAACCTGACGGGCTACGACGTGGTCATCTCGTCCGCATCCGCCTTCGCCAAGGGCATCGTTCCCGGCGTGGGCACGCGGCACATCTGCTACTGCCACACGCCCACGCGCTACCTGTGGAGCGACACCCACAGCTACGTGGACGAGCTGCCGACCTCGCGGCTGGTTAAGCTGGTGCTGCCGTTCATCCTCAAGAGCCTGCGCGAGTGGGACTACCTGGCTGCCCAGCGCGTGGATGAGTTCCTGGCGAACTCAAAGTTCGTGGCTGGGCGTATCAAGCGGTACTACGGGCGCGACAGCGAGGTGGTCTACCCGCCGGTGGACGTCGCCTCAATCCAGCCGGCGACGAGCCGCCCAGAGCCAGGCGCGTACTTCGTGGTGGTCAGTCGCCTCCGTCCGTACAAGCGCGTGGATATGGTGGTGAAGGCGTTCAACCAGCTGGGCCTGCCGCTGGTCATCGTCGGCGACGGCGAGCAGCGGGCCGAGCTGCAGCTGATGGCTAAGAAGAACATTCGCTTCGTGGGCGAGGCAGACGACGCCGAGCGCAACAGGATTCTCGCCGGCGCCGCAGCCTTCATTCACCCGCAGGTGGAAGACTTCGGCATCACGGCGGTAGAGGCTATGGCTGCCGGCCGCCCCGTTCTAGCCTTGAACCAAGGCGGCGCGCTGGAGACTGTTGTACCCGGTGTATCCGGCGACTTCTTCGACGAGCAGTCGTGGGAGGCCCTGGCGCACGCGGTGCTCAAGTTCAAGCCACAGGACTACGATCCGGCCGCCATCCGTAGGCACGCCGAGCAGTTCAGCGCCGAGCGGTTCATCCAGCAGATGCGGGAGAAGGTCGAGGGGCTAATACATGAATAGGCGCTATGACCGTTGATCAATTACGGGAATTGGTACAAACAATTGTATCTGAGTCGCAGCGGCTCAGTGTTGCACATACCAAGGAGGCAAATCTCCCCGTCAACTACGCGTGTATTTTTGCGCAGAGCAAGGACAACTTTGAGTTGATGGTTTCTCTGACAAAGAATTTTGGTAAAGTCGTGCAAGAAACTGCTATGGGTCCGGTCTTTAGAATTACGCCGCTATTAACCGATGCTGGTCCGCTTCGGTTACTAAAAATTCGACGACCCGATCCGGAACGCCCAGAGCGTGGAGATGCAGATTTTACCGTTAGCGACTACGAGTATTTCAAAAGAACGTACATGGGGAAACCTGGGTGGAGGTTGATCGAGCGCCAGGATATGGAAATGCTCGAACTCAAGGATCCCTCCTTTAGTGTCCTAGCGTATTATTCACATCCCACGCTCGAAATTATTCTCAAGCGTAAGCAAGCTATTAAGTCGTGAAATTACTATTTGACGCCCGTACGTTCGTCTGGACTCCGGCTACGGGGGTCAGCGGCTACGCGCTCAGTAGCCTACGGGAGCTAGCCGAGCAGAAGCCCGAGCATGAATTGGTCGGTTTCTTCAATGCATCCCGTAACGTCCCTCCGCCGCCGTTTCGGGCACCCAACGTGCAGTGGATCAACCGCGGTTGGTCAAACCGGATCCTGAATGCGAAGACCATTCTCGGCGTGGCTCCCAAGATGGATACGGCGCTGGGTGGTGGGAGCGTGCTTTGGCTGCCGAACATCAACTACGCGTCGTGGTCGCAGAGCGTGCCGATGGTGCTGACCATTCACGACCTGGCGTTCATGCGGATGCCCGAGGTGTACAACGCCAAGTGGCAGCTGTGGCATAAGCTGGTCCGACCGGTCACTATGGCCAGAAAGGCAGCGGCGATTATTGTGCCGTCGCAGGCCACAGCCGAGGATGTGCACGAACTGATGGGCGTGCCGGCCGAACGAATCCACGTCATCCCGCACGGCATCAACGGTGCCGACGGCATTACCAATGTTGGTGGTGCGGGTAACGGCGTAGAGACGCATTGCAATGCGTCTCTACCGAATGGTATCCACCAACCCTATTTGCTGTACGTCGGCACCATCGAGCCACGCAAGAACGTAGAGGCGATCGTGGATGCGTTCGGCCGCGTGCGGCGTAGCCACCCGAACCTGACGTTGGTCCTGGCAGGCCCGTGGGGTTGGAAGACGTCCGCTGTCCGGCGGGCAATCGATCGTTCGCCGGCGCGGGAGGGAATCCGCGTACTCAACTTCGTCTCCGACCAGCAGCGGCGGGAGCTTTACGCCGGCGCTGCGGCGCTGGTCTGGCCCAGCTGGTACGAAGGCTTCGGCTTCCCGGTGCTGGAGGCAATGGCGGCGGGCTGCCCCGTGGTCGCCGGCGCTACGTCATCGCTGTTCGAGGTAGCGGGGGACGCCGCGCTGCTCGTCCGACCGTACGACCAAGCTGGTTTAGTCCAGGCTATCGACAACGTCCTCTCCGACGAGCGTCTGGCGACGATGCTGCGAGAGCGTGGGCTGCAACGGGTGAAGGGTTTCACCTGGCAGGCCGCAGCCAGTAAGATGTGGAGCTTATTCGAAGGCGTCGTTCGCAAAGAATGACTCATTGCGAGGGAGGCCGTAGGCCGACCGTGGCAATCCCGTGCCCAACCTTGGAGGTTTGATGGGGTGATTGCTTCGCTGCGCTCGCAATGAGTATAGTCCAACCATGCGAACCGTAATTGACGCCCGAATCTACGGCCCCCGGCACGGCGGGCTGGGTCGCTACGTGCAGCAGCTGTGCCTGCGGCTGCCGTCGCTGCGTCCCTCTGACACCTGGATCTTCCTGCTCGGCGACCAGGCTGAAGCCGACTACCGCGCCGACGTCGGTACCGTTCCTGCAAACGCGCAGCTCGTCCGTGCGCCGTGGCGGTGGTATACGTTGGCCGAGCAGCTGCACCTGCCCCGTCTCATCCGTAGGTTGGCGCCGGACGTTACGCACTACCCGCACTTCAACGTGCCCATGTTTGCGCCTCAGCCATTCGTCGTCACCATCCACGATCTGATCATCAACCATTTCCCCACGTCGCGGGCGACGACGTTGAACCCCGTCTCGTACGGGCTGAAGCTGCTGGCGTACCGGGCCGTAATCAACCGTGCGCTCTGCCGCGCTCGCCAGATTCTGGTACCCACGCAATTTGTGGCCGACGATATTTGCGCCGTGTACCCGTGGGTTGAATCGCGTAGGATCACCGTTACCCACGAGGGCGTTGCCGACGGCATTACCAATGTTGATGGTTTGGGTAACGTTGTAGAGACGAGGCGCGCCTCGTCTCTACCCCATGGTATCCATCCACCATATTCGTTGTACGTCGGCAACGCCTTCCCGCACAAGGACGTGATCACGGCGATACGTGCGTTCGCGGATCTGCGGCGCCGCGGCGTGGTGCAGACGTTCGTGCACGTGTGGCGCGAGGACGAATTCCTGCGACGCCTGCAGCGGCAGGTGGAGGCGGAGGGCATTTCTGACGGCGTGGTGTGGACGGGCTACCTGCCAGACGATCAGCTCGCCAGCCTGTACCGTAACGCGGCGGCGTACGTGTTCCCGTCTCGGTACGAGGGATTCGGCTTGCCGCCGCTGGAGGCGCAGGCTGCTGGCTGCCCCGTGGTCGTCGCCCGTTCGTCCTGCCTGCCCGAGGTTCTGGGCGACAGCGTAGCCTGGTTCGAGCCCGGCAACGTCAGCCAGATGGTCGCAGCGGTGGAGCGCCTCGCCGCCGATTCGGCGTACCGCTCGGACCTGGTCCAGCGGGGTGTGGAGAACGTCGGCCGCTTCAGCTGGGAACGTCTGGCGACCCAGACGGGCGCCACGTACGGAGCTGTAGACAAATAGAGGCTACGTCGGTGTGCTAAAATAGGTGGCATGGATGAGCAGATGCCACCGGCACCTATCAAGCGCGGCCGCGGACGGCCGCGGAAGTACCCGCTGCCCGCGGCTGCACAGCCTGCTGCGGCGCAGCCGGAGGAGTCGCGTGTGCTCAACGCGCTGCTGAACGACCCCAGCCTGCTGGACGTAGACCAGTACGAGTACCGCGAGCCAGACGCAGCGGCGGCTCCGGCGCAGCCAGCGTTGAGCAGCGCCGCCGAGCCGGATGCGCGCGCCGAGCTCAACTCGCTCGTTACCGCCGCCGCCTACCAGGAGGGCTTCTCGGTCGTGCCGGGTGCCCAGCCGGCCGCTCCGGTAGCGCCGGATGATTCCACCAGGGCGCGGCAGGTAACGCACGCATCGGCGGTCGGCGCGGTCGCGCGGTGGAAGGCCGAGGAGCTGGTGGTTCAGCCCTCCGGTGAATCGTTGAGCATCAACGTCGGTGCGGCCGATCAGTCTATCCACGTCGTCGATCTACGCGCACGTATCGTTGCGGAATCATCCGAAGCGGTAGCAGAGGTGCTGGCGAAGCCCATTGCCTGGCGTCGCGTGGAGCGCGCCACGCCGGCGCCGGCCGCGTCTGTCGTTTCCGACACGCCGGTGAAAACCGACGTAGAGACGAGGCGCGCCTCGTCTCTACCACCGCCCCCGAACCCCGCCGTGGAACCGGCGCGGCCGGCGCCCGTCGCCCCGGCAGACGATTTCTTCCTGGATACCGTTACACCGCAGGCTGCCGTCCGCAACCGCCGAAACCTCGCCAGGCGGTTCGAGTTCGTGGGCCGCGCGGCGTGGCTGTACTGGTCTCTGGTCGGCCAGGTCGCGGCCGCTGGCCCCAGCTACATCGGCGAGGCGCTGTCTGTCCTCAGGTCGCGACGCGCTGCGCCTCCGTCGCCGCGTCGCTCAGCCGTCCCCGCGAATACCCTGTGGCACCGCACCGTACGACCGAGCTTAGCCTTGGCGGTCGTCGCCGTCCTTGTCATCTCGGTGCCGCTGCTGGCCGTGCGCTGGGTGCAGAACGTGGTGGCAGATAGCCAGCAGCTAGCGACCACGGGCGAAGCTGGGCTGCAGCAGCTGCAGTCGGGTCTGGCGGCAGCTGCGGACATGGACTTCGCCACGGCGCAGGCAGACCTGCAGGCTGCGCGTGAGTCGTTCGCGAGCGTGGGGGCAGAGCTCGCCGGCAAGCCGAGCTGGCTGTTCCAGGTTGCCAAGGCGCTGCCGGGCAGCGCCGGAGCTGCCGGCCACAGCCGCGACCTAGCTGCGGCGGGTGAGGAAATGGCTGCCGGCGGCGAGGCGCTCAGCTCGAGCCTAACCAGCCTGCAGCTGCAGGGCAGCGAGCCGATTACGGACCAGCTCAAGAGCCTCCGTGGCCAGCTGGAGGTTGCCCACGGCCACCTCTCTAGGGCTGCCGACCTGCTACGGGGCGTGCCGCCGGAGGCAGTACCGGAGCCGTACCGTGAGCGGTTCGGAGCGGTGCAGCAGCTGCTGCCGACCGCGGTGCAGACGTTGGAGACGTTCGGCCAGGCGGCCGACTTCGCCTACGGCTTCCTGGGCGGCGATGGACCCAAGACCTACCTCATCGTTTCGCAGAACCCCAACGAGCTCCGCGGCACCGGCGGCTTCCTGGGCGGGCTCGCCGTGGTGACGGTGGACCGCGGCGCCATTCAGAGGCTGGATATGCCGGGCGGCGGGCCGTACGACCTAGAGGCGGCGCAGAAGGTTCGCGTGGCCGGCCCCAAGCCGCTGAGGCTGCTGCGCGACGGCGGCTGGTACATTTGGGATGCCAACTGGTGGCCCGATGGTCCCACCAGCCTGGATAAGGTCGAGTGGTTCTGGAAGAATTCAGACGGCCGACCGGTAGACGGCGTCCTCGCCGTCGGCGCGCACGCCTTCGCCGACCTGCTAGCGGTAACCGGTCCGGTGGATATGCCGGAGTACGGCAAGACGATCACGGCAGAGAACTTCATCGTCGAGACGCAGGAGTCCGTTGAGCTGGAGTACGATCGCGAGGAGAACAAGCCCAAGCAGTTCCTGGCCGACCTTGCGCCCAGGGTGCTGGAGCGGCTGTTCAAGCAGCGGGGCCCGCAGCTGGTATCGACCCTGGGCAGCGTGCGCGACTCGCTGGCCTCCGGCAGCATCCTGCTGCGGCTGCGCGACGGCGACCTGCAGGCACGGGCGCACGCCTGGGGCTGGGACGGCGCGCTACGTCCGGCCGAGGGTGACTACGCCATGCTGGTGGACACCAACATCGGCGGCGGCAAGACGGACGGGAGCATCGCCGTAGACGTAGCCCACCGCGCCGAGGTGCAGGCTGACGGTAGCATCATCGATACCGTGCGAGTTACCCGTACCCACCGCGGCACGCCCGGCGATCACTTCACCGGCGTCACGAACGTGGACTACATGCGGCTGTACGTGCCCGAGGGAGCCGAGCTGCTCTCGGCGAGCGGCTTCAACCCCGAGGTCGAGCAGCAGCTCAAGGACCCGCTGCCCGGCAGCCTACGTGACCCCGACGTGGCCGCCGCCGAAGACAAGGCGCTACGGGACGAGGTGAGCGGCACGCGTATAACCCGAGAGCTGGGCAAGACCGCATTCGGCAACTGGGTGGTCCTGCCCGTGGGGGAGACCCGTACCGTAGAGCTGCGCTACCGGCTGCCGCAGCGGCTGTGGGTGCCGGCTGCCCGCGCCGACTGGCTAGGCAAGCTGCTGGGTGCAACGCCCAGCCCGTACGCCGTCTACCAGCTGGTGCTGCAGGCTCAGCCCGGCACCACCGATCGCCGCATTACGCACGAGCTGGCGCTGCCGGCGCAGGCGAGCGTGGCCTGGTCCCAGGGCTCGTCCGGCCTCCACGTGCAGGCCGAGGCAGGTAGCCTGCGAGCCGTTACCACCCTGGTCGGCACCCAGACCTACGGGGCGATCCTGCACCGGCCCGTCGTCCGCTAGCTTCACGTAGTTCTGTAGCCCGCTTTACCGCGGGCGGTTTCTGTGGTACGAATACAGCTTGCGGATGCTCCTCCAAAACCTGCGCTCGGAGCTACAGGCCCAATAGGAAGTGGCAGCTACTCGGGGCGAACGCCCCAAAAATCAGCTGCCTCGTCCGCAAACAAAGCCTCTGGTTCCAGCGCAGATTCTGGGGGACTATTTGTACCCACCCATGCAGCTGAACTCGTTCCGAACCTGGGGCAGCACGGTGGCCGGCGGCGCCGTCATCGTGGCTACCTTCTCCGTCGTCAGCCGCATACTCGGCCTGGTTCGAGATAGGATGCTGGCGGCCAACTTCGGCGCCGCCGATGTAACCGACGCCTACTACGCCGCCTTCAGGGTGCCCGACTTCGTGTTCCAGACGCTGGTGCTGGGCGCCCTGTCCAGCGCGCTGGTGCCGGCGTTCATCAAGCTGCGGAGCCGCAGCGAGGACGACGGCTGGCGTCTGGCGAGCGGCGTTCTGACGGTGCTCGCCGTGGCCATGGGTTGCCTGGCTACGCTGGGAATAATATTCGCGCCGCAGCTCGTCGCGGCGGTGGCGCCCGGCTTCACCGGCGAGCAGCTGCAGCTGACGGTGGGTATGACGCGCGTCATCATGCTGGGCGTGGTGCTGCACGCCGGCAGCAACGTCGCCAGCGGCGTGCTGCAGGGCATGCGTCGGTTCGTGGCCTTCTCGGCTTCGCCCGTTCTGTACAACCTCGGCTTGATCGTCGGCATCGTGGCGTTGGTGCCAGCCCTCGGCCCCATTGGCCTCGCCTGGGGCGTGGTGCTGGGCGCGCTCGGCCACCTGTCGCTGACCGTTACCGCGGCCGTTCGCGCCGGCTGGCGTCCGCGCTGGTACTGGGCGTGGCGTGACGCCGACGTGCGGGAGGTATGGAAGCTCATGCTGCCGCGTACCTTCGGCCTGGCTGCGAACCAGATGAGCCTGGTGGTAACGACGGCGGTCGCCTCGAGCCTGGCAGCCGGCAGCCTGACGCAGCTGACCTGGGCAGATAACCTGCAGAACGTGCCGACGAACGTGTTCGGCCTGCCGCTCGCCGTGGCCACCTTCCCCGTCCTGGCCCAGGCTTCGGCCGCCAATGCCGACGGCGACTTCGCCTCCATCCTGCGCCAGAACCTGCGGCGCATTCTGTTCCTGGTCGTCCCCGTGGCTGCGATGCTGGTTACGCTCCGTGCGCACGTGGTGCGCCTGGTGCTGGGCAGCGGCTCCTTCGACTGGTCGGACACCTACTACACGGCGCAGCTGATGGGTATCCTCACCGTGGCGCTGGTGGGCAATAGCGCCATTGGCCTGCTGGCGCGGGCGTTCTACGCCAAGCACGATACCAAGACCCCCGTCGCCTGGGCCGTAGCCGGCGTGGCCGTAACCGTCGTGGGCAGCCTGGCGCTAGCTCCGACCCTGGGCGTGGAGGGCATTGCGATTGCCACGGCGGCTGGGGTGGCGCTGCAGGCGGTCGGCCTAGCCTTGGCGCTGCAGCGACGGCTGCCGTACTTCGACCGCAGCTTGGTTCGGTCCACGCTGGCCATCGTCTTCAACGCCGTTGCCGCGGCGCTGGCTGCCCGGCTGGTGCTAGAGCTGGGCCAGCCGCTGCTGGCGCTGCGCACCGCCTGGGGCGTGCTGGGCCAGGGCGCAGCAGCGGGCGCTGTTGGCTTGGCGGTCTACCTCGGGCTAAGCTTGCTCACCGACAGCCAGGACACGGCCCTGGTCCGGGCCTTCCTGGACCGGTACCGCCAGCCATTCATCCGCCTCTTCCGCCGCCAGTAGCTATGAACATTAGGAACTTTTGCATAATTGCGCACGTAGATCATGGCAAGTCCACCTTGGCGGATAGCCTGCTGCGTGCGACCGGTACCATCAGCGAGCGCGAGCTGCAGCCCCAGCACCTGGACACCATGGAGCTGGAGCGCGAGCGGGGGATTACCATCAAGCTGCAGCCGGTGCGCATGCAGTACCGCGGCCACGAGCTGAACCTCATCGATACCCCCGGCCACGTGGACTTCGCCTACGAGGTTTCGCGCAGCCTGGAGGCGGTGGAGGGTGCGCTGCTGCTGGTGGATGCATCGCAGGGCATCCAGGCCCAGACGCTGGCTAACCTGCACCTGGCTAAGGAGGCTGGGCTGACGATCATCCCCGTCGCCACCAAGTCTGACCTGCCCTCCGCCGACGTCCCCGGCACCGTAGCGAGCCTGGCCGAGCTGGTGGGCGTGCCCGAGAGCCAGGTCATCGTTACGTCCGCAAAGGCGCGGGCGGGAATTACCGAGGTGCTAGATGCAATCGTGGATCGCGTTCCTCCGCCCTCCGGTAGCGCCGCGGCGCCGCTGCAGGCCCTGGTGTTCGATTCCAAGTACGATGAGTTCCGCGGCGTGGTGGCGTACGTGCGCGTGGTGAACGGCGCCGCGCGCAAGGGCGACCGCGTGCTCCTGTTCGCCGCCGGCGTGGCCAACGATGTGCTGGAGGCAGGCTACTTCACCCCCGAGATGGTGGCGTCGCCGTCCCTCGCCGCCGGCGAGATTGGCTACCTGGTTCTGGGTACCAAGCAGCTCTCCGCCGTGCGCGTGGGCGATACCGTTACGTCTGCCGCTGCCCCCGCCGTCCCCCTGGCGGGGTACCAGCCCATGCCGCCGATGGTGTTCGCCGGCCTGTACACCAAGGACGGCAGCCAGTTCGAGCAGCTGCGCACGGCGCTGGGCAAGCTGCAGCTGACCGACGCCTCTCTGGAAGCTATACCCGAGCGGTCGTCCGTGCTGGGCCAGGGGTTCCGCTGCGGCTTCCTGGGGCTGCTGCACATGGAGATCATCAAGGAGCGGCTGCTGCGCGAGTACGGCCTAACGGTGCTTCTCACTGCGCCTTCCGTGGCCTACCACATCGAGCGGCCCGGCGCGGCGCTGCAGGTGGTATCCAGCCCGGCGGACTGGCCCGAGGCCTCGCACCAGTGGACCGCCACCGAGCCCTACGTGGATATAGAGATCATCACCCCGGCAAGCTACCAGGGCGCAATGATCCAGCTGGTGGTCAGCCGGCGGGGGACGTACCACAGCGTCGAGCCGCTGCCCGGCGACCGGCTGCGCCTGCAGTTCGATATGCCGCTGGCCGAGATCCTCACCGACTTCTACGACCAGCTGAAGAGCATCAGCTCGGGCTACGCCTCGCTGTCGTACGCCGTGGCGGGCTACCGTCCCACCGACGTCGTCCGCTTGGACATCCTCCTGGCCGAGGAGCGGGTGGAGGGCCTGTCGCGCCTGGTATTCCACGACCAGGCCGGGCGGCTGGGCCGCGAGATGGTTACCTCCCTCAAGCAGCTGCTGCCCCGGCACCAGTTCGAGCTGAAGATACAGGCGGCGGTGGGCGGCAAGGTGGTGGCGGCCGAGCGTCTGAGCGCCATGCGCAAAGACGTTACGGCTGGGCTGTACGGCGGCGACGTGACGCGCAAGCGGAAGCTGCTGGAGAAGCAGAAGGCTGGCAAGCGCAAGATGGCCAGCCACGGCAGCGTGGACGTGCCGGCGGATGTCTACTGGACCGTGTTCAAGCCGCGCTCGTCTAGTACCCGAAGCTGACGGTGAACATCAGCATCGATAGCACCACCATGGCGGAGACGATTAGCCAGATGATGCGGAGGGCACGTTGCTTCATTGCTGGATAGTACCAGAACACGGCGAACACGAGAACACGTGTGCCTGGCCTGGCCCGATACCCATCGGTGTTCATGTGTTCTAGTGTTCATGTCTTCTAGTCTATACTGACCCCAATGTCTTCCCCCTTCTACCTCAAGAACTTTCGGCCCGGCGAGCAGCTGGTCCAGGTCTTCCACCCCAGCCTGTGGTCGTTCCGCGGCTCGGTCATGTCTAACCTGCTGCTGTGGTGCGTGCCGTTCTTCTTCATTATCCCGCTCGTCAGGATGGGGACCCTCGGGTACGTCCTGGGCGGGGTGACGCTGTTCGTGGCGCTGTGGTGGAGCGCCCACCTGCTGGTGACGTGGTACTTCACCTGCCTGGTCGTAACGGACCGGCGCACCGTGTACCACGAGCAGACCGGGTTCTTCACCCGTTCGGTGGCCGAGGTTCCGTTCCGTGCGCTGCAGGACATTTCGTACGAGCGGCGCGGCATGAACGCCACGCTCACCAACTTCGGCACCATCACGGTGCAGTCTGCCAGCAGCACGCAGCGTCTGGAGTGCCGGCGCATCGGCCACCCGGACGCGGTGGTAGACCTCATCCGTAAGTCGCAGGCAGCCTGGCTGCAGGCGAGGCACAACGACCCCGCCTACGACGCCGTGTACCCCACGGCGCAGACTTCGGCGTAGCATGGCTGCGCCCCGCCGACGCCCAGAAGACCTAGCGGCGCCCCGACGCTCAGGCCGGGGGCTGCGGCTGCGGGTGGGCAGCGTTGCCCTGGGCGTGGTTGCCCTGCTGCTCGCGGTCGGTACGGCACGGGCAATCCATCGCAACCGGCAGGTCGCCGCTGAGCTCGCCCTGCTGCAGGAGCGCATCGGCAGGTTCCAGGCCGAGAACCGGGAGCTCTCGGGCACCATAGGCTACCTAGCCAGCGATGAGTTCGTGGCGGTAGAGGCGCGCCGCAGCCTGGGGCTCGGTGCGCCTGGTGAGCAGCCCGTCGTCGTGCGCCAGGCAGAGTCGGCCGCGGGGGGCGAAGCGGCTGCGGTAGCCGCCGACGTGGGACCCTCGCTGCCGCAGCTGTGGTGGCGCTACTTCTTCGGTGACCCGGCGTAGTAGGGGCGTTGCAATGCAACGTCGCTACTGCTGAGGTACAATATGGCAATGGAACAGGATCCTAGCCCACAGCCGCTCAGCGGTCGTCTCGCCCAGCAGCGTGCCGCGGTTCTGGCCGTCATCGGATCCGATGCACCGGCGGCGCCTGCCATCCCTGCCGCGCCGGTAGAAACCGACGTAGAGACGAGGCGCGCCTCGTCTCTACCCCCGCCCACGAACCCGCCCGTGGAACCGACGCCGCCGCCGGCAGATGTCGTACCCGAACCGGTGCCCGCAATTGATGTGGCACCAGAACCCGTGGCGCCGGCCGCGCCCGCCATTCCTGCCGTACCCGTGGCCGCTCCAATCCCGCCGGTAGAACCGACGCGGCCGGCGCAGAAGCCACGCCGCCATTTCCTGTCACGGTTCGTCCACCGTCGGGCCGTGAAGGCAAACGCGCCGCTGGCGCCCGTGGCCACGCACCCGGTGGCCGCCCACCGTCGCCACTACCTGCGTTGGGTTACAGCCGTGCTGCTGGCAGCGGCGCTGGCGCCCGCCGCTGCCTGGCTGGCAATCTACCGCCTCGGAGCTGACGGCTTCGCCGCGCGGGCCGTAGCAGAGCTGGTTCCGCTGCGGGCGGGCAGGGCGGGCAGCCACGTGCTGACGTTGTCAGACCTGTACTCTCGGGTTGAGTGGCAGCCCAAGCTGAACGCTTCGCCGCTGGCGGCGCTGGCTCCCGTATCCGAGGGCGACAAGCGGGCCGCCTTCCAGGCTTGGGTGGACGAGCAGCTGGTACGCGCCGAGCTGGTTCGGCGTGGCCAGGCCGTAACCGCCGAGCAGCTGTCGCGGGAGCTGGATCGTATCCAGCGGGGGATTGGCGCCGGCGTGGACCTGCCGTCGTGGACCGGCTCTACGTACGGGCTCACGGTGCCAGAGTTCCGCGAGGCTATCCTACGTCCCGCGGTGGAGCGAGCCCGTCTCGCCGTCATCCTCGTCGCCGACCGCCAGCGCTACAGCCAGGCGTGGCAGCAGGCCGAAGCGGCCAGCCGCGTACGCGGGCTGGTGGGCATGGCAGACCAGGGCTGGGTAGATGCGCTGGATATAGGGCCCGCAGCGGCCGACGCCATTGCGGCGACTTCCCGAGACACGCGGACAGCGCCCGTGCCCACGCCCGAGGGACTAGCCGTGTACCGCTTCAGCGAGTCTGCGACCGACGATAGCGGCGCCACGCACTGGCACCTGTGGCAGCTCACCTTCCCCGTGCGGGCCGTAGACGATTTCCTGGCGCAGGAAAGGCTAGCCGCGGACGCAGCTTTCTACCTGCCGTAAATTTAAATCTGGAGCCGATGGCCGGATTCGAACCGGCGACCTTTGCTTTACGAAAGCACTGCTCTACCAGCTGAGCTACATCGGCGTATTCTCTATTGTGAATGCCCACCTTCGCTCTCCTTCGCTGAAGCTACGGAGAGCTACGGCGGACGCTCCAACCTTCGCTCTCAAACCTCTTGGCTATAGACTAGGCTTTGGGTGGCCGAAGGCCAACCGAAGCCCGAGCGCAGCGAGGGCGAAGGTTGGAGCGGGATACCGGAATCGAACCGGCGCTCCAACCTTGGGAAGGTCGTGTACTACCATTATACTAATCCCGCACGATTTCAACGGAGCCACTACTCTATGATACATGTAAAAATACGGCAACTATGGGCGGGGGCGGCTACTCTGGGCCTGCTGCTGGGGCAGAACGCCTACGCAGAGCCCTACGGCTGGAACATCCAGCAGCCCAGTTGGACCAGTCCGGACGGCGTTACCTCGGTTCGCCTCGGCTTAGGCCAGTCCGCCCTAGTTATCCCCCAGGGTTTGCCGCAGCTGCCCGAGCCGTGGCGGGCGCTCGGCTCTACCTATCGGCTGGAGGCTGCCGAGCCGATCGAGTCTATAACCATCAGGCCCAGCTTCAAGCCAACCGGCTACACCGCGCTTCTGGCCGTGCTGGAGGATGGTACCTGGATTGAGGTACCCAGCAGCTTGAACAAGGACGGCAGCCGAACCATTTCTAAGCCGGGCACCGCGAGCCTCGCCCTAGCCAGCCGGGCAGACCGGCAGCAGGGCATTGCCAGCTGGTACCGGTACAGGGGCTGCGACTGCGCCGCCAGCACGGCCTACCCCAAGGGCTCCAAGCTCCGCGTGACCCGCGCCGATGACCCCAGTCGGTCGGTGGTGGTGACCGTGAACGACTACGGGCCCGAGGCTTGGACGGGCCGGGCTATAGACCTAGACCTGGTGGCCTTCCAGAAGCTGGGGAGCAAGGGGGCGGGCCTGCTGACGGTTACCGTCTCTCCGATGTAGAATGGATGCATGGTCGAGTTCTCGAACGTGGTTAAGGAGTACGCCCCAGACATAGTGGCCCTGCGCGATGTGAGCCTGAAGGTGGACGAGGGTGAGTTCGTATCCATCGTCGGCCAGAGCGGCACGGGCAAGAGCACCCTCATCAAGCTCATCATCGGCGAGGAGAAGCCCACCAGCGGCGACGTGGTGGTAGACGGCGTGAACCTGGGCACGCTCCGTCCGAGCCACCTGCCGCAGCTGCGGCAGCGGATTGGGGTGGTGTTCCAAGACTTCAAGCTGCTTCCCCAGCGCACGGTGGCCGAGAACGTAGCCTTCGCCCTGGAAGCCCGCGGCGAGCCTACCCACCGCATCAAGCGGGTGGTGCCGCAGGTGCTAGACCTCGTCCGCCTGGCAGACAAGGCAGACCGCTACCCCGGCCAGCTCTCCGGCGGCGAGCAGCAGCGCGTGGTCATTGCCCGGTCGCTGGTGAACCAGCCCAAGCTGGTGGTGGCGGACGAGCCCACCGGCAACCTGGACGCCGTCAACGCCCAGGAGATCATCGACCTGCTGCAGCGCATCAACGAGCTGGGCTCCACCGTCATTCTGGTTACGCACAACCGCGAGATTGTGAACGGCCTCCGCCGCCGCGTTATTACGCTGGACGGCGGGCAGGTGGTGGGGGACCAGGCGGTAGGCCGCTACGTGCTGTGATAGCCTAGAGCTATGCTGAACATGCTGCACGTCGGACGCCTGCTACGGCACGCCTGGCAGAACGTTACCCGCAACGCCTGGCTCAGCCTTGCCACCGGCATCGTGGGCGTAATGACGCTGCTGTCGGTGAACGTGCTGCTGTCGGTCAGCGTCCTCGGCGACCATACCCTGGCAGACCTCCGTAGCCGGGTGAACCTGGTGCTCTACTTCAAGCCAGACGTAGCCGCCGAGCGCGTGCGCGACCTGGGCATGTCGCTCAGCGAGCACCCCAGCGTAGCCCAGGTGCGGTACATTAGCCCCGACGTTGCCCTGGAGCGGTTCAAGGAGCGCCACGCCACAGATGCGGCCGTTATGGAGAGCCTGGCAGCAGTGGGCGGCAACCCGTTCGGCAGCAGCCTGGTGGTCCAGGCGAGCAGCGAGCGCGACTACCAGCCCATCCTAGCCGTCGTCGGCGACGAGCCGTACCGCAGCCTGCTGCAGCAGAACGACGAGGAGTTCCGCGACTACGCCGCCATTATCCAAAAGTTCGGCTCGCTCGCGGCCAAGGCTCGCACCTTCGGCCTAATGGTGAGCGCCGTGTTCGTCTTCATCGCCCTGCTGCTGGTGTTCAACGCCGTCCGTGTAGCCATGTACACCCAGCGCGACGAGATAGGCATCATGAAGCTGGTCGGCGCCAGCGCCTGGTACGTGAAAGCCCCGTTCCTGCTGGCTGCCGCCATCTACGCCGCCGCCAGCACCGTGCTGTTCATCGGCCTGTGGTACGTGCTGCTGTGGGTGGTGCAGCCGCTGGTGAATAGCCTGTGGTCGTCCAGCGCCTTCAGCTTGGCTGGCTACTTCAACGCCAACTTCATCCAGGTGTTCGGGCTGCAGCTGCTGGGGCTCATCGTGCTGAACGTTCTCTCCGCCGCCGTCGCCATCCGCCGGTACGCGAGGGTGTAGATGGAGATATTTTTCTCAACTCTTATATTGACGGTACCGCCATTTTAGGGTAGATAGGTTCTATCTGTGTTCGTTCATAGTAGAGAACCTCGAAGTAGTTAGGAGTCAGTCAATGAAAGAAGATGAGTATGTAGTGTTTGGTGGCGCAGTTGCGCTCATAGCGCTGATTTATGGTATGAGTTGGTTGTTCGGTCAGATTATGCCGCTGCCAGACCCCGAGTATGCCAAGCTATCGGGGGGCGTGACGCTTCACGCTACCTGGCCACCTAAATCAGAGAGCTGCTGGATCGAGAATGGTAATGGGGATAGCGTCTGTGTGAGACACGTTTGGATGTTCCGCGGCGAGACGACTTTGGGGTACTTAACCCTAGCGCCTACCCAAAGGGTATACCTCGATCAGGTGAGCCATCAGGATGGCTTCTACATCGAGAGTATGGACGGGAGGCGCCTTGGCTGGATGTCGGGAGATAGGGATGGCTAGAGACCGTATAAACGAAAGAGCCCGCCTAACGGCGGGCTCTTTAACTGAATCCAAAAGTTGACTACTTCACCGTAACGGTGCGGCGGACCTGGCGCTTGCCGCTGAACGTCTTGATGGTGCGGCTGGTGTAGCGAACCGTGCCGGCCGCCGTGGCGAACACCGTGTCGTCTACGCCCACCGCCGCTCCGGTTCCGGCCCGGAAGTTGCTGCCGCGCTGGCGGACCAAGACCATGCCGGCCTTAGCCTGCTGGCCGTCGTGCACCTTAAGGCCCAGGCGCTTGCTCTGGGAATCTCGGCCTAGGGCTGTGGAGCCACCCGCTTTCTTTGTAGCCATACTTGGTTGAATCTAGAAACTAGAAAGTAGAATGGGAGAGTACCAATCCGGGGTGGCTACGTCAAGGCTAGGCATTCCCTAGGGTTCTAATCACGCTCCGGAGGATTCCCAGGACAGCCACCCGGTCCAGCACGATGGGGGGTACGGCGGGGGAGAGGGCGTGCAGGCGGTAGGTGTTGCCGTCGCGCTGGTAGCGGCGTACGGCGGTTCCGTCCGGAGTTTGGGCAAGCACCACGTCGCCGTTCCTAGCTACCGTCGTTTCGGCTACCACCAGGCAGTCGCCGGGCAGCAGGTGCATGTCGGCGTAGGAGTCGTCCTCCACCAGGCAGAGGTAGTGCTCGTCGCCGCCGCCGGGCGTGGCTGGCACGGCGCGCTGCTCGAATCCCGAGACTGGCTGCGGGGCGGCGCTGCCGCTGATGCGCCACCGCACCGGCAGCGCCATGGCCTGGTGGGTTGCGCCGTGGATGGGCGTCAGCTTGCCGGCGTCATCCCGTCGCAGGTAGCCCTTAGCCTCCAGCGTCTTGAGGTGGACGTGGACCGAGGCGGGGGAGGATAGGCCGAGGCTCGCCGCCAGCTCGCGGTAGCTGGGCTGGTACCCGCCCTCGGCGTACAGGCGCTGGAGCTGGGTGAATATGCGACGCTGCGTTCGGGTGAGGGGAAGCATGCTAGTTTGTCGTTGGTCGCCTGTCGTTGGTAGGGTGGTAGACAGTAAGCTACTGTAGCGAACATTTGGTGAACAGTGCAATTTGCCTCGAGCTATCAGAATTTTACGACAATCAAATTTACGACCTACGACCATCGAACCTACCTCGACTACGCCGCCGCCACGCCGCTCGACCCAGCCGTGGCATCTGCGATGCAGCCGTACCAATCCGGCGTGTTCGCCAACCCATCGTCTAGCCACGCCGCCGGACGCGGGGCGGCGGCTGCGGTGGAGCGGGCGAGGTCGCAGGTAGCCCGTTTCATCCGCTGCGGTGCAGCCGAGGTCGTCTTTACCTCCGGAGCAACCGAGGCGAACAATTTGGCGCTGCTCGGCATTGCCCCACGCCACCTGGTGGTCTCGGCAATCGAGCACCCGTCAGTAGCCGAGCCAGCGGCGGAGCTCGGCCGCCGTGGCAGCGGCGTTACGACCGTCGCAGCCTCACGCTCTGGATACGTCTCGGCAGCTAAGATTGTAGCGGCAATCCGTCCGCAGACCGGATTAGTCTCACTGCAGTACGTGAACGGCGAGACGGGCGCGGTGCAGCCCGTGGCCGAGGTGGCCAAGCTCATCGCGAAGGTCAATCGCCGACGGCAGAGGGGCAAGCTTCCACCCGTGCTGCTGCACACCGATGCGGTGCAGGCGGCTCCCTGGTTGAGCTGCGACGTGCGCAGGCTGGGCGTAGATCTGCTCTCCCTCTCCGCCCACAAGGTCTACGGCCCCAAGGGCGTTGGCTGCCTCTTCGTCCGATCCGGCGTGCAGCTGAGGCCGCTGCTGCTGGGCGGCGGGCAGGAGGGCGGGCGGCGGGCGGGCACGGTCAACGTCGCCGGCGTCGTGGGCATGGGGGCAGCCGTGGCGCTGCTCGGTACGCCCGCCCACGCGCGAATGCGCAGGGCAGTGGCGGCGCTGCGGGCATCCGCCCTCCGCCAGCTGCGGCCACTCGGCTACATCGCTACCGGAGTGCCCAGCAGGACCGCGCCCGGCCACCTGCACCTACGTCGTCCGGGGCTGCCGGCGGACGTGGCGCTGTCTGCCCTGGATCTAGCGGGCATCGCGGCGTCTGCGGGCACCGCCTGCGCCGCCGGCGCCACGTTGGCATCTCCCGCCCTGCGGGGAATGGGCTGGAGCTCAGACGAGGCCGCAGAGGCCTTCCGCATCACCCTGGGCCGCGGTACCACGGCTGACGACGTGGCCGCGCTGGTGGCGGTCCTGCGGCGGCTAGCCCGCTTCGCCGTAGCTCCAGCGAGGCGAGCTCGCTAGCGAGCGCTGCTGGTCGGAGCGCCGGCGGGCCAGAAGACCTCGGGAACTGCCCTGGGGGCGGTGGTGCTGGCGAACCGCTGCTCCAGCTGCTCGGCGGTCTGCAGCAGGGACCGCATCGCCGGGCTGGTTGACTCGGAGGCAGCTGGAACGATGGGGGTATCCTCCAGGTTGTACGGTAGGTAGAACTGGTCGTACAGGCGTACGCCCAGGTGGATGCACCCGGCGACCAGCGCCACGACCACCAGCCCGTGGAGGATGCGCAGGGCGATGACTAGGTTGAAGCGGAAGGAAATTTTCATAGGGCTACGACGGCCGCCACAGCATGGTGCCGACGATGGTTGCACGAACCTTCCCCGACTGCTCCCGCTGGATGCTCAGGCTGGATACGTTCAGGAGCCAGGGCAGGCGGCGGATGTCATCCAGGTAGGCCACGGCGGCGGCGAAAGAGCCGATGACCTCTAGGTTCACGTCGCTCTGCTGCCAGGTGCTCCGCCCCAGCGGGGTCGGGTCGCCCAGCTGCAGGCGCTGGGTCAGCTGCCGTGCCTCGGCGCGCCGTTCCAGCGTCACGATGACGTCTAGCTCCTGGCCGAGCGGCGCTCCAGCTCCGCGGACAGCGGCGAGCGCCGCGTCTAGCTCGTGGCTATCGCCGGCCCCGCTGCTGCCCCTGGTGGTCGCGGCTACAGCCTCCAGCTCGCCGCGGCGTTGGGCTAGCTCCTGCCGAATCCCCGGCAGGTCTCTCCACGAGGGCAAGCCTACGAGCAGCCACATG
Source organism: uncultured Gammaproteobacteria bacterium (assembly GCA_964536515.1). Classification (GTDB taxonomy): domain Bacteria; phylum Patescibacteriota; class Patescibacteriia; order CAYZDG01; family CAYZDG01; genus CAYZDG01. The sequence continues at coordinate 4,847 of CAZHXI010000007.1, read as the reverse complement.
GCAGCCGCGGCAGCCATGATGGCGGCGGGTACGGCTAGCAGTCGAACGTAGCTGCTCATTGCGGCGAAGACGTTGCCATGCGGCCCGTCAGCTCGAAGCTGATGTCGTTCGGCTGCAGCAGGTTCCGTACGGGCGAGTACAGGTCGGCGATTGCCCCGCTGCTGCGGAGCTGGTCCTGCAGCTGCAGCAGCCCGGCCCTGGTGCCGGCGAGGCCGGAGAGCTGGACGTTGCCATCCTCATCGACCGATACGTTCGAGAGCGCCACGCCCGCAGGAACAGCTGCGGCAATCCTCTCTAGGAACGAACCCCAGTCCGGGCCGTGTGCTAGCGCGGCGGATAGCTGCAGGGCGGCGGCCTGGTCTGCTTCAGCTACGGCCGTTGATTGGGCGGTGGCGCGGATGCCGGTGGCGAAGAGGTCGCGAACGGCGGAGAGCAGGTGGCGCGCGCCGAACAGCGTTCCGCTGGCCAGCAGCACCACGAACAGCGTGGTCACGGCGATGCTGCGGGCCTCGTCGGCAGCCCAGCTCTCGCGTATGCGCCGCCGCTGGCCCTCGCTGATCAAGTTGAGGGTAATCATCATACCTGGACGGGGATGGTGGTGCGGCGGGCGAGCCCGAGGGCGGTGGCGTAGCGTAGCCCCTGGGCGGGGGTGAGCTTGAACTGCCTGGTGGCGATGCCGGCGAGGGGGTTCGCCAGCTCCGCCGGGTGGCCCAGCAGCGGCGTGAGGTAGTCTGTCAGGCCGATCAGCTGGGCGCCTCCGCCCGTGAGCAGCGTCCTCTCTACGGGCCTGGTCGCGTCCAGGTGGCCCTGGTAGTAGCCCAGCGCCTCCTGCATCCGCCGGGCGAGGTCCTGCAGGGGCTCGGCTAGGGCGTCCGCGACCGCGCCGTCGCAGGCTGGGTTGCTCAGGCCGCAGCGGAGCTTGGCCTCCTCAGCCTGGGCAGCGTCGAGCTGCAGCGCCCTTGCGACGGTGCCCGTCCACTCGGCGCTGGCTACGGGTAGGCTGACGGTGAACTGGGGTACGGTCGCCCGGAATACGGTGTAGCTGGCTCGCGTGCCGCCCAGGTCCAGCACGGCCACGGTGCCCGTGGCGAGCGCGCCCTCGGTCAGCACGGCCCGGCCGATTGCCACCGGCTCAAGCTCCAGCGCCACGGGGTCTAGGCCGGCGCGGTTCAGCACCTCTAGGTACTGGTCCGCGGTCTGCCGCGGCGTGGCGGCGACCAGTACCGTAGCGGGCCCGTGGGAGTCGGCGGGGGAGAGCAGCTGCCAGTCGATGTAGGCCTCGTCCGTTGCCATGGGCAGGTGGTTGGCCGCTTCGGCTAGAACCTCGTGGCCCAGGTCGGCCACGGCGGACGGCGTAACCTGCAGCAGCTTCAGGAAGCTGGTCGGCTCGGGCAGGCTGGCCACGCAGTGCTTGGCCGAGCGGGCGGCGCTGCCGGCACGCTGGTGCAGCTGGCGCACCAGGCCTGCCACCACGTCGGGCTTGGCGATGTCGCCGTGGACGATGGTGCCCTCAGGTACGGCTACGTCGGCGGCTGCCACCAGCCGCAGCTTGCGGCCGGCGCCGCGCACCATGGCGAGCCGCAGCACGTGGTCGCTGATGTCCAGCCCCACGATGCCGTTTGCGTGCGCGATACCTACCATGCTGCCAGTATACCTGCTAGTACTCCTCCTCCCAATGCTCCACGGATATGACGGGGGAGAACTGCGGAATGCCCAGCGACTGGTCCGCGATGGCCTGGCTGTGGGTGATCGTCACCGGGCTGAGGATGCCGTTGAAGTCTACGCTGCGGGCGAACAGGGCCCCGGTAATGGTGGGGCTCTGCAGTATCTGCAGCATGCTGAACTGGTCGTTGGCGTACACCACGCCGGCTACCTGGAACAGGTTGGTGAATAGGCCCAGGCTGATGCGGGACTTGCTGAATAGGCCGGAGGCCTGGCCGGGGGTGTTGACCACCCGCAGCTCGGTCCAGTCGCTGGTCCAGCGCAGGGTGTTGCCGATGCGTATCTGCCCGTCCGCGGCTAGAATGCCGTTCACCGTCAGGTGGTAGCCCTTCTTTAGGTCCACCTCTCCCGTGACGTACGTGACCGTGCCGGACGTAGATAGGTTCGTATTGGCTGCCATCATGGCGGCGAACTGGCTGGAGGTGTACACGTGGTTCTCGGCCTGGGCCCTGCTGCGCAGCGACGTGGGCTGCGCCGAGTCAAAGTCCACCTGCGGCAGGTCTACCCTGCTGGCCGCGGGGGGGAAGTTGGTGGCGCGTTTGACCGGCGAGGTGAGGGTGGACCCGACGCCGACGCTTATCGTTCCCGTGGCTGACGTGGTTGCCTGCACCTGGACGTTGCTCCACCAGTTGATGTTCACGTTGCCGTTGGCGTGCAGGGCGCCCGTCGCCACGTTGACCACGGCGCCCAGCTGGGCGGTGAACGACGTGTCCGAGAGCACCGTGGAGCTGGCGACCGAGCCGGTGCCCAGCGCCTTGAACACCTTCACCTTAACCACACGCTGCGCCGTGGCGCCGCTGTTGAGCGGCCAGGTGCTGGTGGCGATTACGTCGGCGTGCCCCAGCTCAGTGTTCCTCACCGACAGGGCGTACGAGGCGCCCGAGCCGAACACGTTGCTGCGGCTGAGGGAGGCAGACCAGGTGGGGTTGGTGGTGAACTGGGTGCTCCAGGTCGGGTCGTTCTTCAGCCGCCACACCGCGTGCTGCACCGCGCCCTCGGCAAGGTTGTAGCCCTGGATGCTGGCGAACTGGCTGACGGCGATCTGCCGCTCGGCGTTGCCGGCCGAGAGCAGGGTGGTGAGCGCCGCCAGCAGCAGCGCCGAGGTCAGCACCACCGATACCAGGATGAAGCTGCGGCGGGCGATCATAGGTTGCGGCCCAGCACCTTGGTGCGTAGCTCCAGCTCGGTGTCCACCTTGCGGAGCCCCAGGTCTAGGGTAACGGTACGGTCGCCCCAGGGGGTGAACGAGTCTACGTACTCGCCGATGACCTCGTCGTCCAGGATGTGCTCGTCGGGCGGGTTGCCGCTGCCGTCCACCGCCGAGAACAGCACGTAGGTGCCCGGGTCGATGCTGTCGAAGGCGTAGGCTACCACCTGGCGGTTGACGGTGCTGTCGGCTGGATTGTGCCAGTAGCGGATGTAGGTGGTTGGGTCTAGGTCGTGGCCGTTGCGGAAGAATAGCTCGTCCGGCGGAGGGAAGAACGGGTCGTCCGGAACGTCCGGCAGGGCGGTTATCAGCTCGGGGGTCTGCCGGTACTCGCGCACGATCCGGTCTACGATTACGCGGGCGTTCTGGGCCAGCTCTGCGCGGCGCTCGCCGGTCAGGTAGGTGCGGTGGCCGACCTGCACGATGCTGTAGATGAGGGTGAGGGCAATGGCGACCACGCTGGTGGCGACCAGGACCTCGGTGAGGGTGAATCCGGGGCGTGAGTTCGTTGATCGTTGATCGTTGATCGCCATACCTTTGTTCTCAGTGTTTTTGTGTTTCAGTGTCTCTGTTTTCCAGTGTTTCGCCACCTAGTACGAGGTAACGACGGTGTACACGCTCTTGCTCTGGTTGCCCCGCAGCGGGTCGAACCAGCTGGTGGTCAGCGTCACGCGCTTCAGGCCGGTCTCGCTGCCCGAGACGTTGAGGCTGTCGTCGATGCGTTCTACGGTAACCGTGTGGGTGAAGCCGTAGTAGGGCGAGGCCGGGTCGGAGTCAGCCCGAACGTTGCTCATGTAGGTGCCCACCCCCAGGTCGGCGTAGGCCACCGATCGCAGCTCCTCAATTTCCGCCTGCATTAGGTTGGCGGCGACGGTCAGCTTGTTGCCGCTGCCAATCATCCGAAGCGCTACGGGGAAGGATACGATCATCAGCGAGGTGAATGCGCCGAAGATGGCGAGCGCCACCATGGCCTCCATCAGGGTGAAGCCAGGCTTGGTTCGATTGCCGTTGGTCGTTTGTCGTTGGTCGGTCATAATCTTGGTGTTCCTGTGTTCTGCCTACTGCACCGTTACGAAGCCGGACGGCCGAACCGATACGGTGGCGATGGAGCCGCTGCCGTGCACCAGCACCACGTCGCCGCTGTTGGAGGGCGCGCCGGAGGAGTTGAAGCTCACCCGGTCTGCGTTCAGGCCGGTGGGGGAGTCTACGGTTACCGCCTGGTCGAACGTTACCGATTTTACGGTAGACTCTGGGCTGCCCAGGCGGACCACCGTGTAGCTGCCCGCCGCGGCGTCGATTCGCAGCTCGTGGTTCACCTGCTCGGTTACGGCCCGCTGCTGGGCGTAGCGCATGTCGCCCGCCAGGTCTTTGGCGGCGCCGCCGAGCACGTAGCGAGCCCGCAGGCCGGCGAAGGACGGCGCGGTGATGGTGATGAGCACGGCGAGGATGGCCATGACGCCGGCTATTTCACCCATGGAGTAGCCCGGACGCATGCGTCGGCTGCAGGCGGAGACGCAAAACATTGCGTCTTTACGGGGATTGTTTGCACGTGTCTCGGGCATAATCTCGGTGTGTTCCTGTGTTCCTGTGTTCCTGTGTTCCTGTGTTCCGCCCTACTTAATCGCATCCGTCAGCGAGTACATGGGCAGCAGCAGCGCCACGGCCATGCCGCCCACGCCGATGCCCATGAGGATCATCAGCACCGGCTCGATGAGCGTGGGCAGGTCCTTCATGGTCTGGTTGATGTCCTGCAAGTGGAGGTCGGCGATCTCGGCCAGCACGGTATCTAGCGACCCGGTCTGCTCGCCCACGGCGCTCATCTGCGTGATGTGCGGCGGGAACAGCTTGGGCTTCTGGCCGAGGATTTCGTGGATCGTTACGCCCTGCTTCAGCTGGTCGGCGGCCGAGAGCAGCGCGT
>CAZHXI010000006.1:56250-63668 GCA_964536515.1 uncultured Gammaproteobacteria bacterium | reverse complement strand
AATAGAAAGTAACCCCCGTCTAACAGCGGGGGTTCTTGACGTCTACGGGGTTTGGATCAGCGCGATCTCTCCGCGATGCCTTCATCGTCGGATAGGTCCCGCCAGGTTGGGTTAAAGTCGTTGATTAGCAATAGCTTTCGTTTCCTTGAACCCGCTTTGAGTTGCTTCTCGCGGTCAATGGCCGCATGCATAGATTCGTGGCGCTCGAAGTAGACGAGGATTGTTGCATTGTAGCGGGCGGTGAAGCTGCTCAGATTGGTTGCACCCCTGTGCGTAGCCACTCTGGCTGCAAGGTTACGCGTAACGCCGACGTACAGGACATTCCTAGCGGGGGAGGTGAGGATGTATACGTAGTAGCTGGGGTTCATATTATTGCCCAAGGTTTAGGGAGGGGATTGCTTCGTACGCCGCCCGGGGCGGCTCCCTCGCAATGAGTAGGTATTTCTAATTGCTTGGTATCGATGTTCGCTGCCACTTTTCTACTCATTGCGAGGGAGGCCCAACCGACCGAAGCAATCTTGTGCAGAAAGAAGGCCAGCTTGCTGACCCCGGAGCTACCAGGCAGAGATAATCTAGTGAGCGGTGAGTTCGAATCCAGCAGACGTATCACGCACCGTCCAGCCGGCTGCTTCTATCTGCTGGCGGAGCTCGTCCGCTCTGGCGAAGTCCTTGGCCTGCCGTGCCGCCTCGCGTAGGTCAGCCAGCGCCCTGACCTCTGCGGGTGCTCCCACACTCGCCGGAGCATCTAGCAGCTGCAGCCCCAGCACCTCGTCCATCTTTGCTACCGTCTCGCGCGTTGCACCCGTCTGGCTAACGTAGCCGTGCAGCGTGGCCAGAGCTTTGGCCGTGTTCAGGTCATCGTTCACGTCGTCCATGAACTTCTGAATAGCGGCGTCGTCCACCTGCCCACTGGGCAGCGCCAGCGCCTTGGTGCGCAGGCTCTGCCAGCCAGACTGCGCCGCCTCCACCGCCTCCCAGCTGAAGGTTAGAGCCGAGCGGTAGTGCGCCTGCAGGCAGAAGTAGCGGTAGGCGAGCGGGTCTACCATCTTGCCCTGCAGCGTGCGGATGGTGAGCGCGTTGCCCTCGCTCTTGCCCATGCGCTGCTCGCCTCCCAGGACGAGGAACGCGCCGTGCAGCCAGAACTTAGCTAGGGGACGATCTGTGGCTGCCTGCGTCTGCGCGATCTCATTGGTGTGGTGCACGGCCACGTGGTCTATGCCGCCGCAGTGAATATCCAACCAGGCACCTTCGCCGGAGGCTCCGGCGCCCCGAGCGGTTAGATTCCAGTTAGCGAAGGCATCCTGGCAGATTGCAGAGCACTCCAGGTGCCAGCCCGGGAAGCCGACGCCCCACGGCGACGGCCACTCCATCTGCCGCTTCTTGGTGGGTTGGCTAGATCCCGAAACAAGTTCGGGATGACGTGGAGTGGGGTGGCTCAGTTTCCAGAGAGCGAAGTCTGTCGCGTTCTTCTTCTCGCCCATGTCCACCCGCTCGCCGGCTCGCTGGCCAGCTAGGCGCTGCGGCTCCAGCACGCCGTAGCCTGGCAATCTAGACGTATCGAAGTAGATGCCGTCGGACGTGGCGTAGGTGAAGCCCTTGGCCTCCAGCTGCTGCACCAGCGCAATTTGCTGCGGGATAGTGTCCGTCGCCTTGACCCACCTCTGCGGCGGCAGGACGTTGAGGGCTACTAGGTCTGCCTGGAAGATTTGGGTGAAGTGGGTGGCTAGCTGCCAGGCGTCCATGCCCCTGGCCGAGGCAGCCTTCTCCACCTTGTCCTCGCCCTCGTCCTCGTCGCCCACCAGGTGGCCGACGTCCGTGATGTTCATTACGTGCTCAACGGTGTAGCCGTTTGCGGCCAAGGTGCGGCGCAGGATGTCCTCGAAGATGTAGGTCCTTAGGTTGCCCAGGTGGGCCTCGGCGTAGACCGTGGGGCCGCAGGTGTACAGGCTCACGCGCCCATCCTGCCGCAGGGGAGCAAAGTCCTGTAGCTGCCGGCCGAGCGTATTGTACAGGCGGAGGGGCATGGGGGAAGGATTCAGTAGTAGGTTACAAGAAAAATCACCAAAAAACCACGTCATTGCGAGCGACCCCGAGCGCAGTCACGCTCAGCGTGACGCAGCCGAGGGGGAGTGTGGCAATCGGCTCGAGCAATCGGATTGCCACGGCCTCGCTCTGCTCGGCCTCGCAATGACGTTGAATTATGCACATTGCTACTCCGGCTGAATCGTTGTACAGTTTACTCAAACGAAATCAAAAATACATCCGAAAATTAGTATGCCGGAGGAGCCTATCGTGGATGCGTCCCAGGCTGAGGAGCTGCAGAAGCTCATCAGCAAGCTGGAGAGCGACCTGAACAAAGCTAAGGTGCTGCTGGGCCAAGCCAGCGGCGGTGCTCCGCGTAGCCGCCGGGCAAACCACGTTGAGGCGGCCCGCGGCGGAGAGGCCACGACGTCGGACGACGGCAGCGTCATCAGCGAGGGCGTGTTCGACGGCCAGCACATGGTGGGGCCAGACGGCAAGCTGTACAGCGTGCCGGCCAACTACGCCTCCAAGTCCAAGCTGGTGGAGGGCGACATGCTCAAGCTCACCATCGTTCCGGACGGCAGCTTCGTGTACAAGCAGATTAGCCCCACGCCCCGGCAGCGCCTGGTTGGCGTGCTAGCTAAGGACCCCACCAGCGGCAACTGGCAGGCCCTAGCCGGCGGCCACGCCTACAGCCTGCTCACCGCCAGCGTTACCTACTTCAAGGGGCAGCCCGGCGATGCCGTGGTGGTGCTGGTACCCAAGGACTCTCCGGCTACCTGGGGAGCGGTGGAGAATATCATCCACGAAGATAGCCTGCAGCGCGCTGGTGCCGCTTGACGACGGCGCCACGTAGGCGCAATCTAGCTTCTATCCGCACACAGAACACGGGACAAAAGAAAGCCCCGCGCTAGCGACGACGGCAGCAAAGAACATGGGATTCCGAGTTACCTTTGCGGAACACTGGTAACGCACAGCTGCCGCTCGCAACCCCCGGCCACGATGGCCGGGGGATCTTTTTTGACAGGCGCCGCCGCGGTGGTATCCTAAACGTGCGGGTAGACTGTAGCTTCTCCAGCTCCCGTGAATCGGGTTAGTGCATGTTTCTCAACGGCAACCCGCAGCAACGGCTGCGGGTTGAATTTTTGTCTTTTGACAGTCCACCCGGGGGCGGGTACCTTGAGCTGGCGATGCCGTGCTCAGCTTTTGCGAGTGCCGATTCGCACGCTAGGAAATCTGGGGTAGGTGGTTCTAGTCTCAGAAAACGGCCTGCTTAACGCGGGCCTTTCCTTTGCCTTGACCGGGCTTAAGCAAGGCTGTAGCTTGGCCCAGTTGCCCTTTTCTGCCAGGACGTTGACGGATGGCCGGCCTGCGCGGTGTATGCCAAGGCTACCGTGGCTTCGTCCAGGTAAGGTGCGAGCTGCGACGTGTCGGTCGCCGAAGCTTGCGACCGTCGGGTTAGTAGGCTTTCCCGACGGAAACAAACGCCCCCAGCTGGTTCGCCAGCTGGGGGTAATGTATTCTTTGCCGCCCCGCGCCGGGGGCCGTATACTGCCCCCTATGAACGGGGTCTTGTACCGCAAGTACCGGCCGGTCCGCTTCGCCGAAGTGGTGGAGCAGGAGCACGTTACGACCACGCTCAAGAACCAGCTCCGCGCCAACCAGGTGGGCCACGCCTACCTGCTCATCGGGCCGCGCGGCGTGGGCAAGACCACCCTGGCCCGGGTGCTGGCCCGGTCCGTCAACTGCACCGAGCGCAAGGACGATGGCGAGCCGTGCGGCAGCTGCACGTCGTGCCTGGCTATTGCCTCCAACACCGCCGTAGACGTGATCGAGATGGACGCCGCCAGCAACCGCGGCATCAACGAGATCCGCGAGCTGAAGGAGGGGGTGAAGTACCCGCCGCAGCAGCTGGCCCGCAAGGTGCTGATCATAGACGAGGTGCACATGCTCACCGCCGAGGCGTTCAACGCGCTGCTCAAGACGCTGGAGGAGCCTCCGGCCTTCCTGCTGTTCATCCTGGCTACCACCGAGGCACACAAGCTGCCCGAGACAATAATCTCGCGCTGCCAGCGGTTCGACCTGCGCCGCATTACCCCAGCTGGGATGGTGGCGCGGCTTAAGGACCTCGCTAAGCAGGAGGATCTTAAGGTGGATGACGAGGTGCTGACGCGCATTGCCTACCAGAGCGGGGGAGCGCTGCGCGACGCCGAGGTGCTGCTGACGCAGGTGGCGGCCGTTGCAGACGGCAAGAAGGTAACGGCGGCCCACGCCGACCTCGTCCTACCCCGCACGGATATTGGCAGCGTGGCTAGCCTGGTCGCCGCTATCGCGCAGCAGGATATTGCAGCTTGCCTCGGTTTAATCCAGAAGCTAGCGGACGACGGCGTGGTCTTTGAGCAGTTCAGCCAGCAGCTGCTGGAGTACCTGCGCCTGGCCATGCTCGTCGCCAGCGGCATGCAGCCGAATGCCGTAGCCCCGGGCTACGACGGCGAGACAACCAAGGCGCTGGCGTCCGTGGCGCGCGCTGTCCCGGCAGCGAAGCTCGCCGCCATGGTAGACGAATTGCTGCAGCAGCTGCGGAGCATAAAGACGTCGCCGCTGCCCCAGCTGCCGCTGGAGCTGTTCTGCGTCTGGGCCGTACTAGCCCTGGGCTCTGGCTCCAGTTCCAATGACGACCGTCCCAACCCGCCGCCGGCAGTACCGACCCCGCCAGCGGCCCCCCCAAAGTTTGAAAAGAAGGTTGTCATCCCGAGCGAAGCCCCGAGCCCATCGAGGGGCGAAGTCGAGGGACCTACGTCGCCATCCGAGAAGGCTGAGGAACCGAAGCCCGTCCCCATGGCCGAGCCCGTTCCCGGCGTGCCCATAGAGATCGAGAAGCTGTACGAGGTGTGGGAGCAGGTGCGCGAGGCAGTGGCCCTGCAGAACCGCTCGCTCTCGGCGTTCCTCAAGGTGGTGAAGGTCATAAGCTTGGAGCGCAACGTTCTTACCCTGGGCTGGCGCTACGGCTTCCAGGCCGAGCGGGCAATGAACCCCGGCTGCGCCAACGTGCTGGCCGGAGCCCTGGCAACGGCACTGGGGAGCCGCATAGAGGTCAGCCACCTGGTGGACGAGGCCTACGAGGGCCGGCCGTGGTGGCCCCACCTGGCCAGCCAGCCACGCGAGGCCACCCCCGAGCTGGAGGACCTATCCCAGCTCGTCCAGACCCTGAGCGCCCAGGCGGTAGAGGCGTAGTTTGACCACCCCCACGCCACGTGGCACGGTTGAGCTAGATAGATCGTTCACAACAACGGAGGACCCGTATGATCCTGCGGATTCTATGCTGCGCCCTGCTCGCCCTGACGCTGATCTCGTGCGACCAGGACGACCCCATGGCCGAGCCCGCCCTTAGCCTGCAGACTGTCCCGCCCGGTGCCCAGGTTTGGCTGGATGGCGACAGTACCGGCCAGGCCACGCCGTTCGTTCGGCAGCACTTCCCACCCGGTAGCCACGAGATCCAGTACCGCCTGCCGGGCTACCGCCGCCTCACCGTTCGCTGGCACATGGTGCCCGGAAGCACCCTGTCGCGGGTAGATACCCTCCGGCAACTATAGGCAGAACCAAGGCTCCTCCCCGGAGCCTTGCCTACTACGCCCAAGCTTGACCAACCAGCTTGGAATTCGTACTATTCCGTCTGTTCTGTAGCAGATTTTCTGACTTCTGGATCCTGAATCCTACCCCATTGGGGAGTAGCCCCGCCTTCGCTGAAGCTTCGGCGGGCAGGCAAGCCCAATTTCAGGCAGCTCATTGTTCAGCGTTACCAGTTATTCACTCCTTGGGGAGTAGCCAAGCGGTAAGGCAACGGGCTCTGAACCCGTCATGCGAAGGTTCGAATCCTTCCTCCCCAGCCAATTCTTATTTTCTGCCCTTGCAGCGATTATCTGGAAGGCATTTTTGTAGACAGGCATTAGGTTTCCGTCCCTCAGTGTGAGGTTCGAAAATACAAAATTCAGCAATGCTCGCCGCTGCTCAAGGTTGGCTCGCTTTTCGTATATCTGGCGTGCTTTCTGGCTCAGTTCGAAAATCCCAAGCCCCAGCTCAAAGTAGCTCATGTTAGCTCGCTGGTGGGCTTCCAGGGCCTCTAGGGAGGCCTTCTGCTCCTTGGCGTACTGCTCGAACCGCCTATCGAAGAATTCCTGGGTTACCTTGCCGTCCAGCTTGTCGTCGTAGAGGGCGTCCAGCCGCTTCTGGAGGGTGTCGTGCTGGCGCTTCAGTTCACTGGTAGCCTTGGTATGGTACTCGGCTTCCTGGGAGTGGCTCTCCTTGAGAGCCTTACGAATCCAATTGACCAGCCTACCGTCCTTAACCTCTAGACCCCCGAACAGCCCCTGTAGCTGTTTCTCTAGCTCTACCTCGTTAATGTAGCGCCGCTGGGTGCAGTTGGTGTTGTAGTGGGTGCAGCGGTAGTAGCTGTGCCCCTTCTGCACCTCGCCCACGACCGACCTACCGCACTCGCCGCACTTGATGAGGTTCTTGAACAGGAAGTCATGCTTGCGGTACTTGCCGCCGACGTTACGCGTTAGCCGCTGCTGCACCTGGTAGAACAGGGCTGGGAGAATAAGGGGTTGGTGGTTGGCGTGGGTGTAGTGCTTGCCGTTCCAGTCGAACTCGCCGCAGTAGAAGCAGTCGGTAATCAGCTTGTGTAGACCAGCCTTGCTAATGTTCGCCTGCCAGCCCTCGGCTGCCAGCTTGGTGCGCAGGGTAGCGAGGGTGTACTCGCCGCTGTCGTACAGCTCGAAGGCTCGCCTGATAAAGGGGGCGTCAGAGGTGGGGGAGGCGTCTATGACCCACGACCTGCGCCCGACCTCGCCTATGGCTACGTAGCCGCGCTTGTGGTTGCCTGGGTACCACCCCTGCCGCGCCTTCTCGTCCAGGCCTTTCCTAGCCTCCTCTGACAGGTTGTTGCTGTACTGGCGGGCAAGCACCAGGTAGATATCCCACTGGAATTTCTCATGGGATTTAGCGTTCTTGTGGATGACTAGATTCTGCTTCACGAAGTGGAGCTGGCGGGCCTCATCGCCGTTCAGCCAGTCATCTAGTTTGGCGGCATCCTTAAAATTCCTGGTAATACGGTCCACCTTCTCGGCGACAACCACGGTCACCTCGGGATGGGCCTGGAGATAGGTTAGTAGCTCACCGAAGGTCTTACGCTCGTGCTGGCCGCTGGCCGACTCTGGCACAATGAATTCTTTTACCACTGTAATAACCTTACGCTGGGTATGGTCGCGCATTCCTTGAACCTGGGCCGAGAGGGAGTAGCCCTCATCAGCCTGTTCCTTGGTTGATACCCTGGCGTAGATTAGGCCTTTCATAACCTTGCCCTTTAGGCTTTAGAAAGCTTACACTCCCGGTGAAAG
>CAZHXI010000006.1:47334-56240 GCA_964536515.1 uncultured Gammaproteobacteria bacterium | reverse complement strand
CTCGTATAATTGTAGGTTATTTTACTCGGTAAACTATACGCCCTGAAGCTGGAAACTGCTATATTCATGTGATAAATCTCAGAAAGGAACACTTAGGTTTCCCGAGCGGGTGGCGGTAATTTTAGGACACCGCTAAGGTGGTCCAGAAAGGGTTTTGTACGATTTGCCTGGTGCTGCCCCCAGGCGACCGCTATTTTGCGGTAGCCGTGTTCCTGAATCAGCGCGTTAACCTTACCCACCTCTAAGCCAGTCTCTTCAGAAATTTTAGCTGCCTGCAAATGAGTGTGGTTCTCTTTATTGGTTTCAATTTCATTCTGGGTCTTGTCAGTTATGAATGCACTGGTAAGTTCAGGCCACGATATATCAGTGTTTATGGGCTCGTGAGTGGCCAGCGAGTTATGACTAATGGGGGTTGAGTTCTGACTAACTACGGGCTCTCGGAAGAGGCGTTCGAAATCCTTCATCCCGCTGTGGGGTAGCCTAATCTCCCCCACGTCAATCTCGAATGACCCCGAGCGTTTACCCCGCCTGCCTTCATAGTAAATGTAGCGCTTCTCCTTTAGCGACAGCAGCACCTTGGTAAGGTAGTTGAGGCTGTGGCGGGGGAACGCATCAGCCTGGATGCTGGGGAGGCTCAAAACAGCCTTTCCGTAGGGGTCTGTGTTCAAGCGAATCCAGCAGTAGAGCCATAGCTCGAACGTGGTTATAGCTCCGCGCCGGAGGTCAGCGGCTAGGCTACGCGGGAACTGAATGAATGGCTGTAGATTCATAGTCATTTGATGACCTATCAAGGCTGGCGAGCAGGTCAAAGTATCCAACGAGTGCGGTAGCAGCTTCAGCGGCTTGGGGTAGGGTGACATCGCAGCCGTAGTCCTCTGTGAGGATTTGCCGTAGCTCTTGGACGGTGGCTGCACTCAGCATACTTATCCCTCGCCGTAAATGCGGGCCTTTAGTAAGCGTAGCTGGCTGGAGTACGCCTGAGGTTCCACTTTCAGCTCTCGACGCCAGTAGGCCTCGACCAAGGCGTCTAGCGACCTCGCTCGCTCGAACGTGAAGGAAGCCCTACCGCTAGGCCCCCTCTCGATTGCCTCAATAGGAAACGACAGGGCTAGCGTGGCGGCCAACGGCAGGTCGTGGGTTTCGTAGTAGTTAGGCGGTTGGGTTTTAGTATTCATGGGCATTGAAAAAACCTGACTATGGTCAGGCTAATTCACTACCCAATCGAGGCCTAAGAATTATCTGTGCGTAGTTGTTTTCGGGCCTTCCTTTCGAGGGAGATTATCTTCCCTACGTAGCCCTCATCTAGTATCACTTTTCCGTCCGTCTCTTTCTTAACCGTCCGAATTATCTCTTTATAGGAGAGCCCGCCTTTGTGTAGCTGGTATACGCGATTATTCCTACTTTGTATCTCTGATTTCTTTTGTCTGAACTTATTAATATTCATCCAAAGCGGTACCTGGGGCGTGTTCTGGTGGTTTGTATCAGCGGCCACATTTTTTTTACATAGTCTACGACATCATTTTGGGTCGCCGCCGGACTAATTCTAAGTATCACTGGATAGTATTTATTGGTTGCGCGTTTTTCATCGTCCCCGTTTTGGCTGTCGCCTTTGCCACCTACATATTCTAGCGCGAGAAGCTTACCGAGCTCATCAAAGGCATGGCTTTTATTGAAACACAGATAGTGCTCAACATTCAGAAAGCAGCCCCACCCAAAAAGTAATTTCTGATTACAGTACAACTGTATCTCACGTCTCATTTCGTGGTATTGCTCCGAAGTCATTATGGGGGCCCTCCAGTTTAAGCTATGCGGTAAGCCATTACGTGGCATGCCATACTTTTTTCTCAGTAGGGCAACCCATTCTTGGAACTCGTCAGTTTTGAGCAGCGCATCGAAGTAGTTTGAGAATTTTTTATAAGCCTTTGTTGAGTACTCAATGAACTCCATTTCGTGAAAGAAAATCGCTCCATCCTCTTCATCGTCAGTCATCCACTGTGGCTTGGGGTCACCCGCCTTATTATGTTTCCCTACTTTGGAGCTCGATTTACTTGAGCCCCCTTTATTCATAGTCATAGGCTTTAATGGTACCCTAAGTTAGGCTAGGATGTTTTTAGGTCATTATAAGGCTAAAAATGCGAGGCATTTTGGCTATTTTCATAAATGATAATTTGAATGACTATGAAACAAGGGGCGTCCTTTATTTTCAGCGCATTATTGCTGTCGCTGTACGCAGTGCCTTTAACCCCTGCTAGCGCAGCGCAGACCCCTGGCTCGCTTATCAAGGGAACCAGCTATCGCTCGGTTTACTATTTCGGCCCCGACGCTAAGCGGTACGTTTTCCCGACCGAGAAGATTTACCGCTCCTGGTACCAGGACTTCTCTAACGTTGTCACCATTTCAGATGCGGAGCTAGGTTCTATACAGATTGGCGGCAACGTTACCTACCGGCCTGGGGTGAGGCTGGTAAAGATTACCACTGACCCTAGGGTGTACGCAGTTGATAGGAATGGAACGTTGCGATGGGTGACCACTGAGGCTGTAGCCATTGCGCTTTACGGGCAGGATTGGGCAAAGAACGTTGACGATATTCCCGATGCGTTCTTTACGAATTACACCATCGGTGAGCCTATATACATTACGGCGAATTTCGTACCGCAAAGCGTTCGTGACGCCGCTATAAGCATAGCTATCGATAGGCAGCCTCTCACCGCATCGCCCACTGTTCCACCCGCGTCTCAACCAGCCGCCACATCGACGACGCCACAGGGCAGCTCAACCTCGCCCTCGATTGTGATTTCTAATGTCCAGATAACCCCGCTCATCCAGGGCGCGCACTTCGAATGGGAAAGTTCAGTGCCAACGCGCGGGAAGATTTTTTATAGAGTAGCTACTGGGACAACGAGGCAGATTGATTCCATCTCCGGCCAATCGACCTACCACATTGCCGCCATAAATGATTTGGTGGGTGATACGACTTTTTCCTACGATATTGAATCCGTTAGTGCATCCGGGGATGCAGCGCATAGAACGGGGTCCATTACCACGCTTCCGCCACCTCCTGGCCCACCCACGTTGGTCTTTAGCGTCTCGCCTTCTAACCCCGTGATTGGCCCATCTACCCTTACCTTGACTTGGCACTCAACCAATACGGTGAGCTGTGTAGCTGCAGGGTCATGGAGCGGGAGTAAGGCGGCAAATGGCTCTGAACAAATTGAATTACCTGAAGCACCCAACGGCGGACAAACTCTGGTTTACGAGCTGACCTGCACAAGCGTTCCGGGGTCGCAACCGACAACGGTATATCGTTCTGCTAGCGTTATTAACGTCCGTCAGCCAATTACATCGCTGACGGTCAATGGTTCATCAGATACCTATACCGCCCACTACGGCGAAACCTTGCATGTTGAGTGGTCGATTGACGATTCAGTGCTGCCTGCGGGATACCGTGGTAACCCTGGGCTCTGGTGCAGGGGGCTAGGCTTCAGCACGCTTTCCTTAAGTGGCTCGACGAATATCTACGGTATTTACCAGCCGAGTTATGATGTTGAGGTAAGCTGTAGAACGCCAAACGCGCCTGAAATCTCTTTTTCAAGAGCCGTTCATGTAATCGGAATTTTCCCGTAAAGTGATTAGCCCTGGGCGCTATTCACAATATCTAACCTGCTCTCCTTAAGAATTTTGAAATCTCGGTCTTGTATCTGTCCTTAATTTCATCTAGGCCAGAGATAGGCCCAGATTCAGCAGCAAGGGAGCCTGTATACTCAATTTTCCGTTTGGGGCCGGCGAACAGCCTCTGACGAAACAGTACGAGCGTTAGTCGGTAAATTTTGATAACTGAATACGATGAATTTACGTAGCTGAGTTACCGTCCCGTATTAATACACGTTTAATACCGCAGACTCTCTATTCCTATGTCTTTATTTAAAAAGAAGTTAACGGAACAGGAGGCGGCTATCAATGTCGCCTCATTTACCATTAAGGAATGCCAGGAAAGATGGCCGGTAATTTATAAAAATCTAAAGGATATTTTTAAAATAGAGATGGAGGTAGAGGATGAAAATAGGGCTGGATTTGATTTAGCGCTAGCAGCGATTGCATACGATTTACAGGCGCTTAAGAATTTATTCTCCAAGGAGCAAGCTGAGAGGGTGGAAAGATACGTTTTGAAATTTATGGATTCAGATTATTGGGGTCAATACGCTGTCAGTGAAGTAAAAAGCTATGGAGAATTATGGCAAAAGGAAATTCGAAATTCTAACGCAAGTTACTTACATGCTATTCCGGCTCGTTTACTCCAGCGCTGGTTAGGAAAAAATATGCGAAATTTCGTTGATGAATCGGGAATCATCAGCCCCCTTTTGTTACTAGCGGTTTCTACAGAACTCTCCACTATTTGTGGAAAATGGAAAAGATTAAAGGACAACTTTAATATTACTGAAGGTGACACGCCTGCAAAATTATAAGGTAAACTACGGATAAGGAGAGAATCGCAAAAGCAGAAACTAGGCGCTAAAGTGAGTTGAATTGAGGTTGAATTGAGTGAGATAAAGCACCTATTCTGAACAATTACCGTTCGAACGTCATTCCACAGTCGCAGCTATAGTTCATATTTGGTCAGCATATGAAGCGAAGGACACCTCGATTGCTGGGCACCCTAATAGGCGTCCTGTCTATTGGTATTTTTTTGAGCGGTTGTACCGAACAGCCTTCGCAGGCGCCCTATGTAGCGCAGCCATTTGTCCCGGCAGTCGAGCAGTCAATCAATCAGAAGGCTGTCCCGCCTGTAACCAAGCCAACGCCGCCGCCAGCCAATGCTGTAGCTCCAGTAATTAACCCAAGCCCAGCTGTACCCCAGGAGGAGCCAGCCGATGTTCCGCTCTCCAATGACAATACCTATATCAACTCAGACGGAAACGAGGTCCATTCACCAGCCTACGCCCCAAGTGTCCCCGCTGGTGCAACTGCTATTTGCGGTGATGGCACCTATAGTTTCAGCCAGCACCGCAGCGGCACCTGTTCTCACCACGGCGGGGTAGCGCAGTGGCTATAGGCATTACCTGTATTATTCAATACTTAATCACTAAACGTATGGCTACATCTAGGAAGTTGGGAATTGTCTCCGGGGCGCTAGCCGTAGGCCTGCTTGTGGTTAGCCTGAGTGTAGGCCTAGTAAATGCTAGGCCGGTCGTTAGTATTGCTCATATTGCCTACGATAGCTGGCAGGAGGCAGTCTCAAGCCTCCAGCAGCAGATAGATAATTTGGCCCTCATGCCTGGCCCACGGGGGCCGCAAGGGGAGCGGGGTTCTGTAGGCCCCCAGGGGGCGCAGGGTGGCTTCCAGGTAGTTGATGGTAATGGTCAGCAACTCGGCTCGTTGGTAGGTTTCAGCGTGAATGGGTTGTCGTACTACGAAGTCGCCATTACTACAGCGGAGGGAATCAAAGTCCTGCACCTCGGGGTTCACCCATACTCAAGCAGCTCGGCGCCCTTCTCGTATTCCAGGGTTGAGGTGGTTGGCCAGAATACTGACGTGTACTACGAACTCCCGAACTGCGTAACTGACGAGTCGCACATAGCAGTTCTAGCCCAGGGAATAGCCGACGTTAACCTAATCCTTCCTGGCTTCAGCGGAGACTGGCTCACACTTGATGCCTCGGAGCCACCTCGAAACATCGAATCCCACTCTCGGCTAGCTAACGGGGTATGTGTTAATGGCACGTGGGGAGCTGGCAGTCAGGTCCTCAGGACTATTGCCGTGCCAATTACAATGCCTATTGCTGGACCACTGCATTTAGTTGCTAACGGGGCTTGAGATATACGGTAGCTATATTCAAATAACTATGTCCCCCCGGTTCGAGAAGGTGCTTATCGGCTGCGCCGTCCTGATTGCGCTGGCGGTGGTTTGGGCTTTGGTGGGATGGCCGCTGTATCGGAACCACCAGTACAGCGAGTGCATGCGTCGCGCTGCATCAACTCTAAAGGATACTGGCGCTGGCAATGATACATTGCGGTTAGTGTCAGAAATCTGTACGAAGAAGTCCAAATAATCCCATACATCCTATAATGAGATAGTTACCAAGGTTTATTCGTAAAATAATCCATTAATAAACTATCGAGTATGAGGGTTGTCCTCGCAGCTGTAGGTCTGGTGTTAGTACTCGGAACGCTATTCGGTGGGAATTTGAAGTACATTACTGATTGGAGCAGTGCGCAACTCATCGGTTACAATGCATGGAGTTTGGTCGCTATTTTTGGGGGAGGATACCTGACCTATTGGGGGCTAAAGGGGAAGAAAAAGCAGGGCACAACCAAGGATGCTAACCCTACTTAAGTAGGGAGAGATACTTTGGTCGTTCACCTCAAACGGTTAGAGGTGGTTATGTACCTGGCCACCTCCGCCTCGTACCTGTCTTTGATTTTGTCGAGGGCGGTAGTCGGCCTAGATTCAGCTCTAAGGGTGCCCGTGTGCTGAATTTCTTGCTTGGGGCCGAACTCAGCCCTCTTCTTGCGCTCTAGGTACCACTTGGCGTGCTCGGGCCTACTTAGGGCGTTATAAATGGTCTGCCGAGCCCTCAAGACTGGCTTCAGTCGTAGGGTGGCAATTCGCTCCGAAAATAGGGGGTTGTTTTTCTGCCATTCATAGAACGTTGATTCGGAAATTTCCGAGTAGGAACAGGCTTCCTCTACGGTTGAATCAATGGCAAAGGCGTACTCCAATTTCTGGAGTACCTCATCGGTCATTTTCCAGGGTTTCGATGGGCCAGTGCTGTGTGCCCTCTGTGGCCCCCTAGGTGGCGGTCTGTGCTTCAAGACCTGCTCTGTGGTCATAGTTCTAATAGCCGTATTATCCAGTAATCCCACAGAGCATTTTTAGTGTTAATTGGGGATATGGTAGAATATCAACCCAATTAAGGGTTCTGAAGTCGTCAATGACGGCCAGCCATAATTTATCGGTTCTAAATTGAAGAGAGATAATTATCCTATATGCCTAAAGTTCAAGACGTGCTGAGGCCCGAGCAGGCAGTTATTGCCTACTTGGATTTGGCGAATATGTTCTACTGGCAGAGCAAGGTGCTCCGCTGGAAGTTTCGTATCGAAGATCTGATTGCTGGAGTCCTCGCCCTGCCGAATGTTCGGGAGGTTAAGGTTTACTACGGCATGAACGGGCGCGATCCAGCTCGTTCCGTAGGCCTACACAAGCGCATACGCAAGGCGGGCGCCACACTCAGGACCAAGCCAGTCAAGTTCATCAAGAAGACCGTGAACGAGGCTTTAGTCTTTAAGCAGTCTACCGTGTCGCTGTTTGATCCGGGCGTGAGCAGCAGCCTGGCTGCTCTCGTGACCGAGATAGAGCGGAGCGGCGTAGTAATCGAGGAGCCCAAGTGCAACTTCGACGTTGAAATAGCGATGGATATTATGGATGACCTAGATAAGGTTTCGGCCGTTATGCTCTTCTCGGGCGATTCCGACCTCGCCGCGCCGTTGGAGCGAGCCAAGCTCCAGGGTAGACGCGCCTACGTAGTCGGGGTTCGCGGCATGGTTGCCGGCGAGCTGTTTGCCGTCGCCGATGCCTACTTCGATTTCGGCAAGGTTTACACCGGTCCCAGGCGCCGCTAGAACGCGAAAATCCCGCCTTGCGACGGGACCGCGTGATTCGTAGACTTGCGCCTACAAACAGATATATAGCACAGTCCTAGGTAGTTGTCCACATATCCCGTTGATCCCATGAAAGATTACAAGAATGTTGACGCCTACCTGGGGGATGTTCCCGCGAGCGTGCTAAAGGTGGTTAAGCAGATGCGTGCCCTGGCAAAGAAGCTGGTCCCCGGCGGGGAGGAGGCTATTCGGTACGGCATGCCCACCATCCAGCTGAACGGGAAGAACTTCATTCACTTCGCCGCCATGAAGGGGCACCTGGGGTTCTACCCAGCGCCCTTGGGCGTAAAGGCGGTTAAGGCCGAGCTAGAGAAGCGGGGCATTAGCTACTCCAAGGGCTGCATTCGGTTCCCGTATGGCCAGCCGCTGCCGGTTGCGCTGGTTAGTAAGGTGATTAGGTTTCGATTGAGGGAGGTGGGCGCCAGGGGAAAAGAATGGAGCACATCACGATAAATAAGTGCATCTATTGCGGTGGTGTTGGGGAAACCGACGAGCACCTCTTTCCTTTTGCATTGGGGGGAGAGCTGCAATTACTTAGGGCCAGTTGTAATAAATGTAGAGATATCGTTCAGAAATGTGAGCGGAATCAAATACATGATATTTGGGCGGAGGCGCGAGCTGCCCTCAACTATCCTTCACGCCACAGAAAACTGTCCGGGGCTACCTTCAGTTACCCAGTTATATATAGAGATGGTTCATCGGGCACCCTGCAGCTGAGTGGGGAGGGCGCGTTTGGTATAGCGCCATTTCTGGAATATGAGCTCCCGGGACATTTTGGGACATATGAATACACAGGCGGCTCTCGTGTAGTAGGAGTCAGATTTATTTCATTTGGGCAGGACATGAAACATCTTGCTAAAGAGTACGGTATTAAACAGATAAGGTCAGTCTCTACCTATAAGGGGTGCGATTTTGAACGCATGGTAATCGGCGTTGCTTATAGGGCAACAGTTGCAGCATATGGTGCCGATGCGCTCGAAGAATGTTATGTGATCGATACAATTCTTAATTTGAGCGATGATGTCGGCAAATGGATGGGAAGCGATGAAGCTGGAAGAGTGGCCCCGGTAATTGGTCGAGTAAATGGCGGTAATTTTGCAAGGGTAGGACTTTGGGGACCATCAGGGGCGCAAAATACAGTGGTGTGTCGAATAAAATTCTTTGCCTCCTCAGAAGCTCCTGAATACATTGTCGTTGTTGGCAAGATTAAGCCCGGACACCATGAAGTAGCAGTAAGGCTTCCAAAGTGTT
>CAZHXI010000006.1:42804-47324 GCA_964536515.1 uncultured Gammaproteobacteria bacterium | reverse complement strand
GTTATCATCATGCTTAGCTGGAACGAAATTCGGACCCGAGCTAGCCAATTCTCTAAGGAGTGGGCTGGTGAGACGCGAGAAATGGGGGAGTACCAGACGTTTTGGGATGACTTTTTTGGTATTTTTGGAATACGACGTCGGAGTGTCGCGCTCTATCAAAAAAAGGTAGAGATCCTTGGCAAGGGCCGAGGCTTCATTGATTTGTTTTGGCCAGGGACTCTACTCGTAGAGCACAAGACGACTGGTGAAGATTTGGAGGCAGCTTTTTCTCAGGCTTCCGATTACTTTAGTGCTCTGAAAGAGGAGCAGCGGCCCCGTTACATAGTCGTTACTGACTACCAGCGAATACGGCTGTACGATTTCGAAGGCGTGGGTGGTTTGACCACGGAGGAGTTCAATCTGTCCGAGTTAGTAGAGCACATCCGTAGCTTTGCCTTCATCGGGGGTTATGAGCCAAAGAAGTACAAGGAGCAAGACCCAGTAAATCAGAAGGCCATCAAGGCAGTTTCTAGCTTGTTCTTCAAGCTGAAGCGGTCTAACTATCCCGTCGAGCATCTCGATAAGCTGATCATGCGGCTAGTGTTCTGCTTCTTTGCTGATGACACTGGTATTTTTGATAAAGACGCCTTTGCCGCCTACATCGAGACAGCGACGAAAGAGGATGGATCCGATATTGGCGCCCACCTTGGAATGGTGTTCGATATTCTGAGCACGCCCGAGGACAAACGCCAGACGACCATCGATGAGGGCCTACAGTCACTCAGGTATGTGAATGGCGGCCTATTTAAGGAGGCGATTCCTGCGGTATTCGGGGACCGCGAGGTACGCGAATTAATTCTCGCTTGTACTGAGTACAACTGGGCTAAAGTTTCGCCGGTTATATTCGGCTCAATGTTCCAATCCGTGTTGACCGCTGATGAGCGCCACGATTTGGGAGCCCATTACACCTCAGAGAAGAATATTCTGAAGGTGATCAATGGTTTGTTCCTGGATGAGCTGAATCAGCTACTCGAGGCCGCAGGCAGTAGCCGACCGAAGCTGACAGCGCTGTGGGACAGAGTCGCTGGTATTACGCTGCTAGATCCAGCATGCGGCTGTGGTAATTTTTTGGTGGTTGCATACCGCGAGTTGCGACGTATTGAGACCGAGATTCTGCATCGTCTACACGACAAGAAGCTAGCAGCTGGACAGTACAGCTTACCTTTCGACGTTACGACTGCTTCTCGCATGTCTGTTGCACGGATGTACGGCATTGAGTTGCAGCCGTTTGCCGCTGAGGTTGCCCAGCTCTCTCTGTGGGTCGTAGACCATTTGGCGAATATGGAGTTGGGCGGAAAGTTTGGTCAACCATTCGCTAAGCTTCCCCTTTTGGAAGCCCCGCATATTGCTAAGGGGCAAGACGCCCTGGAGATTGATTGGAATGAGGTGGTACCCCGCGAGCAACTGACTTATATCTTGGGCAACCCCCCATTCATTGGCGCGCGGGTAATGGAGGATAAGCAGCGAGATCAGATTGAGCGATTATTCGACGGAGTACGTGGGGCAGGCAACTTGGACTATGTCTGTGGCTGGTATGCCAAGGCCACTGAGTATATTCAAGGAACGGACATCCACTGCGCATTTGTTTCCACAAATTCAATTACTCAGGGAGAGCAGGTCGGGGTTCTGTGGAAGAATCTAATCCAGCAGCGGGGTATCTCAATTCATTATGCCCATCGTACATTCAAGTGGAGCAATGAAGCCCCAGGTAGGGCCGCGGTTTACTGCGTCATTGTCGGATTTGGCCTGCACCCAGTAGATCGGCCGCGACTTTATGAGTATGACGACGTAAGGAATGACCCTCACGAGATAGCAGTAAATCACATTAACTCCTATTTGGTGGATGCTCCAGATGTCTTTATTGAAAGTCGGAGTGAACCCATCAGCGATGTTCCGGGTATTGGTATAGGAAATAAGCCTATTGATAATGGCCTGTACCTCTTTACCGAAGAGCAGCGTGATGAATTTGTGGCTAAAGAACCAGCCAGCGCATCGTACTTCAGGCGGTGGATAGGCGCAGATGAATTCCTGAATGGCTATGAGCGGTGGTGCTTGTGGTTGGGGGATTGTCCGCCGGAGCAATTGCGAAGGATGCCTGAGGCTATGCGACGTGTTGAGGCGGTAAAACTATACCGCTCGTCGAGAAAGAGTGAGCAGTCCAGAAGGCTGGCTGAGAAGCCGACGAGATTTCACGTTGAAAATATGCCGAGTGGCAATTATTTGGTCATACCAGAAGTTTCTTCCGAAAATCGGAAGTACATACCTATCGGTTTTGAGGAGCCGATGACGCTGGCTAGTAATCTACTGAAGGTGATGCCGGGAGCCACGCTGTATCACTTTGGCATTCTGCAGAGCGAGATGCACATGGCTTGGGTTCGAGCGGTTTGTGGCCGACTTGAGTCCAGGTATCGGTACTCAAAGGACATCGTCTATAACAATTTTCCATGGCCGAGCGAGGTTGCGGATGGTAAGCGGAAGGCCGTTGAGGCAGCTGCTGAAGTAGTGTTGACAGTTCGTAAGGCGCACTCCGATGCCACGTTGGCCGATCTATACAGTCCACTCTCGATGCCGAGGGATCTTCACGAGGCGCACCACGATTTAGATAGAGCCGTAGATGCCTGCTACGGTAAGCGCGCATTCAAGAGTGAGGCGGAGCGGTTCGAATTCCTACTCGAATTGTATCGAAACTATACTGTAGAAGCAGTCGGCCCCCGAAAGGTTAAACGTTAATCCGACAACTCAAACTCAAGACTAACCAATGATGATTGCAAGCGGAGCTAGCTGTTTTACTCGTTCTGCTGACCGCCGTGCATTATACTGAGTGGGGTAACTTTCGCTTGCCGCTACAATTTCGCCATTGTTGGCGACAAGAAGCCATCGGAACTGAAGTGAGATATCTCGGAAGATTTCGAATTTTGGCATAGTGGTTCCTCTTTGGTTCGGTATTAGATATTGTCGGATTACGATTGATTTTCAGGGGGCCATTACCCTTGTAGACCTGGATGAGGCGTATGTCTAGTCGCAAATAGCAGGGGGCCTTGCCCTGTGGAAACAGATGTAATATATTTCTTACATTAATCCACAGGCTTA
Organism: uncultured Gammaproteobacteria bacterium; assembly: GCA_964536515.1. Taxonomy (GTDB): domain Bacteria; phylum Patescibacteriota; class Patescibacteriia; order CAYZDG01; family CAYZDG01; genus CAYZDG01. The sequence goes on along the minus strand of CAZHXI010000006.1, from coordinate 44,195 downwards.
ATCTAACGCTAACTATATGATTGGCAGGCCGGAGTGGTTCAGGCGCCGTAAGTACGGCGGGTGGGGCGTGTTCCCCAAGACGTGGCAGGGCTGGGTTTACCTAGCCGTAATCGTGGGTGGGCTGCTGGCTATCCAGGCTATTCCTTGGCCGGGGGAGTGGACCGCAACCTGGGTAATGGCTGCCTGGGCGCTGCTGTTCTGCGTGGATACCATCCACATAATGGTTGCCCTGCCGCGGCTAGATGAGCGCGAGCGGGTGCACGAGGCCGTGGCCGAGCGCAACGCTATGTGGGTGATGGTGCTGGCGCTGGTAGCCGGCTTCGCCTACCGCACGGCGCAGGCGAGCGCAGCGGGCGAGGTCTACGTAGACCCGGTGATTCTCATCGCCCTGGGCGCCGGCCTGGCGACCAAGGCCATTAGCAACATCTACCTAGATAGGCGCGACTAGATGCGTACCAACATCGCACGATTCCGAGCCGAGGCCGGGCTGACGCAGGAGCAGCTAGCCTCGGCCTGCGGCGTGGTGCGGCAGACCATAATCGCCCTGGAGCAGGGCCGCTACAACCCCTCGCTGCAGCTGGCGCACGACATTACCAAAGCTCTGAACAAGAAGCGGATCGAGGACGTGTTCGAGGTGTAGCGATTTTCTGTGAGGCGTTGCGTTACGCTCGGTAATTGACAATATATACATCTCGTGTTATCTGCTAATCATCGCAGCTGTTTGATAATTTTAGGCGCTGTTTATCCGACACCGGATACTATTTTTTGAAGCTGGCCACTGGGAATGGCAATAAACATAGAAACGGAGTTTTATATGACGATTTTGACGCGCTGGCTGGAGCGTATAGGTTTGCGTTCTGGTGCGCCTCCGGTTCCGGCTATCCCAGACTTCAAGGTGTGGGAAACGGTAACTTTGGGGCATGTTGGTGACTACCTGGAGAGGCTCACCCAGGAGAATTTCGGTGCCCCAAATCCAACGCCAAGCCTGCTGCGTGCGTTGGTTAGGGAGGGGTCTCCGGTCGATGTTGATTTGGTACGTGTTACACCCGCCGATCTTGGGTGCGCTGATAGTGCCAGCAGGCAAGAGATATATTCTGCTGCAGAGCAGCTTGGGCTGGAGCTGTGCCCGGCTGAGGTCGGACCCGCATTACGATTGGCACGTCCAAGTGAACGTGAGCTGCACATAGCGATGGTTCCCATAATCGATGAGAATGGATGCTATAGCATCTTCTACCTCGATAGAAGGTGGCAAGATCTTCACCTGTGGGGACTAACCCCCAAGCGTCGTAGGCGAGAGGAGTGCCTCTCGACGATTGAAGGTTTACGTGACGGTAGGCTACTCCACACAGAGTATCCCACTGTCGGAACTTCGCGGGTACTTTCTCGATGGG
>CAZHXI010000006.1:39911-42794 GCA_964536515.1 uncultured Gammaproteobacteria bacterium | reverse complement strand
TGGCATGCGCCTGAAACGGTACGAGGAGAGTTTAAGGTGGACCCGGTGCTCGCTCTCAAGCTTCCGGGGAGCCCTGCCGCCCAGCTTCGCTGCTACGGTGGAGGCGGTAAGGGCGAAGGTCCCGGGCGCCTACTTCGAGGTGGAGAGCCTAGACGGCGGGCGATACCTGCTGCTCACCATGCCATCACGAGATCGAAAGTATCGCCTGCAGGAGTGGCACTCGAACGAACGTTGAATCGACTGGGCCGCCGCGTAGAACGCGGCGGCTCTTCTGCGTCTCAGCCTTGACCGCCCCGGCCATCTCGGGTTAACCAGAGCTATATTCACGATCATTTATAGGAAGGAGGCAGCCATGGCGCTGCGTGTTCGCTTAATGAATGGGCCAGATGGTCCCCTCTGGAGGGAGGTCGCATCCAAGGATCGGGGTTCGGTTCAGAGGGCAATGAAGGCTCTGGGTATTAAGTACCGAGCGTCAGCTTGGGTCCGCTGGCACCGCAAAGCAGTTACGGATCGGCTGATGCGCAAAGCCAGGAGGAGGCTGCTGCCCTGGAAGGTGCTGCAGAACGTCGTAGCCCTGCTTTTAATGTCTACGGCTATTCTGCTCGTCGTGCGGATTATGGATTCTCTGCCGCTCGAGGGCCACCCGTGGCTGTGGCTAGGGGCAGCGGCGGTGTGCGTCTTCTCGATGCTCGCCGCGCTGTACGCGGTGCACCGGTGGTTCCACTACCGCTACCAGCGGCGCCTGGACCACGCTACGGCCATTGTGACCTGGCGGACCTACGAGCTGGAGCAGTACCGTGGAACGCTACCCGATACCACAGTCAAGCTGGTGGAAGACATCCGCAGGCTGGCGCCAGGAGCAGAGTTCGAGGTCGAGGTCATCCACAAGCCGCTGTATCTGCTGCTCGCCGTGCGGACCATCGGGCGCCGGTACGTTATCGACGTGCACGGCCCGCCCAACTACGACGACTGAACGAAAGCCGCCCCCGCACCTATTCGCTAAGCGAAAGGTGTGGGGGCTTTGTCATACCCAGGCGCTAAGCCTAGACTGTAATTAAGCTAAGCAATTAACAGGAAAACAGTATGGCTACCTGCGCCGCCTGCTCTATGCCCCTGAACGCCCCGGCCGACCACGCCGGCGGAGACGTCAATTCGCCCTTCTGTCGTTTCTGCGCCAACGCAGACGGTACCGTCCGCACCGGGGACGAGATATTCGAGGGTGGGGTGCAGTTCTTTATGAAGGCCCTGGGCGAGAGCCGAGAAATGGCTGAGAAGGTAACGCGCAAGAACATGTCCATGCTGCCGTACTGGAAGGATAAAGGTGTGGCGTCGCTGAAGGGCGAGCTGGCGACGGACCAGGAGTTCGCCGCAGCCATGCAGAAGCTGCAGGCAGCTGGCTAGATAGCGCATATGAAAGGATTCACCCAGGATATTGAGCAGGCAACGCTACAGAACGCAGACTTCCGCCGCGTGCTGTACACCGGCAGGCACTGCCAGCTGGTGCTGATGAGCCTGCAGCCCGGCGAGGAGATTGGGCTAGAGGTGCACGCCGACAATGACCAATTCTTTAGGTTCGAGAGCGGCCAGGGCAGGGTGGCGATCGATGGCGTAGAGCACGAGGTGGGGGACGGGTCTGCCGTAATCATTCCCGCCGGCAGCCAGCACAACGTGGTGAACACGTCTGCCTCCGAGCCATTGAAGATGTACACCATCTATAGCCCAGCCCACCACCGGGATGGCATTGTGCGGGCGACCAAGGCCGAAGCCGAAGCCAACGAGGAGGAGTTCGACGGCGCTACTACTGAGTAGCGGGCTGGCGGGTGTACAATCTAGACATGGAACACGAGCCGAGGATCGCCCCGATGCCGGAGGAGGAGCAGCCCTCGTCGGAGGGCTTCCTGCGCCGCTTCAAGCTGCCGCTGATAATCGTCGGCGGCATAGTGGTTCTGGCGGGCGCAGCCATTGCCGCGGCGCTGCTGTTCGGCGGGCGGGGAACACCCGCGCCCGTTCATGGCAATGGCAATTTGCCCTTGGGCGGGCAGTCTGTGGGTAACGGAAACTTGCCACCCGAGATGGGCGCTCCCACGTCCTCGTTCGGCGGAACGCCGCTGCCCGGGCAGATGGTGGTGGACTGGTACCAGTGGCCGGTGCCCGATTACGTATGGAGTGTGGAGGATTCAGGTAAGCTGCAGCAGCTGAGCGCCGATCCTAGTTTCCAGGATCCAATCAGCGACTCGTGGAGGGTCTACAGGGTGGGCAAGGTGACCCAGGGTCCGTACACCGGGGGCACAGTGTACCTCGCCCAGCCGCCCGAGGAGGGCCCGGGGACCCCGCCGATATACCAAGTCATTAGCGTACCGGAGGAGAGCGGAGTTCGTCTGAAAGAGTTGGTCGCCATCGTCAATTCTGGTGAGAACATTTGGCCTCCGCAGCTTGCCCAGGTTTGGACCATTAACGATAGGGCAACATTCGCCAATTTAGAGCCGCCCGAAACAATAGCCATACCCGGCTCCACTATGCTGCTGCGTCGGGGTGCAGATAGGCCTAGCCTCAGCGGAGCCTACAGTAAGACGATGCTGCTGCAGCTGGAGAACCCAGAGCGGGTGTTCGAGTACGCACCGGGGCGGTACGTCTATCGGTCGCCGTACGGCGGGTGCCTGCTGGTTGCGGCGGCTGACGGAACGCTGCGGCCCTACTACTTCGACTGGGCCTTCATCGGGGGCGAGCCGAAGAGCCTGCCCTACAACGGCGAGACGGCGTACGGCTTGCGCCTAACCTTTACCGGTGGGCAGCCGCAGGTTCTGGAGTACGTGGTTCGCTCGGTGGGTCGTTGCGGTGCCGGCGGTTGCTACAGCTACGCAGATTACATCACATCTGACTCTC
>CAZHXI010000006.1:0-39901 GCA_964536515.1 uncultured Gammaproteobacteria bacterium | reverse complement strand
TCAGCTGCAGGAAGTTGCGAAGACTTCGGACGGACAGCCCCTGTACGGATTGCGAGATACCGAGGTCAAGGGGTATCCGCAGGCCCGGATGCCTCTGCTCCGTGAGATGTACGACTCTTACTATCCCGGCCCGAACACCGAGAAGGTGAGCTACGAGGCGTTCCTAGCCGATCACCCCGTTCTGTTCTGGCGCGACCCGTACGGCAGGTACATCCAGTTTACCCAGTCTAGCTACACGCCAGCTGCGGAGTGCGGCAAGCCCGTTATCTACCTGTACCCCGAGCGAGAAATGGACGTGGCGGTGCGGCTGGAGCTGGCCGGTGGGTTCTCGGTAACCGAGCCAAAGTACCCGGACGGCGGCTGGAAGGTACGCGCCAAGCCGAGCGGAGAGCTGCGCTCTTACGACGACGGCAAGACGTACCCCTACCTATTCTGGGAGGGCTTCGGAGAGAGCTACCCACGGCCTACCGATGGCTCTGTGGTCGCCCGGGCAGACGTGGAGAATTTCCTGCGAACGATTTTGCCCAAACTGGGCCTGGTGAAGCACGAGTACGATGAGTTCATCGAGTTCTGGCTGCCCAAGATGCAGGCTGACCCGTACTACCGAATCTCTTTCGTGCCGCAGGCAGAGTTCAATAAGGTTGCCCCGATGTACGTTACGCCGCGGCCCGATACCGTCATTCGCGTATTCATGGACTACGAGGGGTTGGATGCGCCGATTGCCGTACGGCAGCCGGTGATCCGCACGCCCGAGCGGAAGGGCTTCACCGTGGTGGAGTGGGGCGGGGCGCTGCACTAGGCAATGTCTCGGTCTAGCTGGCTGGCCGTAGCCGGGGCGTTCGCCCTGGCGCTGCTAGCCGCTGCCGTTGCTTTGGTCGTGGCGCCGTTCAGCCTAGTCCACCCGCTGCAGCCGCTGCCATGGACCGGCCCGGTGCACCGTTCGTTCGTTGCCCTGCCAGACTCGGTGGACCTAGCCTACCGCCAGGCCGAGGCGCAGGCGGTAGAACCCGCTGGCCATGTGTACGGCGGCATAATCCCGCACCACCTGATAGTGCAAGATAAAATTGCGGCATTCTTCGGTGGACTGGAGGGAGCGCGCTACGACACGGTAATTATCGTCGGCCCCAACCACTTCAGCTTGGGCAGCGCATCGGCAATTACGTCGTTGGCGCAGTGGCAGACGCCGTACGGCAGCATCCAGCCCAACGAGCGGGTCGTCCGTGCGCTCACCGGAGCAGGCGCCGCGGTAGACGAGGCGCCGTTCGACGTAGAGCACTCGGTATTCAACCTGGTGCCGTTCATCCGCAGGTCGCTGCCGAAGGCTGCCATTGTGCCGCTCATCCTGAACGCATCCAGTACGCCCGAGCAGCAGCAGCTTCTGGCAGACGCCCTGCTGCACGCCGTGGACCAGCGCCGGACACTGGTCCTAGCCAGCGTAGACTTCTCGCACTACATGCCCACGCCGGTGGCCGACTACCACGACCGCCTATCCGCCGCCGTGCTGGAATCCGGCGACGTGGCCAGGCTGCCCAAGCTGGAGGTAGATTCCCCAGCCTCGCTCTCGGTGCTGCTGCGCTACCTGGCTGGCGCGGGCGCACGGCAGGCCCAGCAGATCTTCCATACCAACTCGGGCGAGCTACTGAAAGACCACGACGTACCGGGTACCAGCCACCTGCTGTACTACTTCACGCGCGGGCTGCCGTCTCCTGCTCGCACGGCCAGCATGCTGTTCACCGGCGATATAATGCTGGACCGCAACGTGGGCAAGGTCATCGCCGCCCGTGGACTCAGCTTCCTGCTCGACACGTTGGCGGGGGAGGAGGGTCGCTTCTTCCGTGGAATGGATTTGGTCGGCGCCAATCTGGAGGGCGCAGTTACCAACGGCGGGGCGCACTACCCACCCGAGGCGGGCAACGACTTCGCCTTCAATCCGTCCACCGTGGCGCAGCTGAAGGGCTACGGCTTCAGCTACTTTACCGTGGCTAACAACCACAGCCTGGACCAGGGCCGCCGTGGGCTAGATGAGACTTCTAAGAACCTATCCCAGCTCGGCTTCCTTTACTCCGGCTGCCCAGACGCCGGCGTGGGGGAGTGCAGCGCCACCACTACGTCGCTCGGCGGCATCTCCGTTGGCCTCGCCGGGTTCAGCATGGTGTATAGCCATTTCGATATAGATGCAGCTGCTGCCGTAGTCTCCAGCCTCGCCAGCAGCACCGAGCTGGTCGTCGTCAATATCCACTGGGGAACCGAGTACGAGCACCAGTTCCGGCCGCAGCAGCAGGAGGTGGCCCGCCGCCTACTCGATGCCGGCGCAGACATTATCGTCGGCCACCACCCGCACGTGGTGCAGGGCGTGGAACGTTACAACGGCAAGCTCATCTTCTATAGCTTAGGCAACTTCATTTTCGACCAGTACTTCTCGGTGCCCACGCAGCGCGGTCTAACCTTGGGCATTGTAGCTACAGTCCCCAAGCCCGGCGCTGCTGCAGCCTACTCGGTTACGCTGATGCCGGTGCAGTCCAACCAGAGCCAGGTTTCGCTGCTGGCGGGGGAGGAGCGGCAGAGATTCCTCCACGACCTGGCGGCCTGGTCTACCGGACTGCGGCCGGGGGAGCTGGCAGACGGCGTGGTCGAGTCGCGGTAGCGCCGCGTCATCGCCATTCGTGCTATGTTCAAATCTTAATCAACGTAATCGAGCTAACGTATGAAGACACTCAAGTGCGCCGACGTCGCGGGCATTGCCTGCGACTTCGAAGCGACGGGGGAAACCGACGCCGAGGCTAAGGCCAAGCTGCAGGAGCACGGCATGTCTGCCCACGCCGAGATGATGGCTGGCCTGACAGACGAGCAGAAGGCTGCCATGGGTACAAAGATAGACGGCCTGCTAGCCGTCCAGCACTAGCGTCACCAGACGCACAGAAGCCGAGGGGTTAGCCCTCGGCTTCTCAGTTTCTTTACGCTGCGGCCAGCAGCTCCGCGATAGCGCGGTTTCGATACCTGGGGTCGTCGGTAACGTCGGTAGCGAACGGTTCCAGGAACGGCGGAAGGGTTACCTCGTCCGCTGCTTCGGTCAGCTCTACCTCCAGCAGAACCAGGTTCGTGCCGTGGAGCACGTCGAGCTCCAGGTACTGGTTGCGGAAGGGGAAGCAGTAGCGGGTCTTGGTTACGGCTGCCAGCGTGGGATCTGCGCGGGTCAGCAGACGGTGGAACTCGGCGGGGGTTACCTGCACCTCGTCCTCCAGCCTCACCCCGGGGCTCACGTCCCGCTTGCGGGTGTGGTAGAAGACGGTGCCCCGCCCCTGGCTGCGGGCGCGGATCCTCTCCTCGACCCCGGTCTCACCATTCAGCAGGTAGTACTGCACAATCTCAATAGCCTGGCACGGCCTGGGCAGCTGGGTAATATCCATCTGGCTGACTAGGTACTTCCGCTCAATCTCTACCGGCGCGGGTATGCCCAGCACGCGGCAGACTGCGGCGACCGTCCTGCTGACCTTGTACTCGATGCCGCCGGCGTTGCCGACCTGCACCAGGTGGGGGCAGCCGGTCCAAACTCGCAGCGTCCGCTCGTTCACCTCCCTGGCTAGGTCGGCCGGTTCAGACCGGGCGGGGTTGTTGGCCAGCGAGTAGAGCTCGGGCATGTCCACCGCCAGCGACTGCAGGAATACCACCTGGTCGTAGCGGGCGTCGCGGAGGTCAGTCCGCTTCAGCTCCATGGCGCCGAGCAGCATCTCGAACTGAGCTTCGCTGATGTAGGCGGCGCCGTCCATTAGTCCGCGGTCGCACAGTATGACTACCCTCTCGGTCTGCAGCTTGGCCGCCAGGTACCGCCACGAGCTCTCGCGCGCCATGGCGTACCGCAGCAGCTCGTGCTGGAAGTGGTAGCCCGTCAGCTCCGGCGACTCGGGTGCGAAGCCGGAGGTGATCAGCTCGGTAGCTGCCTCGGGCACGGTGATTACGTGCACGCCCATCTCGGTCAGCCGCTGCTGGGCGAGCCTAATTACCGTGCTCTTGCCGCCGCAGGGACCGCCGGTAACGGCCACCATTGGTACACTATCTCTACGCATTATTCGGTGCCTCCTCTTGGGTTCGTTTTCAAGGAAATTTGGCTGCAGCGTAGGCGGGGTGAAGGCTTGGGTCAAGCTGCGGAATTCCTGCTACCATTGCTGCAGTCCCACGATATGGATAGCGCGTTCCCCCTCCTAGCCGTGGTAACGGCCGTTGCCCTCGGCGTAATTCTGGTCGTCCAGCGTCTGCTGCGCAGGGGTGGGGGTAGGGCGCAGAGGAGCGTGGTGCGCTTCGTGGCCGTGGCCGGCGCGCAGGCAATCGCCGCACTGGCTACGGCGGTGCTCGCCGGCGCGCTGCTCTACCCGTACTTCTTGCCCGAGCCTGCCCCGCCGACCGCGGCGCCCGCCAAGCAGTGGCGAACGGTGCTGGTGTACGCCTACGATGCCAAGCGGGATACAGACCCCGCCGGGAACATCCAATGCAGCGACGCCGGCCTGGTCGCCCTCCGCCGCGACGTTCCCAGCACCACCGATGCGTTCGGCGACGCCGTGCGAGAGCAGCTCCGCGGCCAGCTGAGCGGCAACGAGGCCGCCGCCGGACTGGCCACCGAGTTCCCGCTCTCGGGCGTAGAGCTAGAGTCCGCCGAGCTAACCGACGGCACGTTGACCATGACGTTCGCCGACCCGTACAGCCTCACGGGCGGGGGATCGTGCCGCGTCTCAATAATGCGCGCGCAGCTGGAGGCTTCGGCTAAGCAGTTCCCCCAGGTCCGCGAGGTAAGAATTCTGCCCGAGGAGCTGTTCCAGCCGTAGCGGTGGCGTTCGGCAAGAAGCCGTGCTAGGGTAGCTTCCTACCCCCAGTAACGGATGCACGCAGACGCCAACAGCAGCAATGTAACCTTCGCCAGCCTCGGGCTAACGCCCAAGGTTCTAGCTGTATTGGATCGGCTCAAGTTCGTTACGCCTACCCCCATCCAGGAGCAGGCAATTCCCATTGCGCTGGAGGGCAAGGACCTGGTCGGCATCGCGCAGACCGGCACGGGCAAGACCCTAGCCTTCGGCCTGCCCATGATCATTCGGCTGGGCAAGGGCGGCGGCCGCGGCCTGGTGGTGCTGCCCACGCGCGAGCTGGCCCTGCAGGTGGAGGAGACGCTGCGCAAGATCGGCGGCCCGCTCGGCCTCCGTACTGCTGTTCTAATCGGCGGGACGGGAATGGTTCCGCAGATGACGGCGCTGGCCAAGGATCCGCACGTCATCATCGCTACGCCCGGGCGATTGCTGGACCACCTGCAGCAGCGAACCGCCAAGCTAGATAAGGTATCCGTGGTCGTCCTAGACGAGGCTGACCGCATGCTGGACATGGGCTTCGCTCCGCAGATCGCCAAGGTCATGCGCACGGTGCCGGACGACCGGCAGACAATGCTGTTCTCGGCTACCATGCCGCCGGAGATTATGCGGCTGGCCGCCGGATACATGAAGCTGCCGGTGCGCATCGAGGTCGCGCCCGCCGGCACCACCGCCCAGCGCGTGACGCAGGAGGCGATGCTGGTGCACAAGAACGACAAGGTGCGGCTGCTGGATGCTGTCCTGGCTAAGCACCGCAGCTCGGTGCTGGTGTTCACCCGTACCAAGCACGGCGCCAAGAAGCTGGTGCGGCAGATTGTAGCCATGGGCCACGCCTGCAACGAGATCCACGGCAACCGTTCGCTGGCGCAGCGCCGCGAGGCGCTGGATGGATTCAAGAGCGGCCGCTACCGCGTGCTGGTGGCTACCGACATTGCGTCGCGCGGCATAGACGTGGCCAACATCGGGCTGGTGCTGAACTTCGACGTTCCCTCTACGCCGGATGACTACGTGCACCGCATCGGCCGCACGGCGCGGGCCGGGGCCGGCGGGCACGCCATTACCTTCGTCATGCCCGAGCAGCGGTCTGACCTGGCGGCCATCGAGCGGCTGACCAAGATCCGCGTGCCCGTTTCGCCGCTGCCCGAGCTGCCGCCCCAGCGTATCCCCCTGGAGCCAGATCGTCCGGACAGGCCACGCGGCGGCTTCCGTCGTAGCAGCGGGGGGTCGTCCTCTGGTTCGCGGCGCAGCGGATCGTACTCCGGACGCAGCCGCGGCAGCCGACGGTAGCTAGCTGGTGTGGTACCATTACGGTACCTCTAACTAGCCAAACCAAAACCTATGGCGAAGCGGAAAACAAAACCGGCGCTGTCGTTCAGCACCATGCTAATCGTGGGGCTGGTGGTCATCTTCGTGACCGTCGGCTACTTCTCGCTGCCGTGGCGGCAGGCGATTCGGGCGCGCAGCGCACAGGCATCGCGGCCGCAGGCTGTGGCCTGCACCATGGACGCCAAGGCCTGCCCGGACGGCAGCTACGTCGGCCGCGTGGCCCCCAGCTGCGAGTTCGAGCTGTGCCCCGTGGCCCAGCCGTAGCCCATGGCAGAGCAGCTGAACGTCCCCGTAATCCTGGGCACGGCCCGTGAGGGTAGGCGTTCGGAGGCCGTCGCTAGGTTCATCCTGGCGCAGGCGCAGGCGTTCGGCTTCAGCAGCCAGCTGGTAGACGTCGCCGATCACCCGGCGAGCCGAACCGACCGGACCGAATCGTCGTCCGTAAAGCGGGCGCTGCAGCCGGCCATGGCTGCGGCGGACGCTTTCATTATCGTTTCGCCCGAGTACAACCACGGCTACCCCGGCGAGCTGAAGGTCTTCATGGATACCTTCTACGCCGAGTGGCGCCGTAAGCCCGTGGCGCTGGTCGGCGTATCGTCCGGGCGCATGGGCGGCGTACGTGCCGTAGAGCAGCTGCGCCAGGTGCTGGTGGAGCTGGGGGCTGTGTCCGTGCGTGATGCAATGTACTTCCCGCTCATCGAGCAGGCCTTCAGCCCCGACGGCAGCCCCGTCGATGCGGGCTACGTGGAGCGCGCGGCCAAGGTGCTCGCCGAGGTGGCCTGGTGGGGGAGCGTGCTGCGCGATGCCCGGGCCGCGGGCTAGGCGTATACTGTAGCTATGGAAACAAGCCTTCGAACGAGAGGAGGTGACCTAGAATGAACAAACTCTCAACGTTGGACTGGGTTACATTTATCCTCGTCGTCGTGGGCGGCCTGAACTGGGGCCTCGTCGGCGCGCTGGACTTCAACCTGGTAGACAGCATCTTCGGCATGGGCTCGGCGATCGCCATGGTCGTCTACATCCTGGTCGGCCTTTCGGCCCTGTACTGGCTCTTCATGATGGGCAAGCTCTGCAAGAAGTAATTTCGATTGCACCTGCGGCCCCCGCCCGGCAGACCCGGACGGGGTTTCGCGTTACAATGGCTGCATGGCCAGGCAGCGTACCGTCGTCGTCCGCGACAAGATGCAGCGGGGCTACCGCTACGTCTGCACCGCCCCCGTGGGCAGGGGGTTCGACCCGTCGTTCCAGCCGCAGCTGACCCCGGCCCAGATGCTGCGCCTGGGCGTGTTCGGCGGCAGGTACATGACCGACTGTCGCCGTGAGTTCCCGGCCAGCTGGTTCCGCAGCGCCAAGCTGTCGCCCGGCCGGCACGATTCGCAGCTCAACTACTTCAAGGTCAGCGCCAGCCAGCCGCTGGCCGAGTGGCGGCGGAGGGGGTGGATATACCCGGGCGACCCGCGGGGATGGTTCCAGTGGTACTGCCGCTACTACGTGGGTCGTAGGCTGCCGCAGGAGGATAGCCGGCAGATTAGGCGCTGGCGGGCGATCCAGCGGCACGTGGCGCAGCTGCGCAAGAACTGCGAGCCACGGAACCTGGGCTGCCGCCGCCGCCAGCGCCAGGCCCTGCTGCAGTGGGCATACGACAGCCGCAAAATTTAAGAGCAGGCCCGTTCGGCCTGCTCTCGTTGCTACCCCCCGCGTCGTGGCTCCGGTCGACGGGTAGCCATCACCTTTGCCTGGATTATCGAGCAGACGTGGCTGACCTCCGACTCATCAACCGTCGCGTACCCGTCGGGGATGCTGCCGTTGCCGCCCCGGGCTCCGTTGCGGTGGACCAGAACAATGGGGCAGAGGTTGAAGTGGAGCAGCTCCTCTGCAATCTCCAGTGCGCTGACCTCGTCCTGCGGGAAGCCCAGCAGAATGATGTCTGGCAAGAGTTCGGCGAGGTCGGCTGCTACGCCGGCAGCCGTGCCGTGCGGGGTAATGACTACGTACTCTATGTTCCCAGCCGCGACGACCGACGGCATGTGCCTGATGGCTGCTGCCTTTAGCTTTTCGATGAGGTTCGGCACCCCGACTATGGCTAGCCTTATCTGCGTGTCCAATTTTTCCTCCTTGGAAAGGTCTACGGTTCAATGGCAAATTTCTACACCCGTCTCGGCGGGCGGTCAATGGGGTGTACCATTACTGTATGGCAGCCCGTAGGACCCTGTGGATTCTGGCACTACTGACCCTGGCTGGGGCTGTATTTGCCGGCGGCTCGGTTACCCGCGACTTCATTGCCTTCTACGGCTACGAGGGCACGCTGTTCAAGATCGCAGACTGCGTTACGCCCAACCCCGTTACCCGGCCGTGCTTCTACGGCAGCCTAGCTTTCGTGGTCGCCTTCGCCTGGACCCTGTCGCTCCTGCGGTCTTCCGACCTCGGCCGTGGGCTCCGTTGGCTGACCATCTTCCTCGTCGGCTGCGTGCTGTTCGCCCTCAGCAATCTATCGCTGGAGCTGTACCGCTTCTACGCTGCACCGGTGGGCAGCGCCATCGGCTGCTCCGGTGCGGTCATCCAGAACCCGTACGCCACGCCGTGCTTCGTGGGCTCTACGCTGTTCGTGGCTAGCTTGGCTACCTGCCTCCTGGCGTTTTGGCTCAGCCGCCGAACCAAGCTGCAGTAGCTGATTGCTATGGGTAGTCTCCACCCCCTCGTCGTCCACTTTCCGGTAGCCCTGCTGTCGGTTTACGCCGTAGCGGAGCTGATTCGGTTCCGCCGGATCACCCAGCAGCCCTACTGGTTCTACGTTAAGGCAATCGCGCTCCTAGTCGGCTCCGCAGGCGCCCTGGTGGCCCGGCAGACGGGCGAGGCGATAGAGGAATCGCTAGAGGCATCCGGCGGCCAGATTCCCACCCTGATGGAGGCGCATAGCAACTGGTCCCTCGTTGCTACGTGGATCTTCGTGGTGCTAGCGGCTACCTACGTGCTGGCCTGGATCCGCCGTGACGGCGGCAGCTTGGGGCAGAAGCTGGGGGCAGCGGGGGACTGGGCTGGAAAGTTGGCCAGCTCCTGGCTCGTAACCATCCTCGCCCTGGCTGGGTTGGCGGCAATTACGGCAACGGGAGCGCTCGGCGCTGCTATGGTGTACGGCCCGGGTATAGACCCGGTGGTGAACGCCATCTACGGCCTGCTGGTGGGGCAGCGGTAGGTTGGTCCGAACGCAGTGAACCCTCCCGTTCCGGGGAGGGCTCTGTTGCTTTTCGGCTATGCTGTTACGGCTGCCGGGGTGAAAATATTCAGGGCTAGCAGCTCGATTTTTTCCCGAATCACGATATCTTTCTTGTCCATTAGGCAGCTGGGCTGCAGCTCGGACGGCAGGGCCCTCAGGTCATTGGCGAACGGCTTGAAGTTGCCGCTCATTAGGACGAAGGGGATGCCGGGGTAGTTCTTGCGGGTCTGCTTGCATAGCTGGATGCCATTCATGCCCGGCATGCCCGTGTCGCTGATGATGCCTGCCAGCAGCGGGTGCTGGTGGCAGATGTTCTCCCACGGTGCGGGAATGGTCGTGTCGCTTGGGTCGTTGATGCAGACTTCGAAGTCATAGTCTGGCAGCCATGAGGCTAGCGCCTTGCGCAGGGAATCGGCGAAGTCTGCGTCATCGTCTACGATTAGAATCTTCTTGCGACCGTTGGCCGAGTCGAGCATGTCGGATAGGCTCATATCTCTCTCCCTGAATTGTTAAGGTGTTACTGGCGAAATCAATTCATATCATAATAGTATGTATTTGGCAACATTAGTGGATTTGACCATGTACTCCTGCTATAGTTACTAACCTATGTATCGAATCGGCCACCGGGGCGCCTGCGGCTACGAGCCCGAGAACACCATCCAGAGCTTCAATAAGGCTCTAGACCTTGGGGTGGATATGATCGAGTTCGACGCCCACGTCTGCAAGTCGGGCGAGGTGGTAATTATCCACGACGATACGGTAGACCGCACCACGGGCGGCCACGGCCACGTGGCTGATATGACTTTCGAGCAGCTGTCGCGGCTAGACGCCGGCAGGGGCGAGCGTATCCCCACCCTGGAGCAGGCGCTGGAAGCTATCGTCGGCCGGGCGGCGGTGAACGTAGAGCTGAAGGGCGAGGGGACGGCCAAGGCTGTGGCCGACGTCATCAGGCGCTACGTGGCCGAGCGGCACTGGAAGTACGAGCAGTTCCTGGTCTCGTCGTTCGACCACTACAAGGTGCAGGAGTTCAAGCAGCTGCTGCCCGAGGTTCCGGCCGGCGCGCTGCTGGCTGGCGTGCCCATTGGCATGGCAGAGTTCGCCACCAAGGCGGGCGCCCAGGCGGTGTGCCAGTGGGTGGAGTTCGTGAACGAGGCGTTCGTGGACGACGTCCACCAGCGGGGGATGAAGCTGTACGTGTGGACCGTCAACGACCGCGAGGATATTGGCAGGATGAAGTCCCTGGGCGTAGACGGCATCTTCTCTGACTTCCCCGATCGAATCTAGATATTTTTTTTGAGCCGGTAGGTTGACAAATTCGAGATTAGTGCTATTTTAGGAGTCACTAAGACACGTCTTGTCCAATCGAATCTAAATGCCTATGCGACGCAGTCGTTCTATTCTTGCCTCGTACGGCACCGCGTTGGTTACCCTGGTCAGCTCGCTGACTGGGCTCAGCTACGCCCTGCCTGCGAACGCTACGCCCAGCTTCCCCGGTGGGCAGCTGGCCTACATCGATACGGCCATTTACAACCCCGGCGGCAGCGATAACCTAGAGGGAGCCACCGTCGGCTACGTAGCCGTTCGGCCCAACGACCCGGCAATCTACCGCACCACCTTCCAGCCCCAGTGGCTGACGAGCTCGCTGGTGCCCACCCAGGCCAGCGACGCCCTGGAGGTTTGCCAGCTGCAGTTCCCCGGTACCTACGCGGCCCTGAGCATGAACTACTACCGCTGGGGCCAGGCTCACCGGAACCACGTGGGCATTCCGCCCGATGGAAGCTGGCTGAGCTACTACTGCATTACGCCGCCCCAGCCCAACGACCGCATTACCCCGCGCCCGGGCGACCGCGGCGCCATTGCGTACTGGTACGGCAAGGTCAACCAGCACTGGAGCACCACCACCAACGGCTGGGTTACCGACCCCAACGGCACCAGCGGCGGGAACATCGATACCCTGGCCTACTGCCGCCGTTGGTTCCCGGGTACCAACTCGGTCTACCACCTGGGCAATGACCGCATTCAGCACTGGAAGAACCGCTACAATCGTCTAGACTTCACCGGCGTAGGCATGGTGTACGCCTGCGACCCCAACCAGCCGCTCGAGTTCCCGCAGAATAACCCGCCCGAGGCCTACGACCAGAGCGTGGTAACGCCCCGGAACACGGCGGTTACGGTGACCATGTCCGGATTCGATATGGACGGCGATACGCTGACCTACGCCATTGCAGCTATGCCTACCCACGGCACCCTGGGGCCGGTCAGCGGCAGCCACGTTACCTACACGCCCGAGGCGGGATTCAGCGGCGTGGATAGCTTCACCTTCCGCGCCAGCGACGGAGAGCTGGAGAGCCCCATCGCCACCGTAACCGTTACGGTCATGGGTGGCAGCGGCGAGGGCAACCTTCCGCCGGTCGCCGAGGGCGGCACGTTGGAGGTAGAGGAGGACGGCTCTGCCGTGGCCACGCTGGTCGCCACCGATTCCGAGCAGGATGCGCTCACCTTCAGCATCGTTACCCTGCCATCGCACGGCACCCTGGGCATCGTCTCTGGCAACCAGGTTACCTATACCCCGGCGCACAACTACTTCGGTCTAGATAGCTTCAGCTTCGTCGCCCACGACTCTACCAGCACCAGCAACGTGGCGACCGTCAACGTTACCGTAGCGCCGGTGAACGATGCGCCCCAGGCATTCGGCCGCGGGGCACCCACCACCGCGGACGTAGCCGTTCCCATCCAGCTCACTGCGCGCGATGTGGAGCGCGACGCCGTGACTTTTGCCCTAGAAACCCCGCCTACCCACGGCACCCTGGGGCCGATCACCGGCAGCCAGGTTACCTACACCCCCAATTCCGGCTACTTTGGTCCGGATAGCTTTACCTTCGTAGCCGTTGACGGCCAGGCCACCAGCTCTCCGGCGACCGTACAGATTACGGTAGAGGAGGGCGCCGGCGGCGACGAGAATACGCCGCCCACCCTGGACGGCTTCAGCCTAGAGACGGACGAGGATACGGCTCTGCCGTTCATCCTGGCGGGCGGCGACGTAGACGGCGACGCGCTGACGTACCACGTGCTGCAGCAGCCTGCCCACGGCACGCTGGACCTGAACCCCGTAACCGGGAACGCGCTGTACACACCCGAGCCGAACTTCAATGGCGCCGACAGCTTCGTAGTCCAGGTGCACGACGGCGCCGCATCCAGCACCCCGGCCACCGTGGCCATCGTCGTCCACGCGGTTAACGATGCGCCCACGGCTTCCGACCTGCACGTTACCACCACCGCCGGATCGCCGGTGACCCTGGCCTTCCAGGCTACCGACGTCGACGGCGATAGCCTTACATTCGTGGCGATTTCGTCTCCCGCCCACGGCACGTTGGGCGCGACATCGTCCACGTCTACCCTGGTCTACACCCCGGCCGCCGGGTTCGTGGGCGAGGATGGGTTCGCCTTCACCGCCTGGGACGGCGCCACCACCAGCGCGCCGGCCTACGTAACGATTGCCGTTACCGCTGCACAGGAGCTGCTGCCGCCCACGGCCACGCCGCCCCCGGGTACCTACCCCGGCGGCCAGAGCGTAACCCTAACCGCTACCAGCTCGACCAGCATCCACTACACCATCGACGGCAGCGAGCCCACCTGCGTCAGCGGCATAATCTATGACGGCTCCATTCCGGTGGCTAGCAGCATGACGATCCGTGCGATCGCCTGCTACCCCGGCGGCGGCTCGGTCGTCGTCGATCTACCCTACACAATCTCGCCCCCGCCCTCCGGCGGTGGAGGTGGAGGTGGTGGGGGAGGCGGCGGTGGAGGTGGAGCCCCGCTCCCCCTGCCCAACTACAATTTCACCTACATTGGTGGCACCGTTCTTGGAACCACCACGGCCGTAGCTACCACGACGCTGCCGACCCCTCGGGTGCTCTCGGCCAGCGACCGCGTGTGCCGTACCCCCGAGATCGAGAAGGCTCGCCAGGCTGGGGTTAAGCCCGACCAGGCGCTCATTACCCGCCTGAGCGGCCGCATTCTGCTGCAGGTCGAGAGCTGCGGCGAGGCGTGGTACCTAGACCCGGTCTCTAGGAAGCGGTACTACCTGCAGCCCGGATCGCAGGCCTACATTGCCCTGCACCAGTTCGGCCTGGGCGTTACCGACGCGGTGGCAAACACCCTGCCCGTGGCTAAGGTGAACGAGTACGCCGAGACAGATACCGACGCCGACGGCCTCTCGGACAAGGCTGAGCTCGGCCTGGGCACCGACCCCATAGACGCAGACACAGACAACGACGGCCACGCCGACGGAGCGGAGGTGCTGAACGGCTACAGCCCCCTCGGGCCAGGACGCCAGCAGTACGACCCGTCGTTCCTCAAGCGTATGCTCGGCCGCATCGTCCTGCAGGTGCACCGCAACGGCGAGGCCTGGTACATCTACCCGGTCAACCAGAAGCGGTACTACCTGCACAACGGAACCTCGGCCTACCACATCATGCGTAGCCTAGGCTTGGGCATCTCAGACGCGGACATCGCCAAGATTCCGGTGGGGGACCTGGACGTGAGCAAGGTAGCCCCGGGCGACCTAGACAAGGTGCCCACGGGCGGTCGGCAGTAGACTCGAGAGGTTCACGGCAGCCCCGGCGTACGCCGGGGCTGCTTTTTACGTCGTTTCGTAAAGCTGGGCAACGTGTTAGAATATATCTCTAATGTATGCGTAACGTCTGAGCCGCGGGACGGCCATGCTCTACTAATGCTAAGCTCGCTCCGACGAACGGTACTGCTACCAGCTAAGGTCCTAGCGCTCACGGCACTCCTCTGGGGTGCTTCTGCGGCTACGGTAGATGCCCGGCAGATGGTGGTTACCAGCTCGGCGACCGACTTCACGCTGCAGGTGGGCGACGGCACCAACCTGGCAGACTTCAAGCTGAACTTCACCGAGAGCCTGGGGGCGGGCATAGACGAGTGGAAGGACGTCAACAGCGAGAGCAGCCCCACCGGCTTCGGGCCAGAGCTCACCTACACCGGCGCCACCTGCCAGTACAGGGCGCTGTTCAACCTCAACATCGGCAAGAGCGGCACCGGCAATGACCTCACCGACATCTGCTCCACCAGCGGCACGCGGCTCATCGCGCAGGAGATCAGCCCCGTACGTGCCATCCTGTACGGCACCTCACCGCTAACCCCGTGGAACGGCGGCACGGCTAGCACCAGCTGGAGCATCGGCACCAAGTACACCGTGTACGCCAACGGTCGTATCTACGGTACGCGGACGGTGGCGAAGCAGTCTGAGCCCATGAACGCCAGCACCTGGCACTACCCCATGCGGCTATTCACCCGCTACGACGCCGCGTACCCCTACGGCTTCATGGGTGGAGACGAGAACCGTGGCAGCATGGCGACCGCGACCACCGGGGAGTTCGCCGCCGATGCCTCGGCGGACTACTGGGGCTTCCAGGCGACCACTACCGACTGGGTGGGCGATGCGGCGTTGGGCTTCTACAGCGACTGGGCCCTCGCCGACAGCATGAACAACAATAGGTTCTCGGTGACCCTCTACAACCGCATGGGCCCGAAGGATGCGACGTCACGGCAGTGGAATGCTGGGACCGTGGACACGTTCAACTACATGGCGCTGCTGAAGCCGAACAACCTGAACGACCACGGCTCTGCTCGGCCGTACTACCAGGAGTACCGCTACCCAGACCGCCCCACGGTTGCCACGGGTACCGCCGAGACGGCCAGCCTCGGCGACAGCGATAGCGACGGCTGGAACGAGGAGGAGGGGGCGTACGAGGTCCGAGCTGCGGGGCACAAGGCTGGCCTGACCCTGCACGGCAATGCCAACGCCTCCACGACCATTAATACCGCCGAGTGCTTCCCGGGCGATACGTCGATCACCGTAGCTTCAACGGCGGGTTTCGACAGCTCTGGGTACGCCTACCTGGCCAACGGGCGAGATATTTTCTCGTATACCAGCACGAATGCGACTACGTTCATCGGCATACCCAGCGGGGGAACCTACGGCATCGCCAGCTGCGATAACGGCGACAGGGTCACGGCGCACAGCCTTTACGACCCCGTCATTAAGCTGCACGAGTTCTACCCCAAGACGGGCACCACGTTGGCGACGCGGACGGTGCAGCACCTGCGGCTGGATGATAACGCTGCCAACACGACCGTGGCGGCCGCCGTTGGTACCGCGGGGCTCGCCAGCGGCAACACCAGCGGCCTGACCACCTCCACCGCCAAGCGGGTGAGCGGCTTCACGCTCGATGACGATGGCGAGTACGTCAGCAGCACCACCGGCGACCTGGCGGACTGGGGGCAGGGAACCATCGAGCTGTGGTACCGACCGAACTACGCCTTCAACCAGGGTAGCGCTCCGGTAAAGTATATATTCGGCACCGGCGCCTCGGGCGTATCGGGCAATGTCTACCTCAAGCACGAAGATAGCGGCAGCGGCTACAACCGCCTGCGCTTCGGCCTCTACGACGAAGACGGCAGCCCGGTTGAGCACACGGTGGAGGTCCGCTCGTCGGACTACGCCGACCTGTGGAACGCCTACGAGTGGGTGCACCTCCGCGTGACCTGGGATGAGAACGCAGCTACCGATAACTTGAAGATCTACGTCAACGGCCAGTACCTGACCCAGTACAACGTGGGCGAGGCGGCGTGGACCGCCTTCACCCCGCCCTACACAATTTTCTGGGGCGACTACCAGGCGAGCGGCGTAGACAACGGCGAGGGTGGGTTCGATGACGTCTACATCCACAACGACGTAGTGGCGGGCCACCTGGGCGCGCCGGTGGTACTGGAGAGCATCTACGGCACCGGTACGGTCACGACGGCCGCCGGCTCTTCGACGATTACCGGCGCCGGAACATCCTGGCTCGCCAACCTTTCCGCGGGGCAGGCGATTCGCATCATGGCGGACGGCGACGAGCAGTGGTACGAGATCGCGTCGGTAGACGTAGACACCAGCTTAACCCTGACCCGGCCGTACCGCGGCACGGGCGGCAGCGGCAAGAGCTACGAGGCCGGCGGCACGCCCATCGCCCTGCCGCAGCTGAAGGTAGCGAGCACGGCCAAGGTGCTGGATACGGACTACAACGTGGCTACGGCTGGCCCGGTCAGCAGCTACGTATCCCAGTACCTGGGAACGGTCGGCACGAACCAGCTTTTCGAGTTCGGCACCGACCTCTCCACATCTACGCTCACCCAGAGCCGCTACCGCTTCTACGACAACGCCAACGCCCTCACCCCCACCGACCCGTGGCCCGTGGGCGACAGCATCGATACCGCGGAGAATACCGCGGTTGCGACGTCGTCCGGCCCCGCCGACAGTAGCGTGCTTCGGCTGCGCCTGGCGGTGCAGGTGGGCGCCCTAGACCTGGCGGCGGGTACCCAGGCCTTCAGGCTCCAGTACGCCGAGGGCTGGGTATGCTCCGCCATTAGCGCTTGGTCCGACGTGGGCGACGCCGCCAGCACAACGGCGCCGTGGCGCGGGTACAATAACGCCGGCGTCTCGGACGGCGCCGCGCTCACGACCAAGGTTCTATCTACCGCCGACGTGGCCGGCAGCTACGAGGAGGAGAACAACTCGGCGCAGAACCCCTACGCCGTGGGCATTGGCCAGGAGGTTGAGTTCGACTGGGTGCTGCACGCACGCGACATTGCCGCCGACTCCAGCTACTGCTTCCGCATGGTCAAGTCGGGCGGCGGGGCGCTAGATAGCTACAGCCAGTACCCGCGGGTCAGCACCACCTCGACCGCGCCCAGCTCGGCCACGCTGACGCAGAGCCGCTACCGGCTGTACGCCAATGCGGACGCCGTTAATCCCAGCGACCCCTGGCCCGTGGGCGGCACCAACCTTGCGGAGAATACAGCGGCGACTGCCGATGACGGGCCGTTGAGCGGCAACGTGCTGCGTCTGCGCATGGGCATCACCGTCGGGGCCGCGCAGCTAGATGCCGCGGCGCAGGCTTTCAAGCTGCAGTTCGGCACGGGCGGCACCTGCTCGGCCGTCAGCAACTGGCAGGACTTGCCGGACGGCACGTCCACCACCGCGCCGTGGCGCGGCTACAACAACGCCACGCCGGCAGATGGAGCCACCATAAGCAGCCTGCTGCTCTCGACCGCTACCGTCGGCGGCAGCTACGAAGAATCCAATGACTCCGTGGCCAACCCGAACGCCATTGCGGCGACGGGGGTGGGGGAGTGGGACTGGGCGGTAGAGGCGAACGCGCTGGCTGAGGAGACCAGCTACTGCTTCCGCATGGTCAAGGCGAGCGGCGATGCGCTGGACACCTACAGCGTCTACCCGCAGCTCACCACTACCTCTACCACCTTCAGCGTCTCGCACGAGGGCGGCAACGGCCAGGACTTCAGCCGTACCGGCAATAGCGTCAGCTTCAACGGCGAGCTAGATATAGGCGCCGGAGCAGACAAGAGGACTACCTGGTTCGACTTCAGCATGAACTTCGCCAAGGCCAAGAGCGTCAGCTTCAGCATGGGCAACGCGCGTGGCTCTAACACAGAGACGCTGGTCTGGACGGGCAAGCGGCCGCTTTACTCGTACGACCGGGTTACCTGGACGCCCGTTTCCGCTGACGGCAGCGGCGGAGCCAGCCTGGACGACCCCTTCCTCTGGACGGCTCCGGGCGGCACGGCCACGTTCACCGCCGATACCGTGTACATCGCCTACAACGTGCCCTATACGTACACCGACGCGCAGAGCGATATCACCCGGTGGCAGGCGACCGGCTACGTTTCGTCCACCGCCGTCATCGGCCAGAGCGTGCAGGGGCGGGACATGCACCTGCTCACGTTCAACGACGTTAACTCGCCGGTACGGGAGTACCAGAAGAAGGTGCTGTGGATCATTGGCCGGCAGCACGGCATGGAGAGCCTGGCCAGCTACCACCTCCGCGGCGCCGTAGACTTCTACACCAATACCAGCACGCCCGAGTCCCTGGCTTTCCGCCGCAACTGGATACTCAAGATTATTCCCGATGCCAATCCGGATTCGATGTACCACGGCTGGACCCGCTCCAACGCGAACGGGGAAGACCTGAACCGCGAGTGGGCCACGGGCGGCCCGAACGGGACAGAGGAGATTGAGGTCAACAACATGCACACGGCGATGCAGGCTTGGGAGGACGCCGGCGGCGCCTTCACCGCGTTCTTCGATGCCCACACCAAGTCGTCCGCCGACCCCGGTGCCTACTACGCCGACACCAGCTTCGATAGCCAGGTCTTCTACGACAACCTGGTCCACCTGGCTAACAGCCTGTCGGTTGCCGCATTCAGCGGCGGTTCGTACGCCATCGATACTGTCCGAGCTGACTACGGACCGCCGTCGTGGACCATCGAGGGGCCAGACGTAAGGTGGGATGCCAGCAACCACCCCAGCATCGCCAATGGCACGGCCTGGGGTAGGGCGTGGGCAATGGCTGCGGTCACCACCTACACCCCCTCAACTACCGCTAAGGTATTCGCATTCCACGAGGTTCCCGAGAGCACCGGCGCCTCTACCAAGACGCTGGTAACGGCGCCCGGCAAGTTCCACCTGGTATTCGATGACGCCAAGGGCGGCGCGCTGACGTACTGGTACGACATCGAGAACCAGACGACCCACGGCGCGCAGCTGGGCGACACCACCTACGGCGTGGATAGGCTGGAGTGGCACGACGGCACCGCCGTCCGGGCCCTGGCTTCGTCCACCAACGTAACGACCACGGTAGCCGAGACGAACGGCGCCTTCGTCAAGCTGGTGACGACCGGGCGGCTGGGGGGTATCACCGGGCTGGACTACACCCTGACGCGGTTCATCGGCGAGGACGGCCGCATCTTCAGCACCTTCGAGCTGGTCAATGGCACCGGCGGAGCGGTCGACTGGGGAACCATGACCCAGTTCCTGTCGGTGAATAATACCAACTTCAACTTCGGCTACGACAATACCGACGCTACGCCCACGCCGGGCACCGACAGGTGGATTGCCCAGGTCGGCACCAGCGCGGGATCGCCGGCGATAAAGGCCGTAGCCGCGGCGCACTTCGTTACGTCCAGCGCCAGCTTGGCCTACGACACCTACGGCTCCCAGACCGGCACGCCACGCTGGAACTACTACCGCGACGCCGACGGCCCCAGCCAGTCTAACGGCGCCACCGTTACCACCACCTGGGCCTTCCAGCTCAACCCCGACAACGACGCCAATGGCAGCGAGGGCCAGCTAGACGCCTACAGCGACGACCTCACCCACTTCGATAGCCCCACGGCGAGCGTCGGCACCTACCTGGGCGTGGCCACCACCAGCGGGGCCATGCTGTTCGCCGCCAGCGGCAACGAGGCTAAGTTCACCTATACCAACGCCGTCGCATTCCCCAAGAAGAGGCCCATCTTCGTGCTCACCGGGTACACGGCGACCACCGCACCGGTGCTCAAGGTCGCCGGCAGCTTCCTGGACGGCGAGGACGGCAGCGCCCACAGCACCAGCACGCACGTCAGCAGCACCTACACATCGCACGTCAGCACCACGCTGCAGACGGCCTACGTGCAGTACCTGGGCGACATCTCGTCTAACTCCGAGGTGCAGATAGACAGCGTCATTACGGGCGGGGGCAGCGCGCCCACGGCACCCTCCGGCGCCGCCGCCACCTACAACAGCGATACCCAGATCACCCTAGCCTGGACAGACGCTTCGTCGGACGAGGACGGCTTCCCGGTGGAGCGGAGGACGGACACGGGCGCGGGCTACGGGTCGTGGACCGGCATAGCTACCACCTCGGCCAATGCCACCAGCTACGCCGATACGTCCGTGGTCGCCAACCGCAAGTACCAGTACCGGGTGCGGGCCTACAATGCCACCGGCTACTCGGCCTTCAGCACCGATGGCAGCGACGTGTACACCACGCCCAGCGCGCCGTCTCAGCCCAGCGGCAGCCCCGACTCTGTCTCCGCCATCACCTGGACGTGGACCGACAACGCCGCCTTCGAGAGCTCGTACCGGTTCGGCCTCACCAGCGGGGGAACGACCTACGCCGCGGGCCTCTCCGCTGACCTAGCCACGTACCAGGTTACCAGCCTGGCGACCAATACTGCCTACGCCGGTCAGGCGGCGGTGTTCCGAGCAGACCGCGGCGTGGTTTCGTCTACGGCCTCCACCGCTGTCTACACGCTATCTGCAATACCCATCAGCCTAGCGGTGGACGATGACTCGACAACGCAGATCACCGCTACCTGGGGCGCGAACGGCAACCCGGCAGGCACCGAGTACTACGTGGAGAACACTACGGCCAGCACCAACTCTGGTTGGATTACCGACACTTCCTGGGCCTCCACCGGCCTCACCTGCGGCACCAGCTACACCTTCCACGTGCGGTCTCGCAACGCCGCAGGCACGGCCACCTCGTACACCGGCAACGCTGCTACGTCTACGGCTGCTTGCCCCACGGCGCCCACGGCACCGTCCGCCGCCGCCGCGACTTATAATTCCGATAGCCAGATCACCCTAGATTGGACAGACAACTCCAGCAATGAAGATAGCTTCGTGGTCGAGCGGAGGACAGACACCGGCGCCGGCTACGGCAGCTACGCCGTGGTCGCCACCACGTCCGCCGGCGCCGTAACGTACGCCGACACGTCCGTGGCCGCCAACCGCAAGTACCAGTACCGCGTGCGGGCCTACAACGTTGCTGGCTACTCGGCGTACTCCACCGACGGCAGCGACGTCTTCACCACGCCGGCAGCTCCGTCTACGCCCTCCGGCGCCGCAGACTCCACCAGCGCCATTACCTGGACGTGGACCGACAACGCCGCCTTCGAGAGCTCGTACCGGTTCGGCCTCACCGCAGGCGGAACAGACTACGTTACGGGGCAGGCCGCCGACCTCGCTACGTACCAGGTTACCGGGCTGTCCGTTAACGTCGGCTACCGGGGCCAGGCGGCCGCCTTCCGCGCAGACCGCGGGGTGGCTTCGTCCACGGCGTCTGCGCTCGTCTACACGCTCGCGAACGTCCCCAGCAGCCTGGCGGCTGCCGAGGATTCGGGCACGCAGATTACCGCGACCTGGAATGCCAACGGCAACCCCGGGGGAACCGAGTACTACGTAGAGAACGTAACGGCCGGCGCGAACTCCGGCTGGACCACGGCGACCACCTGGGCCTCAACCGGTTTGACCTGCAGCACGCCGTACGACTTCAGGGTTAGGGCTCGTAACGGCGACGCCGTCGCTACCGCCTTCACCGCTACCGTGACCGCTACAACCACCTCTAGCTGCCCGGCACCGGCGCCCTCCGGCGGCACCGGCGCCCCGGCGGTCATTCCGCCGTCCAGCGGCGGGGGGCAGGGCAACGTTGACCCCAACGTCGGCGGCGCGGTGAGCCGGGCTATCCCAGCCTCCAGCGGATCGACGCAGGCTATATTCCCCGGCGGCGCTCTTCCAGGCACCGCAGTTGTCTCGATCGTGCCCCAGCCTGCTGGGTCGGTTACCGTGCAGTCTCCGCTGCCAGCTGGCTCCGTCATTGCCGCCGGCATGGTGGTGCAGATTAGCATCAGCCAGGGCGTGTTCCCCGTCACCACGGTGAACGTCCCCGTTACGATTCGCTTCACCTATACCGACCAGGCGCTGGCTGGCGTAGACGAGGGCAGCCTGGCGATTCATCGCTACGACCAGGAGACGCGACGTTGGCTGCGCCTGCCGGATAGCCACGTCGACAGGGCAATGAACGTGGTTACGGCTACCACTAACCACTTCAGCCTATTCGCCGTACTGGCCGGTGGCTCTGCTGCCCCGCAGCCGACCGGCGGCCAGCTCATCAAGCAGGCCGGGGACCCCCGCGTGTGGGTGGTAACGCCCTCCGGCTACCGTCGCCACATTCCCACCGAGGCCGCCTTCCTCTCGTACGGCTACCGCTGGGCTGACGTGGCTACGGTTTCGGCGGCGACCCTGGCAGCGTACCCCGTAACCACGGTCATCAAGGTGGCTGGGGACGCACGGGTGTGGGCGGTAGACGGTGGACGTCGCGCCTGGATTCCGGATGAGGCGACGTTCCTCAGCCTCGGCTACGCCTGGGCAGCGGTAAGCGTTGTAAGCTCCGCCGAGTTGGCGTCGTACCCCCAGGCGTCTGCGTCGGCAGCTGCCGCCGGGACGTTCCGCAGCTTCTTGACCGTTGGCTCCACGGGCGCCGAGGTTCGCCTGCTGCAGGAGAAGCTGAAGGCGGCGGGCTACTACACCTACCCGAGCATTACAGGAAGGTACGGGGCGGCGACCCGGGACGCCGTCGTCCGCTTCCAGCGCGCCCGGGGCATTGACCCGGTGGGCTACGTTGGCCCCGCTACCCGAGCAGCCCTGAATACGCTACCGTAGGTAAATGGAGCATGTCGTAGTCATCGGCGGCGGCTTCGCCGGCGTCGCAGCTTCGCGGGCCCTGCGGAGCAGGTTCAAAGTTTCCCTGGTAGATACCAAGGACTACTTCGAATTCACGCCCGGCATACTCCGTTCGATTGTAGACCCCGGGCACCTGGGGAACATCCAGGTCTGCCACTCGCAGGCGCTCCGCGGCGTTGAGCTGCACGTCGGCCGAGCCGTGGGCGTGTCAGCCGGGTCCGTGCAGCTGGATGGGGGAGCAACCTTGCCGTACGACTACCTGGTTCTCGCTACGGGGTCACGCTACGCGCCGCCGATAAAGGATCCAGAGGTCGTCATGGCTTCGCGTGCTAAGGACCTAGCTACCCAGGCTCACCGCGTTGCCGATGCCCGCAGCGTTTTAATTATCGGCGGGGGACTGGCGGGCGTAGAGCTGGCTGCGGAGATCGTCGCGGCCTACCCCGGCAAGGAGGTGAGCATTGTGGATGGCGGACCGCAGCTACTCGGGCGCGTCAACGCCAGCGCACGTAGCTACGCCACGGCCTGGCTCAGTCGCCACGGCGTGCAGCTCCAGTTCAACCAGCGTATCGAGCGCCGTGACGGTGACGCCTACGTTACCGAGTCCGGCAGCCGGCTGGCCGCCGACGTCGCCTTCGTGTGCACCGGCGTGGTTCCCAACGGCGAGCTGGCTGGCGCAGCCTTCCCCGGCTGCCTGGATGAACGCGGCTTCGTCCGGGTCCAGCCCACGCTGCAGCTGCCCGGCCACCCCAACGTGTTCGCGGTAGGTGACGTGAACGACTGCGGGGTAGAGAAGACGGCGCAGAACGCCCGCCGCCAGGCTGCCGTTGCCGCCGCGAACATCGTCGCCCTTTCATCCGGCAAGCCGCTGCGTAGCTACCGGCCGGCGGCGACGCCCATGGTGATAAGCCTGGGCCCGTGGGATGGAATCTTTGTCAGCGGCGAGCGTACGCTAGCCGGCTGGCTGCCCGCGGCTATGAAGTGGGGCGTGGAGCGCCAGGTTGTGCTAACGTACCGCTGGCTATGAAACTGCTCTGGACTTTCCTCCGTCGCTACCGGCGTACCCTGGTCGGGGCGCTGGCGCTGGGCACCGTAAACCAGGTCTTCTCGCTCATCGATCCGCAGATCTTTAGGCTGATAATAGACAGCTACGCCAGCCGGGCTGGCGAGCTAACCCGCCAGGAGTTCTTGGGCGGCGTCGGCGCCCTCCTGCTCATTTCGATGGGCGTCGTCTTGGTCTCACGCATCGCCAAGAACTTCCAGGACTACTACGTGAACTCGGTTACCCAGCGGGTGGGAGCGCAGCTGTACGGGCACGGCGTAGCCCACAGCCTGTCGCTGCCGTTCGCCGCGTTCGAGGATCGGCGCTCGGGCGAGCTGCTGCAGCAGCTGCAGAAGGCTCGGACCGACGTGCAGGCCGCCATCGCCAGCGCCATCAATACCGTGTTCCTGTCGCTGATCGGCATTATTTTCGTCCTCTCCTACGCCTTCACCGTGCACTGGTCTGCCGGTTTGGCCTACACGTTGCTCATCCCGGTGCTGGGGACCTCGACCTTCTTCATCTCGCGTCGTATAAAGCAGGCTCAGGCGGCAATAGTGGCGCAGACCGCCGAGCTGGCAGGCTCCACCACCGAGACGCTGCGCAACGTGGAGCTGGTAAAGAGCCTGGGGCTAGAGGCGCAGGAGACGGGCCGCCTCAACGACGTCAACGACCGCATCCTGCAGCTGGAGCTGGCCAAGGTTAAGCTCATCCGCAAGCTCAGCTTTACCCAGGGCACCATCATCAACGCCGCCCGCAGCGGCATTCTGCTGCTGCTGATGTACCTCATCTTCAGCCAGTCCATTACGCTCGGCCAGTTCTTCAGCCTGTTCATCTACTCGTTCTTCATCTTCAACCCGCTGGGCGAGCTCATGAACTTCGCCACGCAGTACCAGGAGGCGCGCGCCAGCCTGGCGCTGCTGCAGACGGTGCTGGATACGCCCGCCGAGGTCCACCCGGCTAGCCCGTCGGACGTGGGGGCGCTGGAGTCCATAGAGCTACGGAACGTCTCATTCAGCTACGCCAGCGGCAGCGGCGACTCGGTTACCGATGTCTCGGCGACCCTCGCCAGCGGCAAGACGGTGGCGTTCGTGGGTCCGTCCGGCGCCGGCAAGTCTACGCTGCTCAAGCTGCTGGTGGGCCTGTATAAGCCAACCACCGGCCAGGTTCTAGTCAACGGCATAGCGGGGGAGCAGATAGACTACCGCCGGTTCCGCGGACGCATTGGCTACGTGGCGCAGGAGACGCAGCTGTTCGCCGGCACCATCCGCGATAACCTGCTGTTCGTCCGTCCAGATGCGACGGATGAAGACTGCCTGGAGGCGCTCCGTGGCGCCGCAGCCATGCCCATCGTGGAGCGTGGCGACAAGGGATTGGATACGCGCATCGGTGAGAGCGGCATTAAGGTATCCGGCGGCGAGCGCCAGCGCCTGGCCATCGCCCGCGCCCTGCTGCGCAACCCCGAGCTGCTGATTCTGGACGAAGCCACCAGCAGCCTAGACTCGCTCACCGAGCGGTCTATTACCCACACGGTGCAGGAAATCGCCGCCACCAGGCCGCACCTGCTCACCGTTCTCGTCGCCCACCGCCTGTCTACCGTGGCCCACGCTAACGCTATCTACGTGCTCGAGAAGGGCAAGCTGGTGGAGCGGGGGACGCACGCCGAGCTCCTAGCCGCCGGCGGCCTGTACGCCGCCCTCTGGCGCGAGCAGCAGGCGACCGCATGAGGCTGCTATAATGTCAGCCTATGAATAAATCACTCGTCGTTCTACCCATTGCAGCGCTAGCTCTATCAGCCTGTACCAAGAAGCCTGTGCCAACGCCGCAGCCACAGGCGCAGCAGCCAGCTCCGGAAGTGCAGCAGGAAGAAGTAGCTGCGCCGACATCTACGCCCCCAGCTCCCACATCTACCAAACCAGTAACCAAGAAACCCATGCAGCAGTCCGCCGAGCGCAAGACGACCCTCACCCCGCCGATGATGCAGATAGACGCGGCTAAGAAGTACACCGCGGTGCTGCACACCACGGCTGGCGACATCACAATTGAGCTGAACGCCGCAGCTACCCCCAAGACGGTGAACAACTTTGTCTACCTGGCGAACAACAAGTTCTACCACGGTACTATCTTCCACCGCGCCATTAGCGGCTTCATGGTCCAGGGCGGCGACCCGAACGGCAACGGCACCGGCGGCCCCGGGTACAGGTTCAACGACGAGCCGTTCACCGGCCAGTACAGCCGGGGCACCGTGGCTATGGCTAACGCCGGCCCCAACACCAACGGCAGCCAGTTCTTCATTATGCATGCGGATTACCCGCTGCCGGCCAACTACGTAATCTTCGGCACGGTTACGGCCGGCATGGATGCGGTGGACAAGATCGCCACGGCGCCGGTTCGCCCGGGTCCGAGCGGCGAGCCGTCGCAGCCGGTGAACCCGGTTACGGTTACCTCGGTCGAGATCTTTGAGAGCTAGGCAATGTCCGACAAAGCTCGCCGCGCCGTTGCCTGGTCCTGGGTTACCCTGGGGCTGCTGGGTGCAGCAATCGCCGCGTACCTGACGTACAAGCGCGCCACGGGGTCTGCGCTCAACTGCCTGGTGGGAGACGGCTGCACCGTGGTCGCCGCTAGCCCCTACGCCACCATCGGGCCGGTACCGCTGAGCGTGCTGGGCGGAGCGTTCTTCCTCTGCCTCGTCGGCCTCGCTATCGGATACCTCGCCACAGGACGTAGGCAGCTGCTCCTCCTGGCCGCATGGATGACCATCCCGGGTGCGCTGGTGGCCTGGTGGTACGAGTACGTGCAGTTCTACATCATCTACGCTATCTGCATCTACTGCGTAACGTCAGCCGTTGCCGCTACGGCGGCGCTGGGTGGCGGGCTGTGGGTGCTCCGGAGCGAGCGGAGGAGTTCGCCGGGGGAATTGCAGGGCTAGGTATGACTGTTACGTTCCGCGTCGGGGCCTTCCTGGCGCTGCGGCAGCTTCGGCGCACCAGCCGGTGGACCAGGGCGCTCATCGTGCTCATCATGACGCTCACGTTCCTCAACCTGGTGGTCATCAACGGCATCCTCACCGGGCTGGTGGAGGGGTCTAGCCGCGGCGTGCGCCAGCAGTACTCGGGCGACGTGCTGGTTACGACGCTGCCCACCAAGACCTACATAGACCGCACGGCTGAGCTGGTGGACGTCGCCGGCGCCCTGCCGGACGTGCGGAGCCTCTCGGCGCGGCTGCTGGAGCCTGGGCGCATCGAGGCTAACTACCAGTCGCGGCTACGCCAGTCCGACCTAGCAGACGAGATCGGAACATTGCTGGCTGGCATAGATCCGGTTGCCGAGGATGAGGCTACCGGGCTCTCGCGATACCTGGCCGAGGGCGAGTACCTGCAGCCCGGCGACACCGGGTACGTGCTCATCGGCAGCATCTTCCTCAAGGAGCGGTCCGGCTTCGGCCTCAGCGACCGCGAGACCCTGACGGGCGTGGACGTGGGCAGCAAGCTGCGGGTGAAGGTGGGGGATTCGGTCCGCGAGGTTACGGTGAAGGGCATTCTGGAGTCGAAGGTAGACGAGATGGATCGTCGCCTGTTCTTCGTCGCCGAAGACCTAGCCTCGTTCATCGGCCGGGCAGACGGCAACGCCGACGAGGTGGCGATAGTGCTGCAGCCCGGCGCCGACCCCGAGGCCACCAAGGCCGCGCTGCTCAGCAGCGGCTTCGGCAGCTACGCCACGGTCCAGACCTGGGAGGAGGCGCAGGGCAAGTTCTTCAAGGACCTGCGCAGCACCTTCAACCTGCTGGGCGGCGTCATCGGCGGCATCGGCATCGCCGTTGCGGCCATTACCCTGTTCATCGTCATCTTCATCAACGCCATCACCCGCCGCAAGTACATTGGCATCCTCAAGGGCATCGGCATCAGCCCGCGCTCTATTCAGTGGTCGTACGTGCTGCAGTCCGCCGTCTACGGCATCGTGGGCGCAGGGTTGGGCTGGTGCATCGTGTTCGGCTTGCTGCGCCCGTACTTCGACGCCAACCCCATCGACTTTCCGTTCGGGGACGGCATAATGGTCGCCACGGTTACGGGTACGGCCATCCGTACCGCCGTGCTGCTTCTCGCCACGCTGGCAGCCGGCTACCTGCCGGCGCGAATGGTCATCCGCGGCAATACGTTGGACGCAATACTTGGACGCTGATATATGGTCGTCGCCAAGGATCTGGTCAAGACGTACACGCAGGGCGGCGTCGCCACGCCGGTTCTGCGGGGCATCAGCATGCGCGTGGAGCGCGGCGAGTTCGTGGCCATAATGGGTCGGTCTGGCGCGGGCAAGAGCACGCTGCTGTACCAGCTGGGCCTGCTGGACCACTGCACGTCCGGCTCCATTGCCCTGGACGGCGTAGAGACGACAGGGCTAACCAGCGCCCAGCGGACCGAGTTCCGCCTGCGTCGCCTGGGCTACATATTCCAGGACTACGCCCTGGTTCCCGAGCTGACGGCGCTGGAGAACGTAGCCCTGCCGCTGCTGATGCTGGGGCAGGCTAAGCACGATGCCTACGCTGCCGCCCGCCAGGCGCTGGAGAACGTGGCCCTAGCTGAAAGGGCCAACGGCCTGCCCAGCCAGCTCTCGGGCGGCGAGCAGCAACGGGTGAGCATCGCCCGGGCCGTGGTACACCGGCCAGCTATCCTGTTCGCCGACGAGCCCACGGCTAACCTGGATACTCAGACGTCAGACCGGGTGCTAGAGATCTTCCGGCAGCTGAACGACGCTGGGCAGACCATTGTGATGGTGACGCACGAGCCCGAGTACGGCCGCCTGGCGGATAGGACGATCCACATCAGCGACGGCAGGGTTGTGGAGCGCTAGGCCTTGCACAGTCCAGGTTACTGTGCCACCCTGCATAGGCCTGTTTTTATTGCGGGCACCTCTAATCCGTACACAACGTCAATACTATGGACGAGATGACCAACCCGGTGATGCCTGAGGGCACCGAGGAGAAGGTAGAGGGTGCCGAGGAGACCCCCGCGGAGACCGCCCCCGAGGGCGAGGCCCAGATGTAAATCTGGTATACTCCAAACGAAAGAACTGCCCCCGGGCAGTTCTTTCAATTATATGGGGGCGTTGGCCGAGGGAGGGGCGTAGGTGGCGCCGGATGCACGGCGCTGCTCGATGAGCTTGTACATGTCTCGCCGTACGCCGTGGGGGTTGCGCACCGTGTCCATGGTTATGGGCGGCCGCTCCGAGGCGGTGCGGACGTGCACGTTGCCGAAGCTAAGCACCGTGGCGAGCAGGCCGTGTACCTCCGACGTAATGTCCTGCACCGTGCCCAGCTCCTGCTCGGCCACGCGCTGCGAGAACAGCGAGCGCTGGTCTACGCTAATCAGCCGCTCGGTGGTGATTATCCAGAAGTCTAGGTGGTAGTTTACGTAGCGAACCAGGGCGAACAGCAGCAGGCCCAGGTAGTACAGCGTGCCGAATACGTTGGCCAGCAGCCGCACCGTTGGCTGCCCCAGTACGTACGAGCCGAAGCCCGGCACCAGGTACCAGGCGGCGAACGGCAGCGCAGCCATGGCTAGTACTCCCGCCACGGTCCCCGCGAACGCTACCCAGCTGCGGAAGATGAGGTGGATCACCGTCTCGCCGGGGTGGAGGTAGCGCTCAATCCAGGGCTTGGTTCGCATAGGGGTTTGGGTCGATGGGGTTGTCGCTCACCTGCACGCCTGCCGCAGACCAGTCCAGCACCTTCAGCTGCCACAGGCTGGTGGAGATGACGGCTACGGTGCCCAGGCAGAAGGCGAGAACCATTAGCCACGATCCGGCGGTGGGCGCCCCGAGCTTGAACAGGCGGTACAGGCCGAACGCGCCCAGCACCGCGAACGTTAGGATTCCCAGCATGTACGGCACCAGCAGCGCGACGGGGGATATATCCATAGCTAGAGTATAGGGTAGGAAGAACTGCGGCGGACAGGGGACGTAGTCGCGCTGGTCTTACCGTGTTCCCGTGCTCTATAATTCATTCCACACTATGGATAAGCTGGAATCTAGGAAGCTGACGTTCTGCCTCGAGGTGCTGTTCGTGGTCTTCCTCACCGTGTTCGTGGCGTTCACCGCTATGGCTATGGCGGTGTCGTGGGAGGTATCAAAGACGCTGCAGCTCAGCGGCGGCAGGGCGCTCGCAACCCTCCACCTCGCCTCGAGCGGGGTGGTGTTCGCCGTTACGATTCTGTACGTCGCCCGCCGCATAGACGAGTGGGCCAAGTCTTCCAGCTAGTATGTCGCTGCGTTCCCTGGTCGTCGCCCTGGCTCTCGCCGCTCTGGTCGCCCCGGTGGCTACGTACGCCGCGGGGGTAGATGTATCCGTGGCGCCCTCAGATATTACCCTGGCTCCAGCCCTGGCTTCGTACCCTGCTGGCACAGCCGTGCGCGTCTACGTACGCATCCACAACGGCGGGCAGGAGGACACGGTGGCGAGCGCTACGCTGTCGGTCGGCGACGTCGCCATTGGGCAGGCGAGCCCCGTGCCGGTACGCGCCGGCGGCAGCGCCGAGACCTGGGTAGACTGGGTGGTGCCGGCCAGCTCCTTCCGCATCTCCGCTACGGTCAGCGCCTCCGGCGACGGCCAGCAGCGCAACAACACGGCGCAGACCGATGAGTTCAGCGTCGCCGCCCCGGCCGGGCGCGACATATTCAGCCCGCCGGCCGGGCGCGAGGGCTCAGCTCCCACCTCGTCGCAGCCGGCGACCACGACCGTAGACGCCAGCAGCACGTCGGCGACGGCTACCGAGCCGACCCTGCCGCCCGTGGAGTACACGCTGCCGCCGGCTTCGCCCGAGCCGGTTGAGGCTGCCCCGCTGGAGGAGTACTCGTGGATTCCCTACCTGCTGATTGGGCTCGGAGCCGTCGGCTTCGCCTGGGGTATGCGGGGCCGTCGCCGCGGCGCCTCGTACCGAACCGCGGTCCCCGTGCCCGTCTCGGTAGTCCGCACGCCGCGCAGGCGCCCCGCCAAGCCCAAGGTATACCGCCCCGAGCTCGTGGTAGAGAAGGCGGCGCCCAAGCCGAGGCGTGCCCCCCGACGCAGGCCCCCCGCGCCGCCGGCCCCAGAGCAGCAGGCTTAGGGAGGGGCTCTCCACTATGGTGGGGGTAGCGTATCTGCTACCATAGCCTGCTATGGCGAAGCGTTGGATAGTTGCCCCGCCCGCAGACCCCTCGCTCTCGGAGCGCCTTCCCAACGTGCCGCCGCTGGTGCTGCAGCTGCTGGCGAGCCGAGGGTGCACCACCCAGGCGGAGGTGGATGAGTTCCTCAGCCCCGACTACACCCACCACGTCCACGACCCGTACCTGTTCCGCCAGATGCGTACGGCTGCCGACCGCGTCTACGCCGCCGTCGCCAGCGGCGAGACGGTAGCGGTGTACGGCGACTACGACGCCGACGGCGTCTCGTCTACCTGCATCATGGCCCAGACCCTGCGGCAGGTCGGCTGCGCCAGGGTAGAGGTCTACATCCCGCACCGCATGCACGAGGGCCACAGCATGAACGAGGCTGCGGTGCGTAGCCTGGCGGAGGCCGGGGTGAAGCTCATCGTTACCGTTGACTGCGGCACCAGCAACGCCACCGAGGTTGCCCTGGCGTCGTCGCTGGGGGTGGACGTAGTCATTACCGACCACCACCTGGAGTCGCAGGCGCTGCCCGCGGCGCTGGCGATTATCAACCCGCACCTCGACGGCGAGGCCTACCCCTTCCCCGAGCTGTGTGGCGCCGGAGTGGCCTTCAAGTTCGCGCAGGCGTTGCTGGCTCACCCCAGCTGCACGTTGGACGCCAAGGCCCGCGAGAGCTGGGAGAAGTGGCTGCTGGACGTGGTCGCCATCGGCACCATTGCCGACATCATGCCCCTGGTGGGGGAGAACCGGACGCTGGTTAGGTACGGCTTGATGGTGCTGGCGAAGTCGCGCCGGGTGGGGCTGCAGGCGTTGGCCCGGGTGGCCAACGTCGAGCTGGCCAAGGCTGACGCCTACACCGTGGGCTTCGTCATCGGCCCCAGGCTAAACGCGGCCGGGCGTATGGACCACGCCAACGCAGCCTACGAGCTGCTGGCCACCGACGATCTGGCCGAGGCTACCGCGCTCGCCGCCGGGCTGCAGCAGGCGAACCTCGAGCGGCAGTCCGAGGTGGAGCGCATGGGGCGCGAGGCGGTGGCGCAGGTGGGCACCCTCGATCCAGCCAAGCGTATCGCGTTCGCCTACGCCGACGGCTGGTCCAGCGGGCTGGTTGGCTTGGTCGCCAGCAAGCTGGTTCAGACCTACAACGTGCCGGCGTTCGCCCTGGGCTTCGACGGCGAGAAGTACGTTGGCTCGGGTCGCTCGCTGCCGGGCTTCGACATTACCCACGCTATGTCCCAGCTGTCTCACCTGCTGGTTCGCTTCGGGGGCCACGCGGCTGCCTGCGGCTGCACGGTAACCCGCGAGAATCTGCCCGCCTTCATCGCCGGCATGGAGGAGCTGGCGGCCAAGCAGCTGGCAGACGCCGACCGGACCCCAACCCTAGCCGTGGATGCCGAGGTTAAGCTGGCGGACATAACCTGGTCGGTGCTAGACCAGCTGGTCCAGTTCGAGCCGTTCGGCCCATCCAACCCCAAGCCCATCCTCGTCAGCAGGAACCTGGAGGTGGTCGAGCTGAAGCCGCTGGGCAAGGATAGTACGCACCTCCGGATCCACGTCCGAGAAGCGGGGGCCGATGTGTACAAGGCTATCTCGTTCGGCACGGCGGCGACCTGGGGCCAGCAGCTGCAGGTCGGCCAGAGGGTAGACCTTGCCTACGAGCCGGGCATAAACGAGTGGAACGGCACGAGGGAGCTACAGCTGAAGGTGGTTGACTGGCGCGAAGCGGAGCGAACGCCTGCCAGCCATCCCGAGCAGAGCGTGGGATCTAGTTAGCCTTTCCGGAGCATGGCCAAATCTTCCTTCCAATCCCTCGGCAGCATCCTGCCCCAGCGGCTGGAGCAGCACGGCGTGTCCGCCGAGGTCTCCGCCGCAGTGGTCTGCCAGGCCTTCGACGCCGCCGTGGCCGCCCACGGCGGCCCGCTGGCCGGAGCCCTATCCGCCATTCAGTTCAGCGAGGGCTGCGTGGTGGTGCGTGCAAGCTCCAGCTCGGCCGCCGTGGCCCTGCAGACGCAGGGCGCGGCCCTAGCCGCCGCGGCCAACGGCACCCTGGGCTACCGAGCAATCAAGCAGGTTCGGGTGCGCGTGGGCAGCGCCTGACGCTGGTATACTGGGGGTACGGCCTCGCGGCATGACCCTCACCCGATACCTCGTCTTCCTCGGCATTAGCACGGCAATCTGCTGGGCTTCTTGGCTGCTGGTGCTGCTGCGCATTAACCCCTACAGCTCGGGCCAGTGGGGGATTACATTCTTCTACGCTACCCAATTCTTTGCCGTGGCGGGCACAGCATCGCTGGTTGGTTTCGCCGTGCGGGCATTGGTCCACCGAACCGAACCCTCGTTCCAGATGGTGGCTACATCGTTCCGGCAGGGCGTGCTGCTGGCCAGCGTTGCCACCGCTAGCGCCTGGCTGCAGAGCCAACGCCTGCTGGAGTGGTGGAGCCTGGCGTTAATCGCCCTGGTCGCCGCGGGGGTGGAAGCCTTCGTGCGGGCGTCGCGAGATAGGGGAGCCAGCCTTTGACGGTACCCCCGTTTCCCCAGCATACTGCACACTTCACTATGGATCTACGCGCTACCCTCGAGGAGCTGCGAACACGTGCCCTGGGCGCCATTCAGCGCGCCGGCTCTGACGGGGCCAAGCTCGCCAAGCTGCGGGAGGACCTACTGGGGCGCAGGGGAGAGCTCACCGAGGCTGTCCGCAGGCTGGGCGAGGCCAAGCCAGCTGAGCGAGCCGCTCTGGGGGAGCTGGCTAACCGAGCTCGGGCTGAAATCGAAGCTGCTCTACCTAGCCAGGGCAAGCGGGCGGCTGCCACGGGCGACGCCTCGTTCGATCCGACCCTAGACCCGCTGCCGGCATCGGGCGCCGGCCACCTGAACCCGCTCACCCTCACCCGCTGCCGGCTAGAGGACATCGCCGAGCGCATGGGCTTCGCGGTGGTGGAGGGGCCAGAGGTGGAGAGCGAGCACTACAACTTCGACTGCCTCAACACCCCGGCGGATCACCCCGCCCGAGACATGCAGGATACCTTCTGGCTCGCCGAGAAGGTGGGGGACCAGCGCCTCGTCCTGCGGACGCAGACATCTGCGCAGCAGGTTCGGGCCATGCGCACCTTCGGAGCACCGTTCTACGGCGTCTTCCCGGGTCGCGTCTTCCGCAACGAGGCTACCGATGCCCGGCACGAGAGCACCTTCGAGCAGTTCGAGGGCCTGGTGGTGGCTAAGTCTATCAGCGTCGCCCACCTGCTGGGCACGCTGGAGGAGATGCTGAACCAGTTCTTCGGCCGCGAGGTACGGTGGCGCGTTCGCCCCGGGTACTTCCCATTCGTGGAGCCGGGAATGGAGATGGACGCCGCCTGCCTGTGCGACGGCAAGGACACGTCCTGCAAGGTCTGCGGCGGCAGCGGCTGGCTAGAGATGATCGGCTGCGGTCTGGTGCACCCCAAGGTTCTGGAGGCCGGCGGGCTAGACCCAGCCGAGTGGTCTGGCTTCGCCTTCGGCATCGGCTTCTCGCGGCTGGTGATGCTGGCCTACGGCGTCTCGGATATTCGCCTGCTGGCCGGCAACGACTGGCGGTTCATCAAGCAGTTCCCCGCATCCGCATGAGGTACTCATTCCGCTGGCTCGCCGAGCTCTCCAGCCTGCCCGCCGACGTTACGCCCAGCCAGCTGGGGGAGCGCGTTACCAGGCAGGTGGCCGAGGTAGACGGCGTCTCCGCCGCCGACGCCGGCCTAGACTGCGTGGTGGCTGGCCGCATCACCGAGGTAGCGGCGCACCCGCAGGCAGACCGCCTGGGCGTAGCGACCGTAGACGTGGGCGCCGCGGCCGAGCTTACGATCGTGTTCGGCAACGTATTGCCCCTGGCTGTCGGCGACGTGGTTCCGGTCGCGGTGGGGCCGTGCACGCTGCCCACCGGCATCACCGTCCGCGCCGGCGACATCCGCGGCGTGCGCAGCGCCGGCATGGTGTGCGTAGATGAGGAGCTGGGCTTGGACCTGGGCGGAATGCCGCTGGCAGACCCCAAGCACCCCGGCGCCACCATTCACCTCAAGAAGCTAGAGGGCGTCGCTCCCGGCACGCCGCTGGGCGAGGCGCTGGGCCGCAACGACAGCACCCTGGAGGTCAGCAGCGTGGCCATTACCAATCGGCCGGACCTATGGGGGCACGTCGGCTTGGCGCGAGAGATTGCTGCCCTGTGGGGTACCACGCTCACGCCGCCTAAGTCTGCTGTACCAGCTGCGGGCAAGGGCGAGCCCGTGGCCGTTGATCTCCAGACCAAGCTGTGCCGGCGCTACGTAGCTGCGTTGGTTGAGAAGGTCGTTGTCGGCCCCTCTCCCGAGTGGCTGGCCAGCCGCCTGCTCGCCTGCGGCGTGCGGTCTATCAATAACGTCGTGGATGCAACCAACTACGTAATGCTGGAGCTGGGGCAGCCGCTGCACGCGTTCGACGCCGCCAAGGTAGCCGGCCGGCGTATCGTCGTGCGTGAGGCGCGCAAGAACGAGTCGTTGGCTACCCTAGATGGCCAGACGCGCCAGCTGCCCGAGGGCGCCGTGCTCATCTGCGATTCCGAGCAGCCTTCGGCCCTGGCCGGCGTAATGGGCGGGCAGGGGAGCCAGGTTACGGCCGAGACCACCTCGCTGCTCATCGAGTCCGCCAACTTCGACCCCGCTGCAATCCGCCGTGCCGTATCCGCCACCGGCCTGCGTACAGATGCGTCTGCGCGATTCGAGAAAGACCTAGACCCCACGCTGGCCATGCAGGCTATGCAGCGTGTGCTGGCGATACTCAAGATGAAGGACGTCTGCCCCGGCAGCGCCCTGGCCGCGCCGCTCACCGACGTGGGCGACTACCGCGAGCACCCCGCGATCACCGTGCAGTGCAGCGTGCCGTACCTGGCCGAGCGGCTGGGTGTTCCCATTGCAGCTACCGAGGTCGTGGAGGCGCTCAAGCCCCTGGGCTTTACCCTCAAGCGCGGCGCCAAAGATTCGCTGGCAATCGGCGTTCCGTCGTGGCGTTCGGGCAACGACGTCAGCCTGCCGCAGGATATTGTAGAGGAGGTCGGCCGTCGCCTGGGCTACGACCGTATCCAGCCGCAGCTGCCCAGCCGCCCCATGGCTGCGCCTGCTACCAAGTACCTGGTTCGCCTCGGCCGCCAGATTAAGGTGGCCCTGGCCTGCCAGCTAGGATTCAGCGAGGCCAATACCTACAGCTTCGCCCTGCCCTCGCCGTTGGCCGTTCCCGGAGGCCTGGCAGTGGCGAATCCGCCCACGGCTAGCCTCTCCACCATGCGCCAGAGCCTGGTGCCGAATCTGGTAGCCATCGTAGGCCAGAACGTACGCCAGCAGCCCAAGCTCGCCCTGTTCGAGTACGGCCGCGTCTTCCGCAGCGGCGCCGGGTCGTACGACGTCGCGCCCGGCAGCAGCCACGCGCTGCCGCCCCAGCCGCGCAGCCTGGGCCTGGTGCTCACCGACCCGGCGCTAGACCGCACCGCCGCCTTCCGCTGCCTCAAGGGTGCGGTTGAGCAGCTACTACGCACGCACGGCTACGAACCAGAGTGGGACGTAGTGCAGAAGCCGCTAGCCTTCGCCCCCTGGCTCAACCTGGCCGAGGCTGCCGAGCTTACCGTTGGCGGGGAATCGATCGGCTACGTAGCCCTGGCGCCAGCTGAGCTCGTCGCACAGGTGAAGGTGCGCCACCCGCTGGCCGTAGCCGAGCTAGACATCTCACGCCTATCCAAGCTCGCGTCATCCCCAGTGGTCGCCCAGCCGATACCCAAGTTCCCGGGAATGGTGGAGGACCTTTCAATCGTGGTGCCAGCCGAGGTGCGCTGGGCAGATGTTCGCTCCCTAGTCGAAGGCTTCCACCCGCTCATTTCTGGCGTCGAGCTGTTCGACGTCTACGAGGGCAAGAAGGTGGGGGACAGCCTGCGCAGCCTCGCCTTCCACATTACCTTCGGTTCGTCCGAGCGGACGCTTACGGCCGATGAGGTGCAGCAGGTCGTGGTTGACCTGGGCGCAGCTATCAAGGCAAAGTTCAAGGCAACGATTCGATAGTACATTCAACTGGAAGGAGGCAGCTGTGGAACCCAGCGGCTTCAATCTAGGCGTCATGCTGGAATTCGCGGTCGTCTTTCTCATCCTCGCCCTCGTGCTGATGCACGACAATCGGTCTGGGCCGCGCGATCCGGATCAGGTCCACCGCAACGCTGCCAAGATGATCTCAACGTTCAGGCAGCAGGGGTTGATGAAGAGGCCGCACCTGCTCGACGAGCTGGATTAACGAAGAGCCCCGGTAGCATTTGCTACCGGGGCGTTCTAACACTGGCGTTGATCAGTCGTCGACTCTGAAGCCCATGGCTCGGTAGGTGTGCCTCACCCCCGGGTCTATGTAGCCCTTCACGTCGGTAATCAGCTGCACCCAGCTGTCGCCCCCGAATGTTTCGTTCAGGGTCGCCTCGTCGCGGGTGGGGTCACCGGGGTTCCGTAGGTACTGCACCAGCGGCATTCCCGAATCTTCAGCTGCGAAGCAGATATTCTGGACGAACTCATACGCGTCGTCGGGGCTGACCCCGCGCTCGATGAGGGCATCCTTCAGACGGCCGCTCGCCCAGGTGCCGCCCGCGGCATCGAGGTTCCGCTGCATCCTGGATTCGTTCACCTCTAGGCCGTTGATGATTGTGGTGAGCTTGCGGATCATGTAGTGCAGCAGGGTAGTGGCATCGGCAAAGATGACGCGCTCCACGCTGGACTGCGAGATGTCACGGCCCTCGAGCGACTCAACGTTTTCGATCGCCGCAGTTGCGTACCCCCGCAGCAGCCGGGGCAAGCCGAATAGCTGCTCCAGGGTTACGGGGTTCCGTTTCCTGGGCATAGCCGACGATCCACGCTGCTTCGCCGACCTACCCTCCCTGACTTCCGCGATGAGGCTATGCGACATTACGTGCAGGGTCCTGGCGATGTTCCCAATCACGGCGCCGAACACCGCTATATCGTTCAGCACGTTGGCGTGCCGGTCTCGCCCCAGCATCTGCGTCTCAGCTCTCGCGGGCGCGAGGCCGAGTATCTCGAGGGCAATTCCTTCAACCCTCGGATCCACGCCGGCGTAGTTGCCAACCGCGCCGCTCATCTTAGCTTCGGCCAAATTGAGTTTAAAGTTTGCCGAAAGGTTAACCCTGGCCCTCGCGACTTGGTCGGCGAAAACCAGAAGCAAGCGTCCGAACGTATCCGGCTGCGCGAACTGGGCATGGGTTCGGGCGATCATAGGCGTGTCTCGATGTACGGTCGCCAGCTCCTTCAGCGCCTCATCCAGCATTGGCCACTCCGACTCAATGTGGTTCACTGCGCCGCGGAGCAGCAGTATCGTGGCCGGATCTTCGGTGTCGTACGAGGTTAAGCCACGGTGGAACTCGCCCTTGAATTCGCCGAATCCGCTCCGCTCCAGGTGGTCCTGTACCGCCATTACGAAGGCGATGAGGTCGTGCTTTACCTCCGCTTCATGCCGCTCGATATCGGCGAGATCGAAGCCGGCGTGCACCGTGATGGCCGCCGCCGCCTCGTTCGAGATTAGCCCGAGCTGGCGGCGCGCCTCGATCGCTGCCAGTTCTACCTTCAGCCAGTAGCTGAACTTGTTGCTAGCGGACCAGTGGGCTGCCATTGCCGGCAGGGTGTACCGTCCTACCATTTCCATCTCCTTCAGTTGTTAATGTTCGATGCGTTTCGGTTCAATAGCCACTGCCTACCACCCCCTTCCCGGGGTGTCAATTTGGGGCTCTAGAATGCTTGTAAATCGGCCTCGGTCAGGGTATAATTCCTACCTAGTTTCACCCCATGGCTACCCCCAAGAAAGAGGAGAAAAGGAAGGCCCCCGGCACGTCCTACGGAGCCGAGCAGATCACGGTCCTGGAGGGCCTAGACCCGGTGCGCAAGCGCCCGGGCATGTACATCGGCAACACCGCGTCCGAGGGTCTGCACCACATGATCTGGGAGGTGGTGGACAACTGCATCGACGAGGCCATGGCCGGGCACGCCACCAAGGTGAGCGTGGCGCTGCTGGCGGACGGCTCGGTGCGGGTAGAGGACGATGGCCGCGGCATCCCCGTGGACGTGCACAAGGTTACCAAGGTCAGCGCGCTGGAGACGGTGCTGACCAAGCTGCACGCCGGCGGCAAGTTCGGCGGCGAGGGGTACAAGATCTCCGGCGGCTTGCACGGCGTGGGCGTGAGCGTGGTCAACGCGCTGTCGGAGTGGGTCAAGGCCGAGGTGAAGCGCGACGGCAAGCTGTGGATGCAGGAGTACGTCCGCGGCAAGCCGAAGTCCAAGGTCAAGGCCGTGGGCCCGGCCAAGGGTACCGGCACCACCATTACCTTCAAGCCAGACCCCGAGATCTTCTCGGTGCTCGAGTTCGACTGGAACACGGTCGTGGATCACCTGCGCCAGCAGACCTACCTCACCCGCGGCCTGCGGCTGGAGATGTCCGACGAGCGGGACCCCGCCAACCCGCAGGGCTACGGCTTCTACTTCGAGGGCGGCATTGCCTCGTACGTTCGGCACCTCAACGTCCACGCGACGCCCAAGCACGAGCACGTCTTCTACGTAGACAAGGAGGTAGGCAAGGTCCGCGTAGAGGTGGCCCTGCAGTACGTGGAAGAGTCCAAGGAGACCGTCTACACCTTCGCCAACAACATCTTTACGCTGGAGGGCGGCATGCACATGGTCGGCTTCCGCACCGCGCTCGGCCGCGTCATCAACGCCTACGCCCGTAACAAGGGGTACCTAAAGGAGAAGGACGAGAACCTTACGGGCGAGGACCTGAAGGAGGGCCTGACGGCCGTGGTCAGCGTGAAGCTGCCCGAGCCGCAGTTCGAGGGCCAGACAAAGGGCAAGCTGGGCAGCGCCGAGGTTCGCCCGGCGGTTGACCAGGCCGTAGCCGAGGCTCTGACCATCTACCTGGAGGAGCACCCGCGCGACGGCGAG
>CAZHXI010000005.1:0-67986 GCA_964536515.1 uncultured Gammaproteobacteria bacterium | reverse complement strand
TCTGCGGCACGTACGCCTCGGGCTGGTAGTAGTCGTAGTAGCTGACGAAGTAGTGAACGGCGTTGTTGGGGAAGAACTCGCGGAACTCGGCGGCCAGCTGCGCCGCCAATGTTTTGTTGTGGGCCAGCACCAGCGTGGGCCGCTGGATCTCGTTGACCACATTGGCCACGGTGAACGTCTTGCCCGAGCCGGTTACGCCCAGCAGCACCTGGTGCTGCACCTCCGCCTTAAGGTTGCGGGTGAGCTTGGCAATGGCCGTGGGCTGGTCCCCGGTGGGCTTGAACGGGGCGTGGAGCTGGAATT
This sequence comes from uncultured Gammaproteobacteria bacterium, assembly GCA_964536515.1. GTDB lineage: Bacteria > Patescibacteriota > Patescibacteriia > CAYZDG01 > CAYZDG01 > CAYZDG01. The sequence continues at coordinate 67,683 of CAZHXI010000005.1, read as the reverse complement.
TAGATGTAGACATCATTCGAACCTTACCCAAACCAGCGTAGGGACGCAAAATTCTGCGGCACTACGTATTGTTCCGGTCCCGGTGCCACCGTTCTGGATTGGTGCGGATGTACCAGCGGGTACGTTCCAGTTCGTCGGCATCACGTAGCAAATGGTCGTGGTACCGGGGCTGCCAGGCGAATGGGGCGTTGGGGTGAAACGTACGGATTGATTTGGTGCAGGCGGATTTGAATGAACCGACGATGGCCGCCAATGAATTTGCGTACGGTGAAATGCGGTTCCCCGTAGGGACGAGGCGCGCCTCGTCCCTACAATGGGTGCCGTCATTATCAATGACGATGATCCCATGGATGTGGTTCGGCATGATCGTGAATTCATCCAGGGAAACATTGCGCCGTATACGGGCGGTACGACGCCATTCGTCCCGGACGATTCTACCGATTGAAGATAGGCGCATCCGTCCATCTACGATATCGCCGAAATGGCATTCACGATTCTGGGTGCAGACGGTCACGAAATACCATCCCGGCAGGCGGTAGTCATGGCCGGGCAGGCGGTACGATTTTCGGTGGTGGCGGTCGGGGTTGAACGGCATGCAAGCCAGGTCAGATTTTCGACCCCGATCCACAGGTTACCACGTCGTCCGCACCCCCACTACGTTCTGTGTCCTCGGTCCTATTCCTGCTATCCTACCCCCATGATTGCCTGGCTCTCCGGTACCGTTCGCAGCCGCGACAGCCGCGGCGTGGTGCTGGATGTCCACGGCGTGGGCTACCTGGTGTACGGCACCCCCAGCTTGGTGGCGGCGGCGGAGCTAGGGTCGAGCCAGGCCTACCACACCTACCTGCACGTTACCGATTCCGCGCAGGATCTGTACGGCTTTACCACCACCCAGGAGCTAGCCCTGTTCAAGCAGCTCATCGGAGTCAGCGGGGTCGGCCCCCGCTCTGCGCTGGCCGTGCTGTGCGCCGGCACCCCGGCTCAGGTTACGTCAGCCATCGTCAGCAACGACGTGGCCTTCCTGACGACCGCCCCGGGGGTGGGCCGCAAGACGGCGGAACGCATCGGCGTAGAGCTGCGCGACAAGCTGACCGTCCCGGCGGACGATGGTACACTTCCCGCGAACGATACAACGGTAATGGAAGCACTCATCGGCCTAGGCTACCGCGATCGCGACGTACGCGAGGTGGTTCGCACGTTGGCCGCAGACCCCGCCGATACAGCTGCCCGCCTCAAGGAGGCGCTGCAGAAACTGAGCGCACCCACATGGAGCTAGCCGAGCTACGAGACCCCGGCCACCTGAATGCCTTCGTGGGCAAGCAGCGGCACGCCCAGTTCTGCCAGTCGTGGGCGTGGGGGCAGCTGGAGGAGGCAGAGGGCAGCCAGGTGTGGCGCCTGGGGCTACGGGCAGAGGGCGAGCTGGTGGCTGCCGCTACCATCGTCAGCCGCAGCCTGCCGCTGGGCTTGGGGTACCTGTACAGCCCGCGCGGACCCGTGGTGGCAGACGAGTGGCCTATCAACGCGAGGCGCGAGGCGATTGCAACAATCTTAGGTGGCTGCCGCAGGATAGCCGAGGCAACGCCGCGGCTAGAGCTGGCGGTAAGGCTGGAGCCCGCCGTGCCGCCGAGCGCCGCCGGCATGCTCCGCTCATTGAGCATGGTGCCAGCGGGCAGCGTGCAGCCGGCGCGGACGCAGGTGCTAGACCTCGCCAACGAGCCGCAGCAGCTTCTAGCCAAGATGCACCCCAAGACCCGCTACAACATTGGCCTGGCAGAGCGCCACAGCATTACGGCGTGGCGTGAGGAGAACAGCGATCGTGGGATCGCTACGTTCACGCGGCTCGCCGCCCTCACCGCCGATCGTCACGGCTTCAGCCTGCACGACGAGGCCCACTACCGACGGATGCTGCGAATGCTAGACGGCGAGAACGGCAACCCCGCAGCCGAGCTGTGGGTGGCTGGCCAGGAGGGTGAGCCGCCGCTGGCCGCTGCCATCTCGGTCCACTGGGGCGACACCGTTACATACGTCCACGGCGCCAGCGACCCCGCCTTCAAGCACCTGATGGCACCCCACCTGTTGCAGTGGCGCATGGCGCTCAATGCCCGCGAGCTGGGCTACCGCTACTACGACTTCTGGGGCATAGCGCCAGCCAACCAGCCCAGGCACCCGTGGGCCGGCTTCACCCGCTTCAAGGAGGGCTTCGGTGGCTACGCCGAGGAGTACGTTGGTGCGTACGATCTGGTGCAGCAGCCGGGCTGGTACCACCTCTACAGAATGTATCGAAGGTTGAGGGGTAGGGCGTAGAACGGCGGCGGCGTTCGATTTTGGGGTAGAGACGCAATGCATTGCGTCTCTACATGGTTTTGGTAAGGTTCCCGGTATGCCAAACAACGTCACCGTTGCCGTAGTCGCCGCCGCCGGCCGGGGCACCCGCATGGGTGATCTCGCCGGGGCCAAGCCCAAGCACCTGATAGAGGTGAACGGCCAGCCCTTTTTGTTCTACCTGCTGGACCGGCTGCAGCAGGCCGGTATCCAGGAGATCGTGGTCGTGGGCGGGCACCACTTCCCAGCCATGGAGGAGTTTGTGCAGATGCACGGCCCCGCCTTCAACGTGAAGCTGGTCAACCAGTTCCAGCGCCTGGGCGAGGAGCGGTACGGCACGGCGCTGGCAATGGAGGCGGCGAAGCCCGAGGTAGGCGACCGGGAGTTCCTGGCGGTGTACGGCGACAACCTGTTCTCGGTTCGCGACCTGCAGAAGGTCATCGCCGCTCCGGCTGGCAGCAGCTACATCGCCACGCTCACGCATCCCCACCCCGAGCGCTACGGCGTGGTGCTATCCGACGAATCTGGCACGGTGACCAAGATAGTCGAGAAGCCGTCTGAATTCTTGGGAGATCGCATTAACGCCGGGTTGTACCGATTTACCCCCCGTGTGTTCGACGTGCTGCCGCAGCAGGTTTCGCTCCGGGGCGAGTACGAGCTGACCGATGCGGTGCAGGCTTTGGCCGAGGCGGGGCAGATGAAGGTAGTACCGCTGGACGACTACTGGCAGGACTTCGGTCGGCCGGAGGATATAACCACGGCCGAGAAGATACTGGCATCGAGCTAGGCTAGTTTTTCCATATTGACGGACTCCACGGTGGGAGCTAGATTGTTCGTACCGTCCTCGTAGGCGGGTACAAGCAAGGTTCACCGTTTCAGGAGAAAGACCATGCTTCAGTTGCAAGCCGCCAGCCGTCGTTTCGACAGCAGCTCCTAGGTCAAAGACGAAAGACTTAGAGCCTGCGTTCAGAGAACGACCGCTGGCCCGCCACTTAACGTGGCGAACAATCGTGGGGGGCGCGCGAAGCGCCTCCCACCACCCCATTGTCGAACGTTAGACCTGGGTATACTCTTGAGCCATTAGCATCGGTCTCAAATTGGGGACGATTACAGCAGAACCGTACAGCTGCCTGCTTCGCAGGTAAGGAGCCAAACATGCGTACCCGAGATGGTACCTCGTTGACGAGCAGCAACTAGCACACGAGCCGAACAAAGCGCAACTCTGTACCGAGGCAGCTGCTCTGAACAATTGTGCACTCGAGAGAGTTGACCCAACAACCAGAAAGCCCCGTTCGCGCGGGCTTTCTCTTTTGTCTGAAAAATGTACCGGTGCTAGGGTAGAGCGGATATATGGGCCTGGTCTCATTTGCGCGTAAGCTTTCGCCCCGGTGGGCGGTATCCGCCTTCCACTGGCTGGAGGCGTGGGCTGGTGCGGTGCGCTTCGGCTTCCCGTCGCGGCAGCTTATCGTAGTGGGCGTTACGGGGACGAACGGCAAGAGCACCACGGTCAACTACATCGCCAAGGTGCTGGGCCAGGCGGGCAAGGTCGGCTTCGTTTCTACCGCCAACGTGTACGACGGCGAGCGAGAGTGGATTAACGCCTGGAAGCTTACCACCCCCGGCCGGTTCCACCTGCAGCGCACCATGCGCAAGATGGTGGCCAACGGCTGCCGCTACGCCGTGCTGGAGATTTCGTCCGAGGGGCTAATTCAGTACCGCCACAGCGGCATAAACTTCGACGTGGCCGTGTTCACCAATCTAACGCCCGAGCACATCGAGCGGCACGGCGGGTTCGAGAACTACAAGAAGGCCAAGGGCATGCTGTTCCGCCACCTTACCCAGATGCCGCGTAAGATCCTCGGCGGCAAGAAGCAGCCCAAGGTGATTGTAGCCAACGTGGACGACCAGCACGCCGGGTATTTTATGGGGTTCCCGGCAGATAACAGAATCGGGTTCGGCGTGAATTCTGTAGGGGCGAGGTGCGCCTCGCCCCTACCAATGGATCTGATCGCGTCCGACGTATCTATCCAGCCGTGGTCATCGTCCTTTACCGCAGATGGCCAGCGGTTCCAGGTGAACATGGGCGGCCAGTTCAACGTCTACAATGCCCTGGCAGCGGTCGCTGTCGGTCGAGCATTGGGTGTGGGTTTGGAGGCCTGCGCCGTGGGCGTGGCCGAGCTCAAGTCTATGCCCGGGCGCATGGAGCGTATCGAGGCGGGGCAGAGCTTTACCGCCATGGTGGACTACGCCCCCGAGCCGGAGAGCATGAAGCAGCTGCAGGAAGCAATCGGCCGCATCCCGCACGGCAAGGTGATCCACGTGTTCGGTTCTTGTGGCGGCGGTCGAGACGCATCTCGGCGGCCAATATTGGGCAAGATGGTTGCTGGCTACGCCGACGTAGCCATTGTTACCACCGAAGATCCGTACGACGAAGACCCGCAGCAGATAATAGATCAGGTGGTAGCGGGCACGGTCGGCGGCAGGGCAGAGGTGGTGGTGGAGCCAGACCGTCGCCTGGCTATCCGGCGGGCGGTAGCTCTGGCGCAGGCGGGGGACTTGGTGGTTGTAACCGGCAAGGCGAGCGAGCAGTACATATGCTGGGAGAACGGCCGCAAGCAGCCGTGGGATGACCGGGCCGTGCTGCACGAGGAGTTGGGGCGGCTTGTCGGGGGAGCCAGCGGACGCTAGTGTTTACCTATTCCGTGCACATTAGTATAGGAGGTATGCCATGGCAGGTAAGAGGAAGGCGCGTCTTATGGCGAAAGTTCGGGCATGGGTAAAGAGCCCAGAGGGTAAGAAGGCCCTAAAGGATGTAGATAAGATAATTAGGCAGCGCCATGCTGAGCGGCTCGCCGAGCGAGCAGCTCACCTTGCATTTCTAGATCGAATGATGGGGCGAAGAATTACGATCTAGTAACGGGGCGCACAACGTGCGCCCCCTTCTGTTTCACACGCTCGGCATGCTGTATCCTGTAGCTATGACGTTAGACGAAATCTTCACAGCTGCCATTGCCGCCAAGGCTTCGGATATTCACCTGTGCGTGGGCCGGCCGCCCATGGTGCGCGTGGATGGCGAGCTGCTGCCCCTGGACCACGCCGAGCCCCTGGGCGCGCCGCAGACGCACGACCTGGTGTACAGCCTGCTCACCGGCACCCAGCAGCAGGCATTCGAGGCGGACCGTGACCTGGATATCTCCTACGAGCTACGCGACGGCGCACGGTTCCGTGTGAACCTGCACTGGGAGCGTGGCCACGTCGGCCTGGTGGCGCGCGTCATTCCGCCGCACATCCCCACGCTGGAGGAGCTGACCATGCCGCCGCTGGTGGCAGACCTGCTGCGGGTAGATCAGGGCTTGGTTCTGGTTACCGGCCCCACCGGCTGCGGCAAGAGCACCAGCTTGGCCAGCATGATCGAGACCATCAACAACGAGCGGGCGGCCAACATTGTAACGTTGGAGGACCCGGTTGAGTTCATCTTCGAGCCCAAGCAGTCAATTATCCGCCAGCGGCAGCTGGGCACGGACATCACCAGCTTCCCGGCTGGCCTCAAGCACGTCTTGCGCCAGGACCCGAACGTCATCATGGTCGGCGAGATGCGCGACCTAGAGACAATCGCCACCACCATCACGCTGGCCGAGACCGGCCACCTGGTGCTGGCCACGCTGCACACCCACAACGCCAGCCAGACCATAGACCGCATCGTGGACGTTTTCCCGCCGTACCAGCAGCCCCAGGTTCGGCTGCAGCTCTCCATGAGCCTGAACGCCATCATCTCGCAGCGGCTGGTACCCAAGGCCGGAGGGGGCCGCATTGCCGCCCGTGAGGTGCTCATAAATACCCCGGCCATCTCCAACCTCATTCGCGAGAACAAAATTCCGCAGATTAAGACCACCATTCAGACGAGCGCCGAGGACGGCATGTTCACCCTGGAGCAGGACGTTAAGCGTCTGCTGGGGGAGGGCCAGATTACCGAGGAGGTTGCCCGGGCGCACGTAATGCTGTAGAACAGCTGCGGGCACCCCCCTCGGCTCGCGAAGCTCGCTCGGGGTAAACTCCGCACCTTGCCCCCGTAGCTTAACGGATAAAGTGCTGGTCTTCGGAACCAGTGATGGGGGTTCGATTCCCTCCGGGGGCACCACTCAAAACTATGAATCTACAGAATGCAGGAGTCGTCATTACCGGAGCCAGCCGGGGCCTAGGCAAAGAGCTAGCTAGGGCATTCCTGGCCGCTGGAGCCAAGGTCGCCATCAGCGGCCTGCCGGGAGCAGAGCTAGAGGCAGCGGCGGCGGAGCTGGGCTGCACGGCTATTGCGGCTGATGTAACCGACCAAGCCCAGGTGGAAGCTCTGGGGCAGGCTGCTACGCAGCAGCTGGGCCGCCTGGACGTATGGGTCAACAACGCCGGGCTGTGGGCGCCGCACGCGCCAATAGAGAAGCAGGACGTGGCGTTGGTACGAAGGATGGTGGAGGTGAACTTCCTAGGCTCGTTCTTCGGCTGCCGCGCCGCGGCGTCTGCCATGCGGGCCCAGGGCAGCGGCGCAATTGTGAACGTCGTCTCGGCCGCTGCGCTGGAGGGCAAGCCGGACGAGTCTGGCTACAGCAGCAGCAAGTTCGCAGTGCGCGGGCTAACCGAGTCGCTACGCCTGGAGCTGGCCCCCAGCGGGGTGGCGGTAGTGGGCGTGTACACCGATAGGATGAAGACAGACCTATTCGGCTCCGAGCGTCCGGCAGACTACGATTCGTACCTGGAGCCGGCAGACGTGGCGGCGCGCATCGTGGCCAACCTGCAGCACCCCAAGCCCGAGCCGACGTTCATTATCCGCGTGGGCAGCCACGCAGCGTAGGTGGGAGCGGGTCTCGGGTACTCGTCCGAGCTGACGAGGCTACCTTGACGTACCATACCGGGAGCGAATAATACCAGTGAAGCTCATTAATTCAATACCTAGCACAGGAGGTGCCACGGTGAAGAAGCTATTCAGGAGCCTGCAGATGGTTCCATTGGTATTTTGTCCCAGCGTCGATTGTTCGACGCGAAACGGCACGGTTAGGTTCGAGGGTAAAAAGAGCTGGCTCCAGCTCTCGCCCAGTATTTGCCAGAGGATGGGCATCCTTCCCCTGGGCGAGCCCTCGGAGAACCTATGGTACTCCGTGGCGATCGATCTGGAGGGCGGAACCAGCCGAGAGGGCAGGCGTAGGTACAAGCGGAACGTGGACCAGGTGAGGTTCGAGGTGGTAGATGTTACCGAGCCTCCAGAAACGTGCGTGGTGCTGGCGCCAGAGATCGGGTCTCGTTGCGGCTGCAGCGGAAGGCTAGAGGTCCCCCTGAAATCTTTGCCAGGTAAATTCTGTGGCGCATTGCCATGGCTGCTGCAGAACGACGCTCCGTTCAGAATGACGGGAGTTAGGGTTACCTCGCTATCCGTTCTTACCGAACGAGCGGCACGTTACCTTGAACAGGTGGAGCGTGGAGCTGGTGTGCCAGCCTAAGGAAATGAAAGTGGGCCCGCCGATCGTCGGGCCCATTGAACTACTCGACAGGCTACCACCCCTAGGTTAGGTTGTGGTGTATGAACTACATCGTTACCGGCGGAGCTGGGTTCATCGGCAGCCACCTGGTGGACCGACTGCTGGCAGACGGCCACGTGGTTACGGTGGTGGACGACTTCTCTACCGGCCTGGAGCAGAACCTGGCCCAGCACGGCGGCAACCGCAACCTAACGGTCATCCGCCGCAGCGTAACCGAGCCGCTGGATGACCTGTACGTCGAGCCGGTGCAGGCTACGTTTCATTTGGCAGCCATCCCCTCGGTGCAGCAGTCCATTGCCGACCCCGAGGGTACCCGTCGCGTGAACGTGGACGGAACCATGAACGTGCTGGAGGCCTGTCGGAAGCATGGTAGCAGGTTCATTCTCGCCTCTAGCGCCGCGGTGTACGGCAGCCAGCCGGCGCCGCACGTGGAGAGCATGGAGCCGCAGCCGCTATCGCCCTACGCCGAGCACAAGCTGGCGGGGGAGCGGGCTATCGCCGAGTACCGGCAGCGTGGGGTGGTTGGCTTGGCGCTGCGTTGCTTCAATGTGTACGGCTCGCGACAGCGGCCAGACAGCGAGTACGCCGGGGTAATTAGCAAGTTCGCCGGCAGGCTGGCGGCGGGGCAGCCCGTAACCATCTACGGCGACGGCGAGCAGACCCGTGACTTCGTGTTCGTCGCCGACGTGGTGCAAGCCTACATCCGTGCTGCAACCGTAGATCTAGATGGTCCGGTTAATATCGGTACGGGTAGCAGCGTGAGCGTTAACCAGCTGCTGGCCACCCTAGCCAAGGTAATGGGTGTAACGATTGAGCCAAGCCACGGGCCGGCGGTACCCGAGGTTCGCCACAGCCTGGCGGACGTTACCCGGGCGCAGCAGCTGCTGGGCTGGCGCGCCAGCGTGGCCCTCGCCGACGGCCTCGCCCAGACCGTAGGCACCCTCCGGCCTTGATTGTTCGGCGAAGTTCGGTAATGATGTCTGTCTTGCAGATTCCTACGGGCGCATAGCTCAATTGGCAGAGCAGGGGCCTCTTAAGCCCAAGGTTGAAGGTTCGATTCCTTCTGCGCCCACCATTCGACTCGCCCTGAGCTTCGCTCAGGTCTCGCTCATGGTCTACGCCCCCGGTGGGGCTTCGACCACGCTTTTCTCGAGGCGAGTCGAATGTCCTGAGCGACCGGAGGGAGCCGAAGGGCTTCCAATATCATTTCTACGCCCAGGTCACCCCGTGGCCGTGTTTGACGTACCCTTGTTCGGCCGGTAACCTGTGCCCATAGCACTTTGATAGAGTGCGTTTTTAGCCGTTACCAAAACGATTCAGATAAGATACGTCACCAACAGCAAACCATAGGAGTACTAGATGACTAAGCCAGATGCGGCTTACTTGCCGCGACCATTCTCGGTGCCCGAGCAGCCGCCCCATGATCCCAAGCAGCTCCGCGAATGGCTGACAGCCAGGGGGGTGCACACGTTGATTCCCGTGATTGTGGACGCTTCGGGCGAACCACGTGGACCATTCGTTTCGGTGAATGAGCTACTCAATATTTGCAACCACGGCCAGAGCACCGACGGCAGTAGCATTCCCCCGTACAGCAAAATTAACGACTCGGACGTGCGCATCTTCGTGGACCCAACCTCTGTTCGGCGACTGCCTGGGTACCCAGGTGTAGCAATTGGATTCGGCAACGCCCGTAACCCCCACCGCGCGAGCGGCAAGTACCGTGATAATCCCGGTTGCTTCCGTACACGCCTCCAGGCTTCACTGGCGAATGCGGAGGAGGAGCACGGGGTAAGGTTCCTCGGCGGCTACGAGACCGAGTTCTTCCTCTATGCCAAGGGGACGAACCTGGAGGATCCCTATGTTCCCGGAATGGGGCCGAAGGGTAACTACCAGCAGCTGCCTCACCGTGCTCCGGACTTCGATGTTTTCCAGCAGATTAAGCAGTACCTGGCGCTGGATGGCCTAGCCCTGACCGTGGGGCATACCGAGGTAAGCTACCGCCAGTGGGAGCTGAATACCATTGCATCCAATCCGGTGCGAGCGGCCGAAGACTTCATGGTTCTGCGGACGGGCTTACCCAGAATTGCAGACCTGCTTGGCTACGTGGTCGATTTTTCAGCTAAGCCGGTGAACGGATGGAATGGCTCCGGAGAGCACACCCACATCAGCGCTTCGTTGGTGGATGGTGGCGGTAACGCCATCTTCAACCAAGATAGCTCGCTGACTAAGTGGGGAGCTTGCTTTGTAGCCGGCATGTACGAGCACGCGCCTGCCCTGACGTTCTTGGGTAACCTCTTCGACGAGTGCTACCGGCGGATTCGCGTGGTCGGGTTCGAAGCCCCGGTGGGCAACGGCGTCGGCTGGGCAAACCGCACGGTTCCACTGAGGCTGACGGGCAGCGATTGGGGTTCATACCATATTGAGTTCCGAGCGCCCTCCCCCGAGGGGACACACGCCTACGCGTTGTTCACTGCCATGGTGGAAGCTGGCCTCGATGGTGTCAAACGGAAGTTGAAGATGCCGAAACTGGTTACCTGGAATGCCTACGAGCGTGGTGGATTGCCCAGCTTGCCGAAGAGCTTGGAGGAAGCCCGTCGCGCATTCATTGATGATGCAGTGATGGTCGAGGCATTCTCGACCGAGCAGTTCCACGCACTCTGCAACCTCGCTGCGTAGTACGTAGCGACAACCGATAGTTAGGCCCCACGGAAACGTGGGGCCTGTTTTCTAGCCTTGACTCCCACGCTGCGCGGGGATAGGGTAGGCCGATTGAATCATAAACATTCCTTAACAAGTAGCGAGGTATTCAAGTGACGTTTCTAGAGAAATTAGATGCCCGCTGGAGACGGGGGTTCGCGGTGTGCGTAAGCCTAGACGTTGACGATAGGGCGCTAGACCCAAGGACTAAGCTGGGTGTCGAGCCGCAGCTCTTCTACTACTGCTGCAAGGTGGTAGACGCCGTTGCCCCGATCGTCGGAGCATTCAAGGTTAACCCTAGTTTCTTTTGGCGGTTCGGAATATCCGGGTTAATGGCTATGGACAAGGTCATTGCGTACATTCGGGACAGGTACCCCGAAGTGCCACTGATTCTGGATGCCAAGTGGGCAGACGTCGGCCACACCGCCGAGGCGCAGGCTCGTGCCACATTCAAAGCCCTCGGCTGCGATGCGGCTACCGCCGTTCCCTACGGAGAGGTTAACGGCTACCGCGTTCTCTTGGATTCAGGATTCGTCTTCCTGTGCGCCCTCATGGGCAAACCCAATGACATTGGTGAGGTTCACACGGCGCAGCTGCTGAAGGGCAAGAAGGTTTGGCAGCAGGTGGTAGACAATGCCGCGAACCTGTTCAATGTTGGGTGTACCTGCGGCGTGGTCGTAACGGCCGACTTTGCCCCCGCGGTGGAGTACGCCGCCTTGGCGAACGGGAAGATGCCCCTGCTTATTCCAGGGTACGGAGCGCAGAAGGCGAATGGCTCGGCGCTGTTCCACGCACTCGAGTCCAGGGTGAGCACCGGACGGTTCCTAATCGTCGGGGGCAGGCCGATTATGTTTCCGCCGGAAGGCGTGGAACTTGCGACCCACGCTGCGGCAAAGGTGGAAAGGTGGAACGAGATCATTAAGACGTACGTCGTTTAACAGTGTGAACAAAGCAGCGGGCCGCCCAAAGGGCGGCCCTTTCTAATAGGCCGGTTCGATTACGGGTCGTTTATCCTTGACGTGGGGGTCTAGACGGGCTAAGTATGTGTCCATTCGAACGTTACATAACATAAGAGGTTTTCCAATGTCTTCTGAGATAAGAATCGAGCAGCAGGTAGCAGCAATAGAGGTGTACTGCGGGGGCACAATTCAGCTGAAGCTCTCTGGCCACCCGTCAGGATCCGTAATTATGAATGCAGAACATTGGCGCCGAATTGTGCCGCCATCGTTCTCAGACCTGACCCTCCAGGGTCTCGTGGATACTCGAGCACTAAACTCGGTCAAGTTAGCTTTTATTCTCGGGCGATCTACCCTGCTGCCTAGCCCTAATTGGAGAGAGGGGGAGAGGCCGGGGAGTATGGTGCAGGAGTTTCCTCTGCCACTATTACTGGACAGCCATATTATGCGACCAGTCGAAAGCGTGAACTTGCTGTCGTTTGGGATTCCCAGTACCTCGCCGGCTGCATACTCACCCCAGGTTCATCTAAGGGTGAGAGTCACCGATGGACTACGTGAGGCGTTGGAGGGGCTACCTAATCACCCCGCGGCAGGATTTGTCCTCCATCGTATTGAATGGGTTGAGGGCGAGAATGGGGAAATCTCCACGGAATAAGACTCATGGATCATGGCGTTTTTGTTGATTACCGCTGAGCAAAGCAAGGAAATCGAGAGCCGCCCTAACGGGCGGCTCTATTCAATGTCGATAGGTAATTATCCCAGCTGCTGCAGCTTTGCTTGGGCCTCGGCTAGCTTGCGGCGCTGCTCTTCAACCACCGCTGCCGGGGCACGGCCGGTGAAGCCCTCGTCAGCCAGCTTGGCCTGCAGGCTAGCGATATACTTTTCTAATTCATCCTTTTCTTTCGTGACCCGTGTCGGATCCTTCGGCGGGAGCTTGCAGTATATTTTGTACCCTAGAAGTTCAGCCGTTGGTTGATCGGGCATAGGATCTTTCTCTAATCTTGTTTCCGCACGAGCTAGTCTATTTATAATTTCGAGATTTAGACGCAACGCATCAAGCCCGCGATCATTACCGACTATAGTTACAAATATATGCTCAGTGGGAACGATATTTGCAGCAGATCGTTGGGAGCGCAGTTCGGTAATAATCCGAACAACATTGTCGAATATCAATCCATCTGAATCCTTAATCCTGAATCCTACCTCCGGCCACCTCTGTACGATCAGCAGGTCCTCTGGCTTCTGCGGCTGCGCGAAGTGCTCCCACACCGCCTCGGTAACGAACGGGCAGAACGGGTGCCAGGCCACCAGGGTCTGGGTGAGCAGGTAGGCCAGCAGATCGGGGTTGGGCTGCAGCTTGGCCACCTCCAGGTACCAGTCTGCCAGCTCATCCCAGGTAAAGCGCTGCAATGTCTCCACCGCGTGGCTGAACCGTAGGTTCTCTAGGTCTGCCGTTACGTCCGCAATGGCCGAGTGCAGCTTGGCCAGGATCCACTCCTCGGCGGGAGTCTTGGCCTTGGGCGCCTTCCACGTCGGCTTGGTACCTGGTGCGGCGTGCATTACGAACCGGCCGATGTTCCACAGCTTGTTGGCGAAGTTCCTAAAGCCCGCAATTTTTTCCTCTGAAAGCTTCATGTCCACGCCCGGGGTGGCGTTGGCGGTAAGGGCCAGGCGCAGCGCATCGGCGCCGTACTTGGGAATAATCTCAAGCGGGTCTATGCCGTTGCCCAGAGACTTGCTCATCTTGCGGCCCTGGGCATCGCGGACGATGCCGTGCAGGTACACGCGCTGGAACGGCCACTGGTCCAGCAGGTAGTGCGACAGCATTACCATGCGGCTCACCCACGTCGAAATGATCTCGTAGCCCGTCTCCAGGATGTCGGTGGGGTGGTACGTCTTTAGGTCTGCGGTCTTGCTGGGCCAGCCCAGGGTGGAGAAGGTCCACAGGCTGGAAGAGAACCAGGTATCCAGCGTGTCGGGGTCCTGTCGGCAGCTCCAGGTGCCTGTCTTGGGGCTGGGTCCGGCGAGGGTAGTGCGGCAGCCGATGCAGACGTCTGCTGGGGGAATGCGCTCAGCTGTAGTCTCCATCTCTTTGCCCGTAAGGTGGTGCAGTGCAGCGCGCAGCAAGCCGTTGTGGGTAACGCACAGAACCTTCTTGCCGGCGTAGTCAGCGTGAAGCTTGGCGAAGAGCTTGAGGGCCCGTTTCTCTAGGGCCTCAGCTGTCTCGGCTCCGGTGATTACTGCGGTACGGCGGTGCTCGGCGTAGGCCGGGAAGTCTCGCTCAACCTCCGACATAGCCTTACCCTCTGCGGCGCCGTAGTTACGCTCGGTAAGCAGCGGCTCGGTGGTAACCTTCAGGCCGAGCGCTGCGGCGACAGCGGCAGCCGTTTCCTGCGCACGCTTCAGCGGCGAACACAGGATCACCTGTACGCCAGAATCCTTCAGTGATGCAGCGAGGTGATCGGCTTCGCGGCGACCTTCATCCGAGAGGGGGGTATCCGTTGCTTTCCCGGAGCCCTGGATAATTGTCTGCTCGGTCATCTCGGTGGAGCCGTGGCGCGTCCACAGCACCTCTACCGGGGCTTCCTTGGGCACGGCTACGGCCCCGTCGGAGTAGTGGAAGGCTGGCACGCGGTGGCCGTACCAAATCTGCCGGCTGATGCACCAGTCGTGCAGGTTCTCGGCCCACTGGCGGTACGTCTGCTCGAAGCGCTGCGGGGTGAAGGCAATGTGCTTGCCGTCCACGGCCTTGGCCAGGCGCTGCTTGAATGTCAGCCCACCGCTCTTCGGCTTCCTGTCTACCGCCACGAACCACTGCTCCTTGGGTAGGGGTTCCACGGCGGTGCCGCAGCGGTAGCATACGCCCACGCTCATGGGGTGCTCGCGTTCCTCCAGCAGCTGGCCGCTGGCTTTAAGGTCGGCTACGAAGGCAGCACGCGCCTCGGCTACCGGCAGGCCCGCGTACTTGCCGGCGGCTGCCGTCATTTTGCCGTCCTCGCCGATCACCTGGATGCTGGGCAGGCCGTGGCGCTGGGCCATGCGCTCGTCCGTGGCGCTGTGCGCCGGGGTAACGCCCACCACGCCCGTGCCGAACGCCGGGTCTACCTCGCGGTCTGCGAACACCTGCACCTTAACCTGGTGGCCGGCCAGCGAAACTTCCAACGTCTGGCCGACGAGCTTTGTGTAGCGGTCGTCGCTCGGGTGCACGGCTAGGCCGGTGTCGCCCAGCTTGGTCTCGGGTCGCGTCGTCGCCACCTGCACCGGGCCGTACTGGATTACGTACAGCGTGCCCGTGGTTCCGTCGCCGTGCTCTACCTCGTCGTCCGCTAACGTAGAGCCGCACCGCGTGCACCAGTTCACCACCCGCAGTCCGCGGTAGATGAGCTCGTCGTCGTACAGCTTCTTGAAGGCGGCGCGTACGGCTGCCGCCCGTGGCTCGTCCAGAGTGAACGCTTCGCGCGACCAGTCTAGGCTGGCGCCGGTGGCGCGTAGCTGCTGGCGGATGGTGCCCTGCGAGCTAGCTACGAACTCGTGCACCCGCTGCAGGAAAGCCTCGCGGCCCAGGTCGTGCCTGGTCTTGCCCTCGGCCTTCAGAATCTTCTTCTCCACCGCCGCCTGGGTGGCAATGGCGGCGTGGTCCGTTCCCGGCATCCACAGCACCCTCTTGCCGCGCAGCCGTTCGAATCGAGCCAGGGCGTCTTGGTAGGCCACCATTACCACGTGGCCGGCGTGCAGGATGCCGGTGGCGTTGGGCGGGGGCAGCACGCAGCTCCAGGTGCCCCTCCGCTTGCCCGGCAGCTCGTCGGGATTGAATAGGCCAGCCTCCTCCCACGCCCGGTACAGGCGGGGCTCCCACGTCGCGGCCTCGTAGGCCTTGTCCATCTCATTGGGCATAGAAGAAAGCTACCAGATAATGCTTATGGAGTGCGAGCGCTGCCGCAGCACCATTGACATTTTTCAATTCTTGGCGTAGAGCGAGGGAAAGCAGGGCACGTTCACAACAGGAGGTGAGCCATGGAACGAGGAGAGTACATTCCGTTCAGAGATTCACTGTTCGATATCTGCTCTGATATTCAGCGTAAGGCGAAGTCGGGCGGCAAGAATGGCGACGAGCACGTCTGGATTCCTCCGTGGCCGATGCGGGACCACTCGAGGGCGACGCAGGTAGCGGTTTCCCGCCTCGTTGCCAGCGGAGCACTGGAGACCGCCTGGTACGCACGGGCAGAGGCGTGGCAGTGCGAGGCGTTCCGTGCGGTTCGAGAGCCGGCACGCGGGGCGAACTGCTTCTACATCGTGCGTGATATGGATGCTATCCGCCGTTGGGCAGCCGAACGTCCGGCGTTAACCCAGAGCTCAGCCCGTCGGTACCTGTCCGAGAGCCGCGCGTCGAGCCGTGCCGCGGCCTAGAAAATTTTGTGAGCCCCGGAACTACCGGGGCTCTATTTTTTATTCAGTGTTTACCTTGCGTTCCGTAGGCTTGTCGCCCGGTTGAATATGCAGCCACCTGGTGGAAGCGGGTAGCTCCTTGGCCACCCGGTCTGCCCACTCCACCACCACCAGGGCGTGGGGGTCTGCTAGGTACTCGGCTAGGCCGGCGTCCATTAGCTCTGGTCCAGCCACACGGTAGGCGTCTACGTGCACCAGGGTGCGTATGCCGCGGATCTCCTTGGGCAGTTCGTACGGCTGCAGCAGGGTGTAGCTGGGGCTGCGTGGCCGCTTGGGTACACCCAGGGCCGCGGCAATCGTCTGCGTAATGGTGGTTTTGCCCGCACCCAGCGGGCCGACCAAGCCCAGCACGTCTCCGCCGCGTAGCGTGCCTGCTAGCTCGCGGACGAATGCCTGGGTCTGGGCGAGCGACTTGAGGTTGAGAGTTTTTTCCATGGGTGGATGGTAGCTGCCGCTGGGCCTTTGGTCACGTGTGGCGACGTAGACAAGCCGAACAGTTCTGTGTGGTTGCTAGTCAGTAAATTTAACCACATGTGGTATATTTATTGCTAATGAATTCGGCGCGACTACCTACCGGGGGAGCATGAAAAAGAATTTGACGGTGAACGGAGCGGCTTCGGGCGCTCCACTGGACGCCAACCGGCGGCTGTTCCTAAAGGTGCTGGGCGTAACCGGCCTGGGCTTCCTAGGCACAATGCTGCTGCCCAAGCGCGCGGACGCCCTGGTGTTCGGCAGCACCCCGGCATCCAATGTGGTAGGGGTTAAGAACGCTGCGAACGCTCGGGTTAACCCAGCCACCGAGGATACCCTAGCCCTGATAAAGACGAACTCGGATAAGTTCCAGTTCGACGTAAACGGCAAGCTGCTGACCGCCACTACAGGCGGCGGCGGCACCGACCCCGTGGGCCTAAAGGACACCACGGCGACGGCTATAAACCCGGCGACGGAAGAGAGCTCGATACTGCTTCGGCGCCTGGTGAAGCAGGTCGAGTCTCTGACGGTCGTAGATTCGGCCCAGCGGCAGCGCGTAGCAGTGGAGAGCGCCGTCATCAGCAGCGGGACCATTACTACGGTTACCACCGTTACCACGGTTGCCACCACCACTACGCTCAACCAGCTGGCTGGCGTGGATGCGAAATACTTCCTAATTGATACCGCTCGTAATGCCTACGCTAATGGCATTCGAACGGGACTAGTGTGGTCTTAGGGTCCGACCTATGGCGCTGACAAATAACATTAAGACACAGGTAGACCTGCCGGTGTGGGAGTGGCTGCGGTTCGCGCCCACGGCGACCTCGGCGGTCTCTGGCACCTGTATCGGCGAGGGCACCGACACCCGCTTCATCTACTATCTCGTCAGCGCATCGTTCTACCGGTACGACACGGTTACGGACTCGTGGCAGACATTGGCCTCACCCAACATCACCCCTACAGTTCGCGTCTCGCTGAAGTACGTACCTTTCTCCGGTTCACGCGGGCGGGTAATTAGCGCTACGGCTACAACGGCAACCATCGGCATTGCCGCTGGTAACACGATGCTCAACGAGACAGTTCGCATTATGTCCGGCACAGGCATGGGGCAGGATCGCACCATTACGGCCGTGGATGAGCCGGTAATCTACGACCACGGGTTCTGCTCGGTCGCCAGCGCCACCACCGTGGGCGACGGAACCAAGAAGTGGAAGTACAACCAGTGGTCCGGCTACATGTGCCGGTTGGTCTACGGTACCGGCTCGTCGCAGTTCCGCCGCGTGCTGTACAACGATACCACCACGCTGTACTTCTCCGACGCCAACTACCAGCAGATAGACCCCTGGAACAACACCGGCTTCTCGGCTATTGCGCCGTACGCCGTGCCGGTGAACACCGCAGCTACCCCCACCAACTTCTACATCGAGGCGAGCACGGTAACGGTGGCGACGTGGGACGTAACCCCCGACTACACCTCGCGGTTCGCCACCACCAGCGGCGGCATCTACCTCATGGGTGGCTTCGGCAGCTCGCCGTTCGGCACGTTGCAGTACTACGACGTAGCTGCTGACACCTGGTCCACCCGCACCTTCCCGGTGGGCATTTGGACCGCCGCCCCGGCAACCGACCTCACCTTCGAGAAGGTGGGGGAGTACGCCGGCTACTTCGAGAATGGAACGGCATCGGCTGGCACGGCTACCACCCTCACCGATGGCACCAAGACGTGGACGGCGGATCGGTGGCGTAACTACCAGCTGCGCATCATGTCCGGCACGGGCATGGGCAACCGCTTCCGTATCGTGGGCAACACCGGCACGGTGCTGTACCTAGACCACTCGCACGGGGTAACGCTGGACAACACCTCGGTCTACCGCATCTACGGCGATACCAATACAGCCTACCTTTCCGGCAACGGCGTCTCGGCGGTGTGGCAGTACGTAACCGACTGCGACAATTGGACGCAGGGTTCGCTGCTCGACTTCGGTACCAATGCAGCCAACGGCCTCTGCACGAAGCTCGCAGGATCTGAGTGTATCCCCTCCACCGGCTTCACCCGCAATACGAATACGATTACGGGCATTAATACCACCCCCGTAGCTAAGGGTACCAACTACGTAGTGGGCGATATCCTTACCCTTGCTACGGGCGTCGGTGGCAAGGTGATAGTGGAGGCGATTTCGGCTGGCGGCTTAGTCGAGACGGTCTCGCTGCTATCGCCCGGTAGCTCGGGTTACTCCGTTGCCACCTTTGCCACCAGCGGCGGCACGGGCTCGGGTTGCACCATCTCGGTTACCTCGGTCGGCGTCTCGGCGAGGGTGGTAACCACGGCCAACCACTTCTACAAGATCGGCGATACGGTAACGCTGTCCGGCGCTACCGACGCCACCTACAATACCACCTACACCATTACGGGCGTCGATGCGCTGACCCAGTTCGACGTTACCACCACGGCTGCTGCGACGGCCGTTGCGGTGGCGACGTCCTCTGTTACGGTAATCGTAGATGCCTCCAAGAGCTGGGCGGTGAATAGCTTGGTGGGGATGCTCATCCAGACGCAGACGGCCGGTACGGGCGGCACCATTCAGGTCCGGCGCATTAGCTCCAACACCGCCAACTCTGTAACGGTTAACCTGGCCATTACGGCTCCGACGAACACAACCCGTTTCCTCATCCACGACACGCCCGCGTTCGGCCGGGCCGTGCAGTACAAGGTTCCAGCCAAGACCAATACCGGCTGGGCGACCGGCGGCAGCACCACCACCCTGGTCGATTCGGGCAAGAACTGGAACGTGAACCAGTGGGCTAGCTACCGCATCCAGATTGAGGCCGGCACCGGCGCCGGCAGCGAGTTCGCCATTACGTCGAATACCGCTACCACCCTAACGTACGCCACCCAGTCCTTTACCCCCGACGCTACCACCAAGTACCGCATCATGGATACCTGGGGGCTCTCTACCGCTGGCTCCACCACCACCCTCACCGACACCACCAAGAACTGGGCCACCAACATGTGGGCGGGCAAGCGACTACGTATGATGTCTGGTACCGGCCAGAACCTGGAGTATGTAATCGCCTCCAATACGGCTACGGTCATAACCTTCGCTCTTGGCACCAGCCCCTCGACCGATACCAACTACACCATTCTGGACGTGCCTACGCACGGAGCTGGCATCGAGTTCGTTTGGCTGCATAGCCCCACGGCCACGGCCAAGAAGGGCAGGGAAATTTGGCGAGCCCGCGGCGGCGCCAGCAACGTGTTCGACGTCTACGACATTCCCACCGAGACGTGGAAGCTAGCCTGGGTAACGACGCCGCAGACCGAGACGCTGACCACGGGTTCGATGTACACCTACGACGGCGCAGACTCGCTCCTCTTCACCAAAGATGCTACGGGCCGTATCTACCAGCTGCGCCTGGACGTTGGCCGCATCCGCCCCTGCGGCACCGTTCCCTACGGCATGAGCACCGCCATTATCGGCAACCGCATGGAGATTATCACCACCACGGACGGGCTCAAGTACCTGTACGTCATGCGCCACACGGCGACCGAGATGTGGCGGACCCTGGTGTTCTGGACGTAGGCTACCGCTATGGACATTCCCTACCTCATCCAGCTGCTCACCAACCGCCAGGCTGCGCTGGCTGCGGCGGTGGACCAGGCTTTCGGCACCGGCGACCTGGAGCGTATCTCTAGCCTGCGTGCCGAGGCAGACCAGGTGGCCGACACCCTGGTCAAGCTCAAGCTGGCTCAGGCATTGGGCGAGGCTGCCACGGCTGCGAACGTGCCGGTGAGCGAAATTGTGAGCACGGGCATCGAGACGGTGGCGCTAGCAAAAGAGCGGGCGGCGAAGCAGGCTGAAGCAGCGGCTGCCGCCGAGGCACTGACCGTAGCTGATCAGCCTCTAGCCGAGCCCCTGCCGGTAGACGTCCAGCCAGTGGAGCCGGCGGCGGTGGAACCACCCGTTTCGCCCAAGTTCGTAGAGGAGCCGCTGGAGGATTCTACGCTGAAGGTTACCCCGGCCGAGACGTGGGAGGGGCCCCTCAGCCCCAGCGACCAGGCTTCGACCGTCGAGCTGCCCGCGCTGCCCGAGCAGCCCTCCGCAACCCAAACCGGCGCCGGAGCGTAGGCTAGCCGCTAGCCTATGGGTGAACTCAGCGAGAGGCTTGCCCCGTACTACCCCTACCTGGAGGAGATTCGTCGTCGTGTCTTCAAGGTAGCGGTGGCCTTCGCCTCGCTATTCCTGCTCGGGGCGTTCGGCACGGTGCCGCTGCTCCGTGCCATCGGGGGTACCTTCACCATCGACGGCGTCCAGGTAGTCGCCACCTCGCCCTTCCAGCTCATAGACCTGGCGGTGAGCGTGGGCATGTTCGCGGCGTTGATTGGCACCCTGCCCCTGCTGTTCTACCAGGTATTCGCCTTCCTCCGTACCGGCCTTACCCGGCCCGAGCGGCGGGTGCTGCTGCTGCACGTTCCGGCTGCCCTGCTGCTGTTCGTGGTCGGCTTCGTCTACGGTTTCGCCGTCATGTACTTCGCCATGGGGGCAATCGCCAATATTAACCTTAGCCTGGGTGTGAGGAACTACTGGGATATTGGGCAGTTCGTGTCGCAGATCGTTACCACCGCAGCCCTGCTGGGCCTTGTGTTCGAGCTGCCGCTGCTGCTGAATATACTCATCCGTATGGGGCTGCTGGACGTTGGCTACCTGCGTGCCCACCGGCGCCACGCAGCTGTCCTCATCCTCGTTTTTGTGGCTTTACTGCCCCCAACCGATGGCGTATCATTGCTGGTGATGTCGGCTCCCCTGGTGCTCATGTACGAACTGACAATTCTGGTGAGCGGGAGACGTCGGCAACCTAAGCACCTAACTACGTAACTGCTATGTTCGGACTCAGCACGAGGGAAATAATTCTCATTGCCATCATTCTGGTGCTGCTGTTCGGCGCCAAGAAGCTGCCCGAGCTCGCGCGTGGCGTAGCCGAGGCGGTACGTAACCTCCGCGGCGGATCTAAGCCGCAGCGGTAGGTACCCAACGAGACTAACGGCAAACTAAAACTCAAAACTCTATGTTCGGACTCGGCACGAAGGAGCTAATCATTATCGCCGTCGTCCTGGTGCTGCTGTTCGGCGCCAAGAAGATCCCCGAGCTGGCCAAGAGCATCGTCGAGGCGGTGCGCCACCTGACCGGGGCCTTCAGGGACGACAGCCAGACGGCGTCGGATACGTCGGCGAACCGTAAGCGGCAGGTCTAATTCGTCGGCCGGCCACCGTGCGGCGACGGAACCAGCTATGAGGCAGTCGTGGGCTCTGTACCTCGGCTGCCTGCTGGCGTCCTTGGTCGCGGGAGTCGCGGGTACCTACGCCGCCGGCTACAGCAGGTACGACCTCAACCAGGCCGTTACCATTGGTGAGTTCGTATACGACGACAACTTCGTGCCCACAACCACGGCCGGCTGCATCGTGGATATATTCAACCCCTCTGGGACGCAGGTAGTGAACGATGGGGCAATGTCCGTCGATGCCTCCGGCTGGTACTCGTACACGTTCAGCGGCACGGTCAGCAAGGGCCTGTGGCCAGCGACCATGACCTGCGGCTTGGCGGGTAACGATCTGGCATCTCTGGATAAGAGCTTCCTCGTCGGTAGCGGTGATATTTCGACGACGACGGTGGCCGCAGCGGTTTGGGATAGCCCCACCCGACGCCTGACCGACCAAACCCTGACCTCCGGCGGCTCGCTGGCCACCAATGCCGACGTGCTCTCGGCTAGCTCATCCCTCGGGGCCACGGTGCAGTCCGCCAGCTCCTCGCTTGAGGGATCGGTGCAGTCCGCCAGCTCGTCTATCGGCGCCGGCATCGTAGCTAACCGCGTCCTCATCCAGGCGCTGAACAACATCACCGCGGCAGACGTGTGGTCTAGCCCCGCCCGGACCCTGACCGGCTTCGGCACGCTGGTGGCAGATATTTGGGCCAACCCGAGCCGCTCCCTGACGAGCTTCGGCACCCTGGTCAGCGACGTAGCTACGGCCGTCTGGGGCAGCGGCGCCAGGACGCTCACCGGCTTCGGCACGCTGGCAGCGGACGTGTGGACCAGTCCCACCCGCCGACTGACCGACCAGACGCTGACGGACGGCGGCTCGTTGGCTTCCAACGCCGACGTGCTCTCGGCTAGCTCCTCGATTGCCGCCGAGGTCATCGCCAACCGTACCCTCATCCAGGCGCTGAACAACATTAGCGCCGCCGACGTTTGGAACGTCGCCACCAGCACGTTCACCGGGCCGGGCACCGTGGGCAAGCAGTTCGTAGATAATTTGAACGTAGCCGTCGCATCTCGCGGCACCAGCTCGCTGACGGCTGACCAGGTGTGGAACGTGGCGACCTCGACGTTCGTCGGCGCGGGTACCGTCGGGCTGCAGTTCGCCCAGAACATTGATGCAGCTATCTCCTCCCGCGGCACCAGCTCCCTTACCGCCGCCGACGTTTGGGCTGCCGCTACCCGGACCCTGACTGACTACGGCACGGCATCGGTGGCCAGCGCTGTCTGGGCGAACGGCGCCAGGACGCTGACCAGCTACGGCAACGACATTACCGCCGCCGACGTGTGGAACGTTCTGTCGTCATCCCTCACGGCCGTGGGCAGCGTGGGCGAGCAGGTTGCCACCAACCTGGACGCACGCGTCTCCACCAGGGCGTCGCTCGTCGCCCAGGAGCAGGGCTGGAGGGTGCGCATGTCTAACGTAGATAGCGTCGCCGCCGGCCGTACCTACCGCACCAAGGTCTACGTGCAGAGCAGCACCTCGACCCCGGCCGCCGCCTACTCTGTGCCCGTGGTTACCCTGTACGACGCAGACCGCAACGCGGTCGTCTCGGCGGTACCCATGACCGCCATCGCTACGGGAGTGTACGAGTACACCTACTCGGTGGGTAGCGGGGCAGCCCAGGGGCTATGGGAGGCTGTAGTCTCAACCGGCATCGACGCCAGCCGCACCGTTGAGACCAACGACTACTGGATGGTCAGCGCCTCGCCGGCCCAGGTGATAATCAACGGAATGACGGATACCGAGGTGCCGTCCATTGCGGCTAACGTAACCATCACCAACGAGGGCCTGGCGGGCTACGAGTACCAGTACGAGTGGTGCGTGGTCAGCTCTGCCGGCAACGCCTGCGGCGGGGGAGACGACGTGTTCTACGCCTCCGCCGCTAAGTTCATCAACCCCGGGGAGGATTGGAATACTACGCTGGGCGCCACGGTTCCCAATGCCGGCAACTACCTATTCAAGCTGGTGGTTCACTTCGGCACCGAGCAGTCCTCGGCTTCTAGGACATTCACCGCCACAGCTGCAGATAACGGCGGAGGCAACAACGGCGGCGGGGGGGGGGGGGGGGGGGGGGGGGGGGGGGGGGGCGGGGGGGGGGGGGGGGGGGGAGTTCCGATTCCTACCCCAACTCCCACTCCGACCTCGACCGGGCAGGCTTCGGGCACAACGCCGGGAGGTACGACGACCGGCCTACGATCAGACCTCAACAACGACGGCCGGGTGAACTCCGTAGACTTCTCAATCCTGCTAGCGTTCTGGCAGACCACGTCGCCATTCCGTAACCCCAAGGTTGATATCAGCCGTGACAGCAGGGTGAACTCGGTGGATTTCTCGATAATGCTGTACGACTGGGGCCAGGGTACCTGATAAGCTGAATGTACATGGAACACATTCGTAGGCATTCGATTGGTATCATGTGGAGCGCATTGCCCGCAGTCGCCTTCGCCGCGGTGGCGTTGGCTTGGGCGGGCTCGGCTTCGGCAGCCACGGTCTACCTGCGGGCTGGAACGGCTTCGGTCTCTGCCGGCGACACCACCATCCTGGATGTTCGGCTGGGCACCGAGGGCGGATCGTACAACGTGGTCGAGGGCGCCGTTAAGCTGGAGGCTGCTCCGGGTACCTTCGAGCTACGCGACCTCAGCGTCGCGGGGTCCGACCTGTCGCTGTGGCCAAGGAAGCCATCGTGGGACGAGCGCAGCGGCACCATTTCGTTCACCGGCGGTATGCCCGGCGGGGTTAGCGCAGACGACGCGCTGCTGTTCCGTATTGCCATCGCCGTGGCGGAGCCCGGCACCATTACGTTTACCCCGGCGAAGGTTACCGCCTACGCCAACGATGGCACCGGCGCCGCTACGCCCGCCTCTGGCCAGCCGCTGACGCTGCGGGTGGGCGAGCCTACCGGGGCGCCCAGGGATGCGCTGCGTGACCTGGTCGCGTCCGACAACGAGCCACCCAGGTTCTTGGCGGTGAACGTCGGCAGCGACCCCAGCGTGCACGGAGGCATGCTCTTCCTGGCGATCGAGGTGGAGGATAGCGGCTCTGGGTTGGACCACCTGGAGGTAGCCGAGGGTACGAATCCCGCGGTACGTACCGGCAGCGAGTACGTGCTGCGTGACCAGGCCCGTACGGCGCCCGTGACCATTACGGCTTACGATCGAGCGGGCAACGCCAGCAGCTACGTGCTCCCGATCGCCGGGGGCGGCAGCAGGTGGCTGGTAGCGGCGGTCGCTGCGGCTGCAGCCGTGGCCCTAGCGGCGCTGCTCGTTGCGTTGGCGGCGCTCCGTCGCCGGAAGCGGCTCTAGAGAATGGCGCAGCTGCCCGTTGTCCGCCGCACCGTTGCGATTGCTGTCGCGGCAGCGCTGCTGCTGCCCGCAGTGGGCGCCCGTCGGGCTGAGGCCGCTACGCTCTCGCTCCGTTCGTCTGCCGTTACCGTGGCCGAGGGCGCGACCTTCACGGTTCGGCTATCGGTGAATACGCAGGGCAAGGCGATCAATAACGCAGAGGCTACCATTACCTACCCGCGCGATATACTGGAGGCTGTTTCGGCCAGCCGCGGCGGCTCTATCTTCAGGCTCTGGATTATAGAGCCATCAATTTCATCTGGCTCCGGCACGGTTAGCTTGAATGGCGGCATTCCAACCCCCGGCTTCACCGGAAGCGGCGAGCTGGCCAGTGTTACCTTCCGCGCCCGACGTGCAGGCACGGCGACGATTGGAATTTCCGGCGCAGCGGTGCGCGAGAACGACGGGCTCGGCACCGATATCCTCACCGGCGCGGGCGGGGTAACGGTTACCGTTACCGCCGCCGAGGAGCAGCCCGAGCGAGCCGAGCCGCCGGAGGAGGAGCCGACGGTTTCCGCCGGCGGCCTAACCGTATGGTCGCCCACCCACCCGAACCAGGGTACCTGGTACACCGCGCGGGATGTGGTGGTGGGCTGGACAGCCCCGGCGGGGTCTAGGGCGCTGCAGGTCGCCCTAGATGAGTCGCCCAGCGGCGGCACGACGCGAAGCCTATCGGCGGAGGTTTCCGAGCGTAGCTACGACGACGTGGCGGACGGCATTTGGTACTTCCACGTGCGCGCCCAGACGAGCCGGGGGTGGACCGGGGTTGTAACGTTCCCAATCCGCATCGACGCCACCGCGCCGGAGAACGTCTCGGTCTCCGTGGGCACCACAGCCGAGGGCTACCCGGGGCTGCAGCTCAGCGCCGATGATGCTACGTCCGGCGTGCAGTACTACGAGGTGCAGGTAGACGGGCAGGCGCCCCAGCACGTTCCGGCGGAGCTGGCTAAGCAGCCGGTGGCCGTCGCCGGGCTTACGCCGGGCCAGCACGTGGTTACGGTTACGGCGTTCGATAACGCGGGCAATCGATCCGACCGCGAGGAGACGCTGCTGGTGCTGCCCACGGTGGCACCGAAGATTTCCACGCAGGTCGTGCGTGGCCGTATCGTGGTAGCCGGCACCACGGTCTACCCGAACAGCACGGTAACGGTAGCCCTGCGTGCTCCCAGCGGCGAACTGGTGAGCACCGATGTGCTCGCCGATGGCGAGGGGAAGTTCAGCTACCGCAGCAAGCGGATCCGCCGCGCCGGATCCTACCAGGTGTGGGCTAAGGTAACGGTGGCCATTAGCGGGCCGGCTTCGGATGCGGCGCAGCTGCAGGTAGGCAGGGTAGGGTTGGCGGCCTGGCTCCGCTCGCCGCTGCCGTACCTGGTGGCGCTGCTGCTCGCAGCTGCCTACTTCGCGGTGTGGAACCTACGCAGGTACCTGCGCCTGAGGCGACTGCGCCGGCAGCCCGCAGACGCTCCGACCCGCGGCCGCCGCCGAATCTAGCTACAGCTCCCAGTTCGGCTCGGCGACCAGCGTTCGCCAAGAAGGCTTGAGCCGAGAAATTTGAGCTGGCGATTTGCCATCCAGCTGCACCAGGGCTAGAGCCGCAATCATGGCGGCGTTGTCGCCGGTCCACTTGGGCTCGGGCAGCAGCAGCGGTACGCCGTGGCCATCGCACGTCTGCTGCAGCTGGCTGCGGATGTAGCGGTTAGCTGTTACGCCGCCGCCGATGACCACGCACCGCACGCGGTGGCGTTCCAGCGCCTGGCCTACCCGTCGCGTCAGCTGCTCGGCCACGGCCGCCTGCACGCCCGCGGCAACGTCAGCCTTCTGCCGGCCGGTCGGTTTGGTTTTCTCTACTTGGTAGCGCACGGCGGTCTTCAGGCCCGAGAAGCTGAACTCGTACCCCTTCGTATTAGCTAGGCTGCGGGGGAACGGGCAGCATTCTGCATTGCCACGTAGCGCCAGCTGCTCCAGCTTGGCGCCGCCGGGGTAGGGTAGCCCCAGCAGCCGAGCAGACTTATCTAGGCATTCACCGGCGGCGTCATCCATTGTCCTGCCCAGCAGCTTGTACCTGCCGCCCGGCCGCAGCAGTACCAGCTCGGTGTGGCCGCCGCTCACTATCAGCCCGAGGGCAGGTAGCATCCGGTCGTCGCGTACGAGCTGAGGGTGCGATAGCCAGCAGGCGTAAAGGTGGGCCAGCACGTGGTTAACGCCCAGCAGCGGCTTGCCCCAGGCAATGGACAGCGCCTTGGCCGTCTCAACGCCTACGCCCAGGCTGGTTACCAGCCCCGGGCCGCGGGTTACGGCGATGGCATCAATTTGGTTCGGCCGTACCCCAGATTCCTTCAGCACCGGGATAATGGCCTCCACCTGCTTACGGGCGGCTACCTCGGGCACCACGCCGCCGTACTTTGCGTGCAGCTTTGCCTGGCTAGCTACCACTTCGGCTAGCGCCTCCATGCGGCCGCCACGTAGCCGCACCACGGCTGCCGCCGTCTCGTCGCAGGATGTCTCGATGCCCAGTACAACCATCTACCGAATCAGGCAGCTGCGTGCGGCGTAGATGTCTACAGCCGTCGGCGCGGCGCCCGCCTTAATCTGGTCTACCCGAGCTCGGCCGAGCGCCGTCACGGCGCAGGCTTCGGTGGTGGGGTTGAGCAGCATTGCGACCGCATTCGCGTCTAGCCCCAGGCTGCTGGCGGCGGCCTGCTGCTGCGGCGTCAGCTGCGGCTGGCTCGGCTGCCTCCCGCCACTTGTGGGTACCTGTGTCGTGGTGGTCGGCACGGGTGAATTGGCAGCTGCCGGAGCAGGCGGGAACAGGACCGGCTTAAGGTTGAGCGGATCTACGAACCACAGGTAGGCCGCGGCGGCTACGACGACCAGGCCGATGACGGCGAAGATGCTCCAGATGATGCTAAGGACTACCTTAAAGTAATGCATTCTACTTCATTATAGAGGTTAAGCTCTCTCGAACCATGTATCTAATGGCGCGCTTGCCAGCTGTTGTTTTTAGGTACCGTTCCCTGCGCACAGCATCTTTCTTGCTCAAGAAGTATTCACAGAATATGAGTTTCAGAGGCCTTCTTTTCGATGTGGAGATGACGCGACCTTCGAGGTGAGCAGCGAGCCTCAGCTCGAGGTCAGTTGTCATCCCAGTGTAGAGTTTTTGGTCTCTCTCACTGAACAGTATGTAGACGCAAGCTGGTAGATTCATTGTGTTCTCTGGTGGCCCCGAAGCAGAGCCTAGCTCGCTCCGGGGCCATGAACCGAGGCGCAGCCTCTGGTTCATGGTAGCCCCAGGGAGAATCGAACTCCCGTTCCGGCCTTGAAAGGGCCGTGTCCTAACCGTTAGACGATGGGGCCGTAGGTACGAGAACACCATACAGTACGGCGGGGGACAGGCCAAAGCAAGCGGGCCGCCCCCTCGACTACGCTCGGGGCGACCCGCTTCGCTTGCCGCTGCTTTAGCTGTCGGAAGTCTCGGTGCTGCTTACGTCGTCGGGGATGACGTTGTTCGTCGAGCGGCCGCGTGCGTCGGCGCCGATACGGGAGCACGTGGTCCGTGAGGCGCGGTAGGTGGTCCAGGCCGCCCTGCGGGCGGTGTTGTAGGCAGTTACCGCAGCGTTCATAGCCGTAGTGTAGGCCTTATCAGCGGTGCGGACGGCAGCGGTGTACGTATTTCGGGCCGCGGTTCGCGAGGTCTTGTACGTGGCGAAGGCCGACCTAATGGCTGCCTTACGAGCCGTGGCGTTGCCGTTCCAGGCGGCGACTACGGCGGCCTGGCGGGTCTGCAGCGCCTGGTTCCAGGCCGTGGCCTGGGCGGCGGCTGCCGCGCTCACCGCGGCACGCCTGGCCTCGGCCGCAGCGCTGCGGGCAGTGGTTAGGGTGTTCACCGCTGCGGTGACGGCTGTTTCACGTGCCGTTACGGCGCTCACCATGCAGGTTGGGAAGGCGACGGGATCTTGGGGAGCTTGCACGGCTCGGGTGGCTAGGGGAGCAGCTGCGGCGCTAGCGGCGAGCGCTAGGCTGGCGCAGAGGGCGAGGAACCGACGGTGCATAGGCTTTGGGTAGAAGCGGATTAAGTAAGCACAAAAATTATACATCTCATCGCTTACCATTGACTACGGGTCAAAAATGAGTTACCATTAGCATGTTGTAAGTGCTCCGCCTTTGGCGGACGCATATTTTTTAATTCGTAAATCAAAACAAATGCGTATGCGCATGTCGGTACGGACCATCGTCCTGTTCGGCGCCCTGGCTTGGGTTTCGGGCAGCTTATTGGTCCTAATGAATCGGGGGGTGCTGGCCGAGGGAAGGGTCGCGGGCGTTTCCACCGCGGCTGCCGTGGCAAAGGTGCCGACCGGCGATGCGATCGTCTCTCTGACCAACGACAAGACGCTCTACCTGCGCCGCGGCGACAGGGTTTGGCGTATCGCCGATCCCGTGACGCTCCAGATGCTGGCCAAGCAGGTTTCGGCTCGCGAGGGCCGCAGCAGCCTAGATGGCCTGGAGCCCCAGGGTACGGTTACCCAGGCTAGCTGGAGCAACGTGCTGGGCCCGATTCGTCCGGTAGAGCCGGTCGATGATGGCGAAGAAGACCCAGTGCCGGTAGCTGGTCCGATACGTTTGGTGGTAGACCCGGCCACCCCGCCGGCAGCCACGTTGCTCGACGGCACCCAGCAGAACCCGGTGCTGGCCATTCGCATCCAGTCTCTCTCGGGGCTGCCCGTGCAAGTTACCAGCCTCACGCTGACGCAGGAGTACGCTCGTTTCTCTACTACCAGTACCAGCACTTTGCCCACCAGCACGGTGTTCGATGGGGCGACGGTATGGGACGGCGCAACTCGCCACGGCAGCCGCGGCGTATTCGGCGCTAACCTACGGGCGACCATTGATCTCTCCGCTAACCCGATCGTGGTCGCACCCCTCACCACTAAAGTGGTTACCATTAAGGCCGACCTACCGGCTAATGCCCCGGTGCAGCTGGGGGACTACGGCGTACGGCTCGCCGTGGCAGCAGCCGCAGACATTACGCAGACCGGCGGCAGCTCAATGGGAGCCCGTTTCTCGCTGCGGGGCAACCTGTTCAGCTGGGTTGATGGCTCTAGCTCGATTGCGTCCGCCTGGGTTGACGGGGCCAGCGTCGGTGGATACTTCAATCAGCCCGGCACTACCACGGCAGCTAATCTGAATGTGGGCAGCCTGGGCAGCAGGCTGTTCCGCTTCAGCCTGACAGACACGAATAGCCTGGAGTCCATGGTGGTAAGGCAGGTGATAGTACGCCTATCGGGGACGGTGCAGGACGGCGATTTGGTCAACTTCAGGCTGGTTCCCGGCCAGACCGAGTTCCCATTCGCCACAGCCACCGCGGCGGTAAATGGGGTCGTTACCTTCAACCTGCCGCAGCCGTACATAAACCTGCCGGGTACCAACGTAACCTTCAACGTGTACGCCGATGTGGCGTCGGGAGCAGGACGTTGGCTCCGCGCGTCGCTGGTTGAGCCTTCCGACCTTACCATTACCGGTGGCACCAGCGGTGCGGCAATCTACCCCGCGATCTTCCTGCCGGTCTCTAGCCCCTTCGGCTACTGGGTTATCGGCGGACAGCAGGGTTCGCTCAGCATCAGCGGCCAGCACGTATTCCCCGATACAGTATCGAGCGTAATTTTGGCTGGATCGGAGAATCGTCAGATTCACCGTCTCGAGCTTACTCCTTACACCGACCAGGGCAGCCTATCGCTGCATCGCCTGACCCTGCAGCTGCAGGGTAGCGTGGGCGGTTCAGCTAACCTGCCTGGCTACGCCAACGTCGCCTCGGTTTCTCTTTACCACGACGGTGTGCTGCTAGCCACCGCAACGCCCAGCAATGCTGGCACGACTACAGCCGATGCCGTGTTCGTGTTCCCGCAGGCGGTAGCCATGCCCGCCTGGGCACCCTACCACCTGGACGTAGCTGTCGACCTATTCGGTAGCGGAACCGGGGCCGATGCTACCCAGGTAATGGTTCGGGTAAAGTCGAATAGCGTACAGGATATCGAGGTGCGTGGGCCTACCGGCGTGCTGCCGTCCCAGTATGTGAACATCGGTCAGTACGGCTCCCCCTCGGCATGGTTCCTAGTTCATGATGCTGTGCCTACCGCTGCGTCCCTGCCGCTCATTAACCACGTCCAGGGTGTTACGGATGAAATTGCTCGGTTCGAGGTTCGCAACTATGGCCAGGTTCCGCTGACGCTGCAGTCGCTGTTGGTGAACCTGGCGTCTACGGGCCTACTGATGTCAACGTCTAGCTCGTCTACCTACGACCAGGTGCGAGACTTCAGGCTGTACGATGATGCCGGTACCGCTATTGCGTTCGCGCCCGGTGGCGTTCGGCTGTCGGCTACTACCACCAATGGGACGGTTTCCTTCAGCTCCAGCACCAGCATCAACGGCGGCTGGCAGGCAAACGCTACCATCCCCGCCACGTTCGGTGGCAGCTACGGTAGCCGAACTTTCAGCCTGCGAGCCGACACCGTGGGTATCCGTAACGTTCCCATGCCTACGCTGCGCACCGTGCAGGCGACGGTTCCCGGTATGACCGGCTACGCCATGGGCAATTCTAGCTACGAGCCCAACTGGGCCGATGGAGGAGCCGTTTACCGCTACGTGCCGGCTGGGTACACCCAGCAGCGAGGCCCGTTCAGCGCTTCCGATAGCTACCCTGTCCTAGGAACGGTAGTGAGCTACAACTGAATACCATAGACATATCGCGGGCGAGCTAACCGCTGACCCGCAGCCCCCAGCCACCCGCCTCCAGCGGGTGGCTCACTATTTCACGAACCACGACACAAAGAATTGCTTCGTGGTATAAAATAGGTCAATGGATTGGAGCAAGATCCTGCGACGTCGTGGCGTGCGGCCCCGCCTGGTGCACGACATCCTATCGCGGCCCCGGCAACGCGTGGTTCGGCTACGCGAGCGCTCGTGGCACCTAGAGGTGAGCGCCTCTGCGTTCGTGCGTCTGCTGGCTCGCCACCGGGTCCGCTCGGGCGTCGCGGCGCTGCTGGTGCTCGTGCTCGTGGCGGGCCTGCTGCGGGGCGTGGGCCGTGCCAATATTGCCACCCTGTACGCCACCTCCTGCCTGGGCGGCTGGGCAAACCCCCAGCTGGCCGAGGGCGAGCCAGACCTTGCCCCAGAGGCGGACCCCGAGCTGTTCACGTCTAAGAATTCGGCAGCCCTGGATGGGGTAATGGCGCAAATCTACTGCGGAGGATTCAAGGGAGACGTACCGCTGGATGCGGCGCCCAAGAAGGTTACGCTCAACCTGTCTTGGGCAGTGCTGCCGGGTGGCAAGCTGCCGCAGCTTCCGGTCGTTACCCCGGCGCCGAGCGGAGGAACCGTCAACGTAGATCCGGTAGCCACGCCCGAGCAGCAGGTTGAGGCGTTGCTGGATGCCCCGGCGGCGGAGGAGGTGCTGCTGGAATCTCTGCCGCCGGAGCCTGTAGCTGATCCCGCGCCAGTCGTTGAACCGGTTCCCGAACCCCAGCTACCCGAGTCAGCTCGCCTGCCGTTCATTCGCGCGGCGCTAGCGCAAGAGCTTGCCCCGCCAGAGTTAGCGCCCGATCCCGCTGCTGAGCCGGCGCCTGCAGTGGAGCTGAAGGAGGCGCCGCCGACTGATGTCGCTCCGACCGATGCCGTAGCGCCCGAGCAGCCAGTTCCCGAGCCAACGGCCAAGGACGAGCCGCCGACGTCTAAACCCAACGAGCTTACCCCCGACCCCGGGCCGTCCGCGCCAATCCCAACGCCCCAGCTGCCCCAGGATACCGAGCCGGCGTTCCTGGAGATTGCCTACACTCTAGACGGCGAAGCGTGGACCACCGTGGCCAAGGTAACCAGCCAATCTTGGCGTGGGCTAGCCGTGGAGCTGCCGCTCGCATCTTGGGAGGAGCTCGCCACGGTCCAGGTGGCGCTCCGCTCCCTGCCCACCGTCGCCGAGCAGCCCACCGTGCTGCTGGACAGCCTGTACCTGGCCGTTACCTACAGCGCCGATGCGGCCAATGTTCAGGAGCAGCCAGACTTTACCCGTGACACCGTGCTGCAGCTGCTGGCCGACGGCGACGTGAATCTGGTCCGCGTATTCAGCGAGTCACGGCAGCGGCAGCAGCTGTGGGTCTACCAGGCTGCCGGCGAGGGGACGTGGACCCTGGTCTCGGAGGAGCCCGAGCTGGACCCGGTGGCGGCTAGCGTTCTCCACGGTGGGGTAGCGGCATGGGTTACAGCTGGCGGCGGAACCATATCTACCTACCAGGTGAGCGGCGGCAGCTACGCTAGCCAGACCATCGAGCCCGGGGTGCCCACCGACCTAGGCCTGCCCGATGGGCTTCTGGTGCGGTGGGATGGCGCTAGCCTGCAGCTGCTGAACGGCGACGGCTCGGCAGCAGAAACCGTGGCAGCTAAGGACCACGCCGTCTTCCTGGAAGAAATTCGAGGCCCGGCATCTGTCGCCGCTACGGCGACAGCTCCGATTTCTGAGGCTGCAGAAGCCGACGTTCTGCCGGCGCCGCCCGAGGAGCCCGTAGCCGAGCAGCCGATAGAGCTGCTGCCGCCCGAGGAGCCAATACTAATCGCCGAATAGCATGCTTTTCCGTTCGCGTAGCCTCGCCTCGATTGCCTTCGTCGTCTTGCTGCTGGCGCAGCTGAGCGGCGCAGCCGAGGTGGCGCTGGTTAAGCTGGTTCCGCCCCTGGCCAAGCTGGCCCAGGAGGGAAAGTTCGGCCCGCCCGAGGCTAGGGCAAATGGCCGCTACAATGCGACCGGCGGGGTGCTGAATGTAGGCCAGAACCTAGCCATAACTACCGTCGGAACCTCGGGGAACACCGGCTCGTGGCGGGGTACGCTGAGCCCGGACGGCTGGGGCTGGTCGGTCAGCAGCACCGCGGCGGGCGGCATGAACCAGATTCTGTACCTCGACAACGTCGAGCTTCACAACGCGAACAAGATGGTGGTCAGCCTGTACGCCAGCAGCGGCAGCGCTAGCTTGCAACGTTACTACCAGATATGCGACTGGGTGAACCCCAACAAGGTAGATGCGGGTAACGATAGCGACTGCACGGGCGGGGGGTGGCGGACCCTGCACAAGGTTGACTCCGGCGCCAAGGGCCGGCAGGGCATTGCTGAGGCAGCGCTCCGCTACTACACCTGGCACATCTACGATGGCTACTGGAATAACGATAATCTTACGACCACGCCAACTACGCATGAGCCCCAGTCAACCCCGCTCCAGAACTTCGTTTCTAGCACCGGCCGGGTAATGGTTCGGGCGTACGCCCCCTCCGGCGTGGCAACGACCCACATCATCAACTGGCTGGCGGTAGAC
Source organism: uncultured Gammaproteobacteria bacterium (assembly GCA_964536515.1). GTDB lineage: Bacteria > Patescibacteriota > Patescibacteriia > CAYZDG01 > CAYZDG01 > CAYZDG01. Next base: position 33,267 of record CAZHXI010000005.1, on the reverse strand, counting down.
CTGGTGGTCGACCCAATCTACATGCCGGCCGAGGCGGTGGTCATTAGTGGCACCCAGACCGGCGAGAGCAGCTACGTGCTCGCCCAGAGCCCGCCCACCCTGCTCTCGGGTACCGGCGGCACAACCGGCAGCGACAACGGCTACCTTAAGGTTTCTGGAACGGCGGGCAGCATCGCCGACTTCTACGTGCGGTTCAAGAACGTGCGGACGTACACCGGGGCGAACGCCATTGCCGTGGTGGCCGAATTCGGCTGTAGCTCGAATGGCACAATTAGCCATAAGCCCAAGGTGTGGAATTTTTATTCCAGCTCCTGGGAGGACCTATCGGTCAGCGGATTTACCTGCAGCACTACCGATGCGGCGGGGCAGTTCGGGTTCACCACCAGCTCGCTGTGGAAGTACATCCGCGACGGCGAGGTGCGGGTGGGCTGGTACGGCTCGGGCAATAGCACCCAGGAGGTACGGCTCGACTACATCTACATGATAGTCGGCAGCACGGTGTCGGACCCCTCGCGGTGCGAGGTCTCGTACGGCACCGGAGTGGCTACCCAGTGCGACCGCATGAACGATATGGATAGCGCATTAGCTAGCACCACGGGCTGGATGGTGGGCAGCCAGCTGGATACCAACTCCGGCGTTACGCAAGACTTCTACACCTGCGACAACGACTGCGACGCCGTGGCCAATGACGCCAACGTGGCGACCCACGCAACCTTTCCGGTACGCGTTCCGAGTGATGCGACCATGGTCAGCTTGGCCTACAGCGTGCGGGCAACGCCCGGCAGTAATACCGCCTCGCTTCAGCCGCAGTTCAAGGACTGGTGGGGCCTCAATCCCACCGCCAGCGGCGGCTACACCAACTTCGGCACCATCGCCAACTCCACCACTACCTACGGCTACACCGACCCCATTACGCACGGCTACTTTACCACCAGCAGCCAGCACTACATTAACACGTACGACGATACGGTCGAGGTACGGTTCCGTACAGCTGCTAGCTCCCTGTTGGGCCAGAGCTTCACCCGTACGTTCGACTGGGCCATGGTTTCGATTAGTTGGATAGAGGAGGATGCGCCCCGCCGTAGCATCCAGTACAACTTCCCTCCCACCGATGGCCGCCTGCGCGTCGGCACCGAGAACCCCCGGTTGGCCGCTGCCTCCAGCGGCAACCACGGGTCTTGGCGTGCCCTGCTGAACGCCGAGGCGAACGACGGCTTCAACTGGACCGTTACCACCAGCGGCAGCGGGCTGAACCAGCAGGTAGACTTCGACTACGTAAAGGTGAACAACGCCAACAAGATGGTAATTACCCTGTACGCCAGCAGCGGCAGCGCCAGCCTAATGCGCTGGTACCAGATATGCGACTGGGCAACCACCACGGCGGTGGACGACGCAGCAGACCAAGATTGCAACGGCGGCTGGCGCAGCCTGAACAAGTACGCCAACTTCAAGAGCCGCCAGGCCTACGGCGACGCTACCAGGCGTACCTACACCTACCATATCTACGAAGGCTACTGGAACGTACCCCTGGGGGCTGTCTCGGGAACGTCCAACCGTATCGCCAGCACCTCGCTCTCGAACTTCGTCTCGTCCACCAACGGCACGGTGCGCATCCGTGCCTACAGTACCTCGACTACCGCTACCACCCACATGTTCAACTACGCCAGCATCCAAATGGTGGTAGACCCGGTCTACATGCCCCAGGGGCTATCGGTCATCACCGGGCAGAGCCAGGGCGAGTCGGCGTACGTCCACGCCCAGAATCCGCAGACTCTGGTAACCGGCAGCAGCGGGCAGAGCGGGTCGGATAATACCTACGCCAGAGCCTCGGGCACCGCCAGCGTTACCACCGAGTTCTATTTGCCATTCCGCAACGTGCGGACCTACGACGGCGCCAACGCGCTGCTGGTGGTGGCCGAGACTGGCTGCAGCGCCACGGGCATTAACTACACCCTACGGGTCTACAACTTTACCACCCCGGGTTGGGAGTCTATCAGTACCGCCCGTGCCTGCGCCGCGGCCGGGACGGACACCACCGGCTACTACAGCAAGAGCAACGTGAACCTGGCCAACTACGTCAGCAACGGCGAGGTTAGGATAGGCATGCTGGGTTCGGCCAACGGCACCCAGGAGCTGCGTATAGATTGGATCTACCTGGTGGTGGGCACGGTCAATACGGTCGACGCTGGCTGCCGTATAGACTACGGCACGAACAGCGCCAATGACTGCAAGTATACCCGCAACATCGATACGGCCGGAACGGCCCAGCTATGGTCGGTGAGCAGCGCCCTGGAGTCGGCGGCTATGGCTAGCGACTACTACGCCCTGGCTGGGGATGCCGACGCCACGGCTGAGCACATTACCTCGGTCGTCATACCTTTCACCCACACCATGGTGACCGGCACCAGCCCGGCGGGCATGTTCTACTCTGCATACTGGCGCTCCGGCGGCACCGGCAAGACGACCCAGCCGCAGCTGCTCGACTTCTCGGGTAGCGACGGCGCGGCTTCGGCGGGCTGGACGAACATCGCCACCACCAACGCCGCTACCACCACCTACACCTACTCCGATGCGATTACCAATGGCTACCTGTTCACCACGCCCGAGAACTACATCGACCCCGTCGCCAGCTCGACCGTGCTCCGCGTGCGCAGCTCGGCTGCTACCTTCACCACGCTGGCTACCGTCAGCGATTTCGACTTCTTCATGGTCAGCTACCGTTGGGTAGATGACCCGAACAGCGCCGATATCACCCTATCGCTCGACGATACCACCTGGGCCATGGACCCGGTTACCGGCGGCGGGGGAGATGTGGAGCCTGCCTTCAATGCGGCCGTTGACTCTACCAACGGCACCGGCTTCACCCTGTACCTGAAGCGTAACTCTGCCGATGCGACCCTAGACTTAACCTCGGACCCCGCCACGAATATCACCGACAAGGCCGAGTGGATTGCGCCGGGCGTTACCACCACGGCGGGCAACGCCGTAGCCTACACCGGCACCGGCCTCGCCTTCCGCCTGGGCGAGGCGACGGATGTCCCATTCTTCAGCGAAGCCTGGTGGGGCCCCGACCTCACCCCGCTCTACGCCGGCGTGCCGACCACCAGCCAGGCGGTGGCGGTGCAGTCGTTCGGGGCAACGGCGAACGCTAAGATCTTCTTCCGCCTGGCTGTGCCCATTACCCAGCAAGCAGGAAGCTACGACGGCCAGCTCACGCTGACGGCAAGCATTAACCCCTAGGGTGTGCATAAGGCATTACCAGCCCGTCGAAAAAGTGCTATAGTCTCATCGCTAACCGCCAAAGAATAATTATGATAGAGCTGCAAGACATTCGCAGGTTCATGAAACTGGTTCCCAGCGTGATGCTGCTCGCCGCAGGCTGCGCCCTGGTTGCCTACCCCTTCACCACGGCAGCTCAGGCGGCTACCGATAGCGAGACGCCCACCCTGACCGTAACCGTGCAGGCCGCCATTACCCTCACCCTGCCCGTAACCACCATTGCCTTCCCCGCCCTCACGCCGGGTACCCCGGTGGCGACTAGCTCTACCAGCACCATTGCCACGAACAACAGCACGGGCTTCAACTTCGCCCTGTCGCGGTCCGATGACAACGCCACCATGGACCTAACCACCAACGCCGCCGTTGATATTCCCGATATGACCGAGTGGGTCCCCGCCGCTGCGACTACGTCTGCGGGGCGATCCGAGGCCTACGCCGCCACCACCAGCCTCGCCTTCCGCGTGCCCATTACCGGAACCACAACCTGCCTGCAGGCTGCTACCTGGTGGGGCGTGGATGGATCGCCGCTGTACGCCGGCATTCCCACCAGCTCGGCAGCTAGCAAGAAGATTGCCGACTGCAGCGTCTACCAGGGAAGCAACTCGAGCCTACCCATTTGGTACAAGCTGGACGTACCGACGACCCAGCAGACCGGCAACTACGATGGCACCGTAACCTATACGGTGACCACCAACCCGTAGCCGCCGCCACGCCCTTGTGCGAGCGAGGCTGCCTCGGTAGGCTGGGGCTAAGCCTATGAAACGAACGCTGCTAACCGCCGTTACCCTAGCAATTGCAGGGGCTGCGTCTTTAGCCGTGGCTCCGGCTAGCGCCGCTGGGGTTAGCCTAACCCTGCGGCCCGTTAAGTTCGTGCTGGAGCTGCAGCCCGGCGCCTCGTATACCGACAGCGTAATCATTACCAATAACGGAGAGACGCCGCTCACCCTTACCCCGACCTTCGAGGATTTTGTCCCCACGGGCGAGGCGAACATTACCTTCGTGAAGAACGCCGGCGGCAAGAGTAGCCTGGCCGGCTGGGTGAGCGTAGCCGACTCCAGCGTTACGCTGCAGCCGAAGGAGGAGCGTAGGGTGCCGTACACCATCGTCGTGCCAGCGGACGCCGCACCCGGTGGCCACTTCGCCGTTATCTTCTTCAATGCCTCCGAAGGTTCTGGCGCTGCCACCGGCACCACCGGCGTGGGCATACTGCCCCGCGTCGGGTCGCTGCTCATGGTCTCGGTGCCGGGCGATATTGCCCGCGGCGGGCGTATCAGCTCGTTCTCGGGTCCCCGCTACGTGGAGCGCGGGCCGCTCGCCTTCAACGTCGTCTTCGAGAATACCGGCTCGGTTCACTACCAGCCCAAGGGCACGGTTGCGGTAACGAACCTGTTCGGGCGGACGGTAGCAACCGGCGTCCTGGACGGGCTGTTCGTCTTCCCCGAGACATCCCGAACCATGAAGGCCCTCGTGGAGGGCGACCGCTACTACTGGGGGCCGCTCAAGGCTACCCTAAGGGCCACCGACGGCGACGGGCAGACGCACCAGGCGACGGTTCGCATCTGGGCGTGGCCGTGGCGGATAACCGTCATCCCGCTGGCGGGGCTGGTGCTGGTGCTGCTGGGGCTGACCCAGTTCAGGCGGCGCTTCCAGCTGCAGCTGCGCCGGCGCGACTAGCCGTGGCACGCTCTACGAAGCTGCCCGCCCTGCTGCTGTGGGCAGCCGTGGCGGCATTCGCCTCTCTGCCCGCCCTGCTGCTGGCAGACCCGTTGAACATTACGGTGCAGGTTACCAACCCAGACGACCCGGGCGGCGGCGACGATGGCGGAGGGGGGAGCTCGGGCGGCGGCAGCTCGGGAGGGGGTAGCCCGGTACCGGTCGACGGGCCGCAGCAGCCGCGGCCGGAGCTGCCCGTGCCCACGACCGTTACCTTCACCGGAGTATCGTACCCCGGCGGAAGGGTAACCGTGCTGCGCGACGGCCAGGCCGCGGGCAGCACGGTGGCCGGGCCCGACGCCCGCTTCCAGTTCTCGCTGGTGGGGCTAGCGGGCGGCAGCTACATCTTCTCGCTCTACGGCGAGGATACCGACGGCCGGCGGTCTAGCCTGCTGACCTTTCCCCTGGAGGTAGAGGAGGGCACCATCACCACCGTCGGGGGCATCTTCATTGCCTCAACCATCGACCTAGACCGTGACGAGGTCCGCCGCGGCGAGACCATAAAGGTGTTCGGCCAGAGCGCGCCGAACGCCGCGGTTACCATTGCCATTCACTCCGAGGTCGAGCTGCTGGCGACGGCGACCTCAGACTTCGCCGGGGCGTACGAGCGGTCGGTAGATACGGCGCCGCTGGAGGTGGGCGACCACAGCGCCAAGGCTCGCGCCGAAGCCGGGGAGGGCAGCAGCCCCTACGGCCAATCGGTCGGGTTCAGGGTGGGCACCAGGAACGTGGGTCGGACCAACGTCTGCGCCAACAGGGCCGACTTCACCGGCGAGTGCCGGGTGAACCTGGTGGACTTCAGCATCCTGGCGTACTGGTACCGACGGGCTAATCCGCCCGCCCCGCTGGACCTGAAGCTGGACGGACGAATCGACATCGTGGACTTCAGCATTCTGGCGTACGCTTGGACCGGCTGACCTATGCGCATCCGTTCCATCATCCTTCCATTGGCGCTGCTCCTGCCCGCAGCGTGCTTCGCGGTGCCGAGTGCCGCTCGAGCTGCCCGTCTGTACTTCTCTGCTCCCGAGCTGACGCAGAGCCTGTACGCGCCGTTCGAGGTCGAGGTTAGGCTCGACTCGCCGGATGAATCGGTCAATGCGGTGGATGGCTCGGTCGAGCTCGGCTCGGACGTGGCCGCCGTCGTGGCCGCCGCCGACGGCAGCTCGGTGGTCAGCCTGTGGCTGGAGAGGCCGACGCCTCCGGCGGAGGCAGGCGACGGCGTGCGGAACGCCGGCCGCTCCGTTCGGTTCGCCGGCATTGTGCCCGGCGGGTTCCAGGGCACGGGCGGCAAGCTATTCTCGTTCACCATCTCGCCCCGGGCGAGCGGCGAGCTGCCGCTCAGCTTCGCCAGCGGCACCAGGGTGTACCTCAACGGCCCAGACGGACAGGCTGCGGAGCTGTCTTTAGACCGAACGTCGGTAGTCGTCCGTTCCGAGAAGCAGCCGGTGTTCGGGGTGGGCAAGCCAGACCGAGACCCACCCGAGCCATTCCAGCCTGCGCTGGTGCAGAATTCGCAGCTTGCGGATGGCCGGTGGACCCTGGTATTCAGCACCACCGATAAGCGATCGGGCATTAGCCACTACGACGTGTGGGAGCAGCCGGGTGGCTGGCGGGGTCGCCTGCTACCGCAGCCCCGGTGGGCCTCTGCTACCAGCCCGTACCCGCTGCAAGACCAGTCTCTCGGCCGGGTGCTGCACGTGCGTGCGGTAGACCAGGCTGGGAACGTCCGTTCGGCTACGGTCAACCCCGCGGGGGCGCACCGCAAGCTGGGCTACGGCGTGGGGGCGGCGGTTCTGCTACTATTACTCGGTAGCTATGCCGTCCGTCACCGGTTCTCCAGCCGTCGGTAGTCGCGTCAGCCGTTGGCTGGCGAAGCTGCTCTTGGCGTGCACGGCGGCGCTGTGGGCGACCCCAGCTCTGGCAGCCAGCCTGTACATTACGCCCGCCCTTGGAACCTACGCCGTAGGCAGCACGTTCACCGTAGGGGTGTACGTAACCAGCGCCGACCAGGCGATGAATGCTGCCTCGGGAGTCGTTACGTTCCCTAAGGATAAGCTAGAGGTTACCGGCCTCAACAAGACTGGATCGGTGTTCAACTTCTGGGTCCAGGAGCCTTCGTACTCCAATGTAGACGGCAACGTACGGTTCGAGGGCGTAGTCCTCAACCCGGGGTTCCGCGGTACGGCCAAGCGCGTCCTCTCCGTTACCTTCCGCGCCAAGGCGGCTGGCACGGCGCGCCTCGCCTTCTCGCAGGCATCGGTGCTGGCGAACGATGGGCAGGGCACCAACATTCTCACCGGCCAGGCCAGCGCCTCTCTGGTGGTTTCCGACGGCCCGCCACCCACGGATCCCGCGCCACGGGCAGCTTCGCCGAGCGGCCCCGCTCCGGCCATTACGTCGGCGACCCACCCCAACGAGGACTCGTGGTACAACGACAGGAATCCGGTCTTCAACTGGAAGCTGCCGGACGGCGTTACCGGGGTGAGCGTGGTCTTAGACCAGAGCCCCTCGACCGTTCCGGGTACAGCTTCGGACGGCCTGTTCGACAGCTACATTTTTCGCGACGTGGCAGACGGCACCTGGTACTTCCACGCCCGCTTCCAGACCAAGGACGGCTGGGGCTCAGCCGGCCACCGTAGGGTACGCATCGATACCAAGAGCCCGGAGCGGAACATCATTGCGGGCGTCGAGGACCACCCCGCTTGGCTGGAGGGCGGCGCGGCCTTCCAGTTCGATGCGGTCGATGCGATGTCCGGCATAGACTACTACCGCATCTTCATCGACGGCAGCGAGCCGATCATCTGGCGGGACGACGGCACCGGAGTCTACCGTACGCCGACCTTGACGCCCGGGAGCCACAGTATCCGTGCCTCGGCTTTCGACCGCGCCGGCAACTCGCTGGCCGACTCCTACGCCTTCGACGTCGTTTCGCCTCCGCCCACCCCGCTGAGCGCAGCTCAGGTTGTCAGCCGCCAGGCCGTGAGCTGGATGGCGGTGTTCATTCCCGCAGTCGCCATGCTGCTGCTGTGCCTGGCAGTGGTCTGGTACGGCTGGTTCAAGTTCGCCCAGTTCCGCCGCCGCTTCCGTACCGACCTTAGGTCGGTAGAGCGCAGCACGCACCTGGCGTTCGCCAAGCTGCGGCACGACGTCGCCGACCAGCTGAAGGTGCTGGAGCACGCCCGGCTCCGCCGTGAGCTGACCAAGGAGGAGGCGGGCATCCTGGCGCAGCTGAAGATCGACCTCGACGAGGGCGAGACCATCCTGCAGCGCGAGATGAAGGATTTGGAGAGGGAATTGTAGGGGGGCGCAGGAACACGGGGAAGCGGGAACACGAACACGGAGAACACGTGTACACAGTGTTCTAGTGTTTCGACACCCTACACCCCCACCCTGAAGTGGCAGACGTCTCCGTCTTGGATTACGTAGGCCTTGCCCTCTATACGTAGCTTGCCGGCGTCGCGGCATGCAGCTTCGCTGCCCAGGCTGATGAGGTCAGCGGCAGCTATTACCTCGGCTCGGATGAAGGCAGCCTCAAAGTCGGAGTGGATGACGGCGGCGGCCTGCGGCGCGGCGGTGCCGGCGCGAACGGTCCAGGCCCGGGTTTCCTTGGGGCCGGTGGTGAGGAAGGTAACTAGCTCCAGGGCGCCGTAGGCCGCCGTAATGAGCTGGTCTAGCCCAGACTGGGTAACGCCCAGGGCAGCCATGTACTCGGCAGCCTCTGCATCCGGCAGCGCCGCCAGCTCGGCCTCTACCTTTGCGCACAGCGCTATGCTGCCGGCGGGTCCAGCCTGGCCTTCGTCCACGTTGTACACCAGCAGTAGGGGCTTGGCGGTGAGCAGCATTAGCTCGCGGCGGTACGGCTCCTCCTCGGCTGTCAGGTTAACGCTGCGGGCAGGCTGGCTCTGCTCCAGCGCTGCCTTCAGCCGCTCCAGTACGCCAATCTGCGCGCTCACCTCGGCGTTGGCGCCAGACTTAAGCTTGGACCTCGTCCGCTCTAGCGCGCCCGTTACGGTCTGCAGGTCAGCCAGGGCTAGCTCTACCTCCAGCACACCGCGGTCCTCTGCTGGGTCTATGGCGCCGTGGACGTGGGTAACGTTGGGGTCGCGGAAGTCGCGCAGCACCATGGCGATGGCGTCTACCTCGCGGATGTGCGACAGGAACTTATTGCCCAGGCCCTCGCCGGCGGCTGCGCCCTTCACCAGCCCGGCAATATCCACGAACTCAATGGTGGTCGGGATGATTTTTTCGGACTTAGAAATCTCGGCAAGCTTGGCTAGCCGTTCGTCCGGCACCGGCACCACGCCCACGTTGGGGTCAATGGTGCAGAAGGGGTAGTTCTCGGCCGGCACTGCTACACGGGTCAGCGCCGTGAACAGCGTCGATTTTCCGGCATTGGGCAGGCCCACCAGGCCAACTTTCAGCGACATAGGTGAACACATTACACCGTACGCAGCAAAGAGGGAACGGGGCGGCAATGTTGACACCCAGCTGGGGGGTGGTGTTCAGTGGGGCCATTGAAGTAGCACTGTAACAATTCGATAGGAGGCACCAATGTGTGACCAAATAGGCGACCGACCAGGTAGTGGAGGAATGTTAGAGCCATCGGAAACAGAGTGGGATATGGATACGAGAGAGCAATCGGAGCTCCACGGCCCATTCAAATTTCATCTGCTGGGATACTCGTTGAGGCCAGATCAGCCCGTGGAGCACTGGGATGCTCAGGTGCACATCAATGCGCTCGGCCTGGCGCGGGGAGTGGTGCGAGATAGGTGGGGGTTCGGTTCAGCCGTTGGCGCATTCTTGAACGACAGCCGTCTACTGCTGGCCATTCGTTTCGTACAGCAGGTCGCCGACCGACCTGCGCCAGAGCCCGTGGCTGTGCTCCGGGGGAATTTTGAGAAGCGGCGATCGCGGGGCGATGAGCTACGGATGCTCACCATCGAGGGCGAGCTCCGTGACGCTGTCCAGGGCGAAGGTATCAACTGGTACATCCTTACCCGCCGTGAACGGGTGCCGTACGCTGGCGCGACCGGTGAGTACCGAGGATGGCTGTGCCACGTCGATCCCGCCGCCCTCTCTCAGCTGATGGCAGAGAGCCCCGCGAGCTGGGATTCGTTAGATCCTCTGAGAGCCGTCATGTTGCTGGCGAGCTGGCCCGATCTTACCTCTGCTCTCTCTCTGGGCGAGAATGGGCCGAACGCTGGTATGCATGTGGAGGCTACGCGTGTTGGCTGCACAATGGTGCCGGTAGCTACGCCGCTCGCCCAGGCCAGGGTAGTAGAGACGGAGGGGGCGCTCAGATGGAGCGGGGTCGAAGCGGCGTTTGCCGACGGTAGCGCGCCGCTGAGCGGATGGCACACCTTCGTTGCCGACAGCCTTATCTCCGGGGGTTAGGAATGTAACCGAGGGCCGCAGCTGCGGCCCTCTTCTCTTTAGAGCTTGCCCGCCTTAATTCTTTCCCGCAGCGCCGTTACCTTGGCGTTGAAGTAGGTAAGATTGTGGATGGTCATCAGCCGTAGGCCGGTCAGCTCGTGGCTGCGGATGAGGTGGCACAGGTAGGCACGCGTGTACGTCTGGCAGGTGGAGCACTCGCAGCGGCTATCTAGCGGCTTCTTGTCTTCCAGGAAGGTCGTGCGGTGCAGGTCGATCTGGCCGCGGTCGGTGAAGGCGATGCCGTGGCGGGCGTAGTGGGTGGGCACGGTGCAGTCGAAGGTGTCGGCGCCGCCGCGGATGATGAGCTCCAGGTCATCCAGCTTGCCGATGCCCAGCAGGTGGCGGGGCTTGCCCTGGTCCAGGTAGGGGACGGTCCAGTCTAGAACGTCGGCCGTCTGCTGCTTGCTCTCGCCCAGGTCGCCGCCGATGGCGTAGCCGTCGAATGGCAGGCTGGCAATGAACTCGGCGCTCTCGCGGCGCAGGTCCTGGAACCGCGACCCCTGCACGATGCCGTACAGAGCCTGCTCGGTCTTCTTAACCTTGAGGCAGACCTTGGCCCAGCTATGCGTGCGGGCCATAGATTTAGCCACGTACTCGCGGCTAGCCAGCGGCGGGGTGCACTCGTCGAACGCCAGGATAATGTCTGCCCCCAGCGCCTCCTGGATGCGGATAGACTCCTTGGGCCCGATGAAAATGTTGGCGCCGTCGTACGGCGACTTGAAGCTGGCGCCCTCGTCCGTAATTTTCACCTGCCGCGGCTGGTCGTGGACCTTCACCAGGTCCTTGTCTCGCGCCGTGATGTTGGAGAACTTCGAAAGCTTCTTGCCCACCCTGAGGTCTTTGCCGAAGCCCAACGAGAATACCTGGAACCCACCGGAGTCTGTCATCAGCGGCCTATCCCAGGCCATGAACCTGTGCGTGCCGCCGGCTTTCTTAACGAACTTCTCGCCGGGCTTTAGGTGCAGGTGGAAGGTGTTGCTGATCAGCATCTGGCTGCCGCAGGCTTTTACCTCGGCGCTGGTCAGCGTCTTTACCGTAGCCTGCGTGGCCACGCCCACCAGGCACGGCGTTTCTACCTCGCCGTGCGGGGTCTTGAGTATGCCAAGGCGGGCACGGGATTTCTTCGACTGTTTAATCGTGGTGAATTTAATCATGCCGCAATGGTACACGATTCAATAGATTAAAGAAGACCCCGGACTGCAGTCCGGGGTAAGCAGGTCGCGTGTTCAACTATTTTGCCTCTGCTCAGTTACTACTCTAGCTGCTCATGTTCTTGCGCCATGTCGCTAGCCATATCTTCGTTAGCTAGAAGCCAAAAACCCCCTTCGCTACGAACATGAGAAAATGTCGCTAAGGAGCCAATGACGAGGCTACCTTAGGCTTACGTCTCGGCGCTGTCAAGCTAGGCTACCAACGTGCGCACGGCGTCGGCCAGCTTCACCAGCTCGGCCTTCTCCTCGGTACGGCGCTTCAATTCAACGGACTGCTGGGCCAGGGTCTTCTCGGAAACTACAACGCGCCACGGCATACCCATTAGGTCAGCCTCCGCGAACTTGGCGCCGGCGCTGGCCATGCGGTCGTCGTACAGCACCTCGACCCCGGCGGTCTGCAGGCTGGCGTACAGCTCGTCTGCTGCTTTGGCCACCTCTGCCTTCTCGGGCGCCAGGCACAGCAGGTGAACCTTGAACGGCGCGATAGACTCCGGCCACACCAAACCCTTCGCGTCGGCGTGCAGCTCGGCCACCGTGGCCAGCACACGGGCTGGGCCAATGCCGTAGCTACCCATAACCACCGGCTGGTTGGCGCCGTCCTGGTTAACGAAGTTCAAGCCAATGGCCTGCGAGAAACGCGTGCCGAGCTTGAAGATGTTGCCGACCTCGATAGCCTTCACCTCCTTAAGGTGTCGCTTGTCCAAGCCCAGTTCGGCCAGCACCGCCTCGTCCATTACCTCGGCGTTGATGGCGATCTTCCTGTCCTCGGAGAGGTAGATGGTATCCTCGCCGCTCTCGCATAGCGTCTGGAACTCGTGCGAGAATTTGCTGAAGGCTCCGCCGCTGGCGAAGGTGACGAAGGTCTTCTCGCCCAGGCCCACGGCGTTGAAGACGTTCATGTAGGCTGCCTTGGCCTTCTCGTAGAACTCGTCTAGCTCGGCCTCGGTGGCGCTGAACGAGTACAGGTCCTTCATCAGGAACTCGCGGGTGCGCATCAGGCCGCTCTTGGCGCGCGCCTCGTTGCGGAACTTGGTTTGGATTTGGTAAACGAACTGCGGCAGGTCGCGGTACGAGCTAATGTGGTCGCGCATCAGCTGCGTCAGCGGCTCCTCGTGGGTGAAGGCTAGGCCAAGCTCAGCTTTGCTCTTGAGGCTGGTCTTGAACCAGGCGTCTACGGCGGCGTCATCCCAGCGGTTCGTCTTCTTCCATAGCTCGGGGTCCTGCAGGCTGGCCAGGCTAACCTCTTGGCCCCCAATGGCGTCCATCTCGCGCCGGATAATGGCGTTGACCTTGTTAAGCACGCGCAGGCCCAGGGGCAGGAAGGAGTAGACCCCGGCCAGGCTCTTGTGCACGTAGCCTCCGCGGATGAGCAGCTTGGCGTTGGGGGACTGCTCGTCGGAGGGAGCATCCTTGCGTGTCTTGGTGAATAGGTGTGTCTGCCGCATAGCCTCCAAACTATACCGGACGGGGCGGGTATGGCAATTGTTGCCCTGGACATATGCCGGTGTATAGTGGTGGTGCTATGCGAGAAAAAATGGCACCCAGGTGGGCTACCCTAGTGGCTACGGCAGCGCTAATTGCGCTGGCGACCGTCGGCTTGCGCTGGTGCGTAGCTATGGCTAGCCACGAGCCAGAGCACTGCCACGGCTGCGGATCCAGCATGGGCATGGACGTAGGCGAGCACCTGGCCTGGTGGCAGGACCAGCTGCGCAGCACGCCCGCGGCCAGCATCCACCTCGGTATCCTGGCAGCCTTGGTACTCGCAATCGTCGTGGCGCCGCTGGCTGCGGTCGCTGCGCCGCTGCTGGTAGACGTTCGGTTCCAACGGCAGCGGTTCCGTCCACCCGGCGCTAGCTACCTAGATGAGATGCTGTCGGACGGCATCTTGAATCCTAAACTATTCGTCGCAGTACGGTAGCCGTAGCAGCTCTTCGCTGCTCGGCGTGCATCCACTTAATCCGTGGCTTTCATTTACCGTATGCAGAATGATCCAAATGTGAACTTAGGGTGCTCCCCGGCGCACGGACGACGCTGGCTGGAGGTCGGCGGCGCAGCCGTGGCGCTGCTGGCGCTCTACCTTATCCTGCGCGCCGCCAATATCTTGCCGGATAGCGTCGGGGTCGGTGCTGGTACCGGCTTCGGTGCGGCAATCATCCTCGGGCTAATCGCGTCTGTCTCTACCTGTGCCGCTGTAACCGGCAGCTTGGTGCTAGCCGCAGCTAGCCGCTACCGTCAGGCGCATCCGGAGCTGACTGGCCAGCAGCGTTTCCGTCCCCACGTTCTATTCAACTTCGGCCGTGTCGTGGGGTACGCCGGATTCGGCGCGCTCGTTGGCTTGGTCGGCTCGGCGATCACCCTGTCTCCGGCTGCCGCGGGCATCTTCACCCTGGTAGTCGGCGCGCTGATGGTCATCACCGGCCTGAATATGATCGGCAGCTGGCCGTGGCTGCAGCGGCTGCAGCCACGGCCACCCAAGTGGCTGGCCGCACGGGTCTACCGGATGCGGGGCAGCGGCGCCTGGGGCGTCTTCCTGGGCGGCAGCCTGACGTTCTTCCTGCCCTGCGGCTTCACGCAGGCAATGCAGCTGTACGTGCTCACCCTCGGCAGCCCTACCCAGGGCGCGCTGCTGCTGGGCGCCTTCGCCCTCGGCACCACGCCTGGCCTACTGGCGCTGGGCGCGGCTGCTAGCTTCGGCACCGGACGGTGGCAGCGGTACGCTTCGGCAGCTGCGGCTGTGCTGGTCCTCGTCTTGGGCGTGTTCAACTTCCGCGCGGGCTGGGCTGCCGCTGGCTGGCCCGTGCCCGCCCTATCTCGTCCAGATTCTGCGTGGCCGGCAGCCGCAGCTGTGGCGCGGGACGGGGTGCAGGTCGTAGAGATGAAGGTGGTAGATTACGACTACGAGCCAGCAGTATTCACCGTTCGGGCGGGCGTGCCGGTGGAGTGGCGTATAGACGGCAGCGAAGCTGCCGGCTGCGCCCGCGTCATCGTCGCCCGGGCCGCCGGGGTGCAGGAGCTGCTCAAGCCCCGCGGGGTAACGGTGGTCCGCTTCACGCCCACCCGTCCAGGCATAATTCCCTTCAGCTGCAGCATGGGCATGACTACGCCCGGCGCGCAGTTCCTGGTCATCTAGAGGCATATGAAAGAGATAACGTTCTCAATTCAGGGCATGCACTGCGCCTCGTGCGTGCTGCGTAACGAGCAGAGCCTGCTGGATGTTCCGGGGGTTAAACGGGCGAGCGTAAACCTGCCGCTGCGAACTGCTACCGTGGAGTACGATGAGTCGCAGGTATCCGAGCACCGGCTGCACGCTGCGGTAGAGGCGAACGGGTACAAGGTGGCGGGGCACATGGGCCACGGCGCCGGCGGCGATCACAGCCACCACGGGGGAGCGCCGGAGGCAGATGAGGTCAGCGGCGCACGAACCAAAGCTTTCGTTGCAATGGCGTTGGCTCTGCCGGTCGCCGTGCTGGCTATGGCGGGCATCGAGCTGCCCGGCCAGTTCGGCGGGATGACCACCAGCGTCTGGATCGTCGCGGTGCTGGCTACGGTGACCATCGTCGTTCTGGGCTGGCAGTTCCACGTCGGCTTGGTTCGGGCAATTCGGCGGCGCGCCGCAGATATGGATACGCTCATCTCGCTCGGTACCCTGGCGGCGCTGGCGTTCAGCTGGTGGGCGCTGCTGGCGAGCCGGGCAGAGATGTACTTCGAGACCGGCGCGGTCATTGTGGCGCTCATCCTACTGGGCCGATTTTTTGAGGCTGCAAGTAGGGGGCGGGCCAGCGCTGCTATCCAGGCGCTGCTGGAGCTGGGCGCCAAGACCGCCCGCGTGCTGGTGAATGGCGTGGAGCACGAGGTGCTAATAGAGCAGGTTAAGGTCGGCGACACCGTGGTGGTACGGCCGGGCGAGAAGGTGCCGGTGGACGGCCGTATAACGAGCGGCGAGGCATCGCTGGATGAATCTATGATTACCGGCGAGAGCATGCCCGTGCGCAAGCGGGTCGGCGATGCGGTCGTTGGTGCAACGGTGAACGTAGACGGGCTGCTGCACGTGCAGGTTACGGCCACCGGTGCCGGCACGGTGCTGGCTCAGATGGTTAAGATGGTGAGCGATGCGCAGACGCACAAGGCGCCCATCCAGAAGCTGGCCGACCGCATCTCGGCAGTGTTCGTGCCCATTGTCTTGGGCATCGCCCTGCTGACGGCCGTGGGCTGGTGGCTGGCAACGGGTGACTGGACCACGGCGGTCATACCAGCTGTAGCCGTGCTGGTTATTGCCTGCCCGTGCGCGCTCGGCTTGGCTACCCCGACGGCTATTATGGTGGGCACCGGCCGCGGGGCTCAGCGGGGCGTGCTCATCAAGAGCGGCGAGTCGTTCGAGAAGGCGCGGGGGGTGAGCGTTGTCCTCCTCGACAAGACGGGCACGCTCACCATGGGCAAGCCAGCGGTGGATGCGGTGGTGGCGGCGAGCGGGTCTTCGGACGGCGACGTCATCCAGCTGGCCGCCAGCGTGGAGCACGGCTCCTCGCACCCGTTGGCGCAGGCAATTCTGGGTGCCGCGGAGGAGCGGAGCCTGGGGCTGCTGCCGGTGAGCCAGTTCCAGAATACCGCCGGCGGCGGCGTGGCGGCGACCGTTGAGGGCAAAGAGGCAGCAGTCGGCAGCCTGCGGTTCCTCGGTAGCCGCGGGGTAGATTCGTCCACGCTTGCCGCGCGTGCGGCAGAGATGGAGGCCGCCGCCAAGACCGTGGTCGGCGTGGCCAGGGGCGGCAGCCTACTGGGCCTCATTGCCATTGCCGACCCGGTTAAGCCGGAGGCTGCGGCTGCGGTGGCGCAGCTGCACGCGGCCGGCGTCCGCACGGCCATGGTCACCGGCGACAACGAGGCAACGGGTCGCGCCATTGCCGCCGCCGTGGGCATCTCGCAGGTATTCGCCCGGGTCCAGCCGGCCGATAAGCTCGAGCGCGTCCGCGAGCTGCAGGCTGGCGGTGCCAAGGTGGCGTTCGTGGGCGACGGCATTAACGATGCCCCGGCGCTAGCCCAGGCAGACTTGGGCATTGCCATGGGTACCGGTACCGACATCGCCATTGAGGCGGGCGACCTCGTGCTGGTGCAGGGCAACCCGCTGAAGGTGGTGGAGGCGCTGGCGCTCTCACGTGCCACGTTCCGCGCCATCCGCCAGAATCTGTTCTGGGCTTTCATCTACAACGTGGTTGGCATCCCGTTGGCTGCACTCGGCCTGTTGAACCCGATCATCGCGGGCGGCGCCATGGCTTTCTCCAGCGTCAGCGTGGTGCTGAATAGCCTACGGCTGCGGCGGACACACCTGGAATTACGTTAGGTTCGGTTTCGGTTGCGATCGGGGTAGGGACGTTGCATTGCAACGTCCCTACGTCGTTCCGTCTACGTCGTCGCCCGCCGCAGCCTACAGGATTACCATTCCGTCGCCGAATGAATAGAACCGAAAATCGTTGCGGATAGCCAGGGCGTACAGATCGAGAATGGATCGCCGTGCTCCCCGGTGCTGCAGGAAGGCGTCTACCAGGTACATCAGCGACGAGCCGGGTAAGTGGAAGTTGGTGATGAGCCCGTCGATGGCATGGAATTTGTAGCCCGGGGTAATGAAGAGCTGCGTAGATCCTTTGGACCCCCTCTGCCCCGCGGGCATCTCCCCTTTGCTCCCACCCCCCTTAATCCCCCCTCGGGC
The DNA here is from genome assembly GCA_964536515.1 of uncultured Gammaproteobacteria bacterium. GTDB lineage: Bacteria > Patescibacteriota > Patescibacteriia > CAYZDG01 > CAYZDG01 > CAYZDG01. The sequence continues at coordinate 15,930 of CAZHXI010000005.1, read as the reverse complement.
AGGGGGGAGGTAGGGAAGTGCTGACTCCAGCGCTCGCGTGGCCGTTGTCCCCACGGCAATCACCGGGCGCCCAGAGCGTCTCGCTGCGTTGATCCTCGCCGCCTCTCGGGTCGACAGCTCCCAGAATTCCCGGAATAGCTTCTTGGTTCGCAGGTTCTCGTCCGTCAGCGGCGCGAATGTGCCGCTGCCCACGTGCAGGGTAACCGATGCGCGGGCAATCCCGCTCCGGCTTAGGCTACCCATTAGCCGGGGCGTGAAGTGGAGGCTAGCCGTGGGGGCAGCAACGGACGCCGGGTTCTCGGCGAAGATGCTCTGGTACTTCTTGCGCAGCTCAGCCTCGGGCAGGCTGGTTGCCTTCAGGTACGGCGGAATTGGTGTGCGGCCGTAGCGGGTGGCGACGTCGTTGAGCTCAGCCATGGCGAAGCGCGGCCGGAGGGTGAAGACGTGCGCATCCTGCCCCACGACGCTGAAGCGGTACGGGCCTACGTGCAGCTCCTCGCCGACGGTTACCTTCCTATCTACCATCGCGCGTACCGTCGCATCCTTCGGCTGGACCTCGTTCAGCAGCAGCAGCGCGTTGACGATGCCGCCCGTCGTCTTCTCCAGCGGCAGCCGGGCGGGCAGCACCTTGGTGTCGTTGAAGACGAGGAGCGACTTGGACGGCAGGTACCGGCCAAGGTTCCGGAAGGTATCCAGAATTACCTCGTCCGTCTCGGTACGGTATACCAGCAGCTTGGCGCTGTCGCGTGGCGAAGCCGGCTGGGTTGCCACCAGCCGCTGGGGGAGGTCGTAGCCGTACGTCTGTTTCATGCGCATGAGTATGGGGCGGGCAGCGGGACTGGGCAAGGTATACTGGGGCCATGAAGGTCCTACTGGTTGCCTCTGTAGCTATGGTACTGCTCGGGTGTGGGCGTTCTGATGTGCCTGCGGCAGCTCCGACTCCGGTTCCGGAGGAGCAGGCGCAGCCCGCGGCAACGTCGTCCGCCGCCGCATTCATCCAGCCCCTAGACGGTGCCGCCGAGCGCGTAACCAAGAAGCGATTCGGAACGTACGTTACGCCGCAGGATTCGCCGGTGCAGCCCGAACGGTTCAGCGGCTACCACACCGGCGTGGACTACGAGACGTTCCCGGAGGAGGCGAACGTAGACGTTCCGGTTCGCGCCGTCTGCGCCGGGCCGCTGCTGTCTGTCCGTACGGCCAGCGGCTACGGCGGGGTAGCGGTGCAGTCGTGTGAGCGGCGTGGCGATCCGGTTACCGTCGTGTACGGCCACCTGCGCCTCTCCAGCATCACGGCAAAGGCTGGCGATCGCCTGGCGACGGGCGACGCTCTCGGCGTGCTGGGCACCGGGGGATCGGCTGAAACAGGCGGCGAGCGTAAGCACCTGCACCTGGGCATCCACCGCGGAGCTGATGCCAACGTACGTGGGTACGTTTCCGCCGACGAGAGCCTGGCGGAATGGATTGACCCCCTACGGCTCTTTGACGGATCCGGGTACGGCAGCTAAGCTTCACGCAGAAGCTCAGCGAAGCTCGAGGTGTAATCTCAACTTCAATGAGCCCAGAAGAGGACCAAGCTAGCGGAGAGAGCGGCGACACCGAGCACCGGTGCCGTTCGTGCGGCAAGCTGCTGGCCAAGGGCGACCTTGCCAGCGCCACGCTGCACATTAAGTGCGGCCGCTGCGGCGAGCTGAACTCCGTCTTCGAGGGCATGACGGACCAGGTGGTGGTCACCAGTCCGGAGGGCATCATCCTGTACGCCAACAGCCTGGTTGAAGAGGTAACTGGCTATCCCCTCGTCGAGGTCATCGGCAAGACGCCCGCGCTGTGGGGCAAGCAGATGCCGCAGGATTTCTACGCCGCGCTGTGGCACCAGATAAAGGACCTGAAGCAGTCGGCGAGCGTGATGGTTAAGAACCGACGTCGCGATGGAACCATCTACCACGCCCAGCTGCGCATTTCGCCCATCCTCGACGCCGGCGGCGAGGTGAAGCTGTACGTGGGCATCGAGACCGTCATTCCCAACGATAAAATTCAGTAACCAAAATCAACCTATGGAGCATGCTCCAATTCCCGCAGACGAGGGCGCTCGGCTAGAGGCGGTCCACCGCTTGGGGCTGCTAGATACGCCGCCCGAGGAACGGTTCGACCGCATTACCGCCGCTGCGCTGGAGAAGCTGAATGTGCCGATTAGCACGGTGTCGATCCTGGATAGGGACCGTGAGTACTACAAGTCGTGCCAGGGTACCATGGTAAAGCAGGGCGATCGCGATATCTCCTTCTGTGGCCACGCCATGATGGCCAAGTACCTGTTCGTGGTTCCCGACACGCTGGAGGATCCCCGGTTCGCCGATAATCCGATGGTGGTGGGCGACCCCCACATTCGCTTCTACGCTGGCATGGCCCTGTGCGACCGGAAGACGAAGCAGCCCGTGGGCGTTTTCTGCGTGAAGGATACCAAGCCCAGGGATCTGTCGGCCGAAGAGACCGAGGCGCTGCTGGAGCTGGCGAAGCAGGCTGAAGACGAGGTGAACGCGGGACAGTAGGGGCATCGAGCCTCCGGAGCCTTGCGGCGCGGGCCAACCGTGAGTATATTGGTTGCCTATTCCGGGGTAGCTCAGCGGTAGAGCAGTTGGCTGTTAACCAATTGGTCGTGGGTTCGAGTCCCACCCCCGGAGCCATACAAAAGTGACGGACCCCTGCGGTCCGGCATTTTTGTATTGTTGGGTGGGACGAGAAGGGTAGCTGAGACGAGTGCCGGTGGCACTCGGCGAAGCACCCGGGCTGCGGCGGAGCTGCGAGCACGCGCGGAGCAAGTAGCGAGCAGCGGGGGAGCAGGAGTCCCACCCCCGGAGCCATACAAAAGTGACGGACCCCTGCGGTCCGGCATTTTTGTATTGTTGGGTGGGACGAGAGGGGTACGAGGCTAAGCCGCGGTTCGCCGCTGAACGGCTATTCAACGTATACTACCCGGTATGCGATTCTTCCATCGTCGTGGCGACTGGGCTAGGGCCGGGCTAATGCTCGGCGTGGCCGCCGTTGCCATTGGGTTCAGCCTGTACCGCCACTGGTACATGCCGCTGCCCACAGGTTCGACTCCCGAGTGCGACGGCCGCTACCGTTCGGCAGACCTATCGGTAGACGAGCGTGTAGAGGCGTTGCTCGGCTGCATGACCCTAGACGAGAAGATCGGCCAGATGGCCCTGGTGGAGAAGAACAGCATTCACTGGAAGCCGGACATTACCAGGTACGGCATCGGTGCGCTGCTCAGCGGCGGCGGAGGAAAGCCGGACGAGAACACTCCGTCGGGCTGGCGCGACATGGTGGAGGACTTCCAGGCGTACGCCCGCCGCAGCCGCCTGGGTATACCGCTGCTGTACGGCGTAGACGCGGTCCACGGCAATACCAACGTGCTGGGCGCTACCGTATTCCCCCACAACATTGGCCTGGGCGCCAGCCGTGACGAGGACCTGGTGCGCCGCATCGGCGCTGCTACCGCACGCGAGCTGGCGGCGACCGGCATCTACTGGAACTTCGGCCCGAGCATCGACGTGGTTAAGGATACCCGCTGGGGCAGGACGTTCGAGGCGTTCGGCAGCGACGCCGCGCTGGTTAGCCGGATGGGCGCAGCGTACATCGAAGGTCTGCAGTCGCAAGCTTCGGCGGGAGCTCCCGTCATCGGCACGGCGAAGCACTACGTGGGCACCGGCGACATGGAGTGGGGTACATCGGGCAACCCAGACTTCAAGATAGACCAGGGCGTGACCAACGTAGACGAGGCGACGCTGCGGCGGGTACACCTGCCGCCCTTCAAGGCTGCGGTGGCTGCCGGCGTCCCCAGCGTCATGGTCGGCCACACCACCTGGAACGGCGAGGAGCTAGCCGCTAGCCGCTACCTGCTCACGGACGTGCTGAAGGGCGAGCTCGGGTTCCGCGGGTTCGTCGTTTCGGACTGGTACGGCGTGTACGAGATACCGGGTGGGGAGTACCGCGCCGCCGTGACCGCACTCAACGCGGGCGTTGATATGGTGATGCTGCCGTACGACTACAAGTCTTTCACCGGCTACGTCCGCCGGGCGATAGCCGAGGGCGAGGTTTCCGCCGAGCGACTAGACGACGCCGTCCGGCGTATCCTGCGGGCGAAGTTTGCGGCTGGCCTGTTCGACGGCCGTCAGTCCGGCGGCTCGTTGGAGGCTCAGTTCGGCTCTGCCGAGCACCGCCAGCTGGCCCGCGAGGCCGTGCGGAAGTCGTTGGTCACTATCCAGGACGGCGGCGGCTTGCTGCCGCTGCGTAAGGACCTAGGCCGCATCGTCGTCGCCGGATCATCTGCGCATAACCTCGGCCGTCAGTCCGGCGGCTGGACCGTGGAGTGGCAGGGCATAGACGGCAATTGGATTCCCGGCACCACCATCCTAGATGCAATTCGGCAGGCGGTATCCTCCACGGCCACGGTTGAGTACAGCCCCGATGGAATGTTTACGTCCGGGCTAGCCAAGGCAGACGTGGGCATTGCCGTGGTGGGCGAGGCGCCGTACGCCGAGGGCTGGGGCGACGCCGAGCACCCCGCGCTGACGCCGGAGGATCTGCAGGCCATTGCCCGGGTACGTGCGGCGAGCGAGAAGACCATCGTCATCGTTATCTCCGGTCGACCGTTGGATATGCCGAGGGCGGCTCGGGGAGATGCGCTGGTGGCAGCTTGGCTGCCGGGAACCGAGGGCGGCGGCGTAGCGGATGTGCTGTTCGGCGACTACCCGTTCACCGGCGAGCTGCCGCTAGACTGGCCGCTGCGGTAGCTGCTGTATAATTCAGGCATGCGTCGTTCAGATTGGCTCAAGCTCGTCGCCTCTCTGGCGCTGCCGCAGCTGGCGGGGGGCATCGGTGCGCTGTTCACCAGCCCCGCCATTCCTGGGTGGTACAGCCAGCTGGTAAAGCCCAGCTTCACCCCACCCAGCTGGCTGTTCGGCCCGGCGTGGACCACGCTGTTCGTGCTCATGGGCGTGGCGCTGTTCCTGGTGTGGCGTCGCCGTGCGCCGCGGCAGCTGGCGCGGGCAGCCTACGTTACCTTCGGCGTGCAGCTGGGACTGAACGTGCTGTGGTCTGCGCTGTTCTTTGGCCTGCGGCAGCCGCTGTGGGCTTTCGCCGAAATTGCCGTGCTGTGGGTGGCGATTCTCGCGACCATTCTAACGTTCGGCCGGGTTCGCCCAGCGGCTGCTTGGCTCCTGGCTCCGTACCTGGCCTGGGTAACGTTCGCATCGTGCCTAAACTATGCCATCGTCCACCTCAACTGAGGCGTCGGCGGATAGGCGTCCCGCTGAGCGTGACCAGCGCTGGTACGCCAAGTCGGGGGCTGCGGCGCTGTCAGCCCTGGGCGTAACGGCCGCCGGTGTAACCGCCTCCGGTGCGGCGGCTAGGCTGGCGCAGTTCGGCCGTAACGAGCTGCCGGCCGCCGCCGCCGAGAGCCTGGCGCGCATCTTCGTCCGCCAGTTCCAGAGCCCGCTCATCTACGTCCTCGCCGCAGCTGCCGTTGCGGTCCTGGCAATGGGCGACGCCGTGGATGCCGCCATCATCGGCGCGGTGCTGCTGTTCAACGCTGGCGTGGGCGCCCTGCAGGAGGGGCGGGCGCAGAACACCCTCGCCGCCCTACGGAAGTTCGTGGCTACCACGGCCACAGTCCTCCGAGACGGCCGAGAGGCAATCGTTCCAGACGCCGAGGTGGTGCCCGGCGATACCCTGGTGCTGCAGGAGGGAGAGCGCATTCCCGCAGACGCACGGGTACTAGCCGCCAGCAACCTGGCGGTAGACGAGGCTCCCCTTACCGGCGAGTCAACGCCCGTGCACAAGGCAGAGTCGGCGCTGCGTGGCGAGGTGCCGATGGCGGACCAGAAGAACATGGTATTCAAGGGAACGCACGTGCTCACCGGCAGCGGCCGGGCCGTGGCCGTAGCCACCGGCTCCGGTACCGCCGTGGGGCGCATTGCGCAGAAGCTGGTTGGCATAGACGCCGAGGTTCCGCTGAAGGCGAACGTCCGTAGGCTATCGCGCGCCATCGTGGCTGCCGTGGGCGCCGTGAGCGTGCTGCTGTTCGTGGGCGGCACGCTGGCCGGGCGTCCCGTGGGCGAGATGTTCGCCACCGTGGTTTCGCTGGCCGTCTCGATTATCCCCGAGGGCCTACCAATCGTCCTCACGCTGGTTCTCGCCACGGGCGTGTGGCGTATGTCCAAGCGGAATGCCCTGGTCAAGCGGCTGCAGGCCGTGGAGGCGCTGGGTCAGGCGAGCGTGGTAGCGGTAGATAAGACCGGAACCATTACCAAGAACGAAATGGTGGTGCAGAAGGTGTACGCAGCCGGCGAGGCGTTCGACGTCTCGGGCAGCGGCTACGATCCAGCCGGCGAGGTGCGCCGCGGCGGCGGCACGGTGGACCCGGCTAGCCATCCCGAGCTGCTGCTGGCGGGCCGGGTGGCCGCGCTGTGCGCCGCGGCGCGCGTGGTCTACGACGAGGCGACCAAGCGCTGGCGGGTGGCCGGCGACCCCACCGAGGCGGCGCTCCTGGTGCTCAGCCGCAAGCTGGGCTTCCACCGCGACGACCTGGTCAACGAGCAGCCGCTGCTGGCCGAGGTGCCGTTCGACTACCGCCTCAAGTACCGGGCCGCGCTGCACCGGGGCGACGGCGGCAACGTTCTGGCAGCCGTGGGAGCTCCCGAGGTTATCCTCGCCGCGTGCACCCACCTGCAGGGTCCGTCCGGGACGATGGCGATGGACCAGGAGCAGCGACGCCGGCTAGAGCAGGAGTTCACCAAGTTCTCTCGCGCCGGCTTGAGGGTTATCGCCGGGGCTATTGCCAGCCGCAGCGGCAAGAGCCTGGCGCCGGGCGACCTAGCGGGCATGACGTTCGTCGCCTTCTTCGCCATGAAGGACGGGCTGAGGCCCGAGGTGAGGCCGGCCGTAGCGCGGGCCCAGGGTGCCGGCATTCGGGTAGTCATGATTACCGGAGACAACCGTATTACCGCTCGTGCCGTAGCCCGTGAGGCTGGCATATTCCGCGCCGGCGACACGGTGCTCACCGGTGCCGAGGTAGATAGCCTAGACGACGCCGCCCTAGCCCAGCAGCTGGCCAGCGTCTCGGTCTTCGCCCGCGTAACCCCCGAGCACAAGCTGCGCATCATCAACGCGTACCGCAGCCGGGGCGAGGTGGTGGCCATGACCGGTGACGGGGTGAACGACGCGCCGTCCCTGGTCGCCGCCGACCTGGGCGTAGCCATGGGCAAGATCGGTACCGAGGTAGCCAAGGAGGCGGCGGATATAGTGCTTCTCGACGACAACTTCAGCAGCATCGTCGCAGCGGTAGAGGAGGGCCGCAGCACCATCCGCACCATCAAGAAGGTCATACAGTACCTGTTCTCCACCAGCTTCGCCGAGCTGCTGGTGATCGCCGTGGCACTGGCGCTGGGCATGCCGCTGCCGCTGCTGGCGGCGCAGATTATCTGGCTAAACTTCGTTACCGATACATTCCTAGATGTGTCGCTGGGCATGGAGCCGCGTGAGCCGGGGCTATTGGACGGCCGCCCCTCGGCCGCCAGCCGCTCGCTGGTCGATGCGGCTTCGGTGCGGCGCATGGCGGTAATGGCGCTGCCAATGGCCGCCGGCACGCTGCTGATGTTCAGCCGCTACATGGGCGAGGACCTGGTGAAGGCGGGCACGGTGGCGCTAACCACGCTGACCGTATTCCAGTGGTTCAACGCCTGGAACTGTCGCTCGGCCGACCGCTCCGCATTCCGCATGAACCCCCTGGCTAACCCCTACCTGCTGGGCGCCACGGCGGTAACCGTAACGCTGCACATGCTGGCGATCTACTGGCCGCCGCTGCAGGGCCTGCTGCGTACCGTGCCGCTGTCGCTCAACGACTGGCTCATGATTATTCCCGTCGCCGCCTCGGTAATTGTAGTGGAGGAGGTGCGCAAGGCGGTGGCCAGGCTGCACCGCAAGTCTACGCGCCCCGCTCTGGCCTGACGTGCTTGTTGGCGGCTAGGTGCCAGGCAGCGGGGTCTGCCGACTGGGCGGCGTCCCACAGCTGCCGGGCGGTATCGGTGTGCAGCTTTGTGTCGCGCACCAGCTGCCGGTTTTTCGTCCACTTGGCGGGTAGCTGCGAGCCGCGCTCGGCTAGCTCGCGTAGCTCGATGTCGATATCCAGGTTGTCGGCGTCCTTGACCACCTTGGCTTCCAGCGTCTGCTGCGCCTCGAACTCCGCAAGAACCTCACGCATGTCCGAAAGCGTGGTTCCGGCGAGCGTCTCGTCCGTCGCCATTTTCTCGTCGGCGGAGACGTACACCTTCTGCACGTAGCTGTGGTCGCTGGTGCGGGTCTCCGCCAGGTCGTGCAGCATGGCCATCTTCAGCACCTTGCCCTCGTCGCAGCCGCCCTCGCGCCGGGCGATGATGAGCGCCAGCCAGGCTACGCGCAGGGTGTGCTCCAGCACGCTGGAGCAGTCCATGCCCAGGTGCTGCCGCCAGCCCCGCACCACGTTGCGCAGCGAGCCGACCTCGAAGAGGAAGTCTAGGTCTCGGGTGAGGTCTGCCATAGTTGCGTATAGGTTAGGCTGCGGGGGAGCGCAAGGCAAGCATGGACAAAGAAAGCGGGCGCCCGTTCCGGGCGCCCGCATAGTCTCTTCACCGTTATCCGACCACGCCGCTCTCGATGTGGGGGATCGTTTCGGCTGCCGCCATTCGACTTTGTCCCACGATAAGATTCAGCAGCATACCGGCCAGGGCTTCATCCATAATAGCGGGCTGACCGCTGACCGCGCAGATGAGGCCGCAGAAGGTGGCAGATCCGCCGTAGACGGTGTCTCCCGTCTGCAGTAGGTGCGGAGCTCGCGCCATAACTTCTCCGGTGGGGTAGCCGCACCGCCAGGTTTGGTACGCCTTCAGACGGGCGAATTCGACATAGGGAGAAGCGTCGCAAATCTGGTCGTCGATGACTACGGTCTCCTCATGCAGGATGCCGCCGTCCTCGACCCATCCTTCGAGGCCATCAGAGCTTGCGGCCAGAAATGGGTTGACCACAACGATGTGCATGGTGCCGCGCTTTAGTTTTCCGGCTGCCAGCAGGTGCTGGATGGTCGGTTTCAGCGCCTCGATCGCTGCGGCAACGGTTTCGTGGGTTAGGAAGGGGCTGGTTCCAACGGGACTCGTTTTCAATTTTTTAGTTCCTTATTTTAAGGTGTTTGGTTTTCGAATCCGAGAACTTACTGCAAGAATTGTATCGTGTCAAGGTGCCGTCACCTCCCGTCTACTCGCATACCAGCTTTCGGCAGCGCGATTATCAGGGCGCCGAGCGCCAGGCCGGGCCACAACGTCCACCAGTGGTGGTCTACCAAGCCGGAGACCAACGGCACGGCCCACAGCGGCGCGTACCAGCCAAGCAGCTGGGGCCGCATGGTCCACGCTAGCAATAGGGCGAAGATGAGGCCGATCAATCCGAGGTCTACGGCAATAGCTAGCGGCACAAGGTGCGGGGGTTCCTTCAGCTCTGCCACGCCCTGCCCGAGCAGGGGAGCGGCGACGAGCGATCGCCACCCGTCCGTTAGGCTCTGCCTTCTATCCGAGTACGACAGCTGCTCCAGCGTTGCATCGTTACCCGGCAGCCGCCCGCCGATAATCCCGGCCAGCGGCAACGCTAGGGCCACTGCGGCAATGGTAATTAACGCGCCGCTCGCTGCAGCACGACGCCACGAGATCTGCTTACCTGCCACGATGAGAATCCAGATCGTACCCACGGCCGTCGCCAGCCACGCCCCGCGGGAGAATGTCATTAGTAGACCCATGGCAATGATCCCCAGCCCGGCAGATAGGATCATTCGTATAGACGCAGCGCGCTGCGTCTCACCCCTCGTCCCGCGGCCCAGCGGAATCCGAATCGCCAAACCGCACAGCCAGCCGACCGCCAGCCACGCACCCAGGATGTTGGGGTGGGGCAGCGTGCCGTAGGCGCGCATGATCAATCCGCAGCCGGTCTGTAGCACGGAGTGCCCAGCTGCGGCCGTGTGTTCGGCTAGGCCAAGGATGGTGCTGGCGAAGACGTGCTGGCTGGCGAACTGCGAGATAGCCAGCAGGGCTTGGATCATCCCGGCACCAAATAGAACGGTGGCAATCCGTTTGGGATCTGGCTTTAGCATCAGCACGCACTCGCCCAGCAGCACGGCGCAGATGATAAGGCTGGCGTGGTACAGAGCTACGCCTTGGTTGGCAGACCAGACCACGGCCGCAATGGCCCAGAACTCTAGCAGCCACGCCGGCCAGTAGCGTCGCAGGTTTTTCCAGTCCGGTTTGCTCAGCAGCGTGGCAGCGACCACGGCGAACAGCAGCAGCTGCGTGGCGTACAGGCTGATTTGCCCGTACGGCCAGCTGGCGTCGCCCGAAATAATCCACCTCGTCTGCCACGGCAGTAGGAAGATGAGGGCGAGTAAGCCCCAGTGGGCGAGCTGGTTCCAACGTTCGTGGGTCATAGCGTGGCTAGCTTTCGTTCAAACTTATCGTTGATATCGTGGCGCCTGTCATCTAGGTGCAGCTTGAGCGCGGTTCGGTCCAAGACGACGCCGGTGCCTTGGTCTGCGGCAGCAGCACGCAGGGCTTCCGGCAGGTAGGTACGCTGCATCTTCTCCATGAACCTTTCCATGGTGTCGCTCCACGCGCCCTCAACCAGCAGCGCTGAAACCTTTCGGGCGTTGGCACGCCACCGCGGAGTAACGGCTTCCCAGGTAGCTTGCGGCAGCCGCTGCGTAACCCAGCTATTGGCCTGGGCGAACGCGGCTGCCGTTCCACCGGCGTCGTACAGCGGCAGCACCCAAGAGGTCCACGCCGCTAGGTAGGTGTCTGCCCCCGGCGGATTCTGGAAACGGGAGACGTCCATGCCGTCCTCGGCCAGGTAGAAGCTGAGGCAGTAGCGGTCGGCGTGGCGACGTGGCGACGGACGGCCGCCCAGCAGCTTGGCGGCGGCAACGCACAGCATGCGGCACGACCACAGCCTTCCGGCTGATGCCACCACCAGTAGGTCTAGGTCTGCAGATTGCTTGGCGTGGCCCAGCGCCAGGGTATTGCAAGCCGCTACCATCCTCACGAAGGGCATGCGGGCGAGGACGGCTGCCAGCCGACGCATCTTGCGGAACTTGGGCCAGGCTAGGGCAATGCGACGGCGTCGCTCGGCGATGAGGCTCTCCCGTCCGGCGAGCATGACCAGGCCGTCCCGTTGCAGCAGCCGCGGGGTGAGCTCGGGGTCGTTCCGTAGCGCTTCGGATACGTCTGCTAGCGAAGCCTGGATGGGTAGCTGCTGCCAGACCTCGAACGGCGTCAGGGCCAGGTCGAAGCCGTCGGCCCAGGCGACTGCCTCCAGAATGGCGCGGGGTAGGGTCAGCTCGGGCATGGGGCTAGTGTACCCACCCAGCTTTGACGCCGCCACCCGACGTGGTAGGGTTGGGCCGACTTTTGAACCTGAACAAACACCATAAATGTGAGGCAGAAATGGTTACAAGAATTAGTAGGATTGGCTCCGAGGCATTCGGCGCCGACGTTACCGGGTTCGGCTTCTCGCTGCCCCCGCGAATCGTAACGAACGAGGAGGTCGTTCGAGACATGATCCCACAGCTGCAGCCCCTGGAGAGCGAGAACATTGCCCGGGGTGAGCCAACCACGGCCGAGTGGTACTGGCCGCGAACGGGCATTCTACAGCGGCGTTGGCTGGAGCGGCGTGAGGATATGCTGAGCCACACCGTGGAAGCTTGCCGGCGGGCGCTGGAGGTCGCCGGTGTAATGCCCCACAAGCTGGGAGCGATAATCGGCGCAACGGTTACCCCGTTCATGCACTGGCCCACCGAGGCGGCGAGGGTTGCCGGCGAGCTGGGCGTGCAGGTGCCGGGCTCGGATGAGACCGCTGCCTGCAGCTCCTTCCTGTACGCCGAGAGGCACGCGCTGGCGTTGGTACGGTCGGGGCTGGCGAAGCACGTTCTGGTCTTCGGGGCCGACAACATGCCGGAGGCCGGCGACTACACCGACCGGGCGTCCTTTCCGCTGTTCGGGGCCGCCGCCGGCGCCTACGTCATCTCGGCTTGCCCCGTAAGCCGCGGCACGTTCTTTTACAGCGACTTCGGGCAGGCGCCCGAGCTGCAGGGGCTCATTAGCAGCCGGGTGCTGCCGCCCGGTACCTCGGCTCACCCCGACCTATCGGTTAGGGATGGGCTTCGCCGCGTTACGATGCAGGGAACCGAGGTGTTCAAGAAGATCACCAGGCTGGTTCGGCAGCGCCTAGACATTATGCTGAAGGAGACGGGCATTGCCCCCGGCGAGATAGTGGTCTGCCCGCACCAGGCCAACGCCCGGTTCAGGGCTAGCATCTTCGAAAGCTACGGCTTCCGCTACGTCGGCGACAATATTGCCCGAGTGGGCAATACCACCTCGGCAGCGGTGCCGTTGGTGTTCGGCGAGGCGTACCTGCGGCACCTGGTAGATCCAGGTGTTCCCCAGCTGCTACCCGGCGACTACGTGCTCGATATCGCCTTCGGCGGGGGCGTTACGTGGGGTTTGATGCTGCGTCAGATTTCCGAAGACCTGGCCCCCGCCAGCTCCATTGCCTGGGCTCTCCCCGCCATTCAAGACCTGATGAGAATGGTCGTGCCCGTGCCCGAGGGCTAGCCTAACGCAGGAACAACGCACCCCAGCTCTAACGGCTGGGGTGCTCTGCTATACTGGTACCTATGCCCAGCCTCACCCGCCCGGAAGCGCTGCGGCAGCTCGTGCACCTTGCGCAGGTATGGATGGTCATTGCCCTGGCGCTCGCGGGGCTAGATGTAACTTTGTTCCTGGCCCTGGGAGCTACCCTAGTTGCCCTGGTTGCCGAGCAGTACCGGCGGCGTGCCTCGTCTGACGGCCTGTGGCAGCGCTGGGTGGTGCAGCACGTCATCCGGCCCCGTGAGTCTGGCCAGTGGCTGGGAGCAACCTACCTGTTCCTGGGTAGCTTGGTCGTCCTCGTCCTGGCGAAGGTGCTAGAGCAGGCGCACGTTACGACGCCGGAGCGGGCGGCGGTTGCGGCCGCGGCCAGCTTGGTAATGCTCACCGTGGGCGACGCGCTCTCCGCCATTCTCGGGCCGATGCTGGGCGGCCCGCACGTGCGCCGCAACCGCCGCTGGACCGGACTGCTGGGCTTCGTCCTGGCCGCGGCGCTGGCGTGGTGGCTGCTGCCAATCTCGTTCTTCGCAGCGTTCGCATTGGCAGCTGCCGCTTCGTTGGCGGAGGTATTCACGCCCCGCGGCTTCGACGACAACCTAACCATCCCGCTGGCCTGCTTCCTCGTAGCGGTGCTGCTGTAGCGGAAAAAATTGAGCCCCGTAGTAGAGCGTTTAAGCTCTCACTACGGGGCGGGTTCGTTTCAGGCGTGGGCTGCAGCTGGCTCCCAGACGGGATTCCCAGCTGCATCTTCGATGTGGTCAATGTCGCTGTAGTGTAGGTACATGCAGTCAATCGGCCGGCCAGAGAACGACAGCGTAATGCTATCTACGGACTGCTGGCAGCCGCCGTCCTTGGAGATGCCTAGTCGGTTGCCTTCGAGGGTAACCAAATTTCCGTAGCGACGTTGGATGAATTCGATCCGCGGGCTACCCAGTCCTTCCGTGGTCAGGACAACGGTGAGCGGTCCGGTGGTGTTCCAGTATTGGGGCATTGCCTTTCCTCCTTCTTCGAAAGGTTCGTGATAACGCCAACTTGCCCCCGTTGCCGGGGGCGGTCAAGGGGCAGCCGGGGCTACCTAACCTTCTTCGTTGACTGCTTCTTCTTCTCGGCGAAGAAGGCCTTCAGGTACTGGCCGGTATAGCTGGCGGAGACGCGCGCCACCTCCGGCGGGGTGCCGGATGCGACCAGGCTGCCGCCGCCCTCGCCGCCCTCGGGACCCAGGTCGATGACGTGGTCGGCGCACTTGATGACGTCCAAATTGTGCTCTACCACCAGCACCGTGTTGCCCTTGTCTACCAGCCGCTGCAGCACGCCCAGCAGCTTGGATACGTCCTCGAAGTGCAGGCCGGTGGTCGGCTCGTCCAGGATGTACATGGTGCGGCCGGTGGCCCGGCGCGACAGCTCGGTGGCTAGCTTCACGCGCTGCGCCTCGCCGCCCGAGAGGGTGGTGGCCGACTGCCCCAGCTTGATGTACCCCAGGCCCACCTCCTCTAGCGTGGCCATCTTGGTGGCAATGGCGGGGATGGCCTGGAAGAACTGGTGCGCCTCCTCCACCGTCATGGCCAGCACGTCTGCGATCGTTTTGTCGCGGTAGTGCACCTCCAGCGCCTGCTGGTTGTAGCGTTTGCCGTGGCACTCCTCGCACTCCACGTACACGTCCGGCAAGAAGTTCATCTCGATGCGCACCAAGCCGTCGCCCTGGCAGGCCTCGCAGCGGCCGCCCTTCACGTTGAAGCTGAACCGGCCGGCGTCGTAGCCGCGCAGCCGCGCCTCGGGCAGGGCCGCGAACAGGTCGCGGATGGGGGTGAACACGCCGGTGTAGGTGGCGGGGTTGCTGCGCGGCGTGCGGCCGATGGGGGACTGGTCGATGGTGATGACCTTGTCTAGGTGCTCCAGGCCCTTGATTTCTTTGTGCTGCGCTGGCGCATCCTTAGCCTGGTAGAAGTGCTGGGCCAGAGCCTTGGAGAGGATCTCGGTAACCAGCGTAGATTTGCCCGAGCCAGATACGCCCGTTACGCAGGTGAGCGTGCCGAGCGGGATGGCCACGTCTACGCCCTTAAGGTTGAAGGCCTTGGCGCCGATTATCGCCAGCTGCTTGCCGTTGCCGGTGCGGTAGCTGCTGCGGACGGGAATAGACTTGGCGCCAGATAGGTACTGGCCGGTGAGCGAGCTCTTGTTCGTGGCGATTGCCGCCGGTGTGCCCTCGGCCACCACGCTTCCGCCGTGCTCGCCGGCGCCCGGGCCAATATCCACCACGTGGTCGGCGGCGCGGATCGTCTCCTCGTCGTGCTCCACGACGATGACGGTGTTGCCCAGATCGCGCAGCGCCTCCAGCGTACGGATGAGGCGCGTGTTGTCGCGCGGGTGCAGGCCGATGCTGGGCTCGTCCAGCACGTACAGCACGCCCACCAGGGCCGAGCCGATCTGCGTGGCCAGGCGAATGCGCTGCGACTCGCCGCCCGAGAGCGTGCTGGCGCTGCGCTCCAGCGTTAGGTAGCCCAGGCCGACGTTCTGCAAGAAGGATAGGCGCTGGGCAATCTCCTTCACGATCGGGCCGCTCACCTGGCGCTGGCTAGCGGTGAAGGGGCTGCCCTTGGCCTGGGTTCCCAGCGAGGCGAAGAACTCGTGCGCGGCCGCCACCGACATGGCGCTCACCTGGGCGATGCTCATGCCCGCTACGGTTACGCCCAGCGCCTCCGGCCGCAGGCGCGACCCGCCGCAGGCGGCGCACGGGTTGGCGCGCATGTACCGCTCTATCTCGCCGCGGACGTAGTCCGATTCCGTCTCTTTGAACCGGCGCTCCAGGTTGGGGATTACGCCCTCGAAGGTGGAGCGGTAGTCGCCGTCGAAGCTGGCGCTGTCGAACCGGACGCTGTAGCGGGTGTCGCCGGTGCCGTACAGAACTGACTTCAGGTCCTCCGGCTTCATCTTCTCTACGGGCACGGTGAGGCTGAAGCCCTTGGCCTTGGCGACGGCATTCAGCATACGCATGTACCACGTCTGGTTGGCGGTGGAGCGAGACCACGGCCGAACGGCGCCCTCGGCGATGCTCAGCCGGCGGTTGGGGATGACCAGGTCGGGGTCTACCTCCAGCTTGGTGCCCAGGCCGGTGCAGGTGGGGCAGGCGCCGTGCGGGCTGTTGACGCTGAACGTGCGCGGCTCGATGGGCGGCAGGCTGACGTGGGAGCTGGCGCAGGCGTACTGCTGCGAGAGGATGTCC
>CAZHXI010000004.1:0-70272 GCA_964536515.1 uncultured Gammaproteobacteria bacterium | reverse complement strand
GGTTGCTTGCCACCTCCCCGAAGCTTATCGCAGGCTGCTACGTCCTTCATCGGCTTCTCGTGTCTAGGCATCCACCGTCTGCACGTATGCCGGTTGACCACAGTACTAGCAGCCGGTCGCTTTGGGCGACCGTTGCGCGTACGGCTTAAAACGGCACTGCCGCGCGCCACAGGATTGGCCACGGACTTTTTTTTAACTAGAAATTGCAAGAAACTTGCTCGTTATTTATCTCTATCAGAGACGTAAAATATTACGTCTCTACTTGTGCGATGATCTCGGTTGTCAAAGTCCAACTCCCGAGACATCCAGAGCGTTCCGGTCGCGGCCACGGTCGCTGCGAGCAGCGGGTGTGGACCGGAACGCCCTGCCTACCTCGGTCTGGTAAGGGAATGTTCTCCTAAAAAAGAATCACCGCTCGGGGTCCCGAGCGGCTCCACCAACGTCGCTATGCCATTACTGGCTTGGCGATTGGGCCCCGCTCGAGAAAGGGCCTACCATTCGGATGGTTTTTATCTCCACAGGTGATGGTTTCTTTTAGGTAATACGCACTATATTCTGCCTCAGAATTGCTGTCAAATACCGACAGATTACCCCGGCGGTAATGGTACCAGAAAACAAAAATAATCTTCTGTCAAAGAATCAATTGAATCAGAGCCGCCCTGTTGGGGGCGGCTTTTTTTTCGAACTCCCTATCTACCCTACTGGCCGGCACGCAGCTGCCTCCTCTGCCCGATAGATGCGGGGGCCCAGGACCTGCACCCTACTGCCTGGACACTTGGTACTGCTACTGGCGGTTGGCGTATTGTGCAGCTCGGGGTACTTCTTATCCCGGCGGCTTACCACTCCCACTTCCTGGCCACAGGAGGGACACTTGCAGCGCTCTGCGCTGCCTGCAGGCTGGGACATCTTCTGACTCCTCTATATCTATTACCAATTTGCAATCGAATGCAGAAAATTGTGCGCCCGCCGACGTACGCCGTCAATGCCGGCCTTCCACTGGGGCGAGATGTGAGCTATAACGGTTGCGTGCCAGAGTGGTGAAATTGGTATACACGCCAGGTTTAGGACCTGGTCCCGCAAGGGATGTGGGTTCGAGTCCCACCTCTGGCACCAAAGAATAGAGCGCCAGTTGACTAGCGCTCAAAGTTTCTCGACCTGTTCAATTTGCACCTCGCCGATTAGCTCTGACTGAAAGGGTGCGTAGGCAGCCTTCACCTGGATCATTTTGCCCGCCAGAACCAGCGGCAGCCATACCCTATCCGCTGGCATAAGCCGCAGCCCCTGGATCTGGTCGAATCCAAACCACCTCGGCGTCTTCATTTCCTCCGTCTCCGCCGCAGCACCGGACCAACGGTGGACGAGGTAGACGTGCACGCGGCACCTGAATACTCCTCCGTCAGACCTACGGTTCTCCATATCCAGAACCGCGACCTTGTCGAGGTCTTCGGGGGCTACCACGACGCCGCCAGACTCTTCTGCTAGCTCCCGTACCGCCGCCTGCTCGGGCGTCTCGCCCAGCTCGACGCCGCCGCCGTACCCATTCCAGCACCCGGCGCCGATTTTGCTACCCTTCACTGCCAGCAGCACCTTTCCGGCGTCAACCAGAAAGCAGAGCGTAGCATCAAGGAGCGTTTTTTCGATGCGTCTTTCCATTGACTTTCCTCCATTGTACCGGGGTACCCTATGCTGCGGCCGACGCCCGGTCAACCCCGGCTGAGGCGGGCGAGTCTCTCCCACGGCACCATTCTTCACTCCACTTTAAGTCTGGCCACGAGCTACGCATAGCGATACCAGAATCAAAAGGCCCAACGGATTTCCGTTAGGCCTTGAGGGGGTACGAAAAGGTGCTACTGCAGGGTTTGCTTCCAGTTGCTGATAGCTTCGTCATCCATACCGAACGACAGCCCCCAATCCGCTAAGCCATCATAAATTGCACGCAAAGTTCTCCATCCAAGATCCCGCTTGCGTAGTAGTTCACGCTCCGGTAGCCGAACTAGTTGCCCAACAGTTCTAATCTTGGCCTCGTCAAGTCTTCGATTAATGAAGTAGGAGTCAAAAAACTCAGCAACTGGTTTATCAAGGAGCGCGAGGGGTACGACGAGCGGGGCCACGTTCCTTAGTACCTTCCTTGATAGGCCTAGTTCCCACTCCAAGCGCCTACGCTCTTCCTCTAAATCTCTACACCTTATCAGTAGAGCCTTGTTGTCTCTTGCGAGAGAGGTTTTGGTCACCCTCTTTTTCTTCTTCCTTTTCCCTGTAAGCACCTTGACTTCCCTTTCTATAATTTTGAATTTCGAACGTGCAGCGAACCACTAGTCAGCAATTTTGCTATATAGACCCTTACTACAATTTTGTCAATGTCTGGTCCTAATTTGGTAGCGAGTATCAGGTGAATCTCAAAATCTCTTAATCACCTCAATTGGTAACCGGGTATCACAGCTGGTGGCCTTGACGGCCGAATTCATGGTACTAAAATAGGGAGCGATACTCCGCTGCTGATTTTATCTCGCCGACGGTGAGATCCAGCGGTAGAGTATTACTCTCCTAACTACCCTCCGTTACCCACCTCGGTGAGTTCCGGGGGGTGGTTTATTTATATTCGGAGAGGGGAACCCTCGCGCTTCGCGCAATTCGGGTTCCCCTCTCCGACGTCCGCCGCAGCGGACTGCCTCTCCCCTCCATTGAATCGCGACGCTCGGAATGAATCCGAAGCGTCGCGATACTTAGGATCCTCGCCGGACCCACCAGATGGCGCCGGCGAGGCCGACGCCGGTAGCTGCTAGACCAATCGGCACCAGCGGTGAGCCTCCGCTACCGAGGATCCTGAATACGCTGCCGCTGGGGGCAGTGCGAGATGAGCTAGCGGGCACGCTTCCATCGGGAGGCGCATCACCGCCAGCCGTCTGAACTGCGACTTCGGCTGCGTCGCGGGGCATTACGCGCACGCTGCCGTCTGAGGCTAGACGAACAACCCCAGCCACGGCGAGCTGCTGCCCCTGCTTGAGCGGCGGCTTGGCCACGGCGCCGCTGGATGGGAACCACACCACCACCTGCCCGGTGCCGTCGTCCAGGGTAACCATCTTGCCGCTCGCCTTTGCCACCGAACCCTGAATGGCCACGACGCTCCCCACGGCCTCTACGTTCAGCGCACCGACCTCTACGGGCTCCGGCTGTACGCCGGCTGCCCTGCCTATGATCGCCACGCTGCCGTCTCGCCCCACCTTCAGCTGCTGCTCGCCAGCGGTTACGCCCACCTTCCCCCGCACGGTTACAATGTCGCCCAGCGCGAGCTTCGGCGGCGCCTCGGCGGTGAAGTAGACGCCGATGCCGGCCGAGGCGTCGGCAGCCCCAGCGTGAACATCGTAGTCTGCGAGGTACAGCAGCCGCTTGCCGGCGACGCCGGGAGGCATGGTAACCACGCCGACCATCTCGACGAGCCCATCGCCATCGGTAATGTCTTCGGTGGCCACCGGCGGCGGGATGAACTCTAGCGTTGCCGTAGCGGCACCCTTCACCTTCGGAGCCGCATCACGCACCTCACGAACCGTTGCCGCCTTCTCTGTAGCGACAGCCGGGGCAGCGTTCGGGGATCCGGGCGTGGGCGTGGCCCAAGCCCAGGTAGCGTCCGGCATCAGCGACCACGCCTTGCCCTCGCGTGAGCTGCCGTAGGCTACCGGCACCCCAGCCGGGGCGCCGTCCCACCGCAGCAGCTGCACCGAGCCGCTGGCGTTCGCCAGGGTGATTCCAGAAACTACGCGTGGCACGACCAGGAAGCTGCCGGGCTCTAGGGCGACGTCGGTAGACCCATTGCCGCTGAAGGCGTAGCGCCTCCCCCGGCCATCTACCAGGGTCCACGGACCAAGGCGTACCGGGTCGGCGCCCACGTTCTGCACCTCGATGTACTCGCCCTGCAGGTCGTCCCCCACTGGATTCGGCAGCAGCTCGGTGATTACCACCTGCCCCTCGGCGCTAGCGCCCGATCCAGGATTGCCGCCCACGGCGGGAGGCGACGAATCCTCCTCGCCCGCAGCTATTCCTACGGTCGTACTAGCCGATGACGTGGCTGATCCGTCGCTGACGACGAGGGTAACCGTGTACTCGCCCGACGCGGTGAAGGCGTGCGTCGCAGTAACGCCCGTTGCGGTACCGCCATCACCGAAATCCCATACGTATGTAACTATCGGCGTATCCTCATCGTACGAACGGCTGCCGCTGTACGTCAGCAGCTCACCGGCGACGCCCGCCGTAGGCCCGTCTATCAACGGCACCGGCGGCGTGCCGAGGACCGGATCCTGCGGATCATCCGACACCTCGTTGAAGACCACAACAGATGCTGTCGCGGTTGCCTGCAGGTGCCCGTCAGATACGGTGAGCAGAACGTCGTAGCGCCCGGCGAGGGCAAAGGCGTGCACGGCTATGGCTCCGGAAGCCACCGCGCCGTCCCTGAAGTCCCAGCTGTACGTCAGCTGGTCTCCGTCGGGGTCAGACGAAGCTGTAGCGTCGAACTGAACGGGTACGCCCACCTGGGTGAACAGGCCAGAGGTGAAGGCAGCCACCGGGGGACCGTTCGGCGCCTCCGGCGACGGCAGCTGCCCGGGCGTGCCGCCGGGCTGGGGCGAGCTGCGCCAGTTGGCGGCGTCATCCGGCCCCTCCGGTGTCGCCTTCTCCAGGCTGCTGCCGTCGCCGGCTCCGCCCCAGCTGCTGGCGTACGTAACCTGGGCGAGCCAGGTAGCTCCGCCGTCAGCGGTAATGCCCACGGTGCCGCCGCCGTTGGGTAGGGCGAGCGATGATGTAGCCAGCGTTCCGACGTAGTTGGGGTGAGCCGCCAGGAAGGCGCTGCTGCTCGCCGCGATAATGAACAGGCTCCCCGGCGGAACCACGGGGTCACCCTGGGCAATGCGGATGACGTGGTTGCTGCCGTCGTTGATGCGCCAGGACCCGGCGCCGGTGCCCGGAACAATGGTGATTGGGCCGGCGCTGGCGTTGTAGAGCTCAACCCACTCGGCGCCCACGTCGGACCCCGGA
This sequence comes from uncultured Gammaproteobacteria bacterium, assembly GCA_964536515.1. Classification (GTDB taxonomy): domain Bacteria; phylum Patescibacteriota; class Patescibacteriia; order CAYZDG01; family CAYZDG01; genus CAYZDG01. The sequence goes on along the minus strand of CAZHXI010000004.1, from coordinate 65,247 downwards.
GCATCGTACATTAGCTCGGTAACGATCAGCTCTCCGCTGGCACGGGCGGCGCTGGGCAGCAGCGCCAGCAGCAGAGCAATGGTTGGGACGACAAATTTAAATTTCATGTTGGTATGTAATTAGTCGGGCCCACCGAAGCCTTCGGCGTAGGTGGGCCCGCGCCGGCTGTATCAGCCGGTAATTTCGTAGAAGGAGTACTGAGCGGCAATAGCGTAGAACGTGGCCCAGCTTATGGCGTGCGAAGCCACGGTTCCCGCCGGGTTGTTGTAGTTAACCCAGTTCGCATCTACCCACGTCATGCCGCCGTACCCAACCGTCCGCACGATCGCCGTGTGCGGCAGGCCGCTGGTCTGGCGCAGCTGCACGATGTGCCCCGGCTGCAGGCTGGCGGGGCAGACGTTCTGCGCCACCAACCGAACCTTGGGGTGGGTGTGCCACTGCCAGCCGTTGGCGTTGTTCGGCGGCAGCAGCACGTCGCCCTGCGATGCGCTCTGCACCACCGTCCGGACCCACTCCTTGCACTGCTGGCCCGTTACCTGCCCCAGCTGCTGCAGGCCACGGTCCACGATTGCCTGGTTCCGCTGAGCCTGCGTGCGGCTGCTCCACCACGTGTCCAAGCTGGAGCCACCTCCGCTCCGGACCGGGTCGGGTGGGTCTGACAGGCTCTCGTAGCAGCCTACGGCTGCCGCTAGGATCGCTACGCCAACGATCCAGGGCCACAGCTTTCTCCTCCTGCTTCTTGAAGATTCCAAAGAGCTACTCTCCTCTCTCGGGTGTTGCCCGCCTCAGGCGGGGCCCGGTTCCGGCGGTGAGGCTACGTTCCTAGGGGTCAGCTCGGTACGCTCCCTCGCCACCGGGGCCGGGCCCCGCGGGGCCCTTCCGGCGTCTACTCGCCGTCCTCGGGAACCTCCTCGTGAACCTCGGCGTCTGCCAGGCTAGATGAATCGCGACGGTAGCCGCTGAGGAAGATGATCTCGGATGCCGAAATCTCCTGGCTCGACCGCTTCTGCCCCTGCTTGTCGGTGAACGTCCTCTGGCGCAGGCGGCCCTCTACGTACACGCGCGATCCCTTCTCGAGGAACTGCGCCGCGCGTTCGGCGAGCGAGCCCCACGCCACGACGCGGTGGAACTCCGCCGCCTCGCGCAGCTCCTTGGTCTTGGCGTCGTGCCACTTCAAGTTCGTGGCGACGCCGAACGTGGCGCACAGGTTGCCCGAGGGCAGCTTACGCTCCTCCGGGTCATTGGTGAGGTTGCCTATCAGCGTGATCTTATTCAGATCCATACGGTTATTGGTTAGCTGGTTAACGAATGGGCACAGTGAATCCAGCCCAGCTGACCGTATGGGTGGTGATCGACTTATCCAGATGGACGAGCGACGGCGCTCCTCGTTGGCCGCTCGAATTCTTGAAAGAAATCTTGCGGTGCGACGGCGCTGTCTGCTCGAAATGAACTAAACTACGTTGTAATTATACAGCGTGATGGTGGACCAAAAAAGAGAGCAGCCGTTTTGCGGCTGCTCGGTTGATGCGTAGCGACGTGATCAGCTAGCGGAAGCCTGAGAATGCTGCTCGCCTGGAACGCCCCGGCAGAGGCGCAGCACCTCACCCATTTCGGAAGCGAAGTTTACCTTGCTCACGAAGTGCCGGAACCCGAGCGGGCCAAGCGAAGATCGTAGGTCAACGACGCCATTGAAGCTGAGGATGGCAGCCCTGCTGCGTAGGGTGGGCGGCACGCCCTCAATCCAGCCACGGCCGTCGCCCCACCAGCTGGCGATGAGCGCCAGATCGAAGCACTTGAGCAGCAGACGATTGACCACAACCCGCTGTCGCTCTGGGCCGTAGCGGACTAGGCGATCGTCGAAGCAGTACGCTGCCGCCATCGGGTCGCAGCCCACAATCTGCTGCCGGTAGAAGTCGGCATCTCTGCCGAGGTTGACCATTAGTATTCGTACTGACGCCACTGCGGCGCCTCCTGTTCTACGGTTGTTCAAGTTGCAAGAATTAGCGCCACCGTACCCCGGCGGCGCGGCGACGTCAAAACGTATGGGTGGTACCCCGAACCAGAACAGAGTTCGGTTCGGGACTACCGCGAACCGTGCTCCGCACTGGTTCGTGGTACCGGGGGCGAGACTCGAACTCGCAAGCCCTTGCGGGCAGGGGATTTTAAGTCCCCCGTGTATACCGTTCCACCACCCCGGCCCGCCTACACTACTGCCCCGGAGCCGTGGGCGTCGAGCCCGATGGCCCCTCGCACTTCTGCTGGCCGCCGATGGTGGTGCAGAGCTGGTACGTTGCCCCGGTGCTGGTGTAGGTAAACTTGGAGACGTCTACCGAGGTGACGTTGAGGTAGTCGCTGCCGATATCTGAAAGCTTGGAGGGGTACGACCCGTTGTCCTCCCTGTACGCCTCTACGCCGGCGCGAACTGCGGCGAACTCGAACATCTTGGCAATCTCCGTTTGCCCGCCGAGCGAGCTGAGGTCCACCTTGGCGTCGTTGGACTTCGGCGATAGGGCACCGCCTATTGCCAGAGCCACGAGAATTGCGCATCCGATGAAGCCCGCGACGATTGGCGCCGTAGCGCGTGGCGTCTCGGCGATCTCGCCCCGCCTAGCCTGCAAGCCCAAGAAAACTTGGTAGGTGTAGCTGGTGTACAGCAGCCCCATGGTGGCCAGCACGATGCCGAACAGCAAGCTGAAGATGAATCCGACCGGCCCGGTAACGACGCTCAATCCCATGAGGGCAACGGCAATTATGACGAACGCGATGCCGAAGATAATGCCGAAGGCAAAGAAAGCCCACACTATGCGCCAGTAGGCCCCGCGGGCGTACTCCCTGCTCAGGCTGAGGGCGCGGAGCCCGCCGATGCCCTGGGCTAGGTACACGTACGATGCGAAGCTGAACCAAACCGCGAAGAGCAACCCAGGGATGATGAGCAGCAGGAAGCCGCCCATGGTAACGGCTGAGGCTAGGATGGTAACCCAGATGAGGGGCAGTAACTTCCGTGGCACCTCGGCGACCGCCTGGCGGAGAGAGACGGCGTCGCGACGCACGATTGCAACGAGGCCGGCGAACCAGGCCACGGTGTACACCAGCATCGCAAATCCGTAGCCGACCATTGCCGGTATGCCGCCGGGGAAGGTCATCTCGTCATTCGATCGGAAGGAGTTCTTGGCCTCTAGGCTGCCGTAGCCCAGCCACTGGCCGACGGTAAGCATGACGCCGGCGACCGCTGCCACGGTCAGCAGCACACGGGCACGGCTGCGGAACAGCTTGAAGGCGCCGCCGATCATCTGGAACACGCGCGGGAAGCTGCCCCGGGGTGCGGGGGCAACGGGAGCCTGGCTGGACTGCGCCAGCGCCTGCTCTACGTCTAGCGACTCCCAGCCCTGGCTGCGGAGCGTCTGTCGAATATCATCGGCCGACTGGCCGGCGGCCATTGCCTGGGCAACGAACTGGCGTAGCTCTGGGGTAATCATAGTTGGTTCACTTAGGCTAAGGCATTAAGTATGGCACCCCTAACCCCACGCGCAAGCCGCCCCGGGGCTGGGGATAGGACCGCCTATAGACTGGAGCGGGTAACGGGAATTGAACCCGTCTCTCCACCATGGCAAGGTGGCATAATGCCGCTATACGATACCCGCGTGCGGAAACCTTACTGAATTAGCCGGGAACAATCAAGCCTCTAGCCGGGGGGTCCTGCTCAGGGCTACGGACAGCACTATGTGGAACGCGAGGGCGAGGCCAGCCGCGGTAAGGGAGATCCGGCTCAGCCACTCGGGCATCAGCAGAAGGCTGGCGGCCAACCCGACGGCTACCCCCAGCAGCGCCACCCAGGCCAGGGTCAGCCCAATGGTGCGGTACCAGTCCTGCACCGCAGCCCGCCGCGTGGGGGGCGGCGGCAGGCTACCGGCTGTCCGTTCGATTCGTTCAGCTGCCATACCCGGGTATTGTAGCCTGCAGCCTCTGCAAGCCCGCAAGGGGGAGCCGAAGGAGCTTGAGCCTGCCTCCGACCCCGTGGGTAATTTCTACCGCGCTCGGAGCGACGCCCGCCGCAGAAGAGATAAGATCGATTGCAGCCTCATTCGCCCTACCCTCGCGGGCGGGAGCTGCTAGCCGTAGGGCTAGACGATTGCCAACCCAGCCCACGACGGTACTCTCCCTAGCGTTGGGGCGGCACACTACGGCGAGCTGGGTAAATTCCATAGCCGGAGTATATATGAAGACAGCCACCGTGAGGTGGCTGCCGACAATATGTTGAATGTCCCGTTTGGGGACGAAAGATCTGTGGGGAATGTTAAGAGAATAATTCAACTATACGCCGCCTGGCTGCGCCGTCAAGGGCGGCCACGGCCCGGCACCCTGCCGAATCACCGAAGCCTCCGATCCGGTGCAATCTAGTACCGTAGATGGCTGCCCGCTGAGTACGCCTGCGTCCAGGACTAAGCCGACGCTCGGGCCGAACGTACGCTCTATGGCAGCGGCATCCTCCGGCGTCTCTTCTCCGCTAATGTTGGCGCTGGTCGAGATGAGCGGCTCACCCAGGGCCTGGACGATAGCGGCGGTAACGGCGCAGTCGGGAATGCGGACGCCTACGGCGCGGTGCGCAGATTGGATCGGCTTGGGGCAAGCTGGGCTAGCCGGCAGGACGAGCGTGTACGGCCCGGGCAGCAGCTGCTTTGCTAGGCGGTAGGCAGCGTCGGAGAGTACGGCGTAGTGGCTGATCTGCTGCAGGTCGCGGCAGATGAAGGATGCCGGCTTACGGCGCTGCCTACCCTTGGCTCGGTACACGGCCGCAATGCCAGCAGGTGAGCCGATGCGGCAGCCGATGCCGTAGACAGTGTCGGTGGGGTAGACGATGACGCCGTCCGCCTGCAGCACCTCAACGGCGCGGGCAATGGCTACAGGATCCGGATGCCGGGGGTCAACTGGTACGCGCATACCTACAACGTTTCCACCACGTGCAACTGCAAATCATCCGTATCCGTATCCAGGGTTGCGAACGTCGGCCGTGCGCGAACGCCGCACAGGTTGCCGGGGCAGAACAGGCGCACTTCTCCCTGCCGCTTCTCCCATGGAATGTGGGTGTGGCCGTAGCAGACGTAGCGGTACCGCCCAGTGGCGGCGAGGTTCGCCGCCTCGTCTGGCCTATGGACAGCGGCAAGCCCCGCCTCGGGTAGCTCGATGCGCTCGTGGATTGACTGCAGGTTGGTTGGCCAGGGGCTGCGGTGGCGAACGAGGTCATCTAGATCATCTGCCGCCGGGTCTTGCGCGACCCACACCGGCCCGCCGAAGCCCTGGCACAGGTGCTCCAGCGTCCCCACGTCCTGCACGTCCCCGCAGTGGACCAAACCGTCCAGCGTACGCTGAGCCAGCCAGGGCAGCACCATGTCGAGCCAGGCAACGTTGCCGTGCGTATCGCTGATGATAGCTAGCCGCATACCTGCTTCCGCATCTTCTTCATCACCGCAAGATTCTGGGCATCGCCCCGGGTGTCATCCTCCGGCGTCTCCAGCGAGAAGTTGATCTTCCGCAGCTTGGGGTGGGCCAGCAAAGCACGGAATCCGCCGAGCCCAATCTTGCCCAGCCCAATGTGCTCGTGCCGATCCTTCTTTGAATTCATGTCTACCTTGCTGTCGTTGCAGTGGATGAGCTTGAGGCGGCCCAGGCCAATGGTACGGTCGAACTCCCGCAGCGTGGCGGCAACGGCGGCCGGCGTACGCAGGTCGTAGCCCGAGGCGAAGACGTGCGCGGTGTCGAAGCAGACCCCCACATCCTTCCTGCCGATGCCGCGCAGCAGCTTGGCAATCTCCCCGAAGCTGCTGCCGATGACGTCGCCGGAGCCTGCCGCAATCTCCAGCAGAAATTCGGTCGTGCCGGTGTACCCGTGCACGACCTTCTTCAGGCTCACGGTCGCCATGGCTAGCGCCCTAGCTCGGGGCAGACCCCTGCTGGTGCCGAGGTGGGTCATGACGTACTTCACGCCGAGCAACGAGCCCCGCTCCAGCTCGTCACGCACGACCGAAATGGAGCCACGATTTATGCGTGCGTCCGTAGATGCGAAGTTGATGTAGTACGGCGCGTGGATGTAGCACTCGGCCTGCTTGAACTTCTTGCAGTTCGCGCGGAACTCCGCCGCCAGGGCCGGGCTAATCTTGGGCGCCGGTCCCCCGCGGGGGCTACGCGAGAAGAACTGGAACACCTCGGCGCCAACATCTGCCGCCCGCTCGGGGGCGAGCGCTAGGCTCTTGGCCGCGGATACGTGTACGCCGAACAGCATGGCCGAATTATACCCTGCGTGGCAGAGACGCGCTGCAGCGCGTCTCTACGCCTGGGTGACGGCGTGGACCACCCACGCCACCGCGGCCCGCTGTGCCAGGTCGACGCGTACCTGGCTCCGCACCCGGGGGTCATCCAGCTGGGCGGAGTCCTGCGACCGCTGCTTTAGCCTCGCAATCTCGGCGTCAACCTCGGCGTCGGTCGGGAGCAACGACCGCTCGCGGACGACGGCGCGTAGCAGCAGTATTACCTTCAGCCGCTCGGTCGCCGGGACGACAAACTCCAGGCGCAGCTCCTGCATGCTCTTCTTGATGTGCGCCAGGTAGCCGTCGAACTTCACGCCGTAGCGCTCGATGCTGTGCTGCAGCTCGTGGATGAGCCTGCCGACCTCGTCGTTCACCAGTATCTCCGGCAGCGGTCCAAATTTCGCCGCCGCTACGGCTGCCTGCAGCGCCGCCTTCTCGGTCTCACGCAGCGACTCTGCCGCCGCCTCCTCCTCCAGGTCGGCACGGACCCGGGCCGTGAACTCATCTGCCGTCTTGAACGGACCGACCTTAGCCGCCAGCTCGTCCGTGAGCTCGGGGAGCGTACGGCCGAAAACCTGCTTCAGCACGATGCGGCAGTCTGCCGTCTTGCCGGCGACGGTGCGCAGCTGGTGCTCGGGCCCGAAGGTGATTGCCTGGTGCTTCTCCTCGCCCGGCGCCATGCCGACCACCGCAGCCTCAACCTCGGGCAGCAGGTGCCCACGCCCCAGCACCGCACGGTGAGACTTGCCGCTGCCGTCCTCCACCGCCACGCCGTCCACCAGCAGCTCGTAGTCTAGCTCCACCAGGTCGCCGCTCGCTGCCGCACGGTCTGCGGGCTCCTCGGTCGCGAAGCGGTCCCGAATTTGGTCTACCACCTTGGCGACGTCGGCGTCGGACACCTCTCGGCGGACGGCATCGACCTTAACGGCGCTCCAGTCGGGCAGGGTCACCGGCGGCAGCGCGGGGGCGGTAGCGGTAACCGAGACGTCTACCCCCCAGGCCGGGTCGGGCGTGAAAGACATGGCGGGCTGGCCCACGGTCTCGTGGCCTGCGCTAGCAATCTCCGCGGCGTACATGCCGGGTACGGCCAGGTCGTACGCCTCGGCCATCAGCAGCTGGTCGCCGTAGCGCTGCCTGGCCACATCGACGGGAACCTTGCCCTCGCGGAAACCCTGGAGCGGCTGCTGCTTGGAGAGCTTCGCGGCGGCGGCTGGAAGCTTAGCCTCGATCGCCGACCACGGCACGTCGAACGTAACGGCCACGTGGCCGGGGGGCGTGGCCGGGCCCGCCGCTACGTCTGCAGCGGGGTCAGCTGGCTTCTCGTGCCTAGAGAATATTCCCATAGAGCCTAGACACTAGCGGACGAGCGGGCTTACGGCAAGCAAAAGAACAGCCCCGCTCGTTCGAGCGGGGCTGGGTTTAGTTGAAGGAACGTTACTGCTCGTGCTGGCCCCAGTAGGTGGAGCCGTCTGGGGCTTCGGGATCTGCAGGGTCAGGTAGTATTGCCCTGACATTATAGAAACGCTTCGCTGCCGCGGGCAGCGGAATCGTTACCCATGCGTAGCTAGACGTGGTGCCAATGGTTCGAATAACCGTCCACGCATCTTCCGGGGTATCCGGGTCGGGGGCGTCGTACACGTGGTACCCGTATACTCCGCTGGGGAAGTTGGCAGACCAGGCCAGCAGCAGCTCGTTCCGGTTGGATGAGTACGTTACCGTCAGAACGATGCCGGAGTCTGGGGCGCCGGGCACCCCCAGCTGGCCGCGGAAGCCGTGGCAGCGGGTGTTCTGCCCGTCGCCGTTGAGGCCGAACCAATCGGAGCCGAACCCCTGGGTTCTGTACGGCTGGTAACGCCAGCCGCCAATATCCTGGGTCGGAATCCAAATCTCCGATAGCCAGTCTGCCGCCCGTACTACCAGCGGCGGCCCACTGAAGAGTTCGCCGCCGGGGGTAACGACTGCAGACCCTCCCGGAACCAGCGTGGTAGCATCTGGATCATACATACGAATGTCGCCGTGACCCGGTGTAACCAGGGTAACCGCGCTACGCCCCAGTCCCGTTAGGTCTACGCTGGCAGCGTACCAGTTGCTCTCTCCGGCCACGATAATTGCCGGAGCAACAGAGCCGTCGGCAATGGTGTGCGAGCTCCGCTGCAGCGCCGAACCAGCTTGCCCCACCATTATAGCGGCGCCGACCGATTCATCGTCGAGCAGATCTCTGGTCCAGCCGAACGCACCGGGCACCGGCTGCCGATTACGGTTGTCACCCCAGTTGGTGAACAGCCACGTGCCGACCCCAATTGAATCCCAGTACACGCTGTACGCCACCATGGCGTAGCCGCCGTAGGGATCACCGATGAACGGAACCACGTACTCGGTGCGAATGCCATCGCCGTTCATATCGCCGCCGACCGGAGGAAGGTAGGCGAGCTCGTCGACGGGAATGAGGTCTCCCGGAACCGGAAATACTCGGTCGCCCCAGAAATCCAGGACGATAACGAAGCCCGATGCCGTAGACGTATCGCCGCCGACAATGCAGTAGGTGCTATCGGCGCCGCAGGCGAAGCCGGTGGGAGCCATGGGTAGGCCCAGGGTTTCACGACTTGCATCATCGAACGGAATGCCGTCGGGGGTGAACCGGTACAGCTGGTCTCCCACGACGAAGGTAATGTAGCCGTAGGCGAATGCCACCCCTGGCTCGGCTAGGCGCTGACCGACGAATGACCAGTGGTGCCGAACCGTTCCGTTCGAGGCATTCAAGAAGTAGACGTGGCCCGTGCCGTTCTCATCGGTAGCCACGCCCACGTACTGGGCCCCGGGGCTAATGGCGATGCCCACGATGGCACCCAGCACTGGTCGGTTCCAAATTTGCTGCCTGAACCTTAGGCACGTAGCTACGCTCGGAGCCGTAGCTAACACCGTAAGGTCTTCGGCAGAGTTGCCGATGATTGGTCCTGTGCACAGCGGCAGCGCCGCTCCGCCAGCTTCGGGAAGGTACACCTGAACAGTGTCCTCCCAGTAGTTAGCTTCGAAGGCCACCCCAATGGGCACCCGTGCTCCGACCATGGCGAAGTCGTCGGGAATGTTCACGTTGCCCACGGGCTGAAGCTCGACCGTATCGAGCGGCTGCACGCCCGCTGGAACCTGCAGCTGGAAGCTGGGCAGGAAGGCTTCGGGGAACACCGTTACGGTTCCGCCGACCGTGGTAGAACCGTAGTTCACCACGGCAATCGAAAGGTCTACAGTTCCACCGGGAACCAGAGACTCTTGGTTATTGATGGCCTCCAGTGCCAGGTACGGCGACGTCGGCTCGTACGCTAGCTGGAAGCTGACTGAGTCTGCGGTCGATACAATGCCCTGAGCTTGCCAGCCGATCGGAATAGGCGACTGGATGCCGTAGGACTGAACCCACATGTCGAAGCTGGTTGCGTCCACCCCAACCTGGGGGAACGGGTCGCCGTCCACTGTCCAGCCGTACGGATTGCCGTCGGCGCAGATTATGGTACGACCTACAGCTGGGTGTCAGCCATACTCTCCACACTCCTCGTACGCGTTCGTCTGAATTGCCAGGAACTTTGTGCCGGGCTGCTGCATACCCTCGCGGTCAATGTTCAGCGCCGCCAGGCACATCCACTCTGCGAACGTCGAATCATTGGCGCAGAATGGGTTCAAGAAACGAATGTAGCCACGGTGGCCGAGCGTGTACAGCCCGACGTCCGAGAGGTCGTCGGCGGTAGAGCCGGGCCAGTAGCTGAACACGTCGGGGATGAGGTGGGCCGGCACGTGCCAGCCCTCGTGGTTCCAGCTACCGTTGGCCATTACCCCCCACGGACCAATGAAGCCGTAGTTATGCGGGTAGTACTGGTCGCGGAATGAGTTGCAGGCGTGGGCCATTTCGTGAACAATCGGCCCGTACCCAGCCACGTCGCCGTAACCGTAGGCGTTCGTTTGGAACTGTCCCGTATTGAGGTAGGCCATTGCCCACAGTGAGGTTTGGTATGTCCACTCGTACGGAACCAACCATACGAACTCAACCAGGTGGTAGGGGTCTGGGTCAGGCATGGTCAGCCCAGCCTCTGCCAGCGCCGCCGGTACCAAGCTCTGCCAGAACTCGGCGAAGCTGTGCTCGGTGGTCAGCTGGGCAAAGGTGTACGGCAGAATAATCGGCACAATGGTGCCGCCCGATACATGATTGATGATGCCCGGACGATCTGTACCGTACCCACGGACCAGGTCGATGCCAAAATTGAACGACCTGTCGTAGTACTGCTTCGCCGTCTCGTACGGAACTCTCCCGCCAGGAGTCTCCTCTGGAGGGGACGACCCGAAGGCCATGCTGTCGTAGTACATCATCACCTGCTCCGGCGTCATGGGCTCACCCTGGTAGGTGAAGCCGGGCATATCCGATGGCTGGAGGAATACTCTACTCCACTCAACCATCCCGGTTATCTCCATGGTCGGGTCGTCGTCGCGCCAGTAGTTCTCTACCTCCTGCTGCAGCGCAGCGTAGGCCGGAGTACCGGCGGGCGGCAGCAGCTGGTTAGCTGTTGCCGGCGGCGGGCTAAAACCCACCATGCCACCTGTAGCTACCAGCTTGCCCTGCTGATTGTAGGTACCCCAGTACCAGCGTTCAGCTGGCCCAGAGCGATCCCTCACCACCGGGTACAGGGCGGGCACCGAGGTGCCAGCCGAGTGAGCCTGCAGGGCATTGGCTACCGACGAGCTGTCGGTAGGCGTTACCGTAGTTACCCACACCGAACCGAAATCCCAAGGGATGCCGGTGGCGGCGGTGAGGCTGAAGAAGAGTTTCTGGCTCACCGTCCCGGAGGTTTGTACCTTGGGAATGATGCCCTGGTCTTGGGGCATCGGCGGCGAGGCAATTGCGGCGGAGAGCAACGTGAGCAGCGCGAGCGCCAGAACTATGCATTGCTTGATCTTCATGCTATCTCCCACTTTTTTTGGCGCTAGCGCACCAGTTGCACCGCCCGGGCGACCTGCCCGAACGCGGTGTTAATACGGACGAAGTAAGTTCCGCTGGCAACCGACGGGGCCCAGAGGGCCTCGTGGCTGCCGGCGGCCAACGGCCCGTCCATAAGCCGCTGAACTAGCCTGCCGCCCGTATCGTACACATCCACCCTGGCCTGCCCGAACGTGGGTAGGTCGAAGCGAATGGTCGTACTGGCGTTAAAGGGGTTCGGGTAGGCAACCACCGAGAGCTGCAGGGGTAGAGCCACCGGTCGCTCCGGCGCCGCATCCGTCCATGGGCTGTCGATGGGAGCTACCCGCAAGCTGCCGCTGGGCAGAACCCATGCGGCAATGCCGGCGGAGTCGCCGTCGCACGTCACCAGGGGCACGGTGCCGCCGAATGGCGTAGCCGACCCCAGCTCGATGCCGTCTGGCCAGCGTGTGCCGCTAGCCCAGACGTGCTGGCAGAATACCCTGCCGTCGTCAGAACCGAACCTACGGTCGACCCAGGCAGCGCCGATACCAGCTGAGCCGCGGGAGAGCTGGTGCCCCAGCTGGCTGCCCGTAGCGCCGCAGATGGTGATCTCCTCGCCCACGGTAGCGGTGAGGGGATTGAACCACCTGCCGTAGATGTTGCCGTCACGGCGGTAGCTGATGAGGCAGCTGCCGTCTAGGTCATCTACCTGTAGCTCTACGGGCTGAACGAGCCCGGTGGCCACCGTATCGGCTCCTCCGGCACCGCGGTGGTCAATCCACACGGCGCCGGAGTGAAACCCTACGATGTCTGCAGCCACGTCTGTAACGTGGACCACGCAGGGATCAGACAGCGCCTGTCCACCCAGCCAGCCGATGCGGCTAGACCCGCCCTTCACAATGAAGGTTGAGTCTGCCGCTGCGACGACGAAGCTGTCGCCCGAGGCTACCATGCCCAAGCTGTAGGCTTGGCACAGTGCCTCACCCAGCGGTTCACCGACGCAGGTACCATCGAGCTGTACCCGACGGACGCGTGCCTCGGTGCCGGCGGTGGTCTGGTAAGCCCAGCCCACCAGGGCAGACTGCGCGCCGACCGCGAGCTGCGGCTTCAGGCAGCTGGCGCCAGCCTGCGTGGTGCAGGCCAGAGCGGACCACCGAACCGAGCCATCGTTGCCGACGTTAACCAACCGCAGCTGGTTACTGAGAGGCGGCCACGACGTGAACTCCTCTACCAAGAGGAGCGCTCCGCCCTGGCCATCCGGAGCTGCGAGCAGCGGCTGCTGCTCGTACCCTGCGGCGATTAAGCTCGGACCGAATTGGACCGTGCCGTCGTCGCCGACGTGGGTAATGTAGAGGCTTGCGGGTGAGCCGGCGCTAGCCGCAACCCACGCACCTCCTTGGCCATCGGACGCCGCAGCGAGCCGCTGCCACGCCCATGGATCCGGTGGCCCGATGTCTACGGACCACGGGTTCGCGAGCCCAGCTGCGCAGGCGCACAGCAGGGCCAGCACAATTCGTGCCATGCCTACCTCCTTCTGTTTGTTTCCGAGACTATTTCTCGCTCAATTATCAATATTCAGTCGATTCAACTAAAACACCTAAGCCATACCCCGCGGCGCTGCTGGTGTCAATATCCCTGGGGTAACCGTAGAGACGTTGCAATGCAACGTCTCTACGTAACGGTAACGTCGGTTTCCTACACCAGCAGCGCCACCAGCAGCAGCGCCACCACGTTCATTACCTTGATCATCGGGTTGATTGCGGGGCCAGCCGTATCCTTGTACGGGTCCCCCACGGTGTCGCCGGTAACGGCCGCCTGGTGAGCCGGGCTGCCCTTGCCGCCGAACTTGCCGGTCTCGATGTACTTCTTGGCGTTGTCCCAGGCGCCGCCGCCGCTGGTCATGCTAATGGCCACGAACACGCCGGTAATGATGCTACCCATGAGCAAGCCGCCCAAAGCCTCGACGCCGAATACCACTCCGACCGCGATCACGGCGACGATGGGCAGCAGGGCCGGCACGATCATCTCCTTCAGCGCGGCGCGGGTAACAATGTCCACCGCGGTGCGGTAGTCCGGCTTCTCGGTGCCCTGCATTATGCCGGGCCGCTCGCGGAACTGGCGACGCACCTCCTCTACCACGCTGCCGGCAGCCTTGCCCACCGAGCGCAGCGCCATGGCGCCGAATACGTACACCACCACGCCGCCCAAGAAGAGGCCGGCGAGCACCTGCGGATTCTCGATGCTGAAGTTGAAGCTGACTCGCCGCGCGACCAGCTCCTGCGTGTAGGCGGCGAACAGAACTACTGCGGCCAGTCCGGCGGACGCAATGGCGTACCCCTTCGTCACCGCCTTGGTGGTGTTGCCCACCGCATCCAGCGCATCGGTAACGTCTCGAGTCTCCTGCGGCCGGTTGGCCATCGCGGCGATGCCGCCGGCGTTATCCGTTACCGGGCCGAACGCGGCGATGGTAACGATGATGCCGGCCAGCGAGAGCATGCTCACCACGGCCAGCGCCACGCCGTACAGGCCGGCGAGGCTGTAGGCTGCGAGGATTGCGAGCACCAGCCCCACGACTGGCCACGCCGTCGAGCGCATGCCCACCGCCAGCCCGGCGATGATGTTGGTGCCGTGCCCAGACTCAGCTGCCGCCGCAATCTGCTGCACCGGCTTGTACTTGGTCGAGGTATAGTACTCGGTCAGCACCACCATCAGGCCGGTCATGGCGATGCCGATGAGCAGCGACAGGAAGACGTCGGAGGTGCCGTAGATAATGGAGTCGCTGGCGAACCACACCGACAGCGGGTAGGCGGCGATGGCGGAGAGCACGGAGGCTACGGCCAGGCCCTTGTACAGGGCGCCCATGATGCTGCGCGACTTACCCATGCGGATGAACCAGGTGCCGACGATCGAGGCAACGATCGCCACCGCGCCCATAGCCAGCGGCAGCAGCAGCGCCCGCTCGTAGCCCGGGAATACCAGGGCGCCGAGCAGCATCGCGGAGATAATCGTTACGGCGTAGGTCTCGAACAGGTCGGCGGCCATGCCGGCGCAGTCGCCGACGTTGTCGCCGACGTTGTCGGCGATCACGGCCGGGTTGCGCGGGTCATCCTCGGGAATGCCAGCCTCAACCTTGCCCACCAGGTCGGCGCCCACGTCGGCCGCCTTGGTGAAGATGCCGCCGCCCAGGCGGGCGAACACCGAGATCAAGCTGCCTCCGAAGGCGAGGCCCACCAGGGGCTGCAGGTTATCGCTGCCCACCAGGGCGTAGAACAGCGTAACGCCCAGCAGGCCCAGGCCGACTACCAGCAGGCCGGTAACGGCGCCGCTCTTGGCGGCTACGCCCAGGGCTACCGGCAGACCCTCGCGAGCCGCCTCAGCTGTACGAACGTTGGCGCGAACCGAGACGTGCATGCCCACGAACCCGGCGGCGGCGCTGAGCGCTGCGCCGAGCAGGAAACCGAGCGCCGTCATCCAGCCGTCGCGTTCCAGCGCGAAGCCGATGACGAGGAACAGCCCAGCCGCAATGGCGGCGACCGTCTTGTACTGGCGCACCATGTAGGCGAGCGCGCCCTCCTGGATAGCCTTGGCAATGGTCTGCATTGCCTCGTTGCCGGGGCTACGGCGTAGCACCGACTTAGCCAAGCCCAGGCTGTAGGCAATGGCACCGACCGCGATGAGGATGAGGATGGTGAGTGACATAGGTTGATCTGAGGATTAGTTACGTTATGGATTCTACGCGGCGACCGGCTCGGCGGCGGGCGCCTCGGCGACCGGCTCGGCCACGGGCTCGGCGGGCGCCGCAACGACGGGCTTGCCCTCCTCGTCTACCTCGTCGTCGCTGCTCACGGTCTGGCCGCCCTCCGAAATGATATCAATCTTGTAGCCGGTCAGCTTGGCGGCGAGGCGTACGTTCTGTCCGCCGCGGCCGATTGCCAAGCTCAGCTGGTCCTCCTTCACCGTTACCGTAGCGGTGTGGGTCGCCTCGTCCAGCCGGACGCCGGTAACCTTAGCCGGCGACAGCGCATTGCTGATGAACTTCGAGGTGTCGTCGGCGTGCTGGACCACGTCCACCTTCTCGCCGCCCAGCTCGTTGATGACGGTCTGCACCCGTGCGCCGCGCTGGCCAACGCACGAGCCGACGGGATCCAGGTGCTCGTGGGTGGTGCTCACCGCTACCTTGGTCCGGGAGCCGGCCTCACGTGCCACGGCCTTAATCTCCACCGTGCCCATCGAAACCTCGGGAACCTCGGCGGTGAACAGCGCCCGCACCAGGTTGGGGTGGGCGCGCGAGAGCACAATGTCGGTACCGCGCGAGCCGCTGCTGACCGTTACGACGTAGGCCTTGATGCGGCTGCCCGGCACGTAGTTCTCGCGGTCTACCTGCTCATCCGGGGGGATGATGGCGGTGGCGTGCCCAAGGTCAACCAGAACCAGGCGGCCCTCACGTCGCTGCACAATTCCGACGACGATCATTCCCTCCTTGGCCTTGAACTCCTTGAAGACGTTGTCGCGCTCGGCCTCGCGTAGCCGCTGCATGACTACCTGCTTGGCCGTCTGGGCAGCCATGCGGCCGAACTCACCCGGCAGGTCGAGCTTGGTCTTAATCTCATCGCCGAGGGCTACGCCCTTCTTCAGGGCCTTAGCCTCGGAGAGCATAATCTCCTTGCGGGGATCGAACCGCTTGAACTGCTCCAGGCCGGCCGCAGCTAGGTTCTCGGGGGTCGGCGGGGTGCCGGAGGGGGGCGGCGTCGGCAGCGCACCGGGCAGCGGCGGGGCCTCCACCTGCACGGCGAAGCCGTGCTCGGCGAGCTTGGCGCGGTAGGCCTCCCAGGCCACCTGCTCGGCCTCTAGGTCTACGTCCTCGACGACCGTCTTCACGTCGTAGACCTCCAGCGCGCCCGTCTCGGGGTTGAACTCGGCGCGATGGTTCTGGTTAGGCTGGCCGAAGTCCTTGCGGTAGGCAGCGGCCAGGGCTGCCTCGACCGTCTCCACCACCGAATCGTAGGAGAGGTTCTTCTCCTCAGCGATGGCCTGGAGCGCCGGCTTGATATCGTTCAGGTTCATAGGCACGTATTGGATTAGCGTACGTCAAAAAATCAGCCACCGTAGGGTAGCTGCATCTGTGTCAAATGGTAGCGAAGGCTAGCCACGGCAGTCAAGCTCCCCCTAGGCCAGCCTCGGAGGCGCCACCCTGACCCCGGGAACGACGACGTAGATAGGCGCAGATGCCTCGCTCTGCCTTGGCCCACGTCGCGACGTGGCCGCTACCTCGTACACCCCGCACGGCAAATCTGCCGGCCAGGGCACGGCGAAGCTGGCTACCCCGCCTCGGGCAGGCCCGTAGCGGAGGCTGGGCGCAATCGACCCATTTATCGTAACCGTAACCGACGTCCCCGACCTGGTGAGGCCACGCACGTAAGCCTCGGCTTCCGACTGCGGGTCTCGCCAGACGAGCGTGGGCGCCGGCGGAGCCCCGCCGGGGGCGGCGAGCGACGAGGCCAGGGCTACGCTAGCAATCAGCTCCACCATAGTGGGTACTGTACCACCGACCGCCGCGGCGCTGCAGCGCCAGGAGGTCCATGCGCCACGGCCGCTCGCCCAGGCCCGTACGGTAGCAGAACTGCTCCAGGGTACGCTCGATACGGCGCCGCTGTGCAGCGGTGAGCTGGGTGCCAGCCACGCCGTACCGAACGGAGCTACGGCACTTAACCTCCACCACAATGAGCTGCTCCTGGTCCCAGGCGACCACGTCGAGCTCGCCGCCCCGGCACCGCCAGTTGCGGGCGACGACAGTCCAGCCGCGGCGCCGGCACCAGCCCACGGCCCAGTCCTCGGCCTCCCGTCCCCGGCTTGTCGCTGTTGCTCGACGCACAGAAAAGGATCAGCTACGCGCTGACCCCGAGCTGCGCTGGCGAATTAGGAGGGCAGGTACCTGGTGTACTCGCGGCGACGCTGCACGCCGGCGCGTCGCTGGGGAACCATGCGGAACCACCGCCAGGCCATCCAGGCGGCCACGGCAATGACGGCGAGGACGTTGGCGACCAGCAGGATACGCATGGATAGGAACGGCACCCGCTGCCAGGCGAAGAAGGTCAAGAGTAGCCCGGGGATGCTCAAACCCAGCAGCCAGCTGGCCGCCGCCCGCCACCAGTCGGCGCCGGCACGATCCAGCGAACGGCGCGCCAACCCCCGTGCCACGAACGAACCTACGAGCAGAGCGGCGAAGGCAATGGGCATGGCTAGCTTGCTCCAGCCACCCAGGGGACCCGGGTAGGGGTACAGTAGGAACTGTGCAGAAATCCAGCGGAGCATACGCGCTCCCCACTCTAGCTACTTCGTGTAGGTTTGTCCAAAGTGGTACGGCCCGGCCTCGAACTCCTCGGCTAGGGTAAAGCCCGCTGCCGTAGCTAGCTCACGGACCCGGCCGGGGCTCACCCGGCGCTCGGTCGGCGGGCCGAACGGCGCGCCGATGGACTTCCAGTCTGCCACCAGAAGCTTGCCTCCGGGCTTCAGCAGCCGCGCCGCCTCGGCTAGTGCCGAGGCGTGGTCCGATAGCTGGAAGAGCGTGTTGGCCAGCAGCGCCACGTCGATCGTGGCCGGAGGAATCGCAGTCGCCCCCACCTTCTCGATGTCGCTCCATACGGTGCGAACGTTGCCGAGGCCCGCCAGGCGTGCGCGGCTATCTACGCTCGATAGAACCTCGCGCTGGATGTCTACGGCGTACACCTGCCCGCGGTCGCCGACCTGACGCCCCGCCTGCATGGTGAAGTAGGCCATAGACCCGCAGCCTAGGTCAGCCACGCGCTGGCCGAAGCCCACGCCGACGCGCTCCAGCAGCTGCTTGGGGTTTAGCAGCTCGTTGCCGCCTGGTTGCTTGGGCTGAGTTACCATACGAAACTCATTCTACATCCTCCCACGGCCGCACCGACAGGGGCGCTACTGCCGAACGTAGCTGAAGGAGTACGTTCCCGGTGTCGCCGTCGTTACCCGTGCGGTGCCGACATTGGAGGAGCTGAACTGCGCCGTCACCACGTCGTTCTCGTCGGCATCGTTGACCGCGGTCATAACGTACGACGCATTCGGCACCAGGCCAGCAATGATGTGGGTAGAGATGCCCGAACCAGAGTAGGCGCCTGCAGACTGCGGGGCTGAGCTCTTGCCGAACACCACCGCGGTACCGGCGATTGCCGCCGCCGGCGTGCCATCGGCGCTGGCGAGCAGCTGGGTAGCGGGCATGCTCGAGGCTCCGCTATCGTCCACGTAGATGACGTTCAAGAACAGGTCGGAAGACGTAGCAGCCGTGGGCGAAACCTCCAGGCGCCACTTGCCCAGGCCGTCGCAGACCACCTGGTCCGGCGGATTGCAGACCCACGCCGGGTAGTTGATGCCGGTATCGGCGTAGAACTCGTAGCCGCTGCCGCCGACCTTCTTTACCGTCCTCGAGCTGGGCAGCAGCAGCTTGGCGAACAGCCGGCCCTGCCCCGAGGCTGCCGTGGTAACCGTATCTCCGCTGTGGGTGGTGATGTGCCCCGGAACCTGGGTGGAAACTACGGGGCCGCTCACCGTTGGCTCGGACTCGGTGTGCAGCAGCCAACGCTTGGTGAAGCTGGGGTCGGTAGCCGTAACGCGGTCTAGGACAACGAAAGCCTTGGGGCGCACGTACACGAACTCACGTACCACCTCGCTCGCCTTCTCTACGAACGTGCTGTAGCTGGCGTCGGCGTAGCGCCGGTACGCGGGCGTAAGGTCGGCTCGGGTGTAGTTGTACGTCGCAGTACTCTCATTCACCGTCGTTCCCATCTGCCTATCGGGGGCATTGAAATCGACTGGGGTGGCGGACAGCCTGCGGTACGGCTGGCCGCCGTCGTTCCAGGTGAGCGCCTCAATGCAGGGCTGCTCAGCGGGGTGGTAGCGAGAGTCGCAGAAGTACTCAGCGGGATCGTGGATGGTCAGGGTATTGGAAGAGATGGTCTTACGGAAGTACTGCACGAAGTGTGTCGAGCCACTGCCGATATCGTACGCTCCCGACTGAACCACCTGGGGCCCCCGGTAGTAGATGGTGAAGCTGCCGGCGTTCTGGTTGAGCTTCTGTAGCCTCGCAACCGGCGGGTTCATAATCGATGCCACCACGGCGCTGTCGGTCCAGTCAGAGCGCATGGTTGCTAGGCCGGCTTTAGCTGAGAACCAATCCAGCCCGTAACCAGCCTGCTGCGGCGACTGGCTCGGCAAATTGGGATCGTACAGCAGCCCCCACTCCTTAGTTGCATTCTGGTTCATGCTGGAGTGCGTGCGGAACCTATCGGCGAGCCACCCCGCAACGGCATCGCCGTAGCGTCGGGCTAGCGTGCTAATGGGCACAACGTTGTAGTGGGTGCCGTAGCCGCCGTTGCCGGTATGGACGTAGCGATCATTCGGCAGGTTAGTGTAGGCGGTAAAAGCTACTATGTTCCGTAGCCAAGGGAACTGGGTGTAGATGCTTGGGTTCGCGGTGACCGCAATCGTCTCTACCGTCAGCAGCATGCGGCTGACCTCGCCGTATGCGTAGTAGCCCCAGTACGCCGTGGCGCCGCCGGAGCCATCTTGCAAGAACGGAGCTAGCCAGTTGAGGTAGCTGGTGTACTGGCTCAGCTTCCCAGATGTAGCTGAGTCTATCCACGATCGGTCTGCCGGGAGCAGGTCTGTATCGCCGTAGTAGGCTAGCAGCGAACGGAGGTAGATTGCGTTGTCTTCGTGCGTGTGCGTCTCGGGGAAAGCCCAGAATCCATCGGGGATCCAAAAGTCCCGATACTTTTCCGAAACCTGCCTAGCCAGCGTGCCAACCTGCTGGCGCTGAGCCTGGGTAAGCCAGGGGTACAGCCGGTCGTACCCAACTGCTACCACCGTCATCATCGACTTAATGGCCTCCTGCCGGGGCTGGTTATCGGGGTACGAGCCGTCGGGCATCCAGGTGGCAGCGGTAGCATCGTACACGCCGCGTAGCGCCAGCAGGGCGTGGGTAGCTCGCTGCCTAGCCAACGGGTCATCGGTCAGCAGGGCCACGAGGCTGCCGCGGCTAATGACGTTGCTCCACTGGGTGAACGAATCTAGCAGCTGCTGCGGCGTGGTCGCCGCACCAATGGAGTGAGTCCAGCTAGCTGGATCGAGGCTGCTGTAGTCCACCAGCGCACCCTTCAGGTTATCGGTGCGGCTGTAGCCGCCGCCGGACCACTGGCCGTTAACGGTCTGCAGCAGGTTCTCGTGCACGGAACCGCTGGGCTGAGCTCGCTGGCGAACGGAGCTAATGTCGGTCGCCGCCATGTCTACCCTGGGGTGACCTCCCATGGCGACCGCCGCCGGGGCGGCCGCGGTCGTAACCGGGCCGGCATTGGTGAAGCTGCTCACCTGGCCCGCTGCGTTCTGACTACGCACGCCGTAGTAGTACGTGGCGCCAGAGGGTAGGCTTACGTCTACCAGGTTCAGCGAGCTACCCTCCGTAGTCCACGAGGTGCTGTTGCCGGTGGTGACCAACGTTCCCGGGCTCGCCGGCGTAACCGGCGACGTAGACCGGTACACCTGGTACTTGCTGGGGTAGCTAGCGTTCGCCGGCGCAGCCCAGCGCAGCTCCACCGTAGAAGACCCGGGGGCTAGGGCTAGTGACGCCGGTGCGTTCGGGTCGGCTACGCCAGTGGTGGCCGTGGTTGTGGCTATTCCGCTCTGCAGCCCAGCTGCATCGATAGAGCGCACAGCGTAGTGGTAGGCGGTGTTCGCCGAAAGCCCCGAATCGAGGTACTGGGTATTCGGCGACTGCACCGTACCGACCGCAGATACGCCGGGGCCGGTAACGCTGGTAATGGGTGAGGTAGATCGGAACAGCTGGTAGCTAGATACGGCGGGTCCGGCTGGCACGCTCCACGCCAGCTGAATGTTCTGCTGCGTCGGCGTGGCCGTGAATGAGGTCGGCGGATTGGGGGGAACGGGGTTGGTGCTGGTTCCACCCTGGGTAGATGCCGAAGCTGTGGTGAGGGCGCTGTACAAGCCGTTGCCGCCGCGGGCCCTGACGCCGAAGTAGTACTGGGTAGAGCTAGCCAGGCTAGCTACGGTGTAGCTAGTGGCGCTGCCCGACGTGGTCGCTACCGCGGTTACACCGGGGGCATCCACCTGGTTGAAGAATGAGGTGGAGCGGTAGACGGCGTAGTTGGTTACGCTTGCGGTAGCAGACAGCGTCCACGACAGCGCAACCTGGCGGCTGCCTCCGGCCGCGGCGAGGTTGGTGGGCGGCAATGGCGGAACGGCGGCGTCTGCCCGTAGCGTGCTGGCCGACGTGGTTGAGTACGGACCCATGGCGCCGTTCAAACCCAGCGCCCTAACCGCGTAGTAGTAGGTGGTGCTGGCGACCAGCCCGGCGTCGCTGTAGTTGGTGGTGGTAGCGGGCCGCGAGGCAATGGGGGTAACCGCGCTACCGGAGATGTTCACGATTGGCGCCATCGCCCGGTAGAGCAGGTAGTTCACCACCTGGCCCCCGCTGCTCGGCGCCGCCCAGTTGAGCGTAACCTGCTGGCTGCCACCCACGGCGCTGAAATTCCGCGGGGCGTTCGGCGCCGTGCTCGTCGGCACCTGCTCGGGCGGAGGATTGACGCTCGCCGCGC
This sequence comes from uncultured Gammaproteobacteria bacterium, assembly GCA_964536515.1. Taxonomy (GTDB): domain Bacteria; phylum Patescibacteriota; class Patescibacteriia; order CAYZDG01; family CAYZDG01; genus CAYZDG01. The sequence goes on along the minus strand of CAZHXI010000004.1, from coordinate 43,381 downwards.
CGGGGCGATCGTCCGGACGTCCGGCCACGGCCTGATCGAATCCGCCGAGGCTCGGGCCATCGGGAATCGCCGCTATGACCTCCGGTGCCACCACCCTGATGTGGTTGGTAAAGTAGCGGTTCTGCCGTAGGACCTGCTCCGTTACCGGACGCTTAACGCCATCGCGAACGTAGTAGAGCTGCCCGCCCTGCCCGCTACGAACGGCGACGCCGTTCGGGGCTCCAACCAGAGCGGACCCCTCGGTGTAGGCGGGCCGAAAGACATCCGGCAGGCTCACCACCTGGTCTAGGCGAAAGCCGAAGCGGCTGAACGTAGCCTCGTCGGGAATCCACCGAAGCAACCCGCCGGGCTCCACGGCGTAGACCTTGGCCTCGCCATCGAACCGAACGAACCGTACGTTGGGGCGCACGGGAATTAGGTAGCCAATGGGCAGGTTGGCGAGCTCGCCGTCACCTATCACCTGCACGTTATCGAAGTTGTGGTACCAGCTGAAGTACGTAGCCTCGTTGGGGAACACGTACCTCTTGCCGTCACGTCCGACGTAGTAGACGGCGGAGTTCGAGGCAATCCTTACCAGCGCGCCCTCCGCGGGAGCCGCCGAGACAGCCCTGCTATGGAACGACAGCCCGGGAAGCACGCCCTGGCTGAGGATAATCAAAATTGCCGCTGCAATTGCGGCTTTCGTTTTTGTTTTCGCGGGTAGCAGCGTTAGACGCATAGCAGAAACGTCCGACCGCGGCTATTCGGTCGAGTACATACCTAAATACTATAGCAGCTTTCTGCGGTGTTTGCAAGTAGAGACGTTGCAATGCAACGTCTCTACTTGCATCGCGACGCCCCTACTTGCCCCTAGCAACCTCAGCCTCGGCAATTCGAGCGACGGCGAGAGAGAAAGCCGCGCTCCGTAGGCTAATCTTCTGCCGCTTGGCTAGCTCCACGACATCGCGGGTAGCGTTACCCATTATTTCCCTAAGCTTTTCCTGCACTTCGGCAGCCTTCCAGTAGCGCCCTTCACGATTCTGTACCCACTCGAAGTACGACGTAGCTACACCTCCGGCGTTAGCGAGAACATCGGGGATGACGTGGATGCCCCGGCGGAGCAGAGAGGGCTCTGCATCGGCCGAAACCGGGCCATTCGCCAGCTCGAGTATGGCTTTTGCACGGACCCGGCTCGCATTTGCCTTAGTTACCTGGCTCTCGAACGCTGCCAGCACCAGCAGATCCACGGGCGTGGTCAGCAGCTGGCTGTTACGAATGGGCTCGGTCCCCGCCAAACCCTGCACCCGCCCAGCTGCCTCCTTGTGTGCTGCCAATGCCGTTAGATCTAGGGTTCCACGTGCAACCCCCGTACCGCGTCCTACGCGGACCCCTCCAGCGGAGTCGGAGATCGCCACCACGCGGTAGCCCGCAGCTGCCAAGATCGACGCAATGTGGCTGCCGGCATTGCCGAAGCCCTGCACGGCAACGGTGCCGCCGGGCCTAATGCGCAGGTGCTCGCGGGCAGCGTCGAGCACATACATCGCCCCCTGCGCCGTAGCTGTATCACGCCCCAAGCTGCCGCCCAGCCCGATGGGCTTGCCGGTAATGAAGCCGGGCTCGTGCCGGCCAGCCAGGTGCTCGTACTCATCTAGCATCCAGGCCATTACCTGCGGAGTAGTGCCCACGTCTGGCGCGGGCACATCAATGTCTTGCCCCAGGTAGCCAACGAAGGCACGTACCCACGCTCGCGAGACCCGCTCCAGCTCCGCTGACGAGAGCCTCTTGGGGTCCACCGCTACGCCGCCCTTGCCGCCGCCGAACGGAACGCCGACGACCGCACACTTAATAGCCATCCACATCGCCAGGGCACGGACCTCGTTCAGGTTGACGCTGGGGTGGAAGCGAATGCCGCCCTTGAACGGCCCACGCGCATCGCTGTGCTGCACCCTGTAGGCGGGCAGGTGCAGCCACGATCCATCGTCACGCCGGACGTGGAGGGTAGATTCTAGGACGCGAACCGGCGCCGCCAGGCGCCGCAGCTCGTCGCCGCCAACGCCGACGAGCGCCGCCGATTCCCGCAGCTGCGCCGTGGCGCTAGCGAGGGGTGTCGGCATAGCTTCTCTGCGGCGGCGGGGTGTGGCGAATTACTTTTGTGGTTTTGTTTTTCGGGCGGCGTCTCTACACCAGCGCCCTTACCTTCTCTAGGATCGTCGCCTTGTTCTGCACGCCGCTGAAGCGGTGCACCGGCTGGCCACCCTTGAATACGATGACGGTGGGAATGCTCATGACCTGGTACTGCTCGGCCAGCGCCTGGCTGGCGTCTACGTCTAGCTTACCCACTACCGCGCTGCCGTTCAGCTCGTGCGCCAGCTCCTCGATAATCGGGGCCATGGCTCGGCAGGGGCCGCACCAGTCGGCGTAGAAATCTACGACTACGGGCTTATCGGACTGAAGCACCTTGGCCTTGAAGTCAGCCTCGGAGAAGTGGGTTGCGGGCATAGGAAAAGATTTATTGGTAGAACCTCATGATACCGCCCCCGGGGGGCGCCTTGCAATGCGCCCCTACGCCCGGCCCGAAGACCCGAACAGGTGCATCTTCTGGCGCACCACCTGGGTCATTAAATCCTTGGCTGGTCCCAGGATGTGCCGCGGGTCGAACGTCTCGGGCGAGGTCTTAATAACCTTTCGCACGGCGTCGATGAACGCCAGACGTAGGTCAGAGTCTATGTTCACCTTGGCCACGCCCAGCTTAACGGCATTCAGGATCGATTGGTCGTCTACGCCGTGCGCCTCGCCCAATTCGGCGCCGTAGGATTTAGCCTCTGCAACCAGGTTCGGCAGCACGCCGCTGGCGCCGTGGAGCACGATGGGCAGCGTAACCTGCGCCGCAATCTCTCGCAGACGCTGGAAGTCTAGGTGTGCCATACCCTTGAACTTGTGCACGCCGTGGCTTGTGCCAATGGCTACGGCAATGCTGTCGCACCCCGTGGCGCGGACGAATTCCTTAACCTGCGCCGGATCGGTCAACACATTCTCGCTGGCGCTGACCGTATCCTCGATACCACGCAGGACACCCAATTCCGCCTCCAGCGGAATCTTGCGGCGGTGGGCCAGCTGCGCCAGCTGCTTGGTCAATGTAAGATTCTGGCCGTACGGCCGGCTGGAGCCATCGAACATCACGGACGTGTAGCCGCTCTTAATGGCGAGCTTAACGATGTCGGGATCTTTGCCGTGGTCGAGGTGCAGCACCACGGGAACGCGCGCAGCCTTGGCTGCGGTGTGCGCCATGGCAACGAGCTGGGGCATGGTGGCGTACTGAATTGCGCCCTCCGATGTGCTGACGAACACCGGGGACTTCTCGGCCTCCGCCGCTTCTACGATCGCCTGCAGCTGCTCAAGGTTGCTGAAGTTGAATGCGCCAATGGCGTATCCACCCTTGCGCGCGGCTACGAGAATTGGCTTTCCGTTGGCTAGCATAGCTACAGCGACCGGGCGACGACGCGGTAGCGCCTATTCTTGGCAATGCGTCCCTCCAGCTGGGCACGCGTGAGCAATCCTGCCTGCGGCCCAATGTGCTGGATGACGTTGGCAGAATTTACCGGACCCCATGCCAGAGCCTCGGCGTACGTCTTGCCGTTCGCCAGCGCTGCCATTGCCGCGGTGGCGTAGGCGTCGCCGGCGCCGGTTGCCTCGATGCGCTCTCCGGGGAACAGCGGTACCTGGTAGCACTTGGTGCCATCGCAGCCCCACGAACCCTTCTGGCCATCGGTGATGCTAACGTACCTGGCCCCGAACTGGGTGAGCTGCCCCAGGAGCTGGGGCACGCTGGTGGCGACGGGCACGCCCAGCAGCCCCGCCGCCTCCTCGCGGTTGACCACGAATAGTTCGCTGGCGGCAATGAGCGGCTTGAGCTTATTCAGCCCCAGCGCGAGCTGGAATGTACCGGGCTGGAATACCAGCTTGGCCTCGGTGCGGTGGAGGTAGGCCAGCAGCTGCGGGTGGAACTTCTCGAAACCCTTCCGCATGGACGTGAAGTAGACGTAGCGAGCAGCCGGCAGCTTGGCGGGCCAGCGGTATGTACGCGGCTCATGGTAGATGAGGATGGTCCGCTCCTCCTTGTGCCACAGCACCACGGACGTGTTCGCCACCTGGCCCTTGGCCATGGTCAGCTGCGACGTGTCTACGCCCTCGGCCTTCAGCGTCTTCTTTATCATCTGCGCTACCTCGTCGCTGCCCGTAACACCGAACATTGCCGCCTTCAGCCCCAGGCGGCTGGAGCCGACCGCAGCATTAGCCGCATTGCCGCCGACCACGCGGTGGATAGACTCCACCGGAACCTTATCGGCGTACGACAGGCACAGTTCGCACTGCTTGGTGTCTAGCCTACAGTCCGTAGTGGCTTGGTCGATGCGCAGGAAGATATCCAGCGTGGCATCGCCGATTGTTAGCACATCCCAAGCGGCCCTCTTCTTAGTTACCATAGGAGAAATTCTACCACGTCTCCGAACGCTTGACGCAGCAAACCCGAGCGCTTAGGGTACCGACGTTGGTTAACGTAGATAACCGATTGCATATTGAAAAAGGAGTCCGTAGCCATGCCAGAATCGAAAGCACTAGTCCCATTTAAACTGCTGCCGCCCGAAACGGATTTGAGCGGAGCCACCATCGGTGTGGGGGCTACGCCGATAACCGATCACGCGTCCTTCGCGGCTTACAAATCACCCACGATACGACACGGCAAACGCCGTACCAGCATATTCCTTATTTACCCAAAGGGTGAGCCGGGTACCGGAACCCGATTGCTGATACGTGCGCATCACTCCGGCCACAGTTATCCCATTCTACGGGAAGCCGAATCTGATGGAGTTGCGGTTGAGAAGATCCTCCGTTTTGACGCAAAAATAAACATTGACCACCCCTTAGATATGGTGAAAGACGGTCGAGCTCTGGAATTGAACTTCCAGGTCGACGGGGTCCACCCGCTCGTAACAGCCGACTCTATTCACGCAATCCTGGGACCCCTGTTCCCGAACCACGAAATCCACATTACCGTAACCGACTCGGATACCACTACGATCTTTCCTCCGCATCAAAACGCCACGAAGTGAAACGTTATTTCGTTACAAAGCCCGCTGCATAGCGGGCTTTTACTTTCTCTTAAGAGATGCCTCCACCGCCGCCACGACCGCCGCCGTATCCATCCCGTACTTGGCGATGAGCTCGCCCGGCTTGCCGCTCTCGCCGAAGCTGTTGGGCATACCAACGAACTCAATCGGTACCGGGTGGCGGCGCGACAGAGCGCCGGCAACAGCTTCGCCCAAGCCGCCGGTGATTTGGTGCTCCTCGGCCGTTACCACTGCGCCGCACTTGGCAGCGATAGACGCGATCGTCTCTTCATCCAACGGCTTAACGCTGGCAGCGTTCACTACCGCTACGCTGATGTTCTTCGCCTCAAGCTGACGAGCTGCTGCAAGCGCATGGTAGACCATGCTGCCGCAGGCGATGATCGCCACATCCGTACCGTCACGCAGCACCTGTGCCTTGCCGATCTCGAACGGCGTCTCGGGCACCGTAACCAGCGGCGTCTTCTCGCGACCGAAGCGAATGTACACGGGGCCGTTGTGAGCGGCAGCGGCGAGGACTGCCTTGCGCGTCTCCTCTACGTCGCAGGGGACGAGCACCGTCATTCCCGGCAGCACGCGGGTGATGGCAATGTCCTCCAGGGCCTGGTGCGTGGCCCCGTCTGGCCCCACCGAGATGCCGGCGTGCGCACCCATAATCTTTACGTTCGCATTGGAGTAGCAGACGGATACGCGCAGCTGGTCCCAGTTCCTGCCCGGCGAGAACACGGCGTAGCTAGCAATGAACGGAACCTTGCCGCTGAGCGCCAAACCGGCGGCGATGCCGGCCATGTTCTGCTCGGCCACGCCGACCTGGAAGAATCGCTGGGGGAACTTCTTCTTGAATGCGTCTGACTTGGTGGAGTCTGTTAGGTCGCAGCAGAGCACGACGACGTTGCCGTCCTTCTCGCCAGCCTGGACCACGCCCAAACCATAGCCGTCGCGCGTGGCGCCCGTCTCGGGCTGCTCGCTGTACAGGGTGTGGTGAAGCGAAGTAGCCATACGATTACCTACTCATTGCGAGGGAGCGTAGCGACCGAAGCAATCCCCTCACTTCAAGAACGAGATCGCTTCGCTGCGCTCGCAATGAGTAGAGAGGGTTGTACATATTTCTACTGGTGCTCTCCAGTTATTCGGCCGCCCAGGCTCCGCAGCTCAGCCAGCGCCAGCTTGGCCTCGTCTGCAGTGGGCGGCTTGCCGTGCCACTCGAATTTATTCTCCATGAAGTCTACGCCCTTGCCCGGCACGGTGTGGCAGATAATGGCGCTCGGCCGTTCCGTGATCGCCTCCGCCTGCCTGCAGGCATCTATGATCGCCTGGATGTTGTGGCCGTCTACCTCCAGCACGTGCCAGTTGAACGACTCCAGCTTGGCGCGGAAATTTTCCAGCGGCATCACGTCCTCGGTGCGGCCGTCTATCTGAATGTTATTACGGTCGATGAGCGCGGTGAGCGTATGCAGCCGGTGCGCCGCGCCGAACCCGTACGCCTCCCAAACCTGGCCCTCGTCGTGCTCGCCGTCGGACATTAGGCAGTAGGTGCGCCAGCGTGCGCCGTCCAGCCGCGCCGCCAAGGCCATGCCGCAGGCCTGCGACAGCCCCTGCCCCAGCGGTCCTCCGCTCGTCTCTACGCCCGGCAGCCCGTGGTTGTTGGAGTGGCCAGCTAGACGGCTGCCGAAGCGCCGCAGCGTACGTAGCTCGTCGGGCGGGAAGAAGCCGAATCGGGCCAGCGTGGCGTACAGCACCGGGCAGATGTGGGCGTTGGATAGCACCACGCGGTCACGGTCTGGCGCCGTTGGATTCTTGGGGTCTACGTTCAGCACGCCGCCGTACAGGGCAACGAACACGTCGGCCATACCCAGCGGGCCCGCCGAGTGGCCGGAGCCAGCCGCCACCAGCATCTCGATAATGTCCTGCCTCACCCGGTTCGCAACCTGGGCGAGCTCAGCGATGTTCGGCGTCTGCTCCATGGCGCCAGTATACCGTCCATCTTGCCGCTACGCACGAACGGATATAACGTGCAGCCAATCGCTCGCTCATTGGAAAGGAGAAACGTATGAAGAGAAAGGTTTGGCGTTCATCTGGGTCACCCAGTACCGTCCTACTAGAAGAGGAAGGTGGCCGTGAGCTACTGAAGAGCGTCCGCAAGCTCGGGTACGGGGTGGTAGAAACTTCAACACTCCCCACTGGGACGCCGGTCATTGCCGAGGCTTACCTGGTCCAGGCGCTACCAGATGAACCCGTCTTCCTGCAGCTCGATGAGCTCATCGGATCCCTGCTAGACCTCTGCAAGCTCGGCTACAACCTGCCCCCAATTCGCCTGGGCAACAGCTGCCTGAGCTTGGCACCAAAAAAATGACCCCCGGAATTTTCCGGGGGTCTAAGTTGAGGGTGGAGGAAATCTAAACAGTAAATACCTCCTTTATCCTATCAATATTCTTCGTGTCTTAGTGTAGCTGGCTCGGTCCTGTCGGGTATCTCCTTTTTGAACTCACCAAAAGGTGGCAGTGGTTTTCGAAGAAAATTCTGAAGCATCTCCCTGTCTACCTTTCCCTTGTTCATCTGCTCGATGACAAGGACCATCTCTTCGAGCTGCGCTGGTTGGTCCTTGTCTCCGAAGCTATCGGCTGGAAACCCCAGTAGCTCGACACATACACGGAATCGGGTAACGATATTGCCCTTCGCCCATTGGCTAAACAGTGCAGCTATCTGCTTGCGAGTCGGCATCTTGTCCGAGTCGGAAGCATTGGTGCGCGAGGTGTTGCTCATCGCGGACCTTCCTTTCAATTTTTCAACGATTTTGCCGGACTAATTCCCGCCGGCTTTAGGTTGGTGCCGTTGCACCAGATATTGCCTTTTATCACTTTTTCACCGCTTCGTCAAGGTTAGAGGTTGACTACCAATTCTTCGTGAAGCCCTTCAACGCCTCGCACGCTCAGCGTGCGTACCAGTGGCGCTCAGCGCCATCTACCACTGCGCCCGGGGGGTGACGCGGTGGCCAGCAGCGGCAGACTCCAGTCGCTTCCAGGCCACGGCTGCATCCTCGGTGTTCCACAGGTAGCTACCCACAGCTGCTCCGTCGCAGCCCGCAGCGATGATGCCGCCAATGGTCTCGGGCCGCACGCCGCCGTCTACGTAGATTTGAATGTCCGGCTCCAGCTGGCGAATAGCCTTGGCCTTGGGCAGCACGTCTGAATGGAAGCTCTGGCCCTGCGCACCGGGCTCAACCGTCATCAGCAGCACGTAGTCGGCGCCGGGCAGGTACCGAGCCGCCTGCTCGACCGTCGTGGAAGGATTCAGTGCCAAGCCCGCTGCCCTACCCGCGGCGCGAATGGCGGCCAGCAGACGGTCGGGGTGGCTAGCCTCGGCGTGCACCACGCAGCGGACCACGCGGCTATCCAGCAGCCATGCAGCCAGCGGCGGCGACATCTGCATCAGGTGGAGCTCCAGCTGCCCGCCCCAGCGCAGTTGCCGTAGATCTTCCGGCTGGTGCCACAGGCTCTGCCGGGTGATGCTGGCGTCTGCCACGTCGATCTGCGCCAGCCGCACGTGCGGCAGGTGCGACAGCGCGTCCAGCTTGGCTTGGATGCCCGCCGCGCTGGTTTCGAGGATGGCGGGAATCAGCTCCATAGCTAGGGCAGCTTCGCCAGCAGCTTCTGGCGCCTACGGTGCCTACCGGCAGCGGAAGGCTTGGCGCCGAGGAACGCAGCGACCAGCTTCTTAGCTGCGGCGATGTTCAGCCGCACGCTGGATAGCGCCAACCCGTTAGCATCTTCGTCTGCTCGCGCCATCTTTACCACCGCTGGATCGGTGGCCTGCACCACGCGCATCCAGGGGAAGCGGTTGGCAGCCATGGCGATGCCGGCGCCGGAGCCGCACACCAGCAGCACCCGTGCCTGGGGAATGTTCTCCACGGCCAAGCTAGCCGCGGCGGCGTGGCGCGGGTAGTCGTCATCGTTCTTGAAGGTCGGCGTGCAGTCGTGGACCGCGTAGCCGGTCTTCGCCAGCCACGCGCTGAGCTGCTCCTTCAGCTGGTAGCCGGCGTGGTCTGAGGCGAGGACGATGGGGGGCTTTGCCATGCCCCAATCTTACGCCTTGCGGTAGTCGGTTGCCACCCCCCGCGTGCCGTCGGGGTACGCCTCCTCGCTGTAGTCGCCGAACATGATGGGCGCAATCTGCCTGAGGCAGGTGAACACGCGGAACGCCGCCTCGCGAATCTCGGTCTCGGAGTGGCTGCTGGCACGCATCTCAATGAAGTGCCGCCACGCGCGCATGTTGGCGGTTACCACAATCGGAGCCTCGGTCTCGTTGGGCAGCACGGCGCGCGCAACCTGGCGCACCTTCTTGCGTAGGTCCGTCTTCTGCTCGCCGGTGAGGATGGCGGTGTTCCCCGCGGCCTGCATCTCCTCCAGCCGGTCTGACATTGCCTCGTACTCCGCCGCTGCTGCATCTATGCGCGCCTCGAACCTGGCGTGCAGCTGCTCGTCGCCCACGAACTCGGGCCGCTCCACGAACCGCAGCGTGCGGCCGCTGACGTAGCGCTGGCTGACCTGCGAGAAGCCGAATCCGGCGCGGTGGCGGACGAGCTCGTGCGTAAGGCTACGCGAGACGCCGTACAGCAGAAGGCTCACGTTGGCGTGCTCCAGCACCGAGCCGTGCCCGGAGGACTTAATGTTGAAGAAGTACTTCTCGGCCTCGGCGTTCATGGTGCGCTTGGGGCCGAAGCTCATGTAGCACAGCTGTCCGGCCAGCTTGCACAGCCGCTCCACCGGGCCCAGCGGCGTGGGGTCATTGATGTAGTCCGGGAAGTTGAACGACTCATCGAAGCCCTTCAGGAATCCTTCTAGCCCCGCCAGGTTGGTGTTCGGCACAGCCAGAACAACCACGCCGGGCTGGCGTAGGTACGGGGTGCCCGTACCCGTCTTGAAAACCTCGGCGTGGATCGCTGGTAGGTTCTCCATAGTGGATGAACTCTACCGTCTCCCGAACATTGAGGCAAAGCTAGCTCCCCCCGCTGCCTACGGGGTGGGTGGTGGACCCAAGCGGGTTCGAACCGCTGACCTCTTGCATGCCATGCAAGCGCTCTACCAGCTGAGCTATGGGCCCGTACGCCTAGACTATACGGCTGGAACGGGAAGTCAAATCTGTGGTGGACCTGTGGGGACTCGAACCCCATACCTCGGCAATGCGAATGCCGCGCTCTACCAGATGAGCTACAGGCCCGTGTGGTTGTAAGGTGGTGCCCCCGGAGGGAATCGAACCCCCATCGTATCCTTAGGACGGATCTGTTCTATCCGTTGAACTACAGGGGCCCGGTGTAACCTACGCGCCGCGGCTGGCCAACGCCGCGAGAATCCCCGTCCTAGCCTCGATCGCCGAGAGGGCGAAGATGGCCCCGAACAGCAAAACGGACAGCAGCGCAATGGCCCGGAGGTCCCGCCGGAGTACCCCGTGGTCTACCCCAACGTCTGCATTCTGGTGTATTCCCATAGCTTTCATTCGCTTAGCTGTAGGTATGTCCGCGGCACCTTGACCCGCCGCATTATTCATCTCTACAGTTCACTTAAAGATTAACACTATAGACTTATGTTCGGTAAGAAACAATCGCTCCAGTCCTCCGACACAGTAGAGACAGTTATCGGCCCCTCGGTCAAGGTTGAGGGTGACTTTGCCGGCGAGGGCGACATCGTCGTCGAGGGAACTGTTCAGGGTAACCTAAGGACCAACGGAAACCTACGGGTCGGGCCGCAGGCCGAGATTACCGCGGAGGTTTCTGCCGCCAACGCATTCGTTGCGGGCAAGGTCACCGGCGATGTAACCGTTGCCGGGGTGCTAGAGATAGCCAGCACAGCTAGCATTGCTGGGGACGTCAGCTGCGCATCTATTTCGGTTGAGGCTGGTGCGACCCTGAACGGAAAGCTCTCGATGCGGAACGGATCTACCCAGAGGGGCAAGCGGCAGACGCCGGCAGCCCCGGGGGCTCCGGAAGCCGAGGAGGATAGGTAGGCCGTCGGTGCGACTGGCCATCGGCCATGAGCAGCGCCTACCTGTACATCTACGACCAGGAGCTCGGTCACCCGCGCTTCCATAAGGTGGTATCGCGCCTCGAGACGCGAATTCTAGAGCTGGGAATTAAGGGGCGAACCGTCCGCCTTACCCCCCTCAAGAACCTACGTGAGATTGTCGCCGAGGCTGTAACCCAGGGGGTGCAGACCATAGTCGCAGTCGGCTCAGACGCCACGCTGAGCAGCGCCATCTCCGCCTGCATCGGCAGCGGAGTAGCCATAGGCTTCATACCAACGGACTCCAGCAGCTCGCTGGCGAGGATTCTGGGAATCCCCCCGCAAGACGGGGCGGTTGAGGTTCTATCTGCACGAATAGTTAAGGCGATCGATGTTGGGCAGGTTAACAACAGCTACTTCATAGATGGCGTAACGGTCTCGGAGCCCGAGTCGTGCACCGTTGCGCTCAAGGGCTTCAGCCTGGAGTGCAGCCGGGGGAGCAGCTTGAGCATAAGTAACATTGGCTTCTCGAGCCTGCCGAAGGGTAGCCCCCTATTCGACCCAACCGATGGCCGCCTTAACCTAACCGTTACGCCCCCGCGTGGACGCGGACAGGTAACCCACCTCTCTATTCAGTCGGCGACGGTAACAGCATCTGGTGACAGCGGGGGAAGCCTGCTTCTAGATGGCGTGGTAACCCAGAAGACCCCAGGAAAAATCTCTGTGCTGCACGGCGCGCTGAGGGTAATAGTTGGCGCAGATCGCCTCTTTAGTTAATTGGCTTTATTAAGCCAATTAACTAGCGACAGCCTCTGTTTTCTTCCGCAGGGTAATCCACTGCTGTAGCTGCGTGAGCACGGTGGTCACTAGCCAGTACAGCGCCAGTCCGCCGGGGAGCTGGAAGCCGATGATCACGGTCATGATTGGCATCATGTATAGCATTTGCTTATTCACGCTGGCCATCATTGACTCATCTGCAGCGCCGCCATCTGCAGGCTTAGGCTGCTGCACCTGTATATACTTCGCCTGCATAAACTGAGCTGCGCCGGCGAGTATAGCTAAGGCATACGATGGCTTAGCGAGATCTATCATGCCGAGAGAGACGCTATTGATAGTCCCAGGATTCACCACAAATGAGTACAGGTCTGAAACTCCGCTATTCTGGAGGCCACTCATGAATACGCGGTACAGGGCAAATAGGAAAGGGAGCTGTATTAGAAGGGGTAAGCAGGATGAGAACGGATTAACCTTGTGGTCCTTGTACAGCGCCATGAGCTGCTGAGCTTGAGCCTGCTTGTCATTCTTGTACCGCTCCTTTATCTGATTAATCTTTGGCTGCAGCTCCAGCATTGAACGCTGAGCCTTAATGGACTTCAGTGAGAATGGGTACAGAATTAGCTTTACTACGATGGTTACCAGAATTACCGCGATGCCGAAGTCCCTAATTGGAAAATTTCCGTAGGTAAAGAGGAGTAGGTTATATAGCGGCTGGTAGAATACGGCGTGGAAGATTGCGATCATAGCTAAACTGTATCAATCCCTGGCTTAGTGAAAGGGTTACACCTAGCAACCCTAAGTGCTGCCCGTGTTGTTCCTCGGAGAACCCCGTACTTCTCAATTGCCTCGACTGCATACTGTGAGCAAGTTGGGTAAAACCTACAGAATCCATGCTTCTTTCTAAGGATTCCGTGGTCCGGTGACAAAGTGGCTTGATAGAGCCTTATTGCTGCTATAAATAGCCTCCTAATCATATAATCCTAGCTCTGTTGAGCAAAAAAGTGATCTCTTCTCGGTAAGGTGAAAACTCCTTCGGAACCACCCTCTTTACTGAGATTATGAAGTCTACCTTTGCGGCGCTGTCCTTAAGGAGGCTCCCCACCACTTCCCGTATCGCCCTCTTCATTCGATTCCTCACAATGGCTCGCTTAGAGATCTTGGTTGAAATTACTACCGCACACCTCCAAGTAGGGCCCCTTCCTTGGGCAGCCTTCAACACTAGGTGCGTCGAAAAAAATGGCCTACTCCTCTGAATAGACCAAATTTCTCTGGTTGAGGTCAGACGATTCAACCTCTTGAACACCTTACTTCTTCTTTGCTACCGACAGCTTCTTTCGGCCCTTGGTCCTACGACGAGCTAGTACAGCTCGCCCCGTCGGGGACGACATTCGAGCCATGAACCCGTGGCGCTTAGCTCGGCGGCGCTTCTTTGGTTGGTATGTTCGCTTGGGCATAGTTAAATAACTCTAGTACGGCAGGCGAAATAATACAACACGAATACAAGATTTTGTTAGTCCACAGTATATGAACAAGATATCCCTTAATTATTAATGGTGCCGTTTCGGTAATTACGGTAGGATTGAGCCTATGCTTTTCGGAATATGACAAACCAAGAACTGTGGCAAGCCGTGCTGGGAGAGCTTGAATTACTTGTAAGTAAAGCTAATTTTACAACTTGGTTCCGTAGTACCGCCATAGACTCGTACGCAGAGGGGGTCATTGTTGTTACGGTCCCGAACGCTTTTACCAAGGCCTGGCTCGAGAACAAGTACCACGGGTACATAATGACCGCCCTGCAGCGGCTAACGAACCAGCAGGTTACATCGGTTCAATACAGGGTCTCCTCGACCGCGTCTCCGCAGCGCACACTGCCTGTAAGCGGCGCCTCGGAGGAGCAGCGCGCCCATCGCGTCCCCGAGCCGGCGGTAGCGCCCTATAGCCCTCCCCAAATACTGAACAAAGGTGGCCTAAACCCAAAGTACACCTTTGATCGATTCATAGTTGGCAAGAGTACCGAACTTGCCTACGCAGCGTGCAAGGCAGTTGCGGCGGGTCTAGGAAAAACCTATAACCCCCTATTCTTGTACGGTGGGGTTGGCCTTGGAAAAACCCACCTTATCCAGGCAATTGGTAACGAGGTATTACAGAAGTCACCAGATATCAAGGTACTTTTTACTACATGTGAACAATTTACGAACAACTTTGTTCAGTCTATTCGTGAGGGAAAGGGTGATCAATTTAAAAGGGAGTACCGCGACGTAGACCTTCTTCTAGTCGATGATATTCAATTTTTAGCGAACAAAGAACAAACGCAAGAGGAGTTCTTTCACACCTTCAATGCGCTCCATCAGTCAAACAAGCAAATCATACTAACCTCAGACCGACCACCAAAATCGATCAGCGTCATTGAGGCTAGGCTCGTTAGCCGCTTTGAGTGGGGAATGATCGCTGACGTCGGCCGTCCGGACCTAGAAACCAGGGTTGCAATCGTTCAACGGCAGACCCAGGACCGGGGCTTTCCCCTCCCCCCGGACGTGGTGAACTTCATTGCTGAGGCGGTAACGAACAATGTGAGAGAGCTGGAGGGAGCCCTCACTAAGCTTCACGCTTACTACCAGCTGAACAAGGTGGTTCCCAATGTTGATGTGGCCCGTTCCCTTATAGCCGCGCTACAGGGAGACGGGGCGCTGGGGGGAGGCCTTACCCCGAAGAGGGTCATCGCGGCGGTTGCCAAGTACTTCGACGTCTCCCTCGAGAACCTGCTGGGGGCAAGCCGTCGCAAGGAGCTGGTTGTGCCCCGCCAGATTGCCATGTACCTACTACGCGAGGACTGCTCTAGCTCCTTCCCCAGCATAGGGCACGAGCTCGGTGGGCGAGACCACACCACGGCAATGCACGCCTGCGGAAAGGTGCGTAAAGAGGTTGAGCGAGGCGGAAAGATGCGTGGCGACGTAGAGCAGATTCGTCTCGCCCTGGGGGGTTCATAACCCTGTTGCTATCGCTGCTGGTAAGCGGTGGGGAAGGGAGTGATAAGTGGGGGTGATAATTTTATGCTTCTAGTTAGGCACAGCTTTCCCCGGAACCCCACCCCTTCCTTCAACCACCTTTCACACCGAACAGACGGAAAGCGAACGCCCCTTTTCTTGCTAACCTAAGCCTCCCCGCAGATCCCTCTCCCGTTTTTCCCCTGAATCCACAACCCCTATTACTACAGCTACTAATAAGTAAACGTATGAAAGTAACTTGCAAGGCAGCCAACCTAATGAGGAGCGTAGGGTTCGTTAGCCACGTCGCGGGGCGCGGCGGATCGCTGCCCATACTGAGCAACGTCCTGGTGCGAGCCGAGGCTGGTGCGCTGGTGCTCAGCGCCACGAACCTTGAGCTGGCCGTCCAGTCCACCATCCGGGGAAAGGTTGACGCCGAGGGGTCCACGACCATTAACGCTAGGATCCTCGCCGAGTACGTTAACCTACTGCCCCCCGATGGAACGGTTTCCCTGGAGCTCTCCGGCGATACGGTTTCCATTGCTGCCGACTCGGTGCAGACATCCCTCCAGGCCCTACCCGCAGGCGACTACCCGGTTATACCAGAGGTGCAGGGGGAGCCGTCGATGACGGTCAATGCTGATGCCCTGCGGAGGAGCCTGAGCCAGGTACTCTTCGCGGTTTCGAACGACGAGACGAGGCCGGAGATAAACGGCGTGCTGCTGAGTATTCAGGAGGGGAGAGCTGTGCTCGCGAGCACCGACAGCTACCGCCTCGCGGAGAGCGTCGTTTCCCTGGATGGACCAGCTCGTGCCGGAGAGAAGATTATCCCGTGGCGTACGCTCCAGGAGGTCGTTCGTTGCTTCGGGGGCGGGGGAGACGTCTCTGCTCGGTTCGGAGAGGGGCAGGTTTCATTCACGGGGAGCGACGTGTCGGTGGTCTCGAGGCTCGTCGAGGGTCAGTACCCGAGCTACCAACCGATTATCCCCACAACGCACGTGGCGAGGTGCACGGTGGAGAGCGCTACGCTCACGCGACTCGTGAAGCAGGCTAGCCTATTCTGTAAGCCCGGCGTCAACGACGTTCGCGTCTCGGTAGACGGAGCCACGATTACCGTGGGAGCTAGCAACGCCTCGGTCGGAGAGCACCACGGCAGCGCCGAGGTGAAGGCCGAGGGGCAGCCGTGCGGAGCTCTCTTCAACTACCGGTACATCCTCGAGGGGATTGCAGCTATAGGAGCCCCCTCTGTTACGCTCTCTCTGACCGGAGAGCTCACCCCGGCCCTCCTGCAGGCTGAGGGTCAGACCTCTTACCGCTACGTGGTGATGCCAATTCAGCCCTAGGCTACGAAGCCTGGGTAATCCATGCGCCGCCGGATCCGCTCGCCCCGCCGGGGCTGGTTACGGTGGCGCTGACTACGTACGTCCCCGGCACCGTGGGGCCGGTCCACGTCAGCGACCAGCGGCCGTCGCCGCCACGGCTAGCCACCCCAACCCAGCGGGGGGAGCCGACGGGGGGCTGCACGTATACGTCTACCTGCTGTAGCTCCTCGGGGCTCTCGAAGGCCATGGTGACCGAGCTTCCAACGGATGAATTGGCGGGGACCGTGGCGTTCAGCGCGGGGCCGCCCCCCTCCACCGAAAAGGAGACCGAGGCGCTGCCGGCGCGCCCGCCGGGCGTAACGGCGGTGGCAGTCAAGACGTGGCTGCCTGGGCGTATGGACGGGGGGAGGGAGATGGTCGCGGACCCCAGCGATGAGCGGGCCACGGGAGTTCCATCGACGCTGAATCGCCAGTCGCTGGCCCCGGAGTCAGAGGCGGCTGAAACGGAGAGAACCCCACCGCCCACTGTGGACCCTGGCTGCGGCTCGATAATCGAAACTGAAACACCGGCATCGCCGCCGCCACCCTGAGATGGAGGAACCTCGTTCGTGATGCCCCTCCCCTCACGCCACCTCGCCACAGGAGCCTCCCAGGGGCCGTACGCGGGGTCTGTCGATGGGTCGCCGGGTGCAGCGCCCAGGGGGTTCTCTCGGCTTACCCAGTGGAGGATGGAGTGAACCTGGCGGTAGGAGCGTTCCACCACAAATTCCGGCGGCGTCGCGGGCGTAGCCGGGGCGCCGGTGCGAGAGTCGAACGCCCTGGTCTCTACCCCCTCCCACCGCCCGTTCAGCATTGGCTTCTGGCTGTAGTTGAACGATGCGGGCATTGGCGCGAAGCCTTGGACCGGGAGGGCACGGTGGGCGGCCACCATGAACCGTTGCCAAATGGGCGCGGCGACGACAGAGCCGTCGGCGCCCCGTGACATTGCCTCGTTGCTGCTGTTGCCCACCCAGACGCCGGCGGCAATCTGTGGCGTGTATCCGACGGTCCACGCGTCGTGGTAGTCGTTCGTGGTGCCGGTTTTGGCCGCCACGGGGCGGTCTGGCAGGGTTAGGCTGTTGGCAGCGCCGAACACAAAGGAGCGAGCCTCGTTGTCCGAGAGGACGTCGGTGAGCGCCGCGGCCACGTCGGCCTCGAGCGCCTTCTCCCCGCGGGGCTGCTCCCACTCCTCGAGCACCCTGCCGTCGCTGGACTCGACCTTGAGCACCGAGCTGTAGGGAACGTACGAGCCGCCCCGGGCGAAGGATGAGTAGGCTGCCACGTGCTCCAGCAGCGAGACTTCGCCCCCGCCCAGAACTAGGGAGAGGCCGAACCGTGACCTGTCCCCGAGGGACGTGTAGCCCAGGGAGCGGGCGAGGCCTAGGACCCCATCGACGCCCACCAGGTAGATAGTTTTGACCGCGGGGATATTGAGGGAGCCGGCGAGAGCCTGGCGCATGGTTACCGGCCCGTGCTCCTTGAGGTCGTAGTTCCTCGGGTGGTAGGGACCCTGGTCCGTGGGGAAGTCGGTCTCGAGGTCGAACAGCACCGTCTGCGGAGAGTACCCCAGGGCGAAGGCGGCCGCGTAGACTATGGGCTTGAAGCTGCTGCCGGGCTGCCGGGGCGAGGTGGCGACGTTCACCTGGCCGTCGATCTCCTCGTCGAAGAAGTCAGCGGAGCCGACCATGGCCCTGACCTGCCCGGTGGGTACGTCTAGCGCCACCAGCGCCGCGTTCTTGGCGTTGTACTTCGAGGCGTTCTGGGCGGTGCGGCTAGCGACGGCCGACTCCGCTGCGGACTGCAAATCGAGGTCGAGCGTCGTGATGACCCTGAGGCCGCCCTCCTCAACCAGGCGTGCCCCGTAGCGCTCGGTCAGCTGCTGGTAAACCCACATCGAGAAGTGTGGGGCGGTTATGGCGTCGCGCCGGGCCACGAAGGAGAGCTTCTCGGCGCGAGCTGCGCTAGCCTGGTCCTCGCTGATGTAGCCCTCGTCCACCATGCCCTGGAGCACGTAGGCGGTACGCGCCGTAAGGCGCTCCAGGCCGCGCGTGGTGTAGGGGCTCATGGCGGTCGGAGCATTCGTTATGGCGGCGAGCGTGGCAGCCTCGGCGAGGGAGAGCTGGCTCACGTCCTTGCCGAAGTAGGAGCGAGCGGCCGACTGGATGCCGTAGCTCGTCCCCCCGTAGGGAACCTCGTTCAGGTACATCTGGAGAATCTCATCTTTGGTGAAGCGTTTCTCGATGCGCCAGGCGAGAACGAGCTCCCGCAGCTTGCGCGAGACGCTAACCTCGTTCGTGAGGATGGCGTTCTTTACCAGCTGCTGGGTTAGGGTGCTGCCCCCGCCGCCCTTGCCGATGCCGGTGGCGTGCGAAAGGGCGGCGCGGGCGATGCCGCGGATGCTGATGCCGCCGTGCTGGTAGAAGGCGCGATCCTCGGCTACCAGGGTCGCCTGCTGGACTACGGCGGGGATCGAGGCTAGCGGCACCACGCTGCGCTTCTCGGCGCCGTGGATTTCGTACAGGATGTTCTCGCCGGTACGGTCGTAGAGCTTGGTTGTCTGGGCAACGGTTCGGTCTATGAGGCGGTTGGGGTCGGGCAGTCCGCGTGAGTACCACAGCACCATGCCGGCGAAGGCGACGATCCCGCACGCGGCGGCGTAGCCTGCCCAGCGCAGCAGTCGGCCGAGCCGGAAGCGGCCCGGCGCCCGCGGGGCGCGGGCGCCACCCCACGTGGTCGCGGGGCGGCCGCCGAGGGTAACCCGCCCCAGGCGTGGCGTCGCACGCCAGCTGCTGCGCCCGCGGGGGGGTTGCCGAAAGTAGGAAGAAGGCCCCATAGTTTGGCCTGTACAGTGTAAACGTTAAACCGTATGGCCACCACCGCAGCGAACAGGGCTGCCATAGACGAGCTCCTCACCCGTGGGGTGGAAACTGTAGAGGTGGCTGACCACCTCCGTAGCCGCCTGGAGGGCGGCGAGCAGCTGCGCATCAAGTTCGGGGTAGACCCGACCGCCCCCGACCTGCACCTCGGGCACGCCGTGGTGCTGCGCAAGCTGGCGCAGTGGCAGCAGCTCGGCCACAGGGTAATTCTGCTGATTGGGGACTTCACCGCCACCATCGGCGACCCCTCGGGCCGTAACGACGCCCGCCCCATGCTGTCGCCGCAGCAGGTAGAGGAGAACTGGCAGAGCTACCAGCAGCAGGCGGGGACGATTGTAGACATGTCGAAGGTCGAGGTTCGACGCAACGGCGAGTGGTACAGTCGCTGGTCGTTGGCGCAGCTGCTGGAGCTGTACGGAAAGTTCACCGTGTCGCGCGTTCTGGAGCGGGACGACTTCGCCAAGCGCATGGCGGGCGGGGGAGAGCTCAGCATGCTCGAGCTAGCCTACCCCATGCTGCAGGGCTACGACTCGTACGAGCTGCACGCCGACGTAGAGATGGGCGGCAGCGACCAGCTCTTCAATATGCTCATGGGACGCAAGGTGCAGAAGCGCCTGGGGGGCGGCGTGCAGGACGTGATGGCTACGCCGCTGCTGGAGGGAACCGACGGCGTCCGCAAGATGGGCAAGAGCTACGGCAACTACATCGCGATCAATGAGCCGGCGCCCTCGATGTTCGGGAAGCTAATGAGCGTCCCCGACGAGCTGATAGTGAAGTACCTCACGCTGCTGACCCCCATGCCGCTGGACGAGGTTGGGGCGTACGCGGCGAGGCTCCAGGCCGGAGACAACCCGAAGGCAGTCAAGGCGGCCATGGCCACCGCTGTGACGGCGACCATCCACGGCGAGGCGGCGGCTAAGTCTGCGGCGGAGCGGTTCGACGGCGTCCATAGCCGCGGCGAGAACCCCGAGGAGATGCCCGAGTTCAAGCTAGCTGCCACCCCGGCCCCCCTCGTGGACGTAATGGTTGGCGCCGGGCTGGCGACCTCCAAGAGCGAGGCGCGGCGGCTGATTGAGCAGGGCGGCGTTAAGCTCAACGGAGACCTGGTCGCCGACGTGAAGCACGAGGTGGCCGCCGGTGGCGCGGTGCTCAAGGTTGGACCCAGGAAGTTCTGCAGGCTGGTGTAGCGGACGGGGAGGAGCAGACGTGGTAGTATAGGAAATCCCCGGAGCCGGGGATTTTGTAACGCCTATGAGCGAGACCAAGAAGAAACCGAAGCAGCCCATTCCGGTGGTCGAGTACGCCCTGTACGTGGCCCTGAAGGCCCACGAGGGGCAGACCCGCAAGGATAGCGCCAAGACGCCCTACATCGTGCACCCCGTCTCGGTGGCGCTCATCGTGTCTCGGTACACCGACAGCAGCGACGTGCTGGCCGCCGCGCTGCTCCACGATATCCTAGAGGACACCAGCTACGGCTACGAGCAGCTGCGCCGAGAGTTCGGAGCAGCTGTCCTAAGGCTCGTCAGAGAGGTGAGCGAGCCGCGCGGCGAGATGAGCTGGGCGATGCGCAAGGAGGCTTACCTGGATAGCCTGGCGCAGGTTAGCCACCCCGCGCTGCTGATTGCAGCTGCGGACAAGATCGCGAACCTTCGGGCAATGCGGAGCGCATACCTGGTAGACGGCGAGCAGCTGTGGAAGGGGTTCGCGCCCCAGAGTACCCGCGAGCAGCGGCTGGAGTTCTACCGTCGCGTGTACCACCGCATCGCGTTGGCTTGGCCGCACTGCCCCCTGCTGGAGGAGCTACGCCGTGACTTCAACAAGACGATAGCGGCGATCGAGGTGAAGCCGAAGCTCCTCCGCCGAGCCTAGGGGCGACGGCTGGAGCAGGCGAGCGCCACGGCTAGGGCGTCGGCGGCGTCGTCGGGCGTAACCGAGCCGACGATTCCGAGCTGGGCTTTCACGAGGCGGGACACCTGCCCCTTGTCGGCTCCGCCGAAGCCGGTGACCCCGGCTTTAACCTGGCTCGCCGTTACCTCAATGGGAATCCTCCCGGCGGCGGCGCAGGCGGCGAGCAGCACGCCCCGTGCCTGGGCAACGTCCAGGACCGTGGGCAGGTTCCTGCCGACGGCGAGGCGTTCGATGCCGACAATGTCTGGCTTCCATGCCGCAAGCAGGGATTCAATCTCCGCGGCAATGGTCGCGAGCCGGTGAGGCACCGGGTCGCCCGGCTGGGTGCGAATTGCTCCGAACGTAAGGCAGCT
This sequence comes from uncultured Gammaproteobacteria bacterium, assembly GCA_964536515.1. GTDB lineage: Bacteria > Patescibacteriota > Patescibacteriia > CAYZDG01 > CAYZDG01 > CAYZDG01. The sequence continues at coordinate 22,024 of CAZHXI010000004.1, read as the reverse complement.
CAGCTTGCTGCCGCTGGCCTCGATTACGCCGTAGCCGGTGGTTCCCAAGCCGGGATCGAGCCCCAGAACCCGCACCGCACTAGACGCTGGCATTGGTGTAGACGGCGCCGATGTCGTCCTCGTCGTCTAGGGCTTCCAGTAGCTGCGTAACGGCCTCTGGGTTCTCGGGGGTTACCAGCTCCCGCGGCACCCACTCCAGCCCCGTCCTGGTCTCTCCCAGGGCCGCTGCGGCGCTACGGACGGCGTCGGTATCGGCAACCTCGCTGTAGATTACGACCTGCCCGGCGCCGGTTTGAATATCGGAGGCTCCCGCCGAAATTAGCGCCATTTCCTGGCTCTCGGTTAGCGTCGGCGCGGGGGCGCCATCCTCCGGTGAGGCTGGCCAGTAGGTAGCGCCGCGGTAGTCGAACTGCCACGTTACGCTGCCCGCGGCGCCCAGGTTGCCGCCGAACTTGGTGAAGACGTGCTTGACCGCCGCCGCCGTCCGGTTGCGGTTATCGGTTACCGCCTCGGCGATGATGCCGACCCCTCCGGGGGCGAAGCCCTCGTAGGTTATCGACTCTAGCTGGGCGCCGCCGACGCCCCCAGCTCCTCGGGCAACGGCGCGCTCGATGTTCTCCTTGGGCATGCGGACCGCTTTGGCCTGGTCGATCGCCATGCGCAGCTTGGCGTTCATGGCGGGGTCAGCCCCGCCGCGCGCAGCCACCGAAATGGCGTTGCTGATCTTGGTGAAGACCTTTGCCCGGCGGCCGTCTGCGACCTCCTTCTGGCGTTTCGTGGTAGCCCACTTCGAGTGTCCTGACATATGGGTCTCGTCACAGATTCCTAGGCCACCATCCTACCCAGCGGGGGCGACCCAGGCAAGCTGTGGCTGCCCGTGCTATCCGGTGGTATCCTGGGGGTTATGGCTAAGACCGACGGCGTTGCACTGGCGCGGATCTCCGCGCTCAACCTGGGGCGCCAGGTAGCGAATGGCTGGCAGCTAGCTGCCGGCAGCGGCGCAAGCCTCGTCGCGGCGAAGAGCGTTCTGGTCTGCGGCATGGGCGGCTCTGCGCTCGGGGCAGACATTGTGGTAGCCGCGCTGTCGGCGAGGCTGCGGAAACCGGTGGCAATCGAACGCGGGTACGCTGTTCCGGGCTGGGTCGGCAGGCAGACGGCCGTGGTATGCGTCAGCTACTCGGGCAACACACAGGAGACGCTGGCCTGTTTCCGCGCAGCGCGTGAGCGTGGAGCGAGGGTCGTCGCCATTGCCACGGGAGGTAAGCTCATTGCCGCGGCGCGGTCTGCGAAGGCGCCCTTCGTTGCGATCAGCGATTCAGAGCTAAACCCATCACGGCAGCCACGCCTCGGCTTGGGCTTCAGCATCGGATCTCTGCTGCGAATACTGCAGGAGGCGGGAGCAATCGCCGGAGTGGAGCCCACGGTAGCGGCCGCGGCGAAGCAGCGAGCTGCGGCTGTAGCTAAGCCACCGGTGCGTGCCCTCGTGGGGAAGGCGATTGCGGTAGTCGGGGCGCAGGGTCTCGCCGGCGCCGCGCACGCCGTGGCGAACTGCATCAACGAGAACGCCAAGGCGTTCGCGGCGCCGTTCAGCCTCCCCGAGCTAGACCACCACCTGCTGGAGGGCCTCGCCCAGCCGAAGGACCTACGCCGGAGCCTCGCCTTCCTCGTATTCTCACCCGAGAAGATGGCGCGTCCATTGGCTAACCAGTACCGGGCGACGCTGCAAATTCTGAAGCGTAGGAAGTTCACGGTGGTGGAGCGGGTTTGCCCCGGTGAGCCACTGGCCGCCGCGCTATCGGCGGTGAGCTGGGGAACGCAGCTAAGCATCCAGCTGGCAGCTAGCACGGGCACCGAGCCACTGGCGGTGCCGTGGGTAAAATGGCTGAAGGAGCAGCAGCGCGGGTAGGGGCGACGGCGCTGACGTGGGCGTCCCGTAGGGGCTGGCTGGCGGCTGGCCTGGTTGGCTTCGCCGTGTTCGGTTGGCTGCATAGCGTTACGACGTTCCCCGATCCCGACGCGTACTACCACGGCGCCATGGCGCAGGCTGCCTGGCGTGGTGAGATTCCCACGGCGCTGCCGCAGGCGTGGTTCACCGAGCTGCGTACGCAGTTCTTCGACCAGCACCTGCTGTACCACTACGTGCTGGCGCCCTTCGTGGCATTGCTGGGTGTACCCCTCGGCTTGAAGCTGGCGAGCGCGCTGCTCGGCGGCGTGGCCGTGGGCGCGCTGTACGCCGCCGCCCGTTCGCTGGGTGTGCGTTATGCCTGGGTAGCCGTTGCGGCAGCCCTGGCCACGCCGGCGTGGCTGTACAGGCTCGGCCTGGTAAAGGTAACCCCGCTCGCGATCGCCGTAATCCTCTGGGGCGTTGTTCTGGCCGTGCGTCGGAGGCCGCTGGCGCTCGCCATGCTCTCCCTCGCCTTCACCTACGCCTACATTGGTTTCGCCATGCTGCCGCTCATCGTAACGGCTATGCTGGCGGCTGACTGGGTAGCGACGCGCGGCGCGGGGGAGCGACGCAGAGCGGTAGCCGCGGCGGCAGCCTGGGCTGGGGCGGCTATCGGCTTCGTGGTGAACCCAAGCTTTCCCGAGAACGTTGCCCAGTTCGTAACCCAGTTCATCGCCATTGGCGTTGCCAACCAGGGCGGCATCGGCGTGGCATCGGAGTGGCTACCGGCGAGCGCTACCTGGCTGCTGAGGCACGCCGCGGTACCGTTCGTCCTCATGGCGGCGGCGATCGCGGGCGCGATCCTTTCGCCGCGTCGCCGGTATTCGGTAGGGCTGACAGCCGTTGCCCTGTGCGCCCTAGCTGCCACGGTGAAGACGCGGCGGTACGTTGAGTACGCCACTCCGCTCATCGCCCTCGCCTTCGTTGCCGCGGTGCCGCTGGAGCGTGCGGCCAACGCAGTGCGGACCTGGTGGGGCGAGCGGTGGGGCAGGGTGCTGGTCTCTCTGGCGGCGGCAGCGGTGGCGGTAGGCCTGCTGCCGGGGGCGCTGTTCACCCGGCACGAGCTGAATAGGCTCTTCCCGGCATCCGGGCTGGGCGGAGCGTGCGCCTGGCTGCGTCAGAACGTTGATCCGGGCACAATGGTTTTCAACGTGAACTGGGGCGAGTGGCCCCTGCTGTACAGCTGCCGCAGCGACCTACGCTACACCGCAGGTTTAGATATGCGGTTCATGTACCGGCCGTACCCAATGCTCGCCGAACGCTACCAGCGTATTGCCCTCGGTGAGCTGAGCGGGCCAGAGTTGGTGCAGACTATTGCAGCCGACTTTGGCGCCCGTTACGTGGTGGTGACCGAGAACAATACGAGCACGGCACCTGCCCTGGCGGCTGAGCCGAGGGCCGTCAACGTCTACCGCGACCCCAGGGTACAGGTGTATGAGGTTCGCTGACGTCCTTAGGCTCTGCCGCCGGGTACCCGTTGAGGTGCGGGTGCTCAGCGTTGGTGCCGCCGTTTGGGGTGCGGGTATTGCCGCGGGACTGCCGGCTATTCAGCCCGTGGCAGGGCAGGTCGTGTTCTCTGCCTACATCTTGCCCTTCTTCGCGGTCGCTCTCGCCCAGCTGGTGCTGCTGGGGCTAATTCGGTACTACCGCAGGGGAGCGCCGGTCTACCTAATGATTTGGGCGCTGCCGACGATTGCCGTTGCGGTCTACCTGTACTACCAGTTCAAATCGTGGAGCCCCCTGGTTAACCCCCGCGAGTACGACTCGGTATACCAGCGCATAGACGACTGGCTGTGGCCGCTGCGGGATGGCATCATTGCGGCGCGGAGCTGGCTAGACGCCCACACCTCGGTGAACCTAGACCCGGTCTACTACGTAGCGTTCGCCCTAATGTTCCTGGCTGCCCTAATCGTGTACGGCGCCGCCGGTACCGCAGCGCAGCAGCAGCGGCTGCTGGTTTGCATTTGCGCAGCCCTGCTCATTGGGGGTGTAAGCTACTGGGTCGCCCCCGCCGTGGGGCCGTTCGTGTACCGCAGCTTCGCCGGGGAGGGGCTGGTTCACGTGCAGCAGACGATGCTGGAAATGTACCGTTCCGTGCGGGCTTCGGGCTCCCTACCCCCCGGGTACTTCGCTGCCTCTCTCGGCGCTATGCCGAGCATGCACTTCGGGTTCGCCATACTCTTCCTGGTATTCGCGTACCGAACCAGGTCGTGGCTGGTGTGGTGGTACTGGGCAACCATTGCCTGGTTCCTGGTAGACAGCGTCTACCTGGGGTGGCACTACCTAATCGATATCGTCGGTGGCGCCGCCGTAGCCGCAGCTGCCTACTGGGTAGCGGAGCGGTTCGTGCCTGACCGGGGTAAGACCGGCCAGCGCTAACAGGCTGAGGCACGAGGCCCATGACCAGGCTGGGTGGGTGGCTAGCCGTAGGGGCAATTGCCGTTGCCGGCTTCGCCGTTACCCAGGGGCCGACCGTGGCGGCGCTGCTGGCATGGGATCGTGGCGCGCCGCCGCCGACGGTCGGCTACTACAATGTCCAGGATACGCCGTTCTACATGTCGCTCATGGAGCAGGCTAGGCGGAACCCTTCGCTGCTTTTGGATAACAGGTTCAGCCCAGAGCCGTCCGCGCCGCTGCTGATGCCCTACTGGGCTGCGCTGGGGACCATCGGCCGCCTGCTCAACGCCTCGACCGTAGCCGTGTACCTGGCGGCCACGTTGCTGCTGGGCTCCGCGCTGCTCTTCGGAGCCTACGCCTTCGCCGCGGTCGTAGTCGGCCCACGGGGTAAAATCGCAGCTGCCACCTTCGTTGCGGCTGCCGGCGGCGTCGGCTGGGTGGGCGGGCTCGCCTGGATGTCGAAGCCTGAGCTCGAGCCTGCGCTCAGGGGCTTCTTTCCAGACTGGTTCTACGCCGGCCCGACGTGGAGCGGCGTACTCGCCTCGTCTTCGCACCCCTTCGCCGCCACGCTGATGCTGCTCGGCCTGCTCTCGTTGATGCTCAGGCGGCCCGGGCCGGTTGCCGCCACGCTCGCGTTCGCGCTCGCGCTGACCCTGGGCATTCTTCACCCGTACGGCATCGCCCTGGTGGTAGCTGCCGCCGTCGCCCTACCGCTCGCCAGCTGGGCAGCTACCGGGTCGCCTAAGCTCTCGACGTGGGTAATGCCCGCAGCTGCCGTAGCGGGTGAGGCTCTTGCCGCCGCTTACTACTGGTGGAGCATGGGCCGTGATTCGGGGCTCTCCAGCTGGTATAGCCAGAACGTAATACCCTCGCCTAATTTGCTCGGTCTCCTGCTCGGGTACCTGCCGCTCGTGCCGCTGGCCACCCTGGGCGTGCGTACCCTGTGGCGACGCTGGAGGGTGGATGCAGCTTCGCGGCTGCTGCTGGTGTGGCTGGCGCTGCCGGTGGCAATGGCGTACCTACCGGTGCCGTTCCAGCGCCGGTTCCTAGACGGCTACTACGTTCCCGTGGGGCTAGCTGCAGCCGTGGGGTGGGCTAGCTGGGCGACGGGGTGGCGCGCGCTCCGATATACCGTAGCTGCGGCACTGGCTGCGTCGCTGTCGCTTACCCCCCTGCTCAGGTCTGCGGCGCAGGTAGACAGGCTGGCTAACTGGCGGACGCAGGCGACCACGGTAACGCTGGACGAGGCAGCCGCCGTCGGGTGGGTCGGTGGCCGCTGCGCCGCGGGAGAGGCGGCGCTAGCCGACAGGGTTTTCCTGCGGCTCTGGGTGCCCTACCTAACGCCGCAGTGTAGCACCGACGCTGCTCACCCCCACCTCTCTCGAAATTTTTACGAGAGGTCGGTGGCCGTGGCCAAGCTGTTCGGAGGTTCGCTGCTACCCGACGGGTCTCGGGGTGCCTGGCTAGAGAGCTTTGGGGCACGCGTGAGGTATGTAATTTCTACAGACCCGACGTGGATCGCCCCGCCCTTCATGGCGCAGGCAGCATCCTTCGGCTCGGTGCGCGTGTTCGAGGTGGGGCCGTAGCTGCCGCCCGGGAGCAGCACAGCGGGGGCCGGTCGGCCCCCGCTGAGGTGTAAACAGGAAAAACTAGCCCTGGTTAACGCCAGTGCCGAGAGACAGCTGGGTGATAACGAAGCTGGCAATTGCCCACGAGGCGAGCACGATGGCCATACCGACGACGCCGGCGCCCATCAGCTTCTTGGCCTCGCCGATCTTGTCCTCATCGCCACCCGAGGTCATCCACTTGAAGCCTCCGAGGAGGATAATGATGAAAGCTACGATGCCGAGGAAGCCGAGGACGACGTTGATGAAGATACCAATGGTCGTCTGGAGCGAGTTGGTGCCGAGGTTGGTGCTGATTTGGTTCAGACCAAAGTTCTCGTCACCCTGCGCCAGGACTACCGACGGCACGAGTGCCGCTAGGCTGAGGCCTAGGGCGATCGCCTGACGGCGGAGAGTTTTGATAGTCATGCGGTCACCCCCTTTCGTGCATTAGGTAGTAGATCCATAGTCGGGCCGGGAGGGCTGTGTGCAAAAGCAGCCATCGGTTCGACGGCTGCAATGTACCACGTTACCCCCGCGGGGTCTAGGTGTCTCTCCGCGCTACTGGACGCCGGTAGCGCCGACGATAGCCTTCATTACGAACTGGAGAAGGCTGCGGCTCGCGAGAATTATGGCAATGCCCAACGTAGCGTAGACTATGGTGTCCTTTGCGGACTGAACCTTTTGGCTGTTGCCGCCGGAGAACATGTACTGGACCCCGCCGTAGATGAAGACGACGAGGGCGGCGACGCCCACCACCCCGAGGAGGATATTGATCACGCGGGCGGCTAGCTCGGCTGGGGTAACGGCGTTGCCCAGGGGGTTCGGCAGCAGCGTGGTGCCGCTGTCTATCGGCCCATCGGTCTGCGCCAGGGCGACCAGCGGAACGGCGATTGCCAGTACGAGCAAAAGGGAGAGCAGGAATTTCTTCATAGCGCCATGTTACTCCGTAGTTAGTCGGTAACACCAGGGATGCTGCCCGCGGGCTTGGGCCGTTCGGCGCAGTACTCGTTCCACGGCGAGTTGCCGCTGAAGAGTATTACCCGGCTGAGGGCTGGACGGCTGTTGATGTCGCTAGCCGACGAGCTGGTTATGGTGGCGTACAGGACCAGGTTAATTACCTCCCAGGCGCCGAATACTATTGCTAGGCCCACGACCGTGCCGACGAGGCCCTTCTTGGCGCCGCTCACGGCGTCGCTACGCCCGGCAGAGATAATGAAGCGGAAGCCGAACCACACGAACAGCGCCAGGGCTGCTACCCCGCTGATTCCCAGTATCCAGCGGGTGAGAATGGCGAAGCCGTCCAGCACGTCGCAGAAGTCGCAGGTGCCGCTCTGGGAGCACTCTGGAGAGAGGCGATCAATCAGGCCCCCGGTCGGGGTATCCACCACGGGCCCGTCTGTCTGTGCCAGCGCAGTTGCTGTGGTTGCCGCTAGCGCCAGGGCTGCTATGAGAACCCCGAGGGAGAGTAGGGTGCGACGGCTCATTTGCTTGGCTGGAAGGCAAGCCTCAGCTGCCTGCTGAGGTCGGCGAGGGCCTGGTCAATGGTCACGCTGGCAGAAGCTATTCGGTCAACGGTTCCGGCGAAGGCTTGCTCGGCTGCCGGACGGTCGTAGCCGTAGAACCAGGGCTGCGCTACCAAGGCTTGGTCGGCGAGCGCGGCAACCTCTGCGTTGTCGCCCGCCTGCAGCTTGGCAGCTACGGTCCGCAGCGTGGGCCCGCGCTTAGCAGACGAGGCAAACTTCTCTAGGGCGTTCTCGCTGGTAGCTAGTACCTGGAGCGCTCCCCACGCCCTCTGCCCATCTTTGCTCGCCTTAGATACGCCGAAGAGCCAGTAGTCTGCCACCGCCACGGGCGCTGCGCCGGCGAGCTGGGGTACTCCGGTGACGGTCAGGGGCAGCGAGGGTTGGTCACGGCGTACCTGGGCAATTTGGGAAGGGGTAAGGAACGCCATGGCGACGCGGCCTGCGGCTAGCGCCTCGCGGTCATTGGGCTGGCGTGTATTCCAGGTGTAGGTCTCGCGGCTGCTCTGGCTGAAGTCGGCGTAAAAGCGTAGCGCCTCGGATGCTGCGGCCTGGTTGGCACGGCTAGTCAGCGCAGGCTCATCGTTAACGGGGAAGGGTACGCCGCCCTGCATCATCAGCAGGCTGGCTAGCGCCGCAGCGTTGGTAATGTTGCCGCCGGTACCCATGGCTGCCCCCGCCTGCTGCAGGTTGCCGGCCGCATCGGTACGGGTGAGCTTCTCCACTGCATCTTTGAAGGCGACCCAGTCCTCCGGCGGCTGGGCTACCCTGCTGCCGTCCAGCAGCGCCTGGTTGTACGCCAGGGCCAGGGTGTCTACGGCGACGGGTAGGCCGTACAGCTTGCCGCCCGCCACGCTGTCGTTGGCTACCGTACGGACGAACCTCTCCGAAACCTGGCGCGGGGTGAGCGAGTCGTATGCCTTGGCTACCACCACCTGCTGCTTGCTCAGCAGTGTCCGTTTAGACTGGAGCACGGGCAGCGAGTACCGTTGCGGAGCAGGCTGCAGCAGCTCCTGCCAGCGTCGGAGCTCACCGGCGGGGAAGGCGAATATGTCCGGCCCACGGCCGGCGGCCAGCGCCGCCACCAGGTCGGCCGCGTAGGTGTCGGCATCCTGCTGCTCGTATTTGATGCGTACGTTGGGGTGCTTGGAAGTTACCGACGAAATGAGTGGCGCCATTGAACCGGAAGACTCAGCCACGCCCCACACGGTTAGCTGAAGCGGCTTAACCGCGGCGGGCTGCTTGCCACAGCCGCCCACGAAGACAGTCGCTGCTACCAGCGCAGCGGCTGCGGCGATCGAACGAACCGGTGCCATATGCACCGGTTATTCTAGCACCCCTCGGCTTACCTTCGCTAACGCTCGGTTCGCTCGGGGCAGGCTCGCCCTAAATTTTCTTAAGGTAAGATCGAAGTTGCCGAGCTAGGTCTGGCCTGCTCAGGGCCACGTGTATCTGCGCCTGCAGGAAGCGCTCCTTGTTGCCGCAGTCGAAGTACTCGCCCTCGTAGCGGTAGGCGAACAGCTCCTGGTGCGACATCAGCTTTACCATGGCGTCGGTAAGCTGCACCTCGCCGCCTACACCCGGCTTGGTCTTGCGGAGCTCATCGAAGATTTCGGGGGTGAAGACGTAGCGGCCAGTTACGCCCAGGCGGGAGGGGGCCTCGCTGGGCTTCGGCTTCTCCACGAACCTATCCACGGCAACGGTCCGCGCATCCAGCTTGCGACCAGCCACGATGCCGTAGCGGCTGACGTTCTTGCGGGGAACCTCGGTTACGCCCACCACGCTGCCGCCCCGGGCGGCGAACGTCTCGGCGAGCTGCCCAATCGCCGGCTTCTTGCCGAAGATAAGATCGTCGCCCAGCAGCACGGCGAACGGCTCGCCGTTTATGGCCGGCTCGGCCTGCAGCACGGCGTGGCCCAGGCCCGAAGGGGTGCGCTGCCGGATGTAGATGAAGTTTGCCAGGTGGGCGATTCGCTTTATCTCCTCGAACTCGGCGTGCTTGCCGGCGTGCTGCAGCCGATACTCCAGCTCAAAGTTTCGGTCGAAGTGGTCCTCGATCGCCCGCTTGTTGGGGCCGGTGATGAAGATGATGTCCTGGATGCCGGCCGCCACCGCCTCCTCCACGATGTACTGGATGGTGGGCTTGTCTACCACCGGCAGCATCTCCTTGGGCTGCGCCTTGGTAGCGGGCAGGAAGCGCGTGCCGAAGCCCGCAACAGGGATAACAGCCTTGGTAATTCGGTGCATATAGATCACGTTGAGTGAACGCTACCAGGGTTTATTGGTTGACGCAAAAGACCCCGGGATCGGCGCGAGGAGCCTCGGGGGGATGGCGGCGTCTGCCTAAGCTACATTCCCAAGAAGCCCAGCAGGCGGTAGACCAGCAGCGCCGGCCAGACGATCGCCTTCAGGACGCCAATCACGCCGTCTCCGAACGACGTAGCGTGCTGGATGTAGTACACGGCAGCGCCGACTAGGCCCAGGCCGTAGACGGCGCCGCCACCCCCGCACGGGTTACTCCTGCGGCAGCTCTTCTTGCAGTCGCACTGACAGTTGTCCATATATCTTTTCAGATAGGCTAGGCATTGCTTTTTAGCCAATCAGTTACCTCCCTCGAGACGTTAAAGGTAGCCCAGCCCATTTTCGAGACGTCAATGACGAGAAGTTTATCATTTTGATCTAGTGCCGCCATTATTTTGTCTCTGACAGTTGCAGTGGACTCACTTGTTTTAATTAGCCAGACAGACTGCAATGGCTTAGCCCAATTTGGGTAAGTATCCTTGATGTGGCTAACTAGCTGAACGTAGCCTGAACGGTTTTCTGGCCCACCAAGGTCATAGGAGATGAGGTAGGTGTTCATGGTCGTGAGGGCTACTCGTTGGGACCTGCTTTGAAGTAGTAGCCAATGATGAAACCAAGAGGCCCAGAGAGGACGCCTGAGATTGCCAAAAGTATATCCTTTGTATCCTGGACTGAATAGCTTTTAAGCGTTCCAGCCGCAAGCATTCCCGCGATAATTATGAGGTAGCCAATGACGTACCATTTGGCGATTGCGCCGCGAGTTTTTTCCTTACGACCTGAGCTCTGCTCGTTCTTAGAGGTTGATCCCACATCTTCGGCTTCCGTGGATCCCCCCTCACCCGTAGCCAATGCGTTTAAACGCTTTTTCATAGCAGCGGCAAAGTTTTTTTGTTCAACGAATAATAGGTAGACTGTATTTTTAGTGGATATCACTAAAGTTTGGTCACGTCAATGTAGCCTATTAACCAGGTAGCGAGTTGAGAGATAGGCATCACGAGCGGTGTCGACTAATTGACTGGCGGTGGGAGAAGGATTCGAACCCTCGAGACCCTTGCGGGTCTACCGCATTTCGAGTGCGGCGCTTTCGACCACTCAGCCATCCCACCGTGAGACGGAACCTTAGTTTTTTTCTGTGTTCGCGTCAATTCTCTGGGCGAGAAGGGGCAGCAGGATTATTAGCCAGAGCAGCACGGAGAGGTCGTTCTTGAAGAAGGGTACGTCTACCAAGCCGTGGACTAAGAGAGTAACCATGGCTGCGGCAGCGCCTATGACCAGCGGGCGCGATAGCGTTCTAAGGGCATGCCATACGCTGCGCCAGAATGCCGCGATAATTCCTAGGAACAGGATGAGGCCGGCTAGCCCCGTCTCGGTCCAGAAGTTCAAGAAGACGTTGTGGGGGTAGAGGTAAATTTCTATGCCTGGATGGTTGTGGTACGGCAGCATGGTTGCCTGGTAGTTGCCCAGGCCAGCTCCGTACAGCAGCCTGCCGTCCTTGAGCATGGTCCAGGTGTCTGCCCACTGCGTGCGACGTAGCGTGAGCGAGCACTCGTACAGCACCGGGCAGTCATTCAGCGTGGCGGTGCGTACGGCGTAGCTGCGCCACGTGGGTACGGCCGCGACGGCGATTGCGGCGGCAACAATCACACCCAGCGTTACCAGGCGCGACAGCTTTGAGTGGAGAAGCCCTGCAGTTGCCGCTCCAGCTGCGAGGCCGATGAGCCCACCTTCGGACCTGGCGAACAGAACGGCGAGGATCATCGCTGCGGCAGCGACGGGGTATAGGTACCGACCTACCGACCTACCGACATGCTGCGCTTTCAATCCGAGCCCAACTGCCAGCCACGTCAGCGGCGCCACGAGCAGCGCCACGGCGTTGGGGTAGCCCAGCCATGCGGTAACCCGCCGCACAGATTCCTCCTGCCAGGGGTGCGGAATCCCGTAGCCGGTGAAATGTTGGTAGGTGGCGTATACGGCAACCGTCGAGCCGGCGGTGACCATTGCCGCAACGATTCTCCGTAGAGAAGCAGCGCGCTGCGTCTCCGTTTGTGCAAGGACGTTCTGCCAGATAGCCCACCCCAGTAGGACAGGCTCTAAGAAGTACGCTCGCCACAGGCCAAGGCTAGACAGGATGTCGCCGCTGCGGAATGAGCTAGCGAAGCCGACGATAGTCCAGAGCGCGGCCAGCGAGGCAATCCACGGCAGCGGCTTGAGCGAGCGACGGTGAGCTAGGAAGGTTGCAGCCGCAGCGGCCAGAACAAGAACTTCGAGCAGCGTAGACGGCAGCCCGGCGACCGAGAAGCGAACCACGTACAGCGGCATGGCCGTTACCGCAGCGAGCGTAAGGTACCAGGCAATGCGACGTAGCATCACGAGGATTTGAACAGCTGGCGTACCAGCGACAGCGGCACCACGCGCATAGCCACCAGCAGCCCGCCGTACACCACCGCACCGATGATTGCGGCAACCAGGGCGTTGCTCGCGCCGCTCATCATCACCACCAGCGCCATCAGCATGCTGGCCAGCAGCGACAGCAGGCTGGTGCGCCAACGCGGCCGCCACGCCAAACGGCGGTTAGATAGGGCAAATGCTCCAATTACGACCAGCAGCTCTACCGCTACGGTTGTCCAGCTCGCGGCCCAGTACGAGTACCTTGGAATGAGGGCGATGTACGCGGCGCAACCCAGCAGCGCCACGGCGCCGTAGATCCACAGCATGCTCTTCTGCTGTCCGGTGAGCACCACCAGGTAGCTGAACAGCGTGCCGAAGAACATGGCGCCGGAGGCTAGTATCAAGATGATGAGGATTGGTCCGGCGGCGAGGAATTCTGGCCCGGCCACCAGCGCCATGATGCCCGTTGCCGTAACGGCTACGCCGGCCACAATGGGCCAGGCCATTATCCAGAATAGGTCGAACAGCTTCTGCACCGCGCCGCGTAGCTCGTCCAGCTTGCCGGCAGCCCACAGGCTGGCTAGCAGCGGCAGGGCAATGCCCATAATCATGTGCGGCAGCGTGGCGACAATTTCCAGCACACGGTAGGCGGCGCCGTACAGCCCGACCTCCGCCGCCGGGCGGACCAGCGACAGCACCACCGTGTCTGCCTTGAAGTAGATTAGGTTCAAGCCAATGCCCAGCCCAATGGGCCAGGCCACCGCCAGCGTGCTACGCCAGTGCAGCCAGTCTATCCGCAGGCGGAAGGCGACCAGGCGGCGTGCGAAGTACCACAGCAGCGCAACCCACACGGCGCTGTTGATGACGTTGGCCCACAGCACGCCCAGCAGGCCGCGGTCTGCGTTCACCACCCACAGCAGCGCGGCGATGAAGGCGACCCGGCCGAGCGTATCGCCCAGCACAGCCCAGCCCATGCGCATGCGCTGCTGGAAGACTACACCCAGCAGCGTGGCCACCTGGTTGAACCAGTAGCCCACGGCGGTTAGGGCAATGCCCAGCTTGACTACGCCGGGGTACGGCAGGGCTAGGGCGATGAGCGGCGCGACGCCGAATACGATGGCGCCGGTAACCATGCGCAGCGTCAGCCCCGAGCCGAAGCGCCAGCCGTGCTCGTCCTCCGGCTTCTCGCCCAGCTCGCGAAGCAGCGTCAGGTACAGGCCAAGGTCTGCCACGATGGCGACGAGCTGCAGGAAGGCGACGACGGTGCTGTACTCGCCGTAGCCAGCGGCGCCCAGGTAGCGTGCGATAATTGCCACGCCCACCACGCCCAGGAATGTGCTGATGACCCGCCCAGCAATCTGGACGGCGGAGTTCCGCGCGAATGTTACCGAACGGCTCATAGCGGTAGGCCTACCTTAGCACCGAGACGGCCAAAAACAAACCCTCCGCCGGAGCGGAGGGTTTACTGCGTCCACGAAAAGTATTTTTGAATCCGGTCCCACGTAGGGACGAGGCGTGCCTCGTCCCTACTCGTTTATGGTTACCGGCGCGGCGACCACGGCAGCCTTGGCTGCCTTCCATACCGCCTCGCGAACCTCCTTAACGACCTTGGGGTTCTCACGTAGGAACGTGGTAGCTGCCTCGCGGCCTACGCCCAGCTTGGTTTCGCCGTAGCTGTAGCTGGCGCCGGCCTTGGAGAGGATGCCGTACTTAACGCCGGTTTCCAGCAGGTCGCCCATAAGGTTGATGCCCTGGTTGTACAGGATCTCGAACTCGGTGGTCTGGAACGGCGGCGCCACCTTGTTCTTTACAATCTTAACCTTCACCAGGTTGCCCACCACGTTGTCGCCCTGCTTGAGCTGGGCGTTGCGGCGGACGTCGATGCGCACCGAGCTGTAGAACTTGAGCGCGGTGCCGCCCGGAGTGGTCTCGGGGTTGCCGAACATTACGCCGATCTTCATGCGCAGCTGGTTGATGAAGATGATGACGGTCTTAGACTTGGCGCTGATGGCGGTCAGCTTGCGCAGCGCCTGGCTCATCAGCCGGGCCTGCAGGCCCATGTGCTGGTCGCCCATGTCGCCCTCAATCTCCGCCCGCGGCGTGAGCGCAGCGACCGAGTCTACCACCACTATGTCCAGGGCGCCGGAGCGCACCAAGGTCTCTACGATCTCTAGAGCCTGCTCGCCGGTGTCCGGCTGCGAGATGAGCAGCTGGTCAATGTCCACGCCCAGGCGCTTGGCGTAGCTGGGGTCTAGGGCGTGCTCGGCGTCTACGAACGCGGCGGTGCCGCCGGCCCGCTGGGCTGCGGCTACGGCGTGCAGGGCCAGGGTAGTCTTGCCAGACGCCTCGGGGCCGTAGATCTCAATTATCCTTCCGCGGGGCAAGCCGCCTGCCCCCAGGGCTAGGTCTAGGCTCAGGCACCCCGTGGGCAGAACATCCACGGCCATGACCGTGGCTTCGCCCAGGCGCATGATGGCGCCCTCGCCGAAGCGCTCCTTAATGTGGCTGATGGCAGCCTCGGCGGATAGGTGTGACCCCTGTGACCCCACTGGCTGCGTTGACCCCTGCTCTTTGGGTGTACGGCGTTGTGCCATAGGTTTCAGGTGAACTGCTTAGCGGAAGGTTATGCTACTACGGCCAGCCCGGGTGAGGCTAGGGCTGCGTGCCGACCGTTACCACGCGCCGTACGGACGCGCTGAAGCTGTGCTTGGTTCGGCTGGTGACCGTGATGGCGTTCACCCCCCGGTGCAGCGGCACGGTTACGTTGAACGAGCCGCCGACCGCAGTGGTAATGACCTGGCCGTTGACCGTCACCGAGGCCTCGGGAGCGGTGGTTCCAGACACCTCCACGCTGAAGGCATCGCCCAGGGCGGTCGTCGGGGCGGCGGGCGACGTAACGGCGAGCGGCGGCGGGGCGACCACCGCGTACAGCCGTACCCCCAAAAAGCCCAGCGCGGCGAGCGCCACCGTACCGGCGGCGGCCCAGCGAATGTGCCGCGAGGTTATCGCTCGCCCCGCCGGGGTAACGGCAGCCGGCCGTCCGCCACGGCGAATCCGTTCACGCTCCTCTACCCACTGGCGGGTGAGGCTGCCCCCATCTAGCCCCAGCTGGCTAGCCAGCTGCCTCAGCCACTGCCTAACGTACACGTCCCCGGGCAAGGCGGCGTGCCGGTCGTCCTCGAACGCTGCGACGAACCTAGCGTTGATGCCGGCGGCCTTGGCGAGCTCCGCGGCGGACCACCCGCGCCTGCGGCGGGCTTGCGCCAGCAGCTCACCCACGGTGAGGGTGGCTAGCGGCTTGGCGCTGAATGGTGACATCAGCTGCTGGCCTCCTCGTCCTTCTCTTCGGCTAGCTCATCGGTGCTGGACCACTCGGGGTCCAGGTGGACGCGTTCGGGATCTGGGATGCCGGCTGGCGCAGCTACGCTGCCTCGGGCCAGAACATCCCGTGGCTTGGCGCCGTCCGCCGGGCCGACCACGCCGCGCTCCTCTAGCAGATCTAGGATGCGCGCGGCGCGGGCGTAGCCGATTCGTAGCCTGCGCTGAAGCAGCGAGGCAGAGGCTTTGTCGAACTGGGTTACCACACCCTCGGCTTCGCCCAGCAGCGGATCGTCATCGTCGCTGCCGTAGGCGCCGCCCCCGCTGACGCCGCTGCTGCTGCCGCGCTGCCGCTCGACGATAGACTCGTCGTACTCCGGCTCGGCGCGATCCTTTAGGAACCTAGTTACCTTCTCAATCTCGTCGTCCGTTACGAAGCATCCCTGCAGGCGGCGGGGCTTAGATGTCTCGGCGCTGGCGAACAGCATGTCGCCGCGGCCCAGCAGCTTGTCTGCCCCCGCCATATCCAGGATGGTCCGCGAGTCTGTCTGCGACGCCACGGCGAAGGCGAGGCGCGTGGTGATGTTGGCCTTGATGAGCCCGGTGATGACGTTCACCGACGGCCGCTGGGTAGCCAGCACCAGGTGGATGCCAACGGCGCGGGCCATCTGCGCCAGCCGAATGATCGCCGCCTCTACGTCCCGCGCCGCCACGGCCATTAGGTCAGCTAGCTCGTCGATGATGATGACGATGTAGGGCAGCTTGCCCACCAGCACCTTCTGGTTGTAGTCAGCCAGGCTGCGCACGCGCGCCTCGGCCAGCAGCTTGTAGCGGTAGTCCATCTGGCCGACTGCCCAGCGCAGCGCGTTCACCGTCTGGTCTACCTCGTGGATGACGGGCGTGAGCAGGTGGGGGATGTCGTTGTACACGTTCAGCTCCACGCGCTTGGGGTCTACCATTATCAGCCGCAGCTGGTCCGGCGAGCTCTGGTACAGCAGGCTGACGATGAAGCTGTTGAGGCAGACCGACTTGCCGCTGCCCGTGGCGCCGGCGATGAGGCAGTGCGGCATGCGGCCCAGGTCGGCCACGGCGGCCTCGCCGGCAACGTCCTTGCCCAGGCTAACCGTCAACGGCGATCGCCTGTTCTTGAACTGGGTAGACTCCAGAATGTCGCGCAGCTTAACTACGGCCACAGACTGGTTGGGTACCTCTATGCCCACCAGGCTCTTGCCCGGGATGGGCGCCTCCATGCGCAGCGGGTGGGCGGCCAGGGCCAGGGCTAGGTCGTTCTGCAGGGCCACCACCTGCGACAGCTTAACGCCGTCGGCGGGCTTGAAGGTGAACTGCGTAACGGTGGGGCCGACGTTGACCTCACCCATCTCTACCTCGATGCCGAAGGTGGCCAGCGTAGCCTTAATCTTCTCCTGGTTGCTCTTAATATCGCCGCTCGTCGGCTGCTCGGTGGAGCGGGTGAGCAGGTCTAGCGGCAGGTCTATCTTCACCCGTACCTTAACCGGCTTCGGCGCTTCGGCTGAGGCGGCTACTGGAGCAGCCATCGGCTCGTCGTCTTCGTCATCCGCTGCAACCTCGGGAATGGCGGGCTGGGTCGGCGAGGCTGGCTCATCCATCTGGCTCGAGCGACGCCCCAGCGAGCGCACCACGCCCACTGGCCGCAGCAGCTGCCGCAGGGTGGTGTTGAGCGCGGTCAGCAATCCTACGACCAGTAGGCCAGCGGTAACGATGAGCGCTGCCCAGTAGCCCAGCAGGCGGTGCAGGGGCAGCGCTAGGGCTAGGCCTAGGTACCCGCCGCCGCTGCCCGCTTCCGCTACCTCCGGCGACGGCAGGCTGGGGCTGGCGAGCTGCAGCAGCGCCAGCAGCGCCAGGGCGGTAATGGCTACGCCAATGGCGGTGCTCGTCCGTCCCGGCCGCGGCAGCAGCAGCCGTACGCCTACGTAGCCCAGCAGCACGGGCGTAAGCCAGTGGCCCCAGCCCAGGCTCCAGCGGAACGCGGCATCTAGCCCTCGCCCAATGGGGCCGGCGAGGTCGAACAGGCCGAGCAGGGTAACGGCGGCTAGTACCAGTACCAGAACGGCGCCAATGCCCCGCTTGGTCTCGGGGCTAAGGGTTACCGCCGGGGTAGCCGGCTGCTGCTTCTGCGCTCGGGTACGGGCCATGGCAGCCATTGTAGCAATTCAAGGTGTTCGCTGATAGGCAGCGGCAGCAGCGATTCGATTACCATTGACAGAACTGTACCAATTTGGTAAACGGAATCGTTGTTCCGTAGCCTCTTTGGCTGGAACCTGACCCAGCAGCTTTCTGGGAGATCATTGAAATAGAAAGAAGAGGAACAGCTACCATGAGTAGTACAGCCTCGAACTGCGGCGTATGGAAAGAATTCATAGCCGCCTTCATCCGACAGTTTCCGAACGAAGAAGAGATCCCCCAAGAAGCGTATCCATGCGTTGACGGAGCCCTCGATGTTAATCCGCTGCACCTTCGAATGGACGAGGCGCTATGGGGTAAGCCGTATTTCTACTACTGGACGCATCATCCATTATTTCTGCGCAGTCCCGAGAAGTACGAATGCGTCCTGGCATATTTCGTGTCTTGTATTCCGGGACATCGAGAGCTGCCGCGAGATCGGGCGATGTGGCTGGTGAATAATCAGGCGGAGCTGAAGCGGATTATCCGTGAGGAAATTCTGCTCACCGATGCCTGCTCTTTGGAGAACGACCTCGGCGTTATCGCGGTCCCCGAGGGGTATGGCCACGAGACGTACCTACGCACCTTTCTACGGGATCATCAAGGCGATTTCATGTTCATCTCACCAGAGTTTGGAAGGAAAGGCGTTCCCGCGAGGGTCGAGCCTGGGAAAATGATTCGGGTGAGGCTCTACCGTCAACCCAAGGGCTCCAGGGTTGGCCGCGAAGGCATTGCAAGATTTCTGCAGAGACAGAAGGGGAACCTTTTTTTGGGAGCCCATGGCTTAGCGCTCATTTGTGCGTGCACGAATTGGTCTGGTCCTAACAATGCGTGGACCTGTTCTCTGGATGAAGTCGACGGCTATTCAGGTGACGATGCTCTCGGCGTACCAGCCTTTGGCCGCTTTTTTCCTGGCGGTGGCTGGAGGCTTGATGTTCGGAGCCTTGACCCGACGGCTGACGCACACGCCAGCGCGCACTATATATTCGGGTTCTCTGACGCTGCGGTAGAGCAGCAGGGTAATTAGTTTCCAGTAAAACGAACAGGAACAAAGAGGCCCGCCGAACGGCGGGCCTCTTTTCGTTATCGATTATTCCTATCCCGTCCCCACATGCGGGGGTTGTTCCGTATATACCACCGGATCCGTTCCAGTTCATCGGCGTCCCGGATGATGCGGTCGTGGTACCGTGGTTGCCACAGGGATTGAATCCCGTTCAATTTTGCCCATTTGGTTGTGCCAATTTTGAAACCACGTATCATGGATGGTAAATTGCGCGATTGCGGTCCGAATATATTGCCCGTAATATCGGCGTGTCCGGCATTTTGTAGAGACGCAAAATTTTGCGTCTCTACGGGGTCCGGTTCGTTGATCACGATGATGCCGTGAATGTGGTTCGGCATTACCACGAATGCATCCAATGATGCGTGCGGGAAATGACGCGGGATATCGTACCAGCACCGCCGGACGATTCGCCCCATTGGGGACAGGCGCATTCGGCCATTTGTGATTTCGCCCAGGTAGTGAGTTCGATCCCGCGTGCAGATGGTGATGAAATACCATCCCGGCAGGCCGTAGTCCCACCACGGATGACGGGCGGAGGCGATACGGTACCTATTCCGGAATAGCGTTGGGTCACGCAGCATACAGCAAAGGAGTCAGATTGCTGACCCAGCCCTAGAATATCACAAACCCCCGGGTGCTGCCGGGGGTTTGGATTTGTGATCTGCTGTCTGTCTACTCGGCGCTCAGCTTGGGCTCTGGGGCGAGCACGGGCTCGGGCTCTAGCCAGGGCTCGGCGCGGCGCTGGAAGCCGGTGCCGGCCGGGATGAGGCGGCCGATGATGACGTTCTCCTTGAGGCCCAGAAGGTAGTCGATCTTGCCGTTGATGGCGGTGTCGATGAGCACCTTGGAGGTCTCCTGGAACGAGGCAGCGGCGAGGAAGCTGTCGGTGGTGAGGCTGGACTTGGTCATGCCCAGCAGCACGGGCTCTGCGGTGGCCAGCGGCTTGCCGGCCTCCTCGGCGCGGTAGTTCTCCTCGGCCAGCTCGGCCTTGGTAATGGTGTCGCCGGGCAGCAGGTTGGTGCCGCCGGCGTCCACCACGCGCAGGCGCGAGAACAGCTGGCTGGCGATGAGCTCGATGTGCTTCTCGTTCAGCGGCTGGCCCTGCGAGGCGTAGATGAACATGATCTCGCGGATGATGTAGCGCTGCGCCGTGAGCGGGTCGGTGAGGCGGTGCAGCTCGTGCAGGTCGGCGCTGCCCTCGGTCAGCTGCTGGCCGGTGACCACGTGGTCGCCGTCCTTGACCCACACGGTGTAGTCAGAAGCCACCTGGTGCTCGGTAACCTCGGGGGTGGACTGGTAGCTGCTGAACGTAATGGTGCGGGCGCCCACGGCCACGCGTCCGTCGGACGGGGCGGCAATGGTCGGCTCGTCGCCGCGGCCCTCCCACAGCACTTGGCCAGAGTTCACCCACGAGCCGTCCGCGACGCGCAGGATGCCCTTGCCCTTGGCCGGCAGGGTGAACTTCTGCTCGGTAGCGGTGGTGTGCTGGATGCGGATGACCTTGGGGCTGCGGCTCTTGGTGGGGTCGAGGCGCGAAACCGAGACGAAGCCGGTGGCGCCGGCCAGCACCGCGGCGCGCTTGGGCGGCCGAGCCTCGAAGATTTCCTCTACGCGCGGCAGACCCTGGGTAATGTCCTGGCCCGCGACGCCGCCGGTGTGGAAGGTACGCATGGTCAGCTGGGTGCCGGGCTCGCCG
Organism: uncultured Gammaproteobacteria bacterium; assembly: GCA_964536515.1. Lineage (GTDB taxonomy): Bacteria > Patescibacteriota > Patescibacteriia > CAYZDG01 > CAYZDG01 > CAYZDG01. Next base: position 1,587 of record CAZHXI010000004.1, on the reverse strand, counting down.
ATGGACTGGGCGGCGATGATGCCGGCGGCGGTGCCGATCTCGATGACCTTGCTGCGGCCCAGGTCGGTGCCGTAGCACCTTTGGCACACGCCGCGGATGCTGCGGCAGCTGAGGTTGGACCGCACCCGCAGCTGGGCCGGGTCAATCTTGCGGATGCGCTCGGCGACCTCGTCGGTAACCAGGGCGTTGGCCTTGATCACATCCTCGCCCGTCTCGGGGTCTACCACCGTCTCAAGGATGAAGCGGCCGGTGATGCGGCTGGCTAGGTCGGTGCCCATTACCTCGCTGTCGGGCTTGGTCAGCACCAGGCCCTCGCGGTCGCCGCAGTCCTCCTCCAGCACCACCATGTCCTGCGATACGTTGATGAGGCGGCGGGTGAGGTAGCCGGCGTTGGCCGTCTTGAGGGCGGTGTCGGTCAGACCCTTGCGTGCGCCGTGGGTGGAGATGAAGTACTCCAGCACATCCAGGCCCTCCTGGAACGAAGACTTCACCGACAGCTCGATAATTTCACCGGACGGGCTGACCACCTGGCCCTTGGTGCCCATGATCTGCGTCAGCTGGACGATGGAGCCGCGGGCGCCGGAGTCGATCATCGAGAAGACCGAGCTGGCGGGGTTCAGCGACGCCTGCACAATCTTCTGCATCTCAACCTTCACCTGGGTCCACACCTCGACAGTCTTCAGGTAGCGCTCACGCTCGGTGAGCAGGCCCTCCTCGTACTGGCTGCGGATGAGCTCTACCTCGGCCTCTGCCTTGGCGATGATGGCGGGCTTGGCCGTGGGCGCCGGCAGGTCGCTCATGCTCCACGACAGGCCGGAGGTGGTGATGACGCTGAAGCCGAGGTCCTTCAGGTCGTCTAGGAACTCTACGGCACGCTGGTGCCCGCAGCGCTGCATTACCTGCGCCACCAGCTTCTTGATCTGCTTGCTCTTGATGAGGTCGTTCACGTACCCCAGCTCATCCGGAATGATGCGGTTGAACATCACCCGGCCGACGGTGGTGGTGACGCGCTCGCCATCGATGCGTACGGTGCAGGGCTGGTGCAGCGGCAGGTGGCCCAGGTCGTACGCCGACAGCGCGTCGGCTGGGTCGGCGAAGTTCTTCAGCTTCTCGCCCTCCACGATCGGGCTCTGCATGGTCAGGTAGTAGCAGCCCCAGATCACGTCCTTGTTCGGGATGACCACGGGCTCGCCGGTCGCCGGCTTGAGCAGGTTGTTGCTGGAGAGCATAACCCCCGCCGCCTCAGCCTTCGCCTCCTCGGTCAGCGGCACGTGCACGGCCATCTGGTCGCCGTCGAAGTCGGCGTTGAACGCGGGGCAGACCAGCGGGTGAACCTGGATAGCCTTGCCCTCGATGAGGATGGGCTGGAAGGCCTGGATGCCCAGGCGGTGCAGGGTGGGGGCGCGGTTCAGCAGCACGTGGGCGTTCTTGGTAACCTCCTCCAGAATGGCCCACACGCGCGGGTGGCCGGTCTCGATGAAGCGGTTGCCGCTGCGTACGTTGTGGACGATCTCCTCGCGGATGAGCTGCGAGATGACGAAGGGCTTGAACAGCTCCAGGGCCATGGTCTTGGGCAGGCCGCACTGG
>CAZHXI010000003.1:0-81928 GCA_964536515.1 uncultured Gammaproteobacteria bacterium | reverse complement strand
TCATCATGACCGATGCCGACGTGGACGGCGCCCACATCCGCACCCTGCTGCTGACGCTGTTCTACCGCCACTTCCCCGACCTCATCCACCGGGGTCACGTCTACATCGCCATGCCGCCGCTGTTCCGCGTGGCCAAGGGTACGTCCGTGCGCTACGCCTACGACGCCGCCGATCTAGACAAGCTAACCAAGCAGATGGGGGAGGGCGCCAGCCTGCAGCGGTACAAGGGCCTCGGCGAGATGAACCCCGAGCAGCTGTGGGAGACCACCATGAACCCCGCTACCCGCGTGCTGAAGCGCGTTACAGCCGCCGATGCCGAGAAGGCCAACGAGATATTCGACGTGCTGATGGGCTCGGAGGTAGAGCCGCGCAAGCGTTTCATCCAGACCCACGCCGCCAAGGCCACCCTGGACGTGTAGGCCCTTGCGGGGCTTAAAACCCCGTGGTAGCTTATCCCCAGTGGCCGCTGGCCAATAGTTAAAACGTACCCAAATGTTCCAGAAAGTGACCAACTACTTCCGCGAGAGCTACGCCGAGCTACGCAAGGTGACCTGGCCCACGCGCCAGCAGACCATCGCCGACACCATCAAGGTGGTGGCGCTCTCAATCGGCGTCGCCGCCTTCCTGGGCGCGCTCGACTACATCTTCAGCTGGGGCCTGGGCGCCGTACTGGCTGGCTTCTAACCCTATGTCCAAGCAGAGCTCAGAGCACGGGCGTCGCTGGTACGTCCTCCACACCTACTCCGGCTACGAGGAGAACGTAGCGCGGAACCTCAAGCAGCGCATCGAGTCCATGGACATGGAGGACAAGATCTTCGAGGTGCTGATTCCTACCGAGAGCAAGATTCGTATCAAGAACGGCAAGCGCCGCATGGTGCGCGAGAAGATCTTCCCCGGGTACGTGCTGGTGAACATGGTCGTAACGGACGAGTCTTGGTACGTGGTGCGCAACACGCCCAACGTTACCGGCTTCGTGGGATCCGGCACCACGCCAACGCCCATCGACGACAGAGAGGTAGAGACCCTGATGAAGCGCATGGGCGTAGAGGAGCCCAAGTTCACGGTGGACGTTACCGTGGGCGCCCCGGTTAAGATTACCGACGGCCCGTTCAAGGACTTCGAGGGCAAGGTAGACAACGTGGACGAGGCCAGGGGCAAGGTTAAGGTCCTGGTTTCGATGTTCGGTCGCGAGACGCCGGTAGAATTGGATTTCCTGCAGGTTAAGAAGATTTAGCCTGGTAGGGACGCAATATATTGCGTCCTAGCCGGATTCGTGATAATAACAGTGTCTGCGGTAGTCGGCAGGGGTGAGGAAGGCCTAGCCCACACCATTCATAATTTCCCAAAGGTTCTACGGTAGTTTGCAGGGGCGAGGCGCGCCTCGCCCGTACAATCCGCTGATATCCCAACGTGTATGGCTAAAAAGATTAAGGTTGTTCTAAAGCTGCAGATCAAGGGCGGCGCAGCCACCCCGGCCCCCCCGGTGGGTACGGCCCTCGGCCCCCACGGCGTGAACCTGCAGGAGTTCTGCACCAAGTTCAACGAGCAGACCCGCTCGCGGGCAGGCGAGGTGGTCCCGGTCGTCATGACCATCTACGAGGATCGAAGCTTCGACTTCATCCTCAAGATCGCCCCCATGTCCGAGCTGCTGAAGCAGACTGCCAAGATCCAGAAGGGTGCCAGTAAGACCCTTAAGGAGGTAGCGGGCACCATCACCAAGGCGCAGGTTCGCGAGGTAGCCGAGAAGAAGCTGCCCGACCTGAACACCACCGACGTAGAGGCAGCCATGCGCACGGTAGAGGGTACCGCCCGCCAGATGGGCATCAAAATTACCAAGTAGCTAATTTGCCAGGTGGGAGTTCGCCCTAGTCCGGCCAACGTTCGGACCACCGCAACAGACAACCGTATGGCGAAGATCGCCAAGAGGATGAAGGCAGCGGCAGAGAAGTACAACGTCCAGCAGAGCTACCCGCTCGCCGAGGCGGTGGAGCTGGTCAAGGCCGTTGCTCCGGTCAAGTTCGACGCAGCCGTAGAGCTGCACGTGCGCCTGGGCATAGACGCCAGCAAGGGCGAGCAGAGCGTGCGCGCCACGGCCAGCCTGCCCCACGGCACCGGCAAGACGGTGCGGGTGGTGGCGTTCGTGACCCCGGCCCAGGAGGCCGAGGCCAAGGCAGCCGGCGCCGACGTGGTCGGGGGCCAGGAGCTGATTGACGAGATTAAGAACGGCGGCAAGTTCACGGCGGACGTCGTGGTCGCCACGCCTGACATGATGCGCAGCATGGCCGTAATCGCCAAGACGCTGGGCCAGCGCGGCCTAATGCCTAACCCCAAGTCGGGAACCGTAACTGCAGACGTGGGCAAGGCGGTAGCCGAGCTAAAGGCTGGACGCGTGGCCTTCAAGAACGACGACGGCGCCAACGTTCACCTGGCCGTGGGCCGCGTCAGCTTCCCGGCTGAGAGCCTGGTAGAGAACATCGAAGCTGCCCTGGCCGCCATCAAGGCCGCCAAGCCAGCTGCGACCAAGGGCACCTACATCCTGGGCGCCTACCTAGCCTCCACCATGGGGCCGGGGATTAAGGTTAAGATCTAGCGTTTCAATATTTTGGTAAAGTCCCCGCTTTGTGCGGGGACTTTGCTTTGGCGTGGGAAGGTCTCGTTCAGAATATTCCCGGAGGCGTGAGGCCTGTAGGTGGCAGCCAGAATTCCGTAGACAGCAGCTTGAGCATCAAGTTCTGCGGCCCCCCTCCTAGAGCTACGATGGTAAGACAGAGGGTAAATACGAGCAGACCGGCGAATGTGCGATTCAACCAGCGTAGAGCCGTGGGTCCGGTTGGGGTTGCGTCCAGGTGACCCCGTAGCCTTAGTATCTGAGCAAGCAGTAGTCCCAAGAGGATCTCGGCTAGTACTAGTATGGGTAGGTAGGTACTTTCCACGTTAGTGTTTCCTATATTTAGGTACGTTTACGACGGTTTGGATATAGCACACCTCTAGACCTTTGCAAAGTTTTCACCGGAGCCTAGCCAGGCTATAATCACCCAGAACTATGGATACGTCGGAGCAGCCCCACGTACGTCCCAGCTGGGACGAGTACTTCATGGAGGTTGCCGAGGCTGTAGCTCGGCGCTCGACCTGCGACCGGGGGCGCAGCGGCTGCCTCATAGCCCGCGACAGGCAGATATTGGTGACGGGGTACGTAGGCTCGCCCAGGGGGTTCGAGCACTGCGACGAGGTGGGGCACCTAATGAAGCACCTGACGCACGAGGACGGCCACACCAGCAGCCACTGCATGCGCACGGTACACGCCGAGCAGAACGCCATCTGCCAGGCGGCCAAGATGGGCGTGGCGCTGGACGGCGCGACCGTCTACTGCCGAATGACCCCGTGCCGAACGTGCGCCATGCTCATCATCAATTGCGGCATCGTGCGGGTGGTCTGCCGCAGCCGCTACCACGCGGGCGCCGAGAGCGAAGAGATGTTCCAGGCAGCTGGAGTTAAGCTGGACTACACCGACGGCTCGGTGGAGCAGTACCCCAACCAGTAGCGACATGGCTGCCGTCATCGGCCTGGTCGGCCGGCTCGCGTCCGGAAAGGGCACAGCGGCTAGGTACCTGGCCGAGCGCCACGGCGCCGCTATCGTGCGCTACTCCGATGCCCTGCGGGAGGCGCTGGGGCTCTTCGACCTACCGGTCTCGCGCGAGAACATGCAGGACCTATCTACCATCCTGCGACAGCGGTTCGGCGAGAACGTGCTGGCCAGGGCCGTTGCGCGGCGTTCCAGGGAGGCGGGGGATAGGCTGGTGGTGGTAGATGGCGTGCGCCGCCTGACGGACATCGAGGGCCTGGGCGAGCTGCCGGGCTTCTGCCTAGTTTCGCTGGAGCTAGACCAGGCTACCCGCTACCGTCGCTGCGTGGACCGGAACGAGAACGATGGCGACGCCACCATGCCGTTCGAAAAGTTCCAGGAGCGCGATACGTCGGAGGCCGAGGCGCAGATTCCCGACGTGGCCGCCCGGGCTAAGTTCACCGTGGATAATTCGGGCACCGTGGACGACCTCCGCCGTCGCCTGGATGAGATCGTGGCGAGCGTATGAACGTACCTGTTCAGATAAAGCTGCTGCGGCCGGGCATCCTGGCCCCGGCGTACAAGCACCCCGGCGACGCTGGTCTAGATATATTCTCGCCGGAGGCGTTCGTGCTGCAGCCTGGCGAGCGACGGATGGTTCCCACCGGGTGGTCGCTGGCTCTACCCGAGGGATACGTGTCGCTGATTTGGGACCGCAGCGGATTGGCAGCTAAGAACGGCATTACCAATCTGGCCGGGGTTATAGAGTGGTCGTACCGCGGTGAGTACGGGGTGGTGCTGCTCAATACCTCCTCCGAGCCGTACGAGGTGAAGGTGGGGGATAGGATTGCCCAGCTGCTGATACAGCCCATTGCTACAGCCGAGCTGCAGGTGGTGGACGAGCTGCCCGCCAGCATCCGCGGCGAGGGTGGCTTCGGCAGCAGCGGACGGTAACGGTATTCTTATGAGCACAGCGTCATTTGCAGCGGGGTCCGGGGGCGTTGTTGCGCCCCGAGATTTGCACAACGCTGAGTCGGCACCAGCATCAACGGCCCCGGCACTTCTTTGGGTACTTTCTTGGTGACAAGAAAGTACCGCGCGTAGCGCAATACTATATGCGAAAGGGTAAGATAATCGTAATAGACGGCACAGACGGCAGCGGCAAGGCCACGCAGACAGCTATGCTGGCTCGGCGGCTGAAGCGAGAGGGACGCACGGTGCGGACCATCAGCTTCCCGCGGCACGGCCACCCCAGCGGCTGGCTGTGCGACCAGTACCTCGCCGGCAAGTTCGGCACGGCACGAGAGGTGGGGCCGTACCGCGGCTCGATGTTCTACGCCGTAGATAGGTTCGCCGCCTCGTTCGAGATTCGGCGGTGGCTGGCGGCTGGCCACGTGGTGATCATCGACCGTTGGGTTTCCGCCAATATGGGCCACCAGGCGAGCAAGATTAGCAATGCGCGCGAGCGGTGGAAGTTCCTCGCCTGGGTGCAGCAGCTGGAGTTCGGCCTGTTCAACCTGCCCAAGCCGAACGTGGTGCTGCTGCTCTACATGCCGCCGGAGGTCAGCCGGGCGCTGGTGCGTAAGCGGGGCAAGAAGCAGGACATCCACGAGCGGGATAGGAAGCACATCCAGCAGGCCGCCAGGGTCTACCTAGAAATTGCCAAGAGGTACCGCTGGCCGACCATTCGCTGCGCCGAGGGTACCCAGCCGCTGACCGTGGCAGATATCCACGCCAAGGTTTGGGCCAGGGTGAGGGGGGTGGTGGGTCTAATGAAACGGTAAGACACAGAAACACGGAGACGGGTAGGATTCCTCTCCATGTCTCACCGTCTCAGTGTTTCCGTGTTTATCCCGACCCCCCTTTCCTGTATCCTACCCCCTATGGAATACGAGCCGGTAATAGGGCTGGAAATTCACCTCCAGCTGGCCACGGCCAGCAAGATGTTCTGCCCCTGCCCTAACTACCTTGGCAGGGACGATGCGGCGCCGAACACGCTGGTCTGCCCAGTCTGCTTGGGCATGCCGGGAACGCTGCCCAGCCTCAACGCCCAGGCGGTGACACTGGCGACCAAGCTCGCCGTAGCTCTAGCTGCTCAGATCAACCAGCCTTCTAAGTTCGACCGCAAGAACTACAGCTACCCGGATCTGCCAAAGGGCTACCAGGTAACGCAGTTCCACGTTCCCTTTGCGGCGCACGGCCGCCTGGTGTTCAACCACGGCGGTGAGGCCAAGGCGCTGCGCCTGCACGAAATGCACCTGGAGGAGGACACGGGCAAGATTACCCACGCTGCCTCTACGTCTCTGGTGGACTACAATCGTGCCGGATCGCCGCTCATCGAGCTGGTGTTCGAGCCAGACCTGCGTGAGCCTGCGGCCGCCAAGGCAGCGGTCTCTGAGCTTCGCCTGCTCGCCCGTAGCCTGGGCGTATCGGATGCCGACATGGAGCGCGGCCACCTGCGCTGCGACGCCAACGTATCCGTCCGCCCGGCAGGCGCCACCGAGCTCGGCGCCAAGGTAGAGGTTAAGAATATGAACAGCCTGCGCAGCATCCAGCGGGCGCTGGAGCACGAGGTGCAGCGCCAGACCCGCCTGTGGGAGCAGGGCACGCCGCCGGATGCATCCGAGACGCGCGGCTGGGATGAGCGCCAGCAGATTACCCTGCCGCAGCGTAGCAAGGAGGGCAGGCACGACTACCGCTACTTCCCAGAGCCAGACCTGCCGCCCCTGCTGGTGACGGCCGAGGAGGTTGAGGTCATCCGTAGTAGCATGCCGGTGCTGCCCCAGCAGCGGCGAGAGCTGCTGCAGGCCGAGTACGGCCTGGCCGCCGCCGCCGCGGCCCTGCTGGTAGAGCGTGGCCTGGATGGGTACTTCGGCCAGGTGGTATCCGAGGGGCGGGAGTGGGTTACCGCTACGGCGGCCGAGGGCAGCTCAGCAGAGGAGTGGGCCAGCCGCGGAGCCAAGTTCGCCAAGGCTGCCCTCAACTGGCTGGATGAGCTGCTCAAGCACGTTGAGGCCTCAGCCGGCGTGGAGCTACCGACCGCGGAGAATTTTGCCGAGTTCCTAACCTTGGTCCTAGAGCGGCGGGTGAACAGCACCTCGGCGCAGGTGCTGCTGCAGCGGATGGTGGAGACGGGCGGCGACCCTAGCAGCATTGTGGAGAGCGGCAACCTGGCCCAGGTGGGGGACGTGGGCAAGCTCGCCGAGACGGTGGAGCAGGTGCTGGCCGCCAACCAGCAGGCGGTGCTAGACCTGCAGGCCGGCAAGCAGAACGCATTCAAGCACCTGGTGGGCGCCGCAATGAAGGCCAGCGGCGGCACCGCCGACCCCGAGGCTATCCGCAGGCTGCTAGCCGAGCGGCTGGGGCTGGACGCGTGAGCGACGTAGCAGGTAGTAGCCGGCGATCACGATGGTGCTGGCAGAGGCAGCCAGCGTGCTGATAACGGCGCCCCAGATGCCAACCAGCGGCACGAATACGGCGAGGGCAACTACCTTAACCCCAAGGTTCACAATGCTCATGGCGTAGCCGGGGGTAACGTTCTTGTGCGCGAAGAATGCCGCGCTAATGGGGTACGTCAGCGCGCTGAAGGTGTACAGCACCAGGACCTTGGAGTACCCGAGCGCGGGCAGGTACTTGGGGAAGAACCAGGCGAAGAGGTAGGGCGCAGCGAGGATGTACAGTCCGGCTGCGGCGGCAATGGCTAGGGTCAGGAGCAGCAGCTTGCGGGGCAGGGCGCGTCTGATATCGTCCATGCTACGCTCCGCGAGCTTGGGGAACGCAATGATGCCGCCGATGCGTAGCAGCGACTGGATGCGGTTGGGTACAGCGCTGGCTAGGGCGAACAGGGCCACCTGCACCGGGCCGAGCAGGTGGTACAGCACGATTTGGTCGATTGACGCCGTTACGCGGCTCACGATCTGGAACAGGCTCACCGATTTGCTGTAGCGGAGAAGGTCGGGGTCCTCGGTGGCCGCTGGGGGCACCGAGCGGCGTACGACTCCCGTGGCCACGGTTCTGGCGATGCCGTAGCTCACCAGGTAAGCCAGGGCGATGAGCAGCACGCTGTCGGTAAAGAAGATGGTCGCCACGATGAGGGCGGTTGCACCCAGCTGCGAGAATATATCTAGCAACGACCACTGCCGGAAGCGCTTGAGGCCATTGAGGTACGACGAGTACAGGGCACCGGGCTCCAGCACCGGGATGAACAGGGCCACCGCGGCGAATACGGCGCCGAGTGTAAAGTTCCCCTGCAGGGCGTAGTAGCCAGCCATTGCTAGGCTCGCCAGGCTGGCCAGTAGGCTCCAGCGGCGACGTAACCTAACGGCCTGATTGATGCTGCCCAGGTAGCCGCTGGCTGCAGACTGCGTCAGCGCCGTGTCCAGGCCCGGCAGCGCCAGCACGGTAATAATGGCGTATGCAGACAGCACGTACCGGTACATGCCGTAGGTTGCGGGGGAGACCAGGTTGGCGAATGCGACCGTGGCCACCACGCTGACCAGCGCGCTGGAGGCCTGGGTCATTCCAAGCCAGAAGCTGCCACGCGCCACGTAGCGTACGTCCGTCTTCGTTGCCTGCTCGGTTCGCCGCAGCAGCGCGCGGAGGAACTGTTTCATGCTGCGTCTACCCTAGTCTATTTGGGTGGAAAAGTGAAGCCGAGCAGATCGGGGCGTAACGGCTGTGGAAAAAATCCTTGGCCTCATCTGCGGCGACGTGTACTATCTCTCGCAGTATGCACAGGCAAGTCCACCGACCGCCGCACAGCTCCCAGAATTCCTAGTTCCCCATTCGGGGAATTTTTTTTGCGCCGAAGGCGCAACTCGCCATAGCTCCGCAGGAGCGGCGGCGGGTAAGGATCAAACTAAATTTAAGCAGGTAACCATAATAGCTATGACGCACGACCAGCAGATCCGCCTCTGGCACACGGTAACGGCAACCAGCTTCAAGCACTGGCTAGACCGGGGCTACACGTACGTGGAGGTGCCCAGTACCGTCCGGGCCAGCGGCGCGTGCGAGTTCGTAGACTCGCTGCTGGAGGTGGCAATGGACGGCAGCAACCTGTGGGCCTCGCAGCCCGTGTTCCTGAAGCAGACCGGCCAGCTGCACCTGGAGGGCGCCATCAGCAGCTTCAGCAAGACGTTCACCATCGGCCGCAGCTTCCGAGCCGAGAAGCACATTCCGTCAGACGGGCGCCACTGCATGGAGTTCAGCCTGCACGAGATCGAGTTCTCGGGCGAGCCGGCCACGCTGTACAGCCAGCTCTTGGACGAGATAAACGCCTTCGTCAACGCGCAGCGCCTAGCCGTTCTGGCCAGCGCAGAAGCCGTCGGCCTCTCCGCCGAGCAGAAGTCTAAGCTGCAGGCCTGGCCCGAGAAGTTCGCCCGCCTCACGTACGGCGAGGCCGTGGATCAGCTTAAGGCGGCGGGGGAGCCTATCCAGTGGGGCGACGACTTCTCGCACAAGCAGGAGCTGTGGCTAGCCGAGAAGAACGGCCCGGTGTTCCTGATGAAGTTCCCCGACCCCACCTTCCCGCACCCCGAGCTGGAGGGACGTGAGCTGCAGATCATCAAGTTCTTCAACATGTGGCCCGACGGCGAGGGGCGTATCAATAGCGCCGACCTCATCCTGCCCGGGGCGGGTGAGAGCGTGGGCGCCGCAGTCCGAGTGCACGACGTGAAGGTGCTCAAGGAGCGACTGGGCGGGTCGATAATGTTCGGGATGCTGGTTAAGCGCCGGCTTGAGTGGCTAGCCAAGAAGGGCCTGCCGGCGGAGCAGGCCGCAGCCGAGGCTTCGGTGTGGGCCGACTTCCAGTGGTACATCGACGCCGTGGCAGCCAAGGGCACCCCCCACGCCGGCTGCGGCTTCGGCATGAACCGGGTGGTCCAGTCGCTGATGGGCGCAACGATGATCGAGGATATTGATGCCTTCCCGGTTACCTACGCTGCCTTCGCCGGAGGAAAGAGTTGACGCTAGACCATAGCAGCTCTATAACTCTTCTGTAGCGCACCGTAGAAAACAGGAGGAGGAAGCATCCATGTCAGTACGAGCCTCAATCGGCGGAGGCACTAAGCCGTCTAGAACCGCAGGTCCAATCGTAGATTTGCGGCAAGATCAGAAGCACCGCGAGAGCCCCACCAAGGTTTGGAGCACCGGAAAGCTCCTACTGGCGCTCTTGGTCTGCTTCGTAGCTATCGCCGGGCTGGTGGCTGCCGTAAGCCCGCGGTGAACGAACGAGCCCCCGCAATCGCGGGGGCTTCGCTTTGACCGGCGCACCTACCCATGGTACAAGCTATGTGAGTTGTTCATTGCATTCACATTAGGCTACAGAGGAGGAAGCCAAGGCATGGCAATCGAGCCAAATATTGAGGACCCTGCCGTTCAGGCAGAGCTCGACCATCTGCTGCGACGTACCAGCAGGATGCGGCGCATCATCGGCGTAGCCACGATAGCGGCAGGCATCGCCCTCGGCCTCTTGGTGTCCCAGATGTTGGATCTGAGTCCGCTCCGAGACACCAACACGCCAGCGAAGCGCAAAGAAAAGTACATCCCCTCGCCAATGGTGCGGGGATGTTTGCTGTCGTAGGCCTCGCGGCAGTACGGCATTGACGAACGTCTGGCCCGTCGCTAGTATGTTTCCAGTTCATTCACAAGGCGGGTGGCTCCACAGTAAACCGTCCGCAACCGCGGATAGAATTGGAGTCTCCATGAATACAATCAGAGAAAATTATAGACACTACATTACCAGTATCCTAAGCCGTCGGCGCTTCGTCCGACAGAAACCGCAGCACCAGCTGCACAACCGCTTCGCTGTACGATTCTGGCTCGCAATATTTAAACATTTAAGAAAAAGTTCTACGACGAGGTTCAACCAGCGCAATCGTTGGAGCACCTCGATGGTAACTATTAGTTTCAATTAAGTAATTTCAACAGCCCCCCGCCCAAACGAACGAAGGAACCCACCGCTGAGGTGGGTTCTTACTTTTCAGCTGCCATCCAGCGGATGCTTGGATTCCGCCGGAACCAGGTCATTTGCCGCCGGGCAAAATGGTAGATGTCGCGCGCCAGGCCGGATTCTAGCTCGGCCCGGGTGACCTCGCCGCGCAGGTACCGGCCGACCCAGGCGTACTCGAGTCCGAGCGCCCTAAGCCGTCTGTCCGAAACGCCGGACCGACGTAGGCCCCGAACCTCGGCGACCAAGCCCTGCTCTAGACGATCCTTAAGGCGCTGCTGTATTCGTAGCTTGAGCTGGTCCAGCGGCACGGAGATGCCAATGGTAGTCACGCGGTAGGGGACAGGCTTTAGCTGGCGGCTCTGGTCCAGCGGCTTGCCGGTGTGGATCAATGTTTCGACGGCACGCTCAACGCGACGGCGATTCTTGCGGTCTATGGTTCGGTGGGCGACAGGATCCAACCGTCGGAGCTGGGCTAGCAGCTGCGGCAGAGTTCTGGATGCCAGCTGCCTTCGCAGCTTTGCGTCTGGCTTGCTGTTTGGAATATCCAGCCCACGAATAATAGAGTCTACATACAGCCCAGACCCGCCGCACAGGATGGGTAGCTTGCCGCGGCGGTGTATATCGGCGATAGCCCTCGTCGCTAGCCTCTGGAACTGCGCCACGGTAAAGACCCGCTTGGGCGAGGCAACGTCCAGCAGGTGTACCGGAACGTCTCCGTACTCGGCACGGTCTTTGCCGCTGCCAATGTCTAGCCCGCGGTACACCTGTCGCGAGTCGGCGCTAACAATTTCGCCGTCTAGCAGCTCCGCCAGCAGTACAGCCAGCTTGGTCTTGCCGCTGGCCGTTGGGCCGACGACGGCGAGCAGGGGAGAGCGTTCGATCATGGAGTACGCCGCCTGGCGTACCCACGGCTTACCTGCATCTTTCGTAGCTGTCCAGCTACCGTGCCGCCGCGCCTCTGGTTGGCGACAACTCTCCTGCGCTTCCTGTCTCTTCGCTCGGCCTTAACCAGCTTGCCCATACCTAGTAAGAGACCGTGGGCGGCGGTAGGTCGCTGGAGTCTATGCCCTGCATCTGGATGAAGGCCTGGCCCATTGCCTGCTGCTCGGGGGTCAGCTGCTGGGTGGGGAGGGGAGTTACGCCGGCGTCCGGATCCGTCGGAGCAGCGGGGGTTACCGGCTGCGAGCCCCTGCCCAGGGCTTTGACCAGCTTGGCGTTGAGCTGGTCCAGCAGCGTGCGCTGGTACTGCGATAGCTGCCGGTAGAGCACCGGGTTGCCGTACCAGCGCTGGCGTAGGGCCAGCAGCTCATCCTTGGTGGTCGCCTCGGCAAGCTCGGCGCGACGGGCGGCAATCTCCCCGGCTGACATGGGGGGCACCGCAACGTTGCCCAGGATGCCGGCAGCGGCATTGGCCGGCGTCGGGTCTTGGTTGGGCTGCCGGGGCTGCGCCAGCTGCTTAGCCAGCCCCTCCAGGCTAGGCTGCACCTTCTCCAGGAGCGCCCCGATGTACGCCTGGGCTTCTTGGCTGGCGGTGAAGGCGTGCAGACGTTCGGCAATGGCCGCTGCCTGGGCGGGGGATAGGCTGCGGAGCTTCTCTACCAGTGCACCTATGGCAGCCTCGGCCTTAGCCTGCTGCTCGGGCGAGAGGCGCTGCCGCCACTCCTCCAGCATGGCCGCACGCCTGGCAATTGCCTCGGGCGAGGCGGTAGGTAGGTTGGCTAGGCGCTGGCTAAGCGCTCCGGCATCGCCGAAGGTTGCGTTCAGCTTCTCCCAGTTCTGGTTGCGCGTAACGGCTAGCTGGTCGCCCAAGCTGAAGCGGCCCGAGCCCTCGATTTGGGTAATGAAGCTCTGCTGGGCCAGGAGCCTACCCAGGAACGTGTCGCTCAGCTCGGCTTCCGCTTCGATCTTGTTCACCGCGGCCCGGTACTTGGCCAGCAGCTGCTCTGCCTGGGCGTCGCCCCCGGCCTGCTCTAGTCGGGCGAGGAGCTTGGCGGCCCGCTGCAGCTGCAGCTCGGCTTTCCTCTGGTCATTGAAGGTAAACTGCAGCCTTACGCCGTCCGTGAAGCTGTCCCACCACCGGGCGAAGCCACCCGCCGGCGGGGTAGCCGTTAGCCCCATATCCCCAATGGTTACGGTCTCGGCGGTGCTCGTCTGGGCGCTGGCGGTGCCAACGAACAGAGCCGCCGCCGCTCCGGTGAGCAGGGCGAGAACTATGAACAGACGCAGCCGTCGCTGCAGTTTTTCCATATAGTTTTTTTGATTTTTGTTTTTCTACCTTCCGGTAGTATACCATTCCAGGCCAGGTAGTGGAAGGGGTTGACCTGCGTTGCCGTTCGGGTTAAGTGGGATGTAGCTGAACATTCAAAAGAGGTAGGAGCAATAACATGAGAGCTATACTTGTGGCTCTGCTGGCAGCGGCGACCGCCCTAGCCCAGTGGTTCGATGTGAACCCCTCGGATCACGGCTTCGGGCAGGTACAGGTGGGGGATACGGTAAGCTTCAGCTTCTACGTTACCAATACCGGCAACGATACCGGTAACGTACGGTTCGAGATGAGCGGCATTGGCCAGGGGTTGGTGCTGGACCCCCAGCAGGCGCCGTACGTGTGGAACTTGGCGCCGGGGGATAGCGCACCTGTGGCCGTGCTCTTCCAGCCCTCGGGCTCCGGCTATAGGCACCGAGTACTGGTTGGTCGTTGGAGCATCTTCTTCAGCTTCAGCGACGTCAGCGGCACGGGGACGGCTCCCGATACGCTCTACCCGCCTCAGCAGCTGACAGTTGCCGCACAGGGCGACTCGCTGCTGCTGCGTTGGCAGGGCGGGGGACCGTTCTTCAGGGTGTACGCCTCGACAATCGCCGGGGGCCCGTACCAGACGTTGGTTGCCGCTACCAGGTACCGTGAGCTACGGGTAGCCCGGCCAGACTCCAGCCAGCTCTTCTACGTTACGGTGTCTACCGACCAGGTGCCGTAGAGCAACGCCGAGCAACAGGGCCCGCCTACAGGCGGGCTCTCGTAACATCTGCTGCCCACGCTCGCCCTTGATCGTCTCTGGGTAAGCGTGTACATTTCTGCGATCGGAGGCGCTCGGGGCCCCTTAACACCAACCAACCGAAGAGGAGTTTGAGAATGGTTACCGCAAGAGCTGCTGCCGCAACGTCGGCGCGGCTGATCTGCACTGTCATGTTGCTCATGGCCGTTGGGTGCTCGTCGCTCTGGTCGCTGCGGGGTAGGGATGACTCGGCACCCAGCTTCACGTACCACAGCCCGGCATCGAACGAGAACGTATCGGGCATGAGTCCGGTTCTGGTGAGCGTAGAGTACCGGGATGACGGTACGGGCGTCGATCCACGGAATGTCACGTTCGTGGTCGTACCCCCCAGGGGCGAGCTGCTGCGCTACGAGGACTCGGAAGATTTCATTATCCGGGATAAGTCTATGGCCAGCATTAAGCTGCAGGCACCCAAGCTGGGGATTCTGATGTCGGGCGTGTGGACCATTAACGCCTACGCGCACGACCGAGCGGGCAACCTCTCAACCAGCACGTGGACATTTCGAATTACGCAGTAGCCTGGGAACGGTGTGAAGGAACGAAGGCGCCCGAGCAAAGCTCGGGCGCCTCTCTGTAATCTAGGAGCTACAGCTCTAGCGAGCGGCTGGCATTCAGGTCGCTGGCTCGTGCGATGAAGCTAGCTAGGTCTCCGGTCCAGGGGTCCCTCTGGCCGCGGACGCGTACCTGCAGCGGCTCGCCGGAGGCTTCCTTGTCGCCGAATACAATGGAGTAGGGGACCTTTCCCATTTCCGCGGCGCGGATCTTCTTGCCGACCGACTCATTGCTGGCGTCTACGTGCACGCGCAGGCCTGCCTGCCGCAGCTGGGCGGCGAGCTGCTGGGCAGCGGGGATGTGCGCCTCCGAGACACTTGCCACGCGTACCTGCTCGGGCGAGAGCCACAGGGGGAAGGCGCCGGCGAAGTGCTCGATGGCAATGGAGAGGAACCGCTCGATGGAGCCCATGATGGCGGCGTGGATCATGACGATGCGCTCGGCCTCGCCGGACTCGCTGACGCAGGTGAGGTCGAACCGCTCGGGCATGTTCATATCCAGCTGGATGGTGGCCACCTGCCAGCTGCGGCCCAGGCTATCCTTGGCCATGAAGTCCAGCTTGGGGCCGTAGAAGGCTGCCTCGCCCACGCCCTCGAACCAGTCGCCGCCCTTCTGGGTAATTATCTCGCGCAGCATGCCCTCGGCCTCGGCCCACCGAGCCTCGTCGCCCAGGTAGGCATCCGGATTCGCGGGGTCGTGCAGCGACAGCCGTACGCGCAGCTGGAAGCCGAACGTGCCGTAGAAGGCGTGGACAATGTCCCAGATCTTAAGGAACTCCTCCCGCGCCTGGGCCATGCGGCAGAATACGTGGGCGTCGTCCTGGGTGAAGCTGCGGGCGCGCGAGAGGCCCGAGAGCTCGCCGGACTGCTCGTCGCGGTAGCACATGGTGGTGTTGGCGTAGCGCTGCGGCAGCTCGCGGTAGCTCCACTGTCGGCGGGCGTAGATCTGCGTGTGGTGCGGGCAGTTCATGGGCTTCATCGCGAATAGGTGGCCCTCCCGCGTGGTTATCTTGAACAGCTCGTCCTGGAACTTCTGCCAGTGGCCGCTCCTCTCGTACAGGTCCTTCTTGGTGATGTGGGGAATCTCCACACGCTCGTAGCCGGCGGCGGAACGGAGC
The DNA here is from genome assembly GCA_964536515.1 of uncultured Gammaproteobacteria bacterium. Classification (GTDB taxonomy): domain Bacteria; phylum Patescibacteriota; class Patescibacteriia; order CAYZDG01; family CAYZDG01; genus CAYZDG01. The sequence continues at coordinate 66,698 of CAZHXI010000003.1, read as the reverse complement.
TGCCAGACGTAGTCGTCCAGAACCTGACGTAGGGTGGCTCCGCGGGGCGTCCACAGCGGCAAGCCGCTGCCCACGAGGTCGGAGAATGTGAATAGGTCCAACTCTGGCCCCAGCTTCTTGTGGTCACGCTTTCGTGCCTCCTCCCGCTGCAGCTTGTAGGCGGCCAGGTCATCAGCCGTGGCGAAGGCCAGGCCGTAGATGCGGGTGAGCATGGCGTTCTTCTCGTCGCCACGCCAGTAGGCTCCGGCGACGCGGTCGAGGCAGAAGGATCCCGGGGCGATCTGCGAGGTGCTGGCAACGTGCCCGCCGCGGCACAGGTCGGTGAAGCTGCCGCTGGTGTAGAAGGTAATAGCCTCGCCCTGGGGCAGCTCGTCTACCAGCTGCTCCTTGTACTGGTTGCCGGCTACGCGAGACCTCGCCTCTGCTCGGTCCTTAGCCTCGGAGCGTTCGAAGGTAATGCCGGACTCTGCCAGCTCAACCATCCGAGCCTGCAGCGAATCGAGCTGGTCCTCTCCGATGGGCTGCGAGAGTTCGAAGTCGTAGTAGAAGCCGTCGTCAACGGCTGGGCCGATGGTGGGCTTGGCCTTGGGGTCGCGCTCCAGCACGGCCATGGCCAGCAGGTGGGCCAGGGAGTGTCGTACCGATGCGAGCTGTGCGTCGTCCATGGGAGCAGGATACAGTAGGACTTAGGACTTAGGACAGAGGACTGGTTCCTGGTTAATTCTATACCCCAAAGTCCTACGTCCTCGGTCCTCCGTCCTATTCAATTCGAATCGTAATCCGGCTGGCGTCCTGCGGCAGACGTGTGAACCATCGTGGCCGCAGCTTAACCTCGGCAGATTCCACGCCGGGCAGCAGCTCTAGGTACACCTGTGCCTCAGCCTTGGTCCTGCCGGTTAGGTCTGTTGCCTGCACAGAGACGTCGGCGCTCCGTACGTTTACGGTGCCCGCGACGGTGGCAATGGATTCAGATCCAGATGCAGCACGCTGCACCGCGTAGCGAACGGTGCCCGCGTTGGCTCCCGCGCCGGCTGCTGCCGCCGCGCGTCGCCGCAGCTCCTGCTCGTTGAATAGGGTAGCGCTCACCCGAACGGTGCCGGCAAAGGTTACCGATGTTACCTCGTCACCTGCCTCGGCATCCGTGGCCAGCTCTAGGGCCGTGGTCGTAACAGCTTCGTCCGTGAGGGATTCGTTCTCGAATAGCGAGGCCTTGAGCAGCGGGCTCAGCTTGGCGGTGATTGCTGCTAGCGCTCTGCTACGTGCCTCCGCCAGCTGCGCCTCGGTCAGCCCTCTGCCCGCTGCCTTCTGGGTGAAAGCCTGGCTGCTGGCTGCTGTAACCTGCTGCTGCCTGCTTGGGTTGAGGCCGGGAATGGTGAAGCTGCTGGGGCCGATGGCGTACTGGGCGCCCGCCTCATCCGCCAGCACCGAGCCGGTGACCGACCCGTTCGCGGGAACCGTAACCGCACGCTGCAGTCGAAACAGCTTGCCGTCAGCAGTCTGCAGCCGCGTGGTCGCAACGAGCTGCTGGGGGACGCCGGATGAGTTGGAAATTGTTACCTCGCCGCCAGCCTTGGCGCTGGGGTCTGCTGCCTGCGGCTCGGGGGTTACAGCTACGGTCTCGCTGGTAGTAGTGGCCAACTCCAGCAGGCGTCCGGGGAGGCTGTCCGAGCTGCTGGACTGGCCCGAGGCAACGGAGAAGATGAACGGCACCGACCGCTCGTTAACCTTGGCAACCACGGTAACCGTGGCGCGGCTGCCGGTAACGGTGAGGATTACGCCGGCGAGCAGCACGGCGACGAGCGTGAAGCCCGCCACCGCCCGGCCGTAGGCCCGGCTAATGGTTCTGGTTGCAGCTACGTGCGTCTCCGGCACCGGGTCGGCATCTAGGGCTCGCTTACGGATTGATGGGCGTTTCGGGGTCGGCATAGGTAAAGGATACAGAACACCGGAACACCTGTACACCGGAACACGGGCGCTGCGGTGTTCTAGTGTTGTCGTGTTTCTTGAGCCCTACCGGAGGTACGTCGCCGATTCCGCCAGCAGCTTGGGGACGCCGTCCTTATCTGACACCTTGGCGGCTACCTGCAGGGGCGTACCCGGCCGCCACAGGGCGTAGCTGCCTTCCAGCACCTTGGGGAAGACGATGAGCTCGCACGAGCTGCCGTGCTCGTCTTCCACCACGCACGCGACCATTGCCTGGCCAGCTTTGGTCACGATCCGCTTGACGGTGTTGACCACCAGCCGCACGTGCACGGTGGAATCTACGTGCTCGCCCAGGGCGGCGATTGCCGTCGTCGGACCGGCGGAGGGCGTGGCCAGCTGCCGAAGCGGGTGGTCGCTGATGTACAGGCCCAGCAGCTCCTTCTCCCACTGCAGGATGTCGGACTTAGCGGCTGGGGGAGAGGCATCGAGCTGCAGCTTGGCGGCCAGACCGCCGTGCGCATCGAAGAGCCCGCCCTGGCCGCTGCCGGAGCCCTGTGACGAGCGCCGGTTGAACTCGGTCAGCCGGTCTATGTTGGCCAGCAGGTTGCCGCGCTCCCCGAACCTATCTAGCGCGCCGGTCTTTATAAGGCACTCCAGCGCCCGCCGGTTGACCCCGTGGTGCTGCACCCTCTCCAGGAAGCTGGTGAGCGACGCGAAGGGGCCGCGGGCCTTGCGCTCCTCCACTATTGCCTCTGCTACGGCGTGCCCCACGTTCTTTACCGCCGCCAGGCCGAAGCGGATGGTGTCGGTCTGGCCGCCGTCGGGGTGGGGGACCACGGCGAAGCTGGGGAAGCTCTCGTTCACGTCCGGCGGCAGTACCTTCAGCTTCAGGTGCTTGGCCTCGGCCACGTCGATGGCGATGCGGTCAATGTGCGCCTGGTCCGAAGCCAGCAGCGCCGCCATGAAGTGGGCGGGGTAGTTGGCCTTGAGGTACGCCGTCTGGTAGCTGATCATGCCGTAGCATGCGGCGTGGGCACGGTTGAAGCCGTAGCGGGCGAACGGGATAATGAACTCCCATATCCGCTCGGCCGTCCGCTTCTCGATGCCGTTGGCCACCAGCCCGCTCACCAGGCGGTCGCCCTGCTCGTCCAGCAGGCTCTTAATCTTCTTGCCTACGGCCTTGCGCAGCACGTCGGCCTGGCCGTAGGTGAATCCGGCCATCTTGCGGGCGATCTCCAGCACCTGCTCCTGGTAGACGGCGATGCCGTACGTACGGTCCAGGATGGGCTTGAGGCCTGGGTGGATGTAGGTCACCTTCTTGGTGCCGTGCTTGCCCGCAATGTAGTCGGGGATGAACTCCATTGGCCCGGGGCGGTACAGCGCGCCCATGGCCACGATGTCCTCGAACTCCGACGGCCTGAGCTGCCGCAGGTACCGCCGCATGCCCGAGGATTCAAACTGGAATACGCCCACGGTGTCGCCGGCCTGGAAGAGGCGGTACGTCTTGGCGTCATCCAGGGGCAGGCTATCGAGGTCTATCTCTACGCCCGTCGTCTTGCGGATTATCTTCAGCGCCGTCTCGATGATGGTGAGGTTCGACAGGCCGAGGAAGTCCATCTTCAGCAGGCCCAGGTCCTCTACCGGGTGCAGCGAGTACTGCGAGACTATGGTCTCGTCGGCCGAGCTGGCGCGCTGCAGCGGCACGTAGTCGTCCAGCCTCTCGGGGGTAATGAGGACGCCGCAGGCGTGGATGGAGCTGTGGCGCGCCACGCCCTCCACCCGTGAGGCCAGGTCAATCAGCCGCTTGGCCTCGGCGTCCTGCTCGTAGGCCGCCCTCAGCTCGGGCACGTCGCGCAGGGCATCGGCCAGGCTGGCGAAGGGCGGCACCAGCTTGGCGAGTCGGTCGCAGTAGCCGTAGCTGAACCCCAGCACGCGGCCCACGTCGCGGATGCCGGCTCGGGCGGCCATTGTCCCGAAGGTAATTATCTGGCTCACCTTGTCGTGGCCGTACTTCTTGGCTACGTAGCCGATGACCTCCTCGCGCCGGGCGTCGGCGAAGTCGAGGTCGATATCCGGCATGCTCACGCGGTCGGGGTTCAAGAAGCGTTCGAACATCAGCTCGTAGCGGATGGGGTCGAGGTTGGTTATGCCGCACAGGTACGAGACCAGGCTGCCGGCGGCAGAGCCACGGCCCGGCCCGACCATTATGCCCTGGCTCCGCGCCCAGTTTACGAAGTCCTGAACGATGAGGAAGTACGCGGCGTAGCCGGTCTTGGCGATGACGCCCAGCTCGTAGTCCAGCCGTTCGCGCATGGCGGCGTCGTCACCCGAGGCGGGGAACCGCCTGGGGATGCCGGCCTCGGCCAGCAGGCGTAGCTCGGCGTCGGGGGTGTGGCCGGCCGGCAGGCTGTACTGGGGGAGCACAATCTTGCCCAGCGGCAGCTCGACGTTGCAGCTCTCGGCGATAGCCACGGTGTTGGCGATCGCCTCGGGCACGTGGGCGAAGGCTGCGGCCATGTCGTCGGGGCTGCGCAGGCTGAGGTCGAACTTGCGGTAGCTCATGCGGCCCTCCTCGGCGAGCAGCGACTTGGTCTGGATGCACAGCAGGGCATCCTGCGCCTCTGCGTCCTCCGGCCGAAGGTAGTGGCTGTCGTTGGTCGCGACCAGGGGCACGCCCATCTCGCGGCCGAGCTGGATGAGCGCGTCGTTGACCTCGCCCTGCTGGGGGTCGGCGGGGTGGTGCTGCAGCTCCAGGTAGTAGTTGCCCTGCCCGAAGACCTCCACCGCCCGGGCAATGGCCCGCCTGGCGCCGTCCATGTCGCCGCTGGTAATGGCGCGTGGCACCTCGCCCGCCCTGCAGGCGGACATGGCGATCAGCCCCTTGCCGTGCTGGCGTAGCGCATCCCAGTCGACGCGCGGCTTGTAGTAGTAGCCTTCCAGGTGCGCGATGCTGGTCAGCCGCAGCAGGTTGCGGTATCCGTCGTAGTCCTTGGCCAGCAGAATGAAGTGGTACGGCTTCTCCTCGCCCTTCCCGCGTAGGTGCAGGCCCCCGTGCGCCACGTAAGCCTCTACGCCTATGATTGGCTTGATTTCGGCTTTGCGGCAGGCCTGGTAGAACTCAACGCTGCCGTACATGACGCCGTGGTCGGTCAGGGCCACGGCTGGCATCTCTAGCTCCTTCACGCGAGCCACCAGGTCGGGAACCTTGCTCAGGCCGTCGAGCAGGCTGTAGTGGCTGTGGACGTGCAGGTGTACGAACGGGGTGGGCATAGGACGTATCCCAGTGCGGCGAGAGGCGTGTAGCCGTTCTGCCGCTAGGCCGGTAAATTTTTCTACGCCTGAATTCTACCCGATGGCTACGGTGCGCGGCAACGATTGACCCCCGCACGTCTCGGGTGTAGCTTTCGCCGCTGTAGGCTCATTCAGAAGCCAATTCGAACGTTCCAAAGAAACCAAGGAGTAAGTCTTGAAGAAAAGCCTCTGTTTCCTGTGCGCGGCTCCGGGAGCGCTGCCGCGTGGATCCGAGCTGGACCTGGCATTGACCCGCAGCTGCCGAGCTCTGGTGGCGAAGGGCAAGCTGCCGCGAGCGGTGCTCGTTACCCAGCCGGCGCTGCAGCCCGCGGCCAACGTTGCCGCCGGCATCCTGGGCGTTAAGGCCATCGCCCCGGTCTGCTGCGCTCCGCTGAAGGATCACGGCGCGGTGGCGTCTGCGGTGTCCGTAGCCGATGACGTAGCCGAGCTCTTCGGCGAGCTGCTGAAGATCGATGCATCCCTGGCTACCGGCTCGGTGATCGTGTCGAACCGTGAGGACATCCTCGACATCGCCGGGACGCTGCTGCTGCTGGCCGCAGGTAGGTCCGAGCCCGCGTTCGACGTCTCGGTCATCGAGGGCAACCTGTACCTCGCCGAGGTTAGGCTAGACGCGGCGCGGGTCGTCCTCAGCAGGTACTCCTCTCCACTCAGCCGCTGGGAGGGCGTAACCAAGGTCTGCATCGATCCGGGCGTGAGGCGCAGCGTGCTCATCCGTTGAGCTGGCGGAGGCCTGCTCGAATCGGAACGTAGGAGAAACGAAAGAAAAGGGACCCCGTGGTCCCTTTTTGTTTCCGCAGCTGAGCCGGTTACTGTTTAGGATTTACCCATTACAGGATTACTTTTTGGTTTTTCTCGGACGCGGCGGTGCACTCTGTTCAAAATCTGAATCGTCGGCAGCGGCTCGGCGTTCGGCTCGCTGCTTCATGAAGTAGTCTACCAGCCTGGTTACTGCCTGAACGATCATGGGTAGGTACCCGGCGGTAGACTGGATTTTATCCTGCAGGTGCGCCATGACGACGGTGAAGCCCTCCACGGCGCCGCGGATGCGACGGTTGAGCTCGTTCACCGTCCGCAGCATGCCGATGACGTAGGCCATGGCCCACACCATCGAAATGGCCACGGCGACCACGCTGACGGCGATTGCCCAGTTGAGGATATCTCGTGACGTCTCGAACATGGGATTAGTATAGCAGCAGTCGGAACACCGGAACACTCGAACACCTTCGTTCCCGTGTACAGGTGTTCTGGTGTTCTGTATTCTGAGCTTATGCTTCCCGTTCCCAAGAATGACTTCGAGCCGCTAGCCAGCACCTCGCTGCTGGTTCGGGCGAACTACTGGGTGCTGACCCACTTTTCCACAATTCGACGTGCCTCCATATACGTACTCGTCGCAGCTTCTGTGCTGCTGTACGGCTGGGCGGCCTGGCGAGCGTTGCCGATCATTCAAGACCCCGGCCTGGTAGACCGTATCTACCGGGAGGTTACGGCGATGCAGCCTTACGTTGCCCCCAAGCCGGATCCATTGGAGGTGGGCGAAGTCTCTGCTGTGCTGCTGCCCGGCTCTACCCAGCTGCTTGCTACCGTTACGAACCCCAACGACGGTAGGGTAGCCACGGGGGTTACCTACGAGTTCAGGCTGCCCGACGGAGACGTGGTCGCCACCGGCTGGATGTGGCTGATGCCGGGCGAGACCCGGTACGCCGCCGGCGTAGCTGCCGGCGAGGCGGCAGATGCCGAGCTGGCAATCGTCGGCCTCCGCTGGGTACGAGACAGCGAGGACGACCCCATTCCGGCGCTGCAGCTGGCAGCTAAGGATGTTTCGCTGCAGCTGGAGAGCGGGCAGCCCAGCCGCGCGACCTTCACGGCCGTCAATGGCGACCAGGTCGGCTACCGGTCTGTAGCTGCTGTGGCTGTGGCGCGAGAGGGCGGGTCGGTGGTGGCCGTGGCCAGGCTGGAGATTGGCAACCTGGCGGCGGGGGAGGAGCGCCCGAGCGCGGTTACCTGGTACCACCCAATTTCACCGTCGGCGCAGGTTGAGGTTCAGCTGGTTACCGACCCCTTCGACCGCTCCAACGTCCTGCTGCCTGAATGAGGTCGTTGGCACGCTCGTCGCTCGGGTCGCGGTTCGCCAGCCTGGACTGGTTCATGCTGGGTGCGGCCGCGCTGCTGGTCTGCTTCGGGCTCGTGGCCCTGTACAGCGCAACGCTGGCAGACCCCGCCAACGCTGGCCTGCTGCGCAAGCAGCTAGCCGTGGCGGTTGTTGGCGTAGCCTTGATGCTGGCCATTAGCTTGGCCGACTACCGAGCCTTCCGCTCGTACAGCAAGCTGATGTACATAGGCGTGGCGCTGCTGCTGGTGGTGGTGCTGGTCGCGGGCCGCACCATTCGCGGCAGCCAGGCATGGCTCAACCTGTTCGGCGCTACCCTCCAGCCGGTGGAGTTCGCAAAGCTGGCGCTGCTGCTCATCCTCTCGCGCTACTTCAGCGCTCGCATCGGCGAGGCCGGTCGGTGGAAGCCGTTCGTGGCCAGCGGCCTATGGCTAGCCGGCCTGGCCGGCCTGGTGCTGCTGCAGCCCGACCTTGGCTCGGCGCTCGTGCTCGTGGCTATCTGGCTGGTGCTGCTGTTCTTCTACCGTGCCAGCTGGAAGCAGTGGCTACTGCTCATCGGCGGGGGTGTTGCGCTAGCTGTGTTCGCTTGGTTCGCGCTGCTCTCGCCCTACCAGCACGACCGCGTGCTCAACTTCCTCAACCCAGGCGCCGACCCGCTGGGCAGCGGGTACAACGTCCGCCAGTCCATTGTGGCCGTCGGCTCGGGCCAGGTGCTGGGGCGGGGGATTGGCCTGGGCTCGCAGAGCCAGCTCAACTTCCTCCCCGAGCAGCATACCGACTTCATTTTCTCCGGCTTGGCCGAGGAGCTGGGGCTGGTGGGCGCCCTCGCAATCCTGGCGCTGCTAGGCCTGCTGCTCGCTAGGCTCATCATCATTGCCCGCAGCAGCGAAGACGACTTCGGTACCCTTGTGTGCCTGGGCCTCGCGGGCTGGATTGGGTGCCAGGCGATCATCAACCTCGGCGGCGCTCTGGGGCTGCTGCCGCTCACCGGCGTAACCCTGCCCCTGGTGAGCGCCGGAGGCAGCTCGCTGCTAACCCTGCTCATCGCCCTGGGCATAGCCCAGAGCGTCGCCCTCCGCAGCCGGCTGGGGTTCAGGTAGGGCTTGCGCGGGTCCAATTAGCAGTCTAGTATATAGATTGCTAACTATGGTAAACGCCATTACGCCCCGGCAGCAGCAGCTCCTGGCCGCCCTGGTGAGGCAGTACATTGCCCAGGCCGAGCCAGTCTCCAGCCACCAGCTGGTGGATTTGGGCTTGGACTGCAGCTCCGCCACCATCCGCAACGACCTGGCTGCCCTAGAGGAGGCTGGGTACCTGCGCCAGCCCCACACGTCTGCCGGCCGCGTACCCACCGAGCTGGGCTACCGCTTCTACGTGGGCCAGCTGCCGGACGAGCCCCGGCTGCCCCGGTCCGTTCAGCAGCAGCTGGAGCGCAACGTGGGCAAGACCGAGGAGAGCCTGAAGGCAATGGCTAGGGTCGGCAGCCAGGCCGCGGACGCGGCGGTGTTCGTGGCGTTCCAGCCCAGCAGCTACTACTACACCGGCCTGTCGTCCGTCTTCAGCCGACCGGAGTTCGCCGAGGTCAGCATGGTCTGCTCGCTGGCCGAGGTGCTGGACCACTTCGGCTCTACGCTGGAGCGGATGTGGAAGGACGTGGGCGACGTTGACGTGCGCATCGGCAGCGCCTGCCCGTTCGGCAGCGCCTTCGGCACGGTCTACGGCCGCACCTCCGACGGCGCCCTGTTCGGCATCATCGGCCCGCAGCGTATGGACTACGGCCTGAGCCGCGGCATCGTTTCCTTCGTTACATCGCACCGTTAAATCAGAACCTATGGACACCGAGAACCAGAACCCAATCGAGGGCGCCGACGAGCTGGAGCAGCTGCGCGAGCAGGCCGCCGCCAACCTGGCGGGCTGGCAGCGCGCCCAGGCTGACTACGTGAACCTAGACAAGAGCTGGCAGGAGCGGCAGGGCCAGTTCATGGAGATGGCGCGGGGCGCGCTGGCGCTGGAGCTGCTGCCCGTCTCCGCCAACTTCGACCTAGCCGTGGAGCACATCCCGGCGCAGGCGAAGTCCGAGGCCTGGGTGCAGGGCGTGGTCCACATCCAGCGGCAGGTGCAGCAGCTGCTGGAGAAGATGGGTGTGCAGGCCATGCCCGAGCCAAGGGTGTTCGACCCGCTGCTGCAGGAGGCCGTTGGCCACGAGCCCAGCGACCAGCCGGCCGGGGCCGTCATTCGCACCGTGCGCCCGGGCTACACCATGAACGGCAAGGTTATACAGCCGGCGCAGGTGGTGGTCTCCAGCGGCCTACCCCCGCCCGAGGCGCCCACGGCCGAGACATAAATTTAATCCCCTTAACCCTGAATCCTTAATCCTACCAATATGTCACTCATCCGTTTCACCCCCGTAGATCCAATGCGAGAATTCGAGCAGCTGCTGCCCGAGCTGTGGGGCAGCCGCGTGGCCGGCATGACACCCAGCCTGGACGTGTACCAGACCGACCACGACGTAGTGGCCGAGGTTCCGCTGCCGGGCATCGACCCCAGCAAGGTGCAGGTAGCCATCGAGAACGACGTGCTAACCATCAGCGGCCAGCACGAGCAGAAGACCGAGGTAGACGACCAGCGCTACTACCGGCGCGAGGTTCGGCGCGGCCAGTTCCACCGCTCGGTGGCCCTGCCCACGGCCGTAGACGGCCAGAAGGCTAAGGCCAGGTACGAGAGCGGCGTGCTGACCATTACCGTGCCCATCCAGGAGCGCGCCAAGCCGACCCAGGTTAAAATTGACGTAGCGTAGGGGCGCAATGCTTTGCGCCCACTCATACCTCCGCCTACACTGAACCCATGGAGCACGACTTCAACGCCAGCCCCTTCAATGTCCGCCTGATGCAGCGGTGCCCCATGTGCCGCGCCGAGCAGGTGTCTGCTAACGTGGACATTCTGGAGGAGGGCGCCGGCGGCTTCCTGGCCTACCTGTCGTGCACCAAGTGCGGCGCCAGCCTCATCGTCCGCGTGGCGGCCATGCCCCAGGGGCTGGTGGGCAACGCCATCCTAACCGATCTCGAATCCGACGAGGTTTCCCGCTTCGCCGCCGCCGAAGACGTTTCGGCTGACGACGTGCTGGACGCCTGGGATATGGCCGCCAGCGGCAGGCTAATGCCCGCGGTGCGTGCCTCTCTAATCAGCTAGCAATACTTAAAAGCTATGGCAAAGATTCTAGGTATCGACCTGGGCACCACCAACTCCGCCGTCGCCGTGGTGGAGGGCGGCCAGCCCAAGGTTCTGGAGAACGCAGAGGGCAGCCGTACCACGCCCTCGATTGTAGCTATCGGCAGGAACGGCGAGCGCCTGGTTGGCCTGCTGGCTAAGCGCCAGGCGGTAACCAACCCGGCCAACACCGTCGCCTCCGTCAAGCGGCTCATCGGTCGGCGATACGAAGACCCCGAGGTTCAGCGCGACCTGAAGACGGTGTCGTACAAGATCCAGCGCGCCGGCGACGGGGTAGAGGTAGTAATGGGCGACAAGTCGTACCGCCCGCAGGAGGTGTCGGCCATGGTGCTGCAGAAGCTGAAAGCAGACGCCGAGGCGCGCCTGGGCGAGCCAGTTACCGAGGCGGTCATCACCGTGCCGGCCTACTTCGACGACAGCCAGCGCCAGGCCACCAAGGACGCGGGCGAGATTGCGGGCCTCACCGTTCGGCGCATTATCAACGAGCCTACCGCGGCAGCTCTGGCTTACGGCTTCGACAAGAAGGGCGAGCAGAAGATTGCGGTTTACGACCTGGGCGGCGGTACGTTCGACGTGTCTGTCCTCGACATTGCCGCGGACACGGTGGAGGTTAAGGCCACCAACGGCGACACCCACCTTGGCGGCGACGACTTCGACCAGCGGATCATGAAGTGGATCCTGGACGAGTTCAAGAAGGAGTCTGGCGTAGACATCTCGGGAGACCCCATGGCTCTGCAGCGCGTTAAGGAGGCAGCCGAGAAGGCCAAGGTGGAGCTCTCCAGCAGCGCCGAGACCGAGATCAACCAGCCGTTCATCACCACCGGCGCCAGCGGCCCCATGCACCTGGTGCTAAAGCTCAGCCGCGCCAAGCTGGAGGAGCTGGTGCACGACCTGGTGCAGGCCACGCTGGAGCCGTGCCGCAAGGCCCTGGCCGATGCCAAGCTCACGGCTAAGGATATCAACGAGGTCATCTTGGTCGGCGGCATGACGCGCATGCCCCTGGTGCAGAAGACGGTGGAGGAGTTCTTCGGCAAGAAGCCGAACGTGAGCGTGAACCCGGACGAGGTGGTGGCCATCGGCGCCGCGGTGCAGGCCGGCATTCTGCAGGGCGACGTAAAGGACGTGTTGCTGCTGGATGTAACGCCGCTGTCGTTGGGCATCGAGACCATGGGCCACGTGCGCACCGTCCTCATCCCGCGCAACACCACCGTGCCCACGGCCAAGAGCGAGACGTTCTCTACGGCGGCGGATAACCAGGATACGGTGGAGATCCACGTGCTGCAGGGCGAGCGCGAGATGGCCCCGGATAATAAGAGCCTGGGTAGGTTCCAGCTGTCTGGCATTCCGGCTGCGCCGCGCGGCGTGCCGCAGATCGAGGTCAGCTTCGACATCGACGCCAACGGCATCCTCAAGGTTGCCGCCAGGGATAAGGCGACCGGCAAGGAGCAGAACATTACCATCACCGCATCCTCTGGCTTGAGCAAGGACGAGGTGGAGAAGATGAAGAAGGACGCCGAGCTGCACGCCGAGGAGGACCAGAAGAAGCGCGAGTTGGTGGACATGCGCAATACGGCAGACGCCACCATTGCCGCCGGCGAGCGCACCATCCGTGAGGCTGGCGACAAGGTGCCGGCCGACGTTAAGACGGCAGCTGAGGCCGCCATTGAGGCTATCAAGAAGGTAAAGGATAGCGAGGATGCTGCTGAAATCCGGCGCGAGCTAGACACGCACCAGGCAGCAATCAGCAAGCTGGGCGAAGAGATGTACAACGCTCAGAAGGCGCAGGAGGCCGCCCAGTCCGCAGCCGCCGAGCAGCCGGGCGCAGATGGCCAGGCCAAGCCAGCCGGCGAGACCGTAGACGCCGAGTTCGAGGAGAAGAAGTAAATGAACAACGTCATTGCGAGCGACCGTAGGGAGCGTGGCAATCGTGTTGCTGATTAGTAGCGGATTGCCACGTCTCTCGCCTGCGGCTCGCTCCTCGCAATGACGTGTTGAAGAAGCTATGCCCCGCGACTACTACGAAATCCTCGGAGTGGCGCGGGGTGCGTCCGCGGACGAGATCAAGAAGGCCTTCCGTAAGAAGGCCCACGAGCTGCACCCCGACAAGAAGGGCGGCGACGAAGCCAAGTTCAAGGAGCTGAACGAGGCCTACCAGGCGCTGTCGGATACGCAGAAGCGCCAGGCCTACGACCAGTTCGGCCACGACGGCGCCAGGTTCAGCGGCGGGGGAGCAGGCCGAGGGGGCAACCCGTTCGGCGCCGGCGGCGTGCAGTTCGACTTCGGCCAGGGCGCTGACCTCAACGACCTGTTCGGATCATTTTTCGGTGGCGGAGGACGGGGTAGGAGCTCCGCCCGCGGCAACGGCGGCCGCCAAGCCGGCGCCGACGTAGAGGCTCAGCTGACCATCTCGCTGGCCGAGGCTGCCAGCGGAGCAAAGCGCACGGTGCAGATGGACGTGGCTGCAATGTGCGAGAGGTGCAAGGGCAGCGGGGGAGAGCCGGGCAGCAGCCGCAGCACCTGCGCCACGTGCAAGGGCAGCGGCGCGGTGAACAGCCGGCAGGATACGTTCTTCGGCGCCTTCCAGACCTCTACGCTCTGCCCCACGTGCAACGGCGAGGGCACCACGGTGTCTGCCCCCTGCAAGGAGTGCACCGGCCAGGGCAGGGTGCGCCGCCGCCGTACGCTGGACGTAACCATTCCCGCCGGCATTGCGGACGGGCAGACGCTGCGGCTGCAGCACCAGGGCGAGGCTGGCCTTAAGGGCGGCCACCCCGGCGACCTGTACGTAACCATCCGAGTTACCCCGCACCCCAAGCTAGCCCGTGACGGCGATAGCCTGCGCTGCAGCCTTCACATCTCCATTAAGCAGGCGGCGCTGGGCGACACCGTTGCCGTGCCCACCATCGAGGGTGAAGCCAAGCTAAAGATCCCGGCTGGCACCCAGAGCGGCACCATCCTAAAGATGGCGGGCAAGGGCATGCCGCACCTGCACCGCTCCGGCCGCGGCGACCAGCTGGTTACCGTTCACGTCCGCACCCCCGATAAGCTGACCAAGGAGCAGAAGCGCGCGTTGGAGGAGCTGTTCTAGTATGGCGGAGATCGAGAGTCGCTCTGACATCTCAACAGCCCAATATATAGAAAGCGTTCTGTTGAATGAGTATCGTGCCATTGCACACGATCACCACTTCACAAGCTTCATTCTCTTAACGCTAGCAATTGAGTTCCTGGGATCTTGTTTAGATCCTAAGCATGATTGGGTTAACGACAGGAAGGCGTTTGAGCATTTTGAATTAGCTTTGCATGAACTATTCCCTCAAAAGTACCGTTCGTATGTAGGAAAAGACAAAGCTTTAGATTTGAAGGTTCTATTCAGAGGTAAATTGGTCCATCTGCATCGACCTGTATATTTGGAGGGCGTCGGTGGATTGATGCTAACCCAGAAGTCAGGCGCAGGTGAGCACTCTCATTTAGATATTGTAGAGGTAGAGGGGAAAACTCAGCTGGTCTTTATCGCTGAGGATTTTTTCAGCGATTTCGAGTCTGCTTGCAGGAAGCTACTGGCTAGTACTGATCCCACAGTAATGCAACGGCTTAAGCAAAAGCATTTTGCAATTCTTACAGTGAACGAATAGATGAATAGACGACTGCCTGTCACCCCGGACTCGATCCGGGGTCTTATTGGTTCGAGCTGAATAGATGCCGGGTCGAGCCCGGCATGACAGTCTCTACTTTCTATTCATTGCGAGCGGAGCGAAGCAATCTCCTCATCAAGCCCTGGAGCTTTGAGTAGGGGATTGCCGCGGTCGGCCACCTCCGCAAGGCTTCGGTGGCCTCCCTCGCAATGAGTAGGTTCTAGGCGACCCGAATAGTGTGTCCAGACGCACAGAAGCCGCCCACGGGGGGCGGCTAATTTACTTACGGCAGCTAGCAATCGCTGCTGTTGAATGACCGAATCGCGTGCCCCAGTAGGAAGCGGCCCAGCCAGAAGACGCCGTAGATCACACCTCCCATCAGGATGATCTTCCAGATGTGGACCGCCACCAGCTTGCTGGCGACCCTGTCCCACCCCGAGGCGCTAACGGCGGCGGCAGACATGAGGACGAACCAGATGAGCAGCGCGACCATGGCCTGGTCACGTCGGCGCAGGTTGACGGCGATGACTATCGCCACGGCGAGCGCTAGCGAGCTACAGGCCGAGAGCAGCATAGTTGCGACGCTGTACCTCTCGGAGAGGTACGAGTAGAGAAGGTCGAAGATGTTCACGGGGCCTCCTGGGCTTTACGGGTTAAGGAACGAATGGCGACCGAATATTTATGCGCCCAGGCAGGGCGTCTGTCAAAGGCTCTTGAGATAACAGAAGCCGCCCCGATTTGGGGGCGGCTAGTTGTTTGGTGCGTTAGGCAACAGGGTGAGCTTGCTGGTTCCGAAACGAATCATGGACTCGATGGAACAGCGGCTGGACCATTGCTGCGGCCACAATGTTCAGCAGCAGAGCAACTACGATAGCGCTGATGAGGTACTCGCCGTCGTACGGCGCGCCCATAGCTACAGCTGCATCGTAGTTTGAGTCGATTCGTCCGACGCAGAGGAACCACAGGGGCACCCAAGCCAAGAGCGAGATAGCTGCAACTTTCGGGTGCCGAAAGGCCCGAGACAACGAGAAGATGTACGAAGCCATAAGTAGGGTAGATGCGGCCATGAGGCCGAGCATTGTCGCCCAGTTGGGGCCTCCGAATACCAGATATATGACGTCCATGACGGACTCCTTTTTCAATGAAACGTGAAACTATTCAAGTAATATATGTATAATAGCATATTAGCGCTAAGCTGTCAATAAGATGATCTTAACCAGCAATTCGCTGGCTAGCTGCGCCGCATAGGGTGGTTCCTGTCAATTGTTGTTGTATACTTTAACCACAGTATGCCCGCACTAGACGCAATCAACTGGGGTGCCCCGAGCTGGGACTTCATCATCCTGCTGTTCCTGGTGGTGGCCTCGGTGATATTCGGCTTGTCACTGGGTCGGCAGCGCACGGTGGTTACCATCGTCAGCGTCTACATGGCCCTGGCGGTGGAAAAGTACGCGCCGGTAGCCGAGAAGCTGCTGGGCGACGGCATTGCCAAGCACCCCATGGTGCAGACCGTTGGCTTCCTGGCCGTCTTCGTGCTGGTGTTCTTCCTGTTCTCGCACGCCGGGCTAATGCGCAACCTGGTGGGCAATAGGGGAGAGGACGGCGCGTGGTACCACAGCATCATCCTGTCGTTCACGCTGGTTGGGCTGATGATCGCCGCGGTCATAAGCTACCTGCCCCCGCAGGCAATTGAGCAGCTGTCGGCCAATACCAAGCGTGCGTTCGCAACCGGTGAGGCCCAGCTGGCGTGGCACGTTATCCCCCTGGTGGCCATGACCATAGTGGGCAAGAAGCTGCGCCGCCGCCGGCGCCCCGCGTACGAGGCTGAGGACGTTTAGGCTTACACCGGAATAGAAAAACGCACCCGGGTTCCGGGTGCGTTCTCGTTCGGTTGAATGTGCGTCTCATCTTCTTCTGCTGGCGTAGCCCAGCTCCTCGTACTCTTCGTCAGAGTCAGCGTCAGCGTCGTACGCTGGCGCAATCCTGACCCTGAACTTTATCCATCCGATGCGTCTGTTGCACTGGGACTGGAGGTACGTGGCTGCCGAGCCGCTCCAGTTCCTGTCGTAGAATGCATCGTTGAACGCCAGGTACAGGTAGCTTCCAGGCTTGGCTACCTCTACTGTGGCGTAGCTCTCGCCGTAGGCGAAGACCGTGCGTAGGTCTACGTTGCTGGGCGATGTGCCCACCTGCAGCGACATGTACGGCGCGCCCTGGTTCAGCAGCTGCGTCTGGGCCAGCTGCCAGCTCTGGCCCATTGTTTGGTCTGGCTCGTAGCCGCTAGGCCCAACGTCGTGGGCGTAGTGGTAGCCGTTCCTATCATGGTACTTTGGGTCCTGCGACCCGTCCGGCAGGCGGCTGTGGGCCACCGTGCCGTCTAGGTATTCGAACTCCACGATGTCTCCGGGCTGCGTCTTGAGCGGGATGCGGATAACCGGATTCTTAGTGGCGTTGTAGACGACAGTGATCCAGCCGTCTTCGTCTACCGTGCCGACGGTATCCCGAATCGATACCGACCCGCCGACCCGTCGGCCGTTGACCGTCCCGGTGAGGGAGAAGTCTCTCGGTACCTCTTCCCCCCGCGGCGTGGCTGCCTGGCCGTTCTGCGCCGTCAGCTTGGCGTCCGCGCTGACGGAGCCCCAGGGTACGTAGAATGCTACCGAGCCATGCTCCAGCTCGAACACCCTACGCTTGCCCGGGTCCTTGAAGGCAACCAGGGAGACGTCCACGAATCCCAGCCCACGTTTGGCCGCCGCGCGGGCGTGCTTGGCTGTATCGCCGAGCGCCGCGAGCAGGGGATCGTTGAACTCTGCGCCCCAGGCTGCCGCCTTCTCGTCCGTCAGAATTTCCAGAACATCCTGCGGCAGAATGCTGGTAGCTATTTCACCCAAGGTTACGTTGCCGTTGGCGTAGGTCGGCAGCAGGACAACGTCAATGGTGTCGGTAGCGACTCCGAAGGTTCGTTGGCTGTATACCAGCTCACGTTCCCGCAGAATGTCGGCAGCCTTGTCTCGCTCTGTATCCCAGAACGAAACGTGGCTGGCCATCTCCTTGGCCCATCCACCGGCGACTCCGGTTTCGAGTGCCGGCAAGCCAACCTTCACCGAGTGGAACACAATTCCGAACCACAGTACGGCCAGGGCAACTTTCCGTGCCCTCTGCATGTCTCCACCCCTGATGAGGTAGAAGAGTACCACCAGTAAAAGTACGGCGACCGCGCCCTCACCCAGCTTACGGATGTCGAGCGTGGCAATGAGCACGGCTATGGCAATGGGCCACATGCCTATGATGCCAACGACATCCTTCAGCTTGCCCTTATTGGGGAACAGGCGTCGGGGCAGCAGGTTGACCACCGATGTAGCTACCAGTACCAGGATGCCGATCGGTACGGCCATAGCCACTGCGAATGGGCCTGCGTACGCCAATCCAGCGGTGTAGAACAGGAGTAGGAATGCCGAGATGATCAGCGTCGCGCTGACGAGTCTCAGCGATCCGTCCAGCAGGAACTGGCCCCACGTCCTTACGTGGTTCACCAGCCACCGGCCCCAGCCCTTCAGCTTGGGCTCCCAGGCATCCCAGGCTTCGTCTGCGTAGTCCACGGCCTTTTTCAGCCAGCTCGCTGCTGCCTTAGGCATGAACAGCGCTCCGAGCAGGGCTGCGAGTGAGAGCCAGAACAGCGCCCGTAGGAAGCTCTTGATGGTGCCCTCACCGGCTATGGGGTCTACCTTGAACTTCCCCTCCTTCAGATTGATTTCCACTTTCAGCTCCTTCCTTGGTTTCTGTTACGTCTCCGCTCGCGTCTGCTCCTGAAGAACTCATCCAGATCATCTGCAGCCTCAACGTGCTGCTGCTCGAGGTCGGCAAAGAAGTCGGCAAACTGACCCCACCGATCCCTCAGCGTTGCCATCAGCCTCTGCGTAAGAATTATGTCCAAATCATCGCTGATCTTTCTGTATGCTGCCGTGGTGTTTTGGTTCCCAGCGGCATCAGCCAGTTTCGCGAATTCTTCCTTAAAGATGGAGACCAGTAGCTTCTGTACCTCTTCAGCTTTCGCTCCATCTTTTCCCCCGGCCCGGGCTATGGTCTCGCGGAGTCGGGGAATTATGCGAGACTTGTTCTCAGACTTGAGGTACCTTAGGTACCCGAGGATGAACTCCTTCATCTTCGCGTCCTCGCCCTCCAGCGTCTCGAGCGCGTGCAGTAGGGCGAATTCGTCTTGGCTGCTCGCGGTCGGATCGCTGTGCCCACCCTCGCTCCGTTTCATGAAGAGACGGATGCCGAGGGCAGGCAGCAGCAGGTCGGTAATGGCGTCGGTGAATACCGAGCCGGTTCTTGCGTCTGCCATGCTAGCCTCCCAAGCCTGCGCTGATTAACGTCGCAACCGCAAACAGTGCGGCCAGTGCCAGCCAGATGTTGTTGCGTCTTGCGCCGCCCAGCCATAGCGTGAGGAATCCGAACATGCCAGCTCCGAGCAGGCTCGGAACCATGCGAATCCACTCGGGCGTCTTCTCAGCAGCGGCGAAGAAGCTAATTAGGAATAGCGTGCCCGCCATGGCGAGGGTTACCCACCGCAGCTGTGAAGCCCCCACTGGGGCATCCGGATCTCCCGTTGTTGCGGCTGCGGTCGGGCCTTGGGGCGCACAGCTAGCTGCGCCAGATACGACGGGCGTGATGCTGATCGGTCCTACGAGGACCTGCTCTGTACCGCTCGCCACAATGTGTACGGTCGTCCGACCATCGCTTGACGCTGCCGTTTGGACGGCTGTCGGAGTCGCTGCAGCCGTGGGCTGCGTTGCAATCGTAGTCGGCGCGTCGGTCGGCTGGGTGCCGCCTGCCGTTGTTGCTCCACCGGCCACCGGGTCGGTAGATCCCGGTTCGCGCGCCGTCTCGCTGAGAACGAGCGCTTCGACTATCGGCTCGTCGGTGGTCTGAATTACGTGGTCTGCCGCTTCTGCAGCTTGCGCCGCCTGCCGTTGCTGCAGCAGGCGCCAGTTCGCCATCGCCGTGGTCGCCATGGCTCCGAGCTGCAGCTGCGTCATAGGCTGCTGTGCCTTAGCCGCATCGTTGCTCTCGTCTACGACGACTATCGGGATGCGGAACAGCTCTCCATTGGCCTGGGAGTCGTCACCCACGACCGTAATGTAGAGGTCTACATACTCGTATGCTGCATCGATCTCGATGCAGATGAATACCTGGTGCGGGCGATCTGCCGAAGCGTCAACGACCGGACCGCGTACCACGAACGGCCAATCGGCCGCGTCCGAACCGATTTCAACTGGAACCAGGCGAATGCCCTTCAGTTCCTCTTCGATGCGGACGTTCAGTGATCCTGCGTCGGCCGGGATGCTTCCCAGCTTCACGATCGTCTTGCTCGTGCCCTCGCTCGGGCGCACCAGCACGCTGGGTACCAGGCAGCTCGAGCCGTTTCCGTTCCCATTTCCATTACTAGACATCTCTGTCTCCTTCTATTTTTTCGTGTGACTTTTGCCCTTAATTTACTTCCGCTCGCCCCGACCGTGGGGAGTAGGGGAGAAAGCAAGTAAATTAAGGCTTTTGTCAATGGTCGCTAATGAACTACTATTACCACTAATTATGCATTTTTGTCAAGGAAGCCTATGTAGCTCGGGTCGTCGGCGACCAGCTTCTCGATGACCTGCCTCAGCACCTGCGCTTTCTCTAACCTGTCATTGGAGGATCGCCACGCCAGGTACCTCTCCTGGCTGGGGGTCAGCCGCAGGGTAAATTTGATTGTCGGCTGCTCGGGGCCACGCCCGGTGCATGTGGCGGCGAACTGCTCGACTATGCGGCGTAGCTGTCCGGGTTCATAGCGGACGAGCCGTAGGTTACGGTTGCACATTGGGTCGGCTCGGACGCTGGCCAGCGGCTCCGGCAACGGCACGCCCTTGGGTACCAGGCACAGCGTGGGCAGCTGCTTCTGCACCGCTACGGCCAGCACGAAGCCAGCCGCAGCATCGGAATGGCTAGCTTCAACAATTACTCCGCACACGCCGGTCGGCAGGCTAGCGGTCCGTTCGGCTACCGCCGACACTGGCTCGGCGCCAATTGTCCTAAGGCTGGCGGCGCAGGTCTGCAGCAGGGTTGGGGCGTAAACCGAAATGCGCATATCGAACGCACTTACGGCCGCGACTACCATGCATCGGCCTGTGGATTATTACGGAGATAGTTTATCAATATAGCAGACGTGCTGGGCTATGAATCCACAGCTGCCCGTTGATCCATGAATTGCTGTATGCTCAAGGTACTAACCAAACCAACGCTATGAACATCCAGTTCTACCTCTCTAACATCCCCCTGCCGGCGGCGGCGCACGCGGCGGTTGAGCGTAAGCTGCTGGCGCTGCGTCGCATCTCGCGGTCGCTAGATAAGGCGCAGGTGGATATAAGCAAGGATAGGCACCACAAGCGGGGCGAGGTGTACCGGCTGGAGATTAACCTAACGCCAGTTACCGGCCCCAGCATCCGTGGCGTAGCCAGCGCCGCCACCATCATCGGCGCGGCGAACGAGGTAATCGAGAAGCTGGCTCGGCAGCTGGCGACCAAGAAGGCGAAGGCCACGCCCAGGCGTCGCAGCGAGTAGCGTGGCATAGAAAAGAGAGCGCCCGGTGTGGACGCCCTCTGCTTCGTTGGATTATTTCGCCCTATGCTTGGGCTAGTTGGCCGCGGACCTGCTTGCCGTTGGGCAGGCCGAGCAGGTAGCTCTTGTTGCCGGCGCGAACGGATTCGAGCCCAGATTCCAGGAACTCCAGGTTCAGCTCCCGCGCCCTCTCCAGCGTAATCTCGCCGATGAACTTCGACGGCTTCTTGACGAACTGCAGAGCGTCGGCGGTGATTGCTTCTCGGCTCGAGCCGATGAAGTGGTAGTCGTTCTTCGCGTCCCCATTTCCTCCCGTATAGTGGAGGATGAATATTTGGCCTTGGCCTTCAGACATTGGAAGCTCCTTCTGGTAGGTGTCGATTGTTACGGTGCTATTCGCGACAGTTCTATAATACTATCTAGATAAAGTCAAGATTAGGGTTGCCGGAAGAGGCGGCGCATTGTACGGTTCACCAGCAACTATGTCGCTATTCTCTAAGATTTTTGGAGACGCCAACGCCAGGTACATCAAGGCGCTGCAGCCCTTGGTTGATCGTACCAATGCGCTGGAAGCCACCTACCAGCCCCTCACCAAGGAGGAGCTATTCCAGACTACGGCCAAGCTGCGCGAGCGGCTGGCTAAGGGCGAGACTTTGGACGATGTCCTGCCGGATGCATTCGCCGCTGTTCGTGAGGCGGCACGGAGGACGCTGGGCCAGCGCCACTACGACGTGCAGCTGATGGGCGGCATCGTCCTACACCGTGGCAGCATCGCCGAGATGCGTACCGGCGAGGGCAAGACGTTGGTCGCCACGCTGCCCATCTACCTGAATGCTCTGGCTGGCGAGGGCGCCCACCTAGTTACGGTCAACGAGTACCTAGCGCGGCGCGATGCAACCTGGATGGGCCAGGTCTACGCCGCCCTGGGCATGACCGTCGCAGTCATCGGCCACCAGTCTGCCTACCGCTACCGCGAGCCGCAGGTTAGTGCGGAGGAAGAGGCGACGCGCGACCGCGGCGTGCGGGTGGACATGGACTACCTAGAAGCTGTAACGCGACGCGAGGCGTACCTGGCCGACATTACCTACGGCACCAACAACGAGTTCGGGTTCGACTACCTGCGCGACAACATGGCCCAGCGGGTGGCCGACATGGTGCAGCGGCCGTTAGCCTTCGCCATCGTGGACGAGGTAGACAGCATCCTCATCGACGAGGCGCGTACCCCGCTCATCATCTCGGCTCCGGCCGAGAAGCCAGACGAGCTGTACCGCCGCTTCGCCAGCTTGGTCCGCACCCTGCAGAGGGGGCAGGACTACACCGTGGACGAGAAGCTGAAGGCCGTAACGCTGACCGAGGAGGGCATGACCCGGGTGGAGCAGGCGCTGGGGACCGGCAACATCTACGAGACGCAGGGCCTTTCTACCGTCCACCACCTGGAGCAGGCGCTGCGGGCGCACGCCCTATACCAGAAGGACAAGGAGTACGTGGTCAGCCCCGAGGGCGAGATTGTAATCGTGGATGAGTTCACCGGACGCATGCTGCCGGGCCGCCGCTTCAGCGAGGGGCTGCACCAGGCCATAGAGGCCAAGGAGAACGTGCAGATCCAGAACGAGTCGGTGACGCTGGCCACGGTTACAATCCAGAACTACTTCCGCCTGTACCGAAAGCTCTCGGGTATGACCGGCACCGCCGCGTCCGCCGCCGAGGAGCTGTTCAAGATCTACAAGCTGGACGTGGTTATCGTGCCCACGCACCAGCCCATCCGCAGGCAAGACCTGCCGGACCGGGTGTTCAAGACCAAGCGCGGCAAGTACCAGGCCGTGGTGGAGGAGGTACGCCGCCGGCACGAGACCGGCCAGCCCGTGCTCATCGGCACCGCGTCCATTGACCACAACGAGGAGCTGGGCGAGCACCTGTCTGCCGCCGGCATTCCGCACCAGCTGCTGAACGCCAAGAACCACGAGCGCGAGGCCACCACCATTGCCCAGGCCGGGCGCTGGGGCGCCGTTACGGTGGCCACCAACATGGCGGGCCGTGGCGTAGACATTATCCTGGGCGGCAACCCACCGGACAAAGCTGAGGCAGAGCGCGTCCGCGCCGCCGGCGGCCTGCACGTGCTGGGCACCGAACGCCACGAGGCGCGCCGCATCGACGACCAGCTGCGCGGCCGCGCCGGCCGCCAGGGCGACCCCGGCAGCTCGCAGTTCTACCTATCTCTGGAGGACGACCTTCTGCGCGTGTTCGGGTCCGAGCGGCTGCAGTCTCTGTTCGGCACGCTAAAGATTCCCGAAGACATGCCGCTGGAGAGCAAGCTCGTTACGGGCAGCCTAGCCGGCGCGCAGAAGCGGGTGGAGGGCCACAACTTCGACAGCCGCAAGCACCTGGTGGAGTACGACGACGTCATCAACCGCCACCGCGAGGCTATCTACCGCCGCCGCCGCGCCGTGCTGGCGGGGGAGGGCCTGCGCGACGAGGTGCTGAAGTGCCTGGACGAGGAGCTGGCCGCGATGGTGGCCTACTTCAACACCCAGGTTACCGAAGAGCACAAGCCCAGTGCCACCGGGTTCATCCAGGCGCTACGTGCAGTCTTGCCCATGGATGATGCGCAGGCCGCAAGCTACGGCAAGCTGTTCGAGGACGGCGAAACGGACGAGCTGGTGGCCAAGCTCCACGAGCAGGCGCACGCCAAGTACGAGCTGGTAATGGCCCACGTCGCCGGCGGCCCCACGCCCGAGGCTGCGGCTGAGGCAGCCGCAGACCTGGAGCGTCGCATCTTGCTGCACGCTATAGATACCGGCTGGATTCACCACCTGGAGGCAATGGACCACATGCGGGCCGGCATTGGGCTGCGCGGCTACGGCCAGCGCGACCCGCTGGTGGAGTACAAGGAGGAGAGCCGCCGCATGTACCACCAGCTGCAGGACGCCATCCGCGGCCAGGTGGTTCGCACCGTCTTCACCATCGGCCAGAGCGTGCCCAACCTAGCCACGCCCATGGCCAAGGCCGACGTGGTTACCAGCGGCCCCTCTGAGACCGGCGAAGAGCAGGCTCAGGGCCAAGAGGTCCACGGCAAGGACGTGGCTCAGTTCGGCCACAAGGTCGGCCGCAACGACCCCTGCCCGTGCGGCAGCGGCAAGAAGTACAAGAAGTGCCATGGCCAGTAGCTCGGTCCAGTCGGCCGACTGCCTCTTCTGTGCAATCCAGCGTGGTGAGCAGGGAGGTATACCCGTGGTGACCTTTGAAGATGATCTGGTCATCGCGTTTGCTGATAAGTTCCCGGTATCCAACGGCCACACACTCGTCATACCAAAGTTGCACTACGCTGATGTTACCCGGGTACCTGTAGAGACCCTGCGACGAATCATTGAGGTCTCGCAGGCCCTGGCGCTCCGCCTCATTGATGAGAAGGGGGCAACCGGATTCAATATCATGAACGCCAATGGGGTAGACGCTAACCAGAGCGTCTTCCACCTGCACTTCCACGTCGTTCCCCGTTTCCCGGACGATGGGTTAGACCTTTGGTTCCACAGTCGAGATCGAAGCGCTACATGAAGATCGGCGTCATCGGTAGCATGCAGTTTACCGAGCGGATGATTGAAGCTCGCGATGAGCTCGTCCGTCTCGGCCACGATGCGTTCGTCACCAGCCTCGCCGCGCCATTCGTCGGCAAAACAGACGAGGAGAAAGAGGCTATCAAGATTGACCAGAAGAATAACCACGATGCGATTCGTGAGTTCTGGCGAGCGATGCAGGGCGCGGACGCGGTCCTGGTCTACAACGTAGAGAAGAACGGCGTACCGAACTACATCGGCGGCAATACCCTGATGGAGATAGGGTTCGCCCACGTACTAGATCAGAAGATATTCCTTCTGAACCCGGTTCCCGATATCCCGTACTACCGAACGGAGATCGAGGCCGTGAAGCCGGTGATTCTCAACGGTAATTTGGGTCTAATTGATTAGCGTGGATCAACTACCGCCACCGTCTCCCGAGGCTGTAAATCTCCAACCCGGGGAATACCGCCACTACAAGGGCGGGATGTACGAGGTGCTGGGTGTAGCCCGGCACAGCGAGACCCTGGAGGAGCTGGTGGTCTATCGCGCGCAGAAGGACGGCAGCCTGTGGGTCCGTCCCCTCGTTATGTTTTTAGAATCTGTAGAGGTCGATGGTCGCGCAGTGCCTAGGTTTGAGCGTATCGAGGCGGGGGAGTAGCATGCAGCAATGCAGACCGAAATCGAGGCCAAATTTCCCAACGTTGATCCGACCGCCGTCCGTGCCAAGCTGGCTGAGGTCGGTGCAGTTCTGGTCCATCCGGAAATCATGATGCGTCGCAACGTGTTCGACTTCCCAGATCAACGGCTAGAGGAGATCGGCGGATGGGCTAGGGTTCGCGACGAGGGCAGCAAGATCACCATGAGCTACAAGCAGCTCAACGACCGCAGCTTGCACGGGACATTGGATGCAACCGTTACGGTGGATAGCTACGACCAGGCCTGCGCTATCTTCCGCGGCATAGGACTAGAGAGCCGAGCGTACCAGGAGACGAAGCGTGAGCTGTGGAAGCTGGGTGACGTTGAGGTAACCATTGATACGTGGCCCTGGGTACCGACCTTCGTGGAGCTAGAGGGTCCCTCCGAGGAGGCCGTGCGGGCTGCGGCGCAGGCTCTCGGTTTCGACTGGAGCGAGGCAATGCACGGCAGCGTAGAGACGGTGTACCAGATGCACTACGACTTCACCGAGGCGGAGATAGACCACTGGCCAGAGATCACCTTCATCCCCGAGCCCGATTGGCTCCTAGCAAAAAAGCGATAGTATGCCCGACGACATCCAGCTCCGCGTGGCCTGCCGCGCAATCATCGTGCGCGACGGCAAAGTTCTGCTCATCCGTGAGTCCGGCAAGTACGAAGAGGGGACTAACGTGGGCAAGTACGACATGCCGGGCGGGCGCATCGTTCCCGGGCAGCCGCTGGTAGACGAGCTCAAGCGCGAGGCAGTGGAGGAGTGCGGGCTGCAGGTTGAGGTCGGCCGGCCGGTGTACGTAACCGAGTGGTACCCGGTCATCAAGGGGGTGCCGCACCACATCGTGGGCATCTACTTCGAGTGCACGTCGGAATCCGGTGACGTTGTGCTGAGCCAGGACCACGACGAGTTCGTGTGGGCAGACCCCAAGGACCTAGGCGGCTTCACCCTGATGAGCGGGATTGGTGATGCTCTGGCAGCCTACGCAGCCCTCGTGGGTCGGTAGATTGCCCAAGTTTAGACGCTTGCCAACCCTACGGCCGGCGGGTACGATACCTGCTCAATTATGGCGAACCGACCAACCAGCACCGTTACCCGCCACCGGGTGTGGTACTCATTCGCGGCACTGGTTGCTGTATTGGCTATTGCCTCGGCCATTAGCCTGCCCGTGCGGGTGCCCGAGAGCCTGCCGTTCGCCAAGAAGCTGAACAGCTTCACCTCCCACCTGGGGCTAGACCTACAGGGGGGAACCCACCTGGTGTACGAGGCAGACGTCAGCCAGCTGGATAGCTCCGAGCGCACCGAGGCCATGGACGGCGTCCGCGACGTCATCGAGCGCCGGGTGAACGCCTTCGGCGTCAGCGAGCCGGTCATCCAGACCAGCCGCTACGGCGACAGCTACCGTGTAATTGCAGAGCTGGCGGGCATAAGCGACGTAGGCCAGGCAATTAAGCTCATCGGCGAGACGCCGCTGCTGGAGTTCAAGGAGCAGGTCGCTACCGGCACCGCATCGGCCGCCCCAGCAGACTCAGCGGTGCAGGATAGGGCGCTGCTGGTGCTGGGCCGCGCAGCCAAGGGCGAGGACTTCGCCAAGCTCGCTGCCGAGTTCAGCGAGGACGAGGGCAGCAAGGTGCAGGGCGGCGACGTCGGCTGGGCAAGCTCCGAAACCAGCTTCGTGCCCGAGTACAAGGATGCTATTCTCGCGCCCGGCCTGAAGCCCGGCGCCGTGCTGCCGCAGCTGGTGCGCAGCCAGTTCGGCTACCACATCATCAAGGTTACCGACGTACGCGGCGATGCCTTCAGCCGCGAGGTTCGATCGTCCCACATCCTGTTCAAGGCTGCCGCAGCGGGCGAGGGCGAGTGGAGGAACACCCAGCTGACCGGCAAGAACCTGAAGCGCTCGCAGGTGGAGTTCGACCAGAACACCGGCCAGCCGCACGTCGCCCTGACCTTCGACGACCAGGGCAGGCAGCTGTTCGCCGAGCTGACCCAGGCGAACATCGGCAAGCCTATTGCCATCTTCCTAGACGGGCAGGCCATTAGCGTGCCCACGGTGCAGACGGCTATTACCGAGGGCCGTGCCATTATTACCGGAGACTTCAGCCTTAAGGATGCCAAGCTGCTGGCTCAGCGGCTGAACGCCGGTGCGCTGCCGGTCCCCATCAACCTCATCAGCCAGCAGACCGTCGGCCCCACGCTGGGCAAGGTCTCGGTGCAGCAGAGCCTAATCGCCGGCTTGCTCGGCCTGCTCGCCGTAGCCCTGTTCATGCTGCTGTACTACCGCCTGCCCGGCCTCATGGCCGTGGTGGCGCTGCTAGCCTACGCCGTAGTTTCGATGGCTGTGTTCGAGGTCTGGCCGGTAACGTTGACCCTGGCCGGCATCGCCGGGTTCATCCTCTCAATCGGCATGGCGGTGGACGCCAACGTGCTCATCTTCGAGCGCCTACGGGAGGAGCTGCGCGCCGGCAAGCCCATGGCCCTGGCGGTAGAGGACAGCTTCAGCCGCGCCTGGCTGGCCATTCGTGACTCCAACGTCAGCTCGCTCATCACCTGCGTCATTCTGGCCTGGTTCGGCACCGGCATCGTAAAGGGCTTCGCCATTACCCTGGCCATTGGCATCGTCGTCAGCATGTTCACAGCTATCACCTTCACCCGTACGCTCATGCGAGTCGTATTCAGCGGCAAGTGGCAGCCGCCGCGGTGGATTGTTACCCCACGCTAGCCTATGTACCGCATCATTCAGACCAGGAAGTGGTGGGTAGGCATCAGCTGCGTGCTGGTGGCTGCCAGCGTAGTGGTGCTGCTCACCCGGGGCCTGAGCCTGGGTCTAGACTTCACCGGCGGCAGCCTGCTGGAGGTCCGCTACACCGTCGAGCGTCCCGACATCGAGGCCGTTCGTAGGAGCCTGGAGCCCGTCGAGTTGGTGAACCTCAGCATTCAGCCCAGCGACAGCGACCGCTACCTGCTGCGGGCTGCCACCATGGATGAGGCTACCCACCAGGCCGCCCTGGCCGCGCTGAGGGGCGACGCCCCCGAGTCGGTAGACGAGCTCCGGTTCGACTCCGTGGGTCCGACTATCGGCGCCGAGCTCCAGCGTAAAGCAGTTTGGGCTATCCTGGGCGTCATCCTGGCGATCATCTTCTACCTAACGTACGTCTTCCGCGGCATCACCAAGCCGGTGCCGGCCTTCCAGTACGGACTGGCCGCAGCGGTCGCCCTCATCCACGACGTTACGATCAGCCTGGGCGCCTTCGCCTTCGTGGCGCACTACACAGGCTGGCAGGCAGACAGCTTGCTCGTAACCGCGCTGCTCACGCTGCTGGGTTTCTCGGTGCACGACACCATTGTTACCTTCGACCGGCTGCGTGAGAACCTGAGGCACCATACCCCCGGAACCTTCGAGGATGTGGTGAATACCAGCATCAACCAGACCATCGTCCGTTCGCTGAACACCTCGCTCACCACGCTGTTCGTTGCCGTCGCCATCATGCTGTTCGGCGGCGCCAGCGTTCGGCCCCTAGCATTCGTCATGAGCGTAGGCATTATCGTGGGAAGCTACTCGTCGATTTTCGTGGCCAGCCCCGTGCTGCTGTGGGCTAGCCGTAGGTACCTAAAGCCCCGGTAGGGGACTGCAGCGGTTCTGCTAGCCCCGGCTACCGCCGGGGCTGCCTGTGCACAGGCTTGCTTGACGCTTAAAACATACTGTGGTACTGTGCGCAATAGCAATAAATATATGGCCGACAGCAAGGAAAATTCCATCCTCGATCGGGTGCTCTCTAGCCAGCACGAGTCGCTAGCTAAGGACCTGAATCCGTACGAGATCATCATCAAGCTTGGCCAGGGGCTGAGCGCACGCGAGCGTGAGGTGATTCACCTACGCTTCGGCTTGGGCAAGAACCCGGAGCCGCAGACGCTGGAGGCCATTGGCCAGCAGTACAAGATTACCCGTGAGCGTGTCCGCCAGATCGAGGCTTCGGCTCTGCGCAAGCTGCGCCAGGCTGACGAGCGCGAGGGCCTGGTCGCCCCGCTGGGCGCCGTGTCTCGCCGCGTGCTCGAGCAGCACGGCGGCCTCATTCCCGAGGACATGGGCCTGGACCGCGTGCTCGGCCAGCAGTCTTCGGTCCGCGAGCAGCGCGCAGCCGCCCTCATGCTCATCGATAAGCTGGTGGACGAGGTCGAGCGGCTGAAGTATCGCGACGAGCTGCACCCCTCCTGGCGCCTCGCAGCCACCCCGTGGGAGTTCATCGAGAAGACGCTGCTGTCGCTCCACACCGTCATCGACAAGCTGGGCGAGCCGAAGCCTATGGATGACGTCCTGGCTGCCGTTAAGGCCCACCCGCACTACAGCGAGAACAGCGACTCCCTCACCGATGACGCGGTCGAGTCGTACATGCGCGCCAGCAACAAGCTGCGGGTGAACCCGTACGGCGAGTGGGGCCTGGCGGACTGGAAGACGGTCAACCCGCGCCGCATGAGCGACAAGATCTACCTGGTGCTCAAGAAGTACGGCAAGCCCATGCACTTCACCGACATCGCCAAGGCTATCAACGAGACGGGCTTCGACCACAAGACCGCCTACCCGGCCACGGTGCACAACGAGCTGATCCTCGACTCCAAGTACGTGCTGGTCGGCCGCGGCACCTACGCACTGCGCGAGTGGGGCTACCAGCCCGGCGTGGTCGCCGACGTAATCGAGCGGGTGCTCCGCGATGCAGCCGAGCCCCTTACCAAGGACGAGATTGTGGAGCGCGTGCTGAAGCAGCGGGTGGTGAAGTCTTCCACCGTTGCCCTGGCGCTGATGAACCGCAAGCGGTTCGCCAAGCTTCCCGGCGGACGCTACCGTCTGGTAGAGTAAAGTCACTACCTACACCCGCTGGCGCTAACCGAACGGCGGGCTCCCTCTAACTGGGGACACACATGGATTTCGTAATCAACCTGCAGCCGCTAGTCGTGTTCTTCAGCCAGCCGCTGTACGTTGTAGCCTGGAAAATTTTCATCTACGGCGGGTGGGTGCCAACGCTCATCCTCTTCGGCGCGGCCTGGTTCGTGTACCGTAGGCACAGCAAGCAGCTGGAGTTCTTCAAGAATACTGCCCAGGTCTGCCTGGCGGTGGATGTGCCCCGTGAGAACGTGCAGAGCCTGAGGGCAGCCGAGCAGATGTTCGCCGCGCTGTGGGGTATCCTCGGCGCCGGCACCAAGTGGGAGCAGAACTGGGAGGGCAAGATCCAGCTGGGCTACAGCTTCGAGCTGGTCAGCCTGGAGGGCAGCATCCAGTACCTGGTGCGTACCCCCGTCAAGTACCGCAGCATCGTGGAGGCGGCCATCTACGGCCAGTACCCCGACGCCGAGATCGCCGAGGTACAGGACTACATGGCTACGGTGCCGCAGGATGCCTGGAAGCTGGACTCTCCGTACAAGGTCTGGGGTACCCAGGCTAAGTTCGGCAAGCACAACGCCTACCCCATCCGTACGTACACCTCGTTCGAGAACGACATGGTGCCGGACGAGCGGCTGGTGGATCCGCTGGCGCCGCTGCTGGAGGCTATGAGCCGCCTGGGGCCGGGCGAGATGCTGGCTATCCAGTACGTCATTCGGCCGCTCAGCGACGAGTGGACCCACAGCGCCAACAAGGTGCTGAAGAAGCTGATCGGCGAGAAGCCGCCGGTGAAGGAGCACCTCGGCGACAAGTTCGTTGCCAGCAGCATGAAGGGCTTCGGCGCGCTCGGCAACGTGGTCCTGCCCAGCGCCGAGGGAAAGCCCGCCGACAAGAAGGACAAGGGCAACAAGCTGGGCCAGATGACGCCGGGCGGCATGGACGCCGTGAAGGCGATCGAGCACAAGATGTCCAAGACCTGCTTCGAGGCCCGTATCCGCCACGTCTACATTGCCCGCAAGGAGGCGTACGACAAGGTGCGGGGCGTACCGGCATTCTGGGGCGCCATGCGCGCCCTGGCCGCGCCCAACCTCAACGCCCTGCGTCCCAACGGCAAGATCTCGACCGAGGTGCACTACTGGCGGGTGAATTCTCGCATCACCGACCGTCGCCGCAAGATCCTCAACGCCTACCGCGAGCGGAGCTACTTCAAGGGGTCTGGCTGGCTGGTGCTCTCCACCGAGGAGCTGGCCACGCTGTGGCACTTCCCGCTCGTAACCGTTAAGACCCCCATGCTGCGTCGGGCCGGCGCCCGCAAGGGCGAGGCTCCCGCTGGGCTGGTATCGGTAACGCCCTCGGCGGGTACCATGCTGGGCGCGGCGCCGGCGCCGGAGCTTACGGCCGAGGCGCAGCTGGACCTAGACGACAAGACCTTCGAGCAGCAGCTGGCGCTGGGCCGGGCGCCGGCGCCGCTGGGATCCGTGTCCCCCGCGGATGCCGCCGGCGGCGAGCCCGTTCCTCCTACAGACATTGGTAGGACCGACGTAGAGACGCAATACTTTGCGTCTCCATCCCCCGACGATCAATCCGGACTGGATCGAGGCGCGCCGCCGCCCAACCTACCCATCGCCTGACCTATGGAGCAGCGACCAGAGATAAACGTCTTCGGCTACACCAACCACCGCAACCAGCAGGTGAGGTTCGGCATTAAGACCGACGACCGCCGCCGGCACATGTACATCCTGGGTAAGAGCGGCACCGGCAAGTCTACCCTCATGGAGAACATGATCATCCAGGACATTCGCGCCGGCCGCGGCGTGGCCGTCATCGACCCGCACGGCGACCTGGTTGAGAAGGTGGTGAAGTTCATACCGCCCGAGCGCATCAACGACACCATCTACTTCAATCCGTACGACGTAGACTTCCCCATTGCGTTCAACGTCATGGAGCAGGTGGACCGCACCAACCAGGCGCTGGTAGCGTCCGGACTCGTGGGCGTTTTCAAGAAGCTGTGGGCAGACAGCTGGGGGCCGCGGCTGGAGTACATCCTGCGCAACGCCATCCTGGCGCTGCTGGAGTACCCCGGCAGCACGCTGCTGGGCGTGCCGCGCCTGTTCGTAGATACCGACTTCCGCAAGCGGGTCATCGGCACCATTACCGACCCGGTGGTCAAAGCCTTCTGGGAGGTGGAGTACGCCAAGTACAGCGCCCAGTTCGCCGTCGAGGCGGTGGCGCCAATCCAGAACAAGGTCGGCCAGTTCCTCTCCATGGCCCTCGTGCGCAACATCATCGGCCAGGTGCGCAGCAGCATCGACCTGCGCCAGGTAATGGACGGCAAGAAGATCCTGCTCATGAACCTGTCCAAGGGACGCATCGGCGAGGACGCCTCGGCGCTGCTGGGGGCAATGCTCATCACCAAGCTGCAGCTGGCCGCCATGAGCCGCGTCAACGTAGATGAGGGGGAGCGCAACGATTTCTACCTGTACGTAGATGAGTTCCAGAACTTCGTGACCGAGAGCTTCGCCGGCATCCTCTCCGAGGCTCGCAAGTACCGGCTGTGCCTGACGCTGGGCCACCAGTACGTCGGCCAGCTGGTTCCCGGCGGCAGCACCACCATCCGCGACGCCGTGTTCGGCAACGTCGGCACCATGGCCATCTTCCGCGTGGGCGCCGAGGACGCCGAGTTCCTGAAGACGGAGTTCGAGCCCACCTTCCTGCCGCAGGACCTGGTGAACCTCCCGAACTTCAACATGTACCTGAAGCTGATGATCGACGGGGTAACGTCGCAGCCGTTCTCGGCCACGTCGCTGCCGCCGTTCAAGCTGGAGGAGGCGCCCGGCGTACTGGATACGGTCATCAAGGTCAGCCGCGAGCGCTACGCCACGCCCCGCGAGCAGGTGGAGGAGAAGATTATCAAGTGGAGCGAGCAGGCGCTGCAGAAGTCTGCCGAGGAAGCCGCGGCGGGGCCGTCGCGTCGGGAGCCGCGGGTGCCAGAGGGGCCGCGCTTCGAGGCGGTGTGCGACGCCTGCGGCAAGCCTACGACCACGCCCTTCCCGCCAGATCCCAACCGGCCCGTGTTCTGCCCCGACTGCCTACGGCTGTTCCGCGCCGGCAAGATAGCGGCGCCGCAGAAGCGACGGCAGCCAGCCGCTGTCTCAGCTACCCCAGCCCCGGGAGCTGCCGTGGCGGGGGAGCAGGCTGCTCCGGTCCAGCGCCCACGTGTCGAGCCTGCGGCTAGGTTCACCGCTCCACCCCAGCCCGCCGCACCGGCGCCAGCCCCCGTATCTCTAGCCGAGGCTCTGCAGAAACCCATCACCACGTTCACAGGCCGAACCATCATTCCGCCCAAGCCGCAGCAGTCGTCGGGTGATTTAGAAGCAGGCGCTGAGGTCGATTTCAACGGTTGACACGCCCCCAGGGTGTGTCATGCTTCACCCGTCAATCCTTCTGAATCCGTGCGGCCAGACGAGCCGTGGGGATCTAATACGTTAATGCATAAGCTATGCCTTACCCCAAACGGTGGCGGTTCAAGCTGAGCCTCCTCGCTGTAGCTACGCTAGTCCTATCGCTCGCGCTGCCCGCTGCCAGCGCCATGGCTACCGACGCGAATGGTACAGGTGCAGGACCGGGCAACTTCGCGCCGGACGCTCGCGAGCGCACCATGGCCCTGTCGATGAACATTCCGCTGTGGAACACCTTCCTGGCGACCGACCTGAATGACGAGGCGGCTGCCTTCGAGGTGCTGCAGCTGCCGGCCAACGGCACGTTTGAAATCGTCAGCGAGGTCCGACACATCGGTCGCGCCTCTTGGCAGTGGTTCAAGTACACCCCGGCCAGCAACTTCACCGGTACCGATATCATTCGCTACCGCGCCACCGACCCAGCCGGTGCCTCAGACGAGGCGAGCGTGAAGATTGAGGTGGGAGCGGGGGAGTGGAGCTACAAGATCTACGATGTAGCGGCGACGCCGCCGCCCGGCACGTACGCCGAGCCCGTACACGTCGAGCTGTCGGTCCCCAGCATCGACCCCGAGTGGGCCGAGTACTACGGCCAGCCCGCGGTACGTTACACCACCGACGGCAGCGACCCGATCTGCAACGACGGAACGCCCAGCAGCACGACGCGGTCGGTCCACCTCGCCACCAGCACGACCATTCGAGCGACGGCGTGCTACGCCTACGGCTACAGCTCGCCCATTGGCGAGTTCGCCTACACCATCGAGGATCCGAGCGATCGGAACCAGCCTCCGTACGCCTTTCCGCGGTACATTGCTATGGTCAAGAACGTGCCCCTCGGCAACAACCTCCTCGGCAGGGACCGAGATAGCGAGCCGCTGACCTTCGAGATTCTGGATAACGTAGACAACGGCGTGCTGACCCTAGCTGGCCAGGCAACGAGCACGCACTGGCTATCGTGGGTCTGGGCGCAGTACCGCCCCGACGTGAACTTCGTCGGGCAGGATGAGCTCCGCTACAGGGTCACCGACCCGCACGGCGCCACCGCCACGGCTACCGCAGTGTTCGACGTCCAGGACCGGCCGTACGCCTACCACGTCGCTCCGGTGTCGGCTTCTCCCGAACCTGGAATGTACTCCGAGCCGCAGATGGTGAGCCTGACGATGAATACCTCCACCACCATGTGGGGCGAGACATCGATCTGGTACACCAAGGACGGTAGCACCCCGGCGTGCGGCGTCGGCAACGTCTACTCGTCGCCGCTCAGCATCCCCGTCGATGTAACCATTAGGGCGATCGCCTGCTACCACTACGGCTACAGCTCCGAGGTCACCGACTTCGTGTACACCTTCGGCAAGCCGAAGGTCAGCAGCGGAGCTCCGCTGCCCCTGCCCAGCTTCGGCAATGCCGCGCCCGTATTCGTGCCGCCCGTACCGCAGGTAGTGGCGACGGCCGTTGCCCCACGGGTGCTGGGAGAGTCTAGCTGCACGCCCGCGGCGACGCCTGCCGCTAAGGTAGATGCCAAGCTCGCCAGGCGGCTAGGGGGGCGAATACTCAGGGCTACAGAATCGTGCGGTGAGATTTGGTACGTTGGGCCGAACACGGGCAAGCGGTACAAGCTTCCCACCGATCCCAGCCAGTTCGTGGGCATTCGCGGATTGGTGTTGAAGGTAAGCGATGCTCAGCTTACGCGAATTGCAATCGGTACCCAAGTTTCAGACCAGCCTAAGGTATGGGTACCGGCAAGCTTCCGTGGGCGCTTCCTCCAGGCAACGGATGGATCGCTATGGTACGTAAATCCTCTGGATGGCAGGCGTTACGTCATTGCCAATGCGGCTGATTTAGCTGCGCTCTCGTCTAAGGTCGGCTTGGCGATTTCCAATCTCGATTTAGCAAAGATCAAAGTAGCGCAGTAGTTCCAGTAGGTTCAGCGTAGGGGGCGGCTCAGCCGCCCCCAGCGACCACTCTGAATCATTGACTTTTTTTTGGAATGGCAGTATAGATGAGTTGCTAGCTAACCAGACTATCTGACTGCCTATGAAAAACACGCGTCGAGCAGCCAGGACTGCGCTGAGCATTGCCTCCGCCCTCGCCCTCATCGGCGTGGGTGTAATGCCTGCTCCCGCCGTCATGGCTGTTCAGGAGCAAGTTGAGGAGAACATCGATTTCTCCGCCCCCGTAGATCTCGGTCTCCCGGCTATCCCCGCCGATCCCTGCGTAGAGCCGAGTGTCCTGCCGTACCTATGCCCCGTGGATCCCGGCAACGTGGCTCCGACTGCGGATTCACAGTCGCTCGCCACGGTGCAGGATGTGCAGCTCCCCATTGTGCTCACCGGCAGCGACCCGGATGGCGACGCTCTGGCCTACGCAATTGTGTACGGCCCCGAGCACGGCACGTGGGAGCCGGCACCCTTCCCGGGCCCGACGGGCTACGGCATTGTCTATACGCCCGATGCTGGGTTCGTGGGGTCGGACCTCATCAAGTTCAACGTCAGCGACGGCCAGCTAACCTCGGAATCGGCCGCCGTATACATCGAGGTCAAGCCTAAGCCCTCGGCGAACCATGCGCCGGTTGCCTACCCAGCTGACTACGTTACCACGGTTGACCAGGCCATTCCCGTCATGCTGGCCGCCACCGATGAGGACGGCGACGAGCTGGCCTACACGGTCTACGATCCGACGAACGGCGAGGTTGGCCCCAGCGCCCTTCCGGCCATTGGCGCCTACACGTACACGCCAGACGCCGGCTTCATCGGAACCGACTACATCTACTTCTTGGTCAATGACGGCGAGGTAGATAGCAACATTGCAAAGGTCACGGTTGTAGTTAAGGACGAGCCGACCGAGCCCCCGGCTGTAGCTGAGGTATCTGCTACGCCGCCCGCCGGAACGTACGTCGGCGGCCAGAGCGTAGCGCTAGCAGCCGAGGGTGCCGACAGCATTCGCTACACAACCGATGGCTCTACGCCGAACTGCTCGGTGGCAATGCCCGAGTCTATCGTTGAGCCGAACGGTACGCTGTACGAAGGTGCTATCTCGGTGCCGAGCTCGCTGACCATTCGAGCGATCGCCTGCTACCCCATGGGGTACCACTCTGAGGTCGGCGTCTTCCCGTACACCATCAACACGCCTCCCTCTGGTGGCGGCGGCGGTGGCGGCGGAGCTCCGCTCCCGTTGCCCGGATTCAACTCCGGCATCATCGGCGGCACGGTACTGGGAACTACCACCGTAGCCTTCCCCGTAACGACCCCACGTGTACTGGGAGCTTCCACCTGCCTATCGCAGCTGAATAAGCCGCTCGGCGTAATCCGCCCCGATGCGAAGCTGGCTAAGAGGCTCGCCGGTCGCATCCTGCTGAAAGTTGAGTCGTGCGGCGAGGCCTGGTACGTCAATCCGCAAACCTTGGTTCGCCACCAGCTGCCCAATAACGGGGACGGCGTGGCTATCCTACGTAAGCTGGCGCTGAAGGTTTCCGACGCGCAGCTGAAGAAGGTAGCCGTGGGCGACATCAACTCAAGGAAGGGTAGGGCTAACGTAGCGGCGGCATACCGTGGTCGGGTGCTCGAGGCTGCAGATGGATCGCTGTGGTACGTGAGCCCGGCGGACGGAAAGCGCTACCGGATAACATCTGCCGATGAGCTGCTCAAAGCTATGAAGCTGCTCGGTATGGGAATTTCCAACGCCAATATTGCCAAGATTCCAGTCGCTGACTAGGACCACGGTCCTACGGAGAGGCAGCCCCGGCTGCCTCTCTCTGTAGCCACTAAACTTGCCAAATAGTCAATAGTATGATATAAGAAAAATGATATAGTTACTGTTAATCAATCGTCTCTGTGAGCACCGTAGTCCACGCCGCCGCACGCCACGCCGTCCACCACCTGCGGGATACCTTCATCCCCCACGAAGGCAACGGCCACCGACCGCACGCCGTTTCGCACCGGTCGCTGCTGTGGTACAGCGCCCTGCTGGTGATCATCAAGGGCCTGGCCGTTGCCGGTACCATTGCGTTGCCCTCAGCCAGCCTCTACTCCAGCTCAATTACCGGCCCGAACATCATCGCGCTGACGAACGCCGCCAGGCAGAACCTTAGCCTCTCGAAGCTCGAGCACAGCGACGTGCTGGATCGGGCAGCCCAGGCCAAGGCAGAGGACATGATTGCCAAGCAGTACTTCGCCCAC
The DNA here is from genome assembly GCA_964536515.1 of uncultured Gammaproteobacteria bacterium. GTDB lineage: Bacteria > Patescibacteriota > Patescibacteriia > CAYZDG01 > CAYZDG01 > CAYZDG01. The sequence continues at coordinate 29,157 of CAZHXI010000003.1, read as the reverse complement.
CAGAGCCCGGACGGCGACACGCCGTGGGATTGGTTCCGCCGGGCGGGCTACAGCTACCTGTACGCCGGCGAGAACCTAGCTGTGCACTACACCACGGCCGAGGAGGTAGGGGAGGGCTGGATGGCTAGCCCCAGCCACCGCGCCAACATTGTGAACCCAAGCTACACGCAGATTGGGGTCGGCGTCGCCTACGGCACGTTCGAGGGCGTCCCCTCGCACGTCGTGGTGCAGATGTTCGGCAGCCCGCTGCCGGCGGTCGCAGCTGCGCCCGAGCCTGCCGCCGTTGCGGAGCCGACGCCGACGGCAGCCAGTCGGCCCGTAGCGTCCGCCCCCGCCGTCCAGGTCCCGCCGGCGCCCAGTGGCGAGGTAGCCGCGGCCGCAGTCAAGCCCGCGACGCCGGCTACCGCTCCCGTCGCCCCCGCCCCCGAGCCTGTAGCCGAGACTACGGCTCCGGCGGCAGGTCCCACGGTTGACCCCGCCTCGCTGCAGCTGCGGCAGCACGCAGCTAGCTACGACGTGAGCCTGGCGGTCGATGATGCGTCTACGGTCGAGCTGCAGCTCGGCGGCCAGCGCGTGCCGCTGACGCGTGTGGGCGAGACGAACGTTTGGGACGGAGCGGTGCCGTTCGATGCCTCCACCATGAACGCCGGAGGTGAGCAGCTCACCGTTACGGCCGTGGGGCAGAGCGGCTCCACCGTCAGCCAGGTCGTCGCCTGGGTAGCTCCCGCTGCCCAGCCGCAGCAGGTCTACAACTTCAACGGCGGGGCGCAGCGGGCGTTCAAGCTCTTGGGGGTAACGGTGCAGAACCTGAACGACTCGACGCGGCAGGTCTACCTGTACTTCGTAGTCTTCCTGGCCGTGGCCATGCTGCTCAACGTAGCCATCAAGTTCCGCGTGCAGCACCCCAGCATCATCGGGCACGGCGCGGCTGTAATGGCGCTGGCTGTAGTGCTATTCCTGGTGTAGGGCCTCGGCTGCTATACTGGCAGCCTAGCTATGGCCCTCTTCCTCCGCGCCAAGGCGCTAAACTTTGAAGCTGGCAACCCGCTCGTCGCAGTCCTGCACGAGCGCGATGCCTTCCACGCCGGCATTCGGCCGGGCGACCGGCTAGAGCTACGGTGGGGCAGCTCCAGCGTTACCGTGCTGGTGAACACGGCTACCTCGATGGTTTCTCGCGGAGAGGTTGGCCTATTCAAGGAGATTTGGCAGAAGCGAAAGGTGAAGCCGATGGAGCCCATCCAGGTGCTGCTCGCCGAGCGACCCAAGTCTATCGTGGCGATTCAGAAGAAGCTGCTGGGCAAGACGCTGAGCGAGGCTGAGATTAGGGCCATCATCGACGACATTGTCGCCGGCCACCTCTCGGATATTCAGATTACCTACTTCGTCGCCGCCAGTTTTGCGCACGAGTACACCGACGGCGAGCTGTATAGCTTGACCAAGTCAATGGCCGAGACGGGGGAGATGCTCAAGTTCCGCGGCACCGTGGTAGATAAGCACTCGGTGGGTGGGCTCGCCGGCAACAGGACGACCATGGTCGCCATTCCCATTGTCTCCAGCCTGGGGCTGCTCATGCCCAAGACTTCATCTCGTGCAATTACGTCGCCCTCGGGCACGGCGGATACAATGGAGGTGCTGGCGCCCGTCAGCTTCACCGCCGCGCAGATCCAGAAGATCGTCGCCAAGGTCGGCGCCTGCCTGGTGTGGGGCGGCGGCCTTAACCTGGCGCCGGCCGACGACAAGATCATCAAGGTCAGCTACCCGCTGGCGCTGGAGCCGTACACCAAGATGCTTGTCAGCATCATGGCTAAGAAGGTCGCCTGCGGCGTGGATACGCTCATCATCGACATGCCCGTTGGCCCCACGACCAAGATTCCCGACATGGCCAAGGCCGAGGAGCTGGAGGCGCGTTTCGTAATGCTGGCCAAGCGCTTCGGCATGAAGATAAAGGTGATGAAGATTCTGTCGTCAGACCCGGTGGGCCAGGGCATTGGCCCGGCGCTGGAGGCGCGCGACGTGCTGCGCGTGCTGCAGCAGAAGCCGGACCGCCCCGTAGACCTGGAGGAGAAGGCGATTAAGCTGGCGAGCGAGCTGCTGGAGCTGGCGGGCAAGGCAGCCAAGGGCAGGGGTGCCGAAATGGCTAGGAAGCAGCTTGCTAGCGGCGCAGCCTGGAAGAAGATGCAGCAGATCATTGCTGCCCAGGGCGGCGACTCGACCATTGATTCCGAGAAGGTAACGCTCGGCGCCAACAAGCTGTACGTCAACGCTCCGCGCGCCGGCAAGGTGAAGATGATAGACAACCGCGCCCTGAACGACCTGGCCCGGACGCTGGGTGCGCCGTCGCAGAAGCTGGCCGGCGTCTACCTGAACAAGAAGATTGGGGACAGCGTAGCCAAGGGCGAGCGCCTGTTCACCTGCTACGCAGCTACCGTCGATAGGATCGAGCTGGCCAAGCAGGTCCTGCCCAAGCTGGACGTGGTGCAGGTCCGCTAGCTGTTGGCTGGGACGCCCAGTGATGCGTTGACAGCGCATAGGTTTGGGCTGTACTTTCTCGCCAACGAGGATTGCACATTCAAAGGAGGTCCGGACATGTGGACATATCCATCGCCCCTCAAGCTACTCGCCATAGGCACAGCCAGCGTAGCGGTTGGCTTGCTTGAGCTAGTTCTCGGCCTGGCCGCAATGGCTGCCTTCTGGTGCCTATTCAGGCTATGTCTGCTCCTGAACCGAGCGGGGAGACGCAGGGTGCGCCCTGCCTAGTTCGCAGGTAAGCCGTCGGGAACTTCCCGGCGGCTTCCATATTTGCTAGCCTTCCGTCTATGCGAACCGTAGCCGCCGTTGCAGCAGCAGCCTTCCTGCTAGTCCCCATGGGGGCCAGTGCCGCTAGTGCTCCCGTGCGCAATACCCAGTTCAGAGCCTTCAGCCAGCAGTCAATTAAGGCGGAGGCGGCGGTGGTCGTTGATGCCTCGTCCGGCCAGCTACTGTACCAGTACCACCAGGACTGGCAGTGGCCGCTGGCCAGCGTGACCAAGCTGATGACCTCGCTGGTGTACGCCGAGCAGGACCCGAACTGGGACGCCACGGTATCCCTGGCGCAGGAGGACGAAGTCGGCGGCGGCAGGCTACGCGTGGACGTGGGCAGCCAGCTGAGCAAGCGCGACCTGCTGTACTGCGCCGTCGTCGGCTCAGCCAACAATACCGCCACCGCCATGATGCGCACCTCGGGCTTGGGTTCCGACCGCTTCCTAGCCAGGATGAACCAGAAGGCGGCTGAGATCGGCATGACGCAGGCTACGTTCGCCGATGCGAGCGGCATGGCAGTGGAGAACCGCGCTACGGCTCTGGATGCCGCCAAGCTAGCTACGTACGCTTTCCAGCAGCCGACCATCCAGCGTGCGGCCCAGACGGGTAAGTACACCTTCGTGGTTCGGTCCACCGGCGAAGTTAAGAACATCGTCAACACCAATAAGCTGCTGACCAACGATCCCTCTATCTACGTCGTGGGCGGCAAGACGGGCTACCTGGAGGAATCTAAGAATAACTTTGTCGCCCAGCTGAGGCCCATGAGCCAGCCAAAGAATAGGAAGGGCGACGTGGTGGTAGTAGTGTTCGGAAGCCCGACCAAGGACGCCTCTTTCGCCGCGGCAAAGGCTCTGGCGCAGTGGGCCTGGAAGGTGCACGAGTGGCCGCAGCAGAGCCAGCAGGTCGCGCGCCGTTAGGTATGGGCAGGGGGAAGGTGGCCGTCGGCCTATCGGGCGGCGTGGATTCGGCAGTCGCAGCGTACCTGCTCAAGCGGCAGGGCTACGACGTGTTCGGCGTGTTCATGGTGAACGTAGATCCGGCGCAGCTGCCGGGCTCCGACTGCCGCTGGGAGTCAGACTATGACGCAGCTAAGGCTGCCGCGGAGCACCTTAAGGTTCCCCTGTACACCTGGAACTTTGCCGCAGAGTACCGCCGGCAGGTGCTGCGTGAGTTCTTTGCCGAGTACCGGCGGGGCCGTACGCCGAACCCCGACGTGCGCTGCAACCAGCAGATAAAGTTCGGCACATTCCTCCGCCGAGCCGTGCAGGTTGGTGCCGACTACGTGGCTACCGGGCACTACGCCGGAGTTCTGAATACGGGAACACGGGGACACCGAAGGTACCGTCTACTGCGCGGGACGGATCCGAGCAAAGACCAGAGCTACTTCCTGTACCGCAGCAGCCAGCAGACTTTGGCGCGGTCGCTGTTCCCGCTCGGTGGAATGACGAAGGCCCAGGTTAGAGCTTTGGCCAAGAAGGTCCGTTTGCCCAATGCGACCAGGCCAGATAGCCAGGGCATCTGCTTCGTGGGAGAGGTTAAGCTCTTCGACTTCCTCAGCCACCACATTCGTGAACGGCAGGGGAAGATCGTAGACCTCCGCGGACGTGAGCTGGGCAAGCACCGGGGCGCGTGGCTCTACACGGTCGGCCAGCGGGATGGACTGGGGCTGCCGGACGGCCCCTGGTACGTTGTAGCTACCGACGTGCGCAGGAACGTGGTGCGCGTTACGAATGACCCTCACGATCCACGTCTCTTCTCGCGGCGCTTTCAGCTGGAGGATATGCACTGGGTCAGCGGCGTAGAGCCAGCCGAGCCGCTGCGCTGCACGGTGGAGGTCCGCTACCACCAGCAGAAGCCCAGGCGGGGGACGGTAGCTAGCGTCAGGGGACATTGGGTGGTAACGCTGGACCAGCCCGAACGCGCGGTAACCCCCGGGCAGCATGCCGTGCTGTACCGGGGGCGCGAGGTTCTCGGCGGGGGCGTGATACGGTAGCATTGAGCAATGAAGCTCCAGTGGGTTCGATGGCTGGTAAATTCGAGCGCCCTGCTGGTCGCCGGTCTAGGGGTTTACCTATCGCTCTCTAGGGGCACGTGGTGGAACCTGGTCGGCTTCTCGGTAATCGCGCTGCTGCTGTACCTGCCGCACTGGCTGTACTACGGCGTTCCCGGGTTCGCCGGCACGTTCCGCCCCAGGCTTGTCTTCGTGGCTGAGCTGGTGCTGACCACGCTGCTCCTCCTGAATGCCGTGGGGTACCTCGGCCTATTCAATTCGTACCTCCTTGGGTTTGGGTACGACACCTTCATGCACTTCTTCGGCAAGCTGCTGACGCTGGTGCTGCTGTCCATTGTGTACGTCTCGTACCGCTGGCATCGCTACCGTCGGGGTACCAGCCAGGCAAGGCTCCTGGGTGTGGTAGCGATCGGCGGCCTCGCCATAGCTTTAGGCTGGGAGCTGTTCGAGGCAGCGGTAGACGTAGCGCTCGGCTACCTCCACCCGGGCTTCTCCGCCGCCGACCGCCTATCGGGCCAGCCAGGGGAGGCGTTGGATACGCTGTACGACTTGCTGGCGAGCGGCGCTGCCATGCTGGTAGCTGCGTTCACCATTCGCCGCTACTACCCGGCGCTGCAGCACTGGCACCGCTGGCGTGACTTCCTGCGTGACGTCCGGCCGCGTCGGCGGGGTAATTCAGAGAAAGTTGGCTAGGTAGCTTACCGGTGGCACCTTACCGCTCACTAATCCACAGGGGTCATAGATCAACTCGTATGGAGTCCAATGCGTCAGCAATGACCCTCGGTAGGTTAGCGGAGATGGTCCAGGAAGGTTTCCTGGATATGGGGGAGAGGTTCGATAGGCTGGAATCTGACGTGGGTCAGCTGAAGTCGGATATGGTGGAGGTTAAGGCTGAGTTGCCGAAGTTCGCTACTACGGTTGAGCACTCTCAGCTCAGCCGTCGGGTGGTTGCAATTGAGGATCACCTCGGTCTTTAGCTCCTGCTTGACGCCGGGGGCTGCTCTGGCGACTATACATGTCTATGGATAAGCCCATCGACGGAGACGTGCTGAGGCAGAAGTTCCTAGACTTCTTTAAGTCTAAGGGCCACGCCATCATCTCGCCGGCATCCCTCATTCCCGAGAACGATCCCACGGTGCTGTTCACCACGGCGGGCATGCACCCGCTGGTGCCGTACCTGCTAGGGCAAGATCACCCCTCCGGCCGACGGCTAGCAGACTGCCAGCCGTGCGTGCGGACCGGCGACATAGACGAGGTGGGGGACCAGACCCACCTGACGGTGTTCGAGATGCTTGGCAACTGGAGCCTGGGTGACTACTTCAAGGCGGAGTCCATTGCGTGGTCGTGGGAGTTCCTGACCTCTCCCGACTGGCTGGGCATCGAGCCCGGCAAGCTGTGCGTTACCTGCTTCATCGGCGATGCCGCTGCTGGCATAGGCCAGGATGACGAGGCAGCTGCGCTGTGGCGTGGCCAGGGCGTCCCCGAGTCTAGGATTGTATTCCTGGGCCGAGAGGACAACTGGTGGGGTCCTGCGGGTACTACCGGCCCGTGCGGGCCAGACACAGAAATTTTCTACTACGTTGGCACCGGCGATCCTCAGGCCACTAACCCCCAGACGAACCCAGCTGAGTGGGTGGAGATTTGGAACAATGTGTTCATGCAGTACCGTAAGACCGAATCTGGGGCTTACGAGCCATTGGCGCAGAAGAATGTGGATACCGGCATGGGCCTGGAGCGGACGGTGGCGGTGTTGGACTACGCCCGCACCGGCGGCGACGCCTACCGCACCGACCTGGTGCAGCCGATCGTGGCTGCGGTCGAGCGCCTCTCCGGCGTCCGCTACGGCACCGACGGAGCCTCTACCCGTTGGCTGAGGGTTGTAGCCGACCACATAAAGGCTGCCACATTCATCATCGGAGACCGCCGTGGGGTGCTGCCCTCCAACGTGGGGCAGGGATACGTCGTGCGGCGTCTCATCCGCCGGGCGATTCGAGCGGGCAGGACCCTGGGCATCCGGGGAGCCTTCGTCGTGGACGTCGCCCGGGCTGTGCTGGAGCGCTTCGCCCACGTCTACCCCGACCTAGCCGAGCGGCGCGAGGCCGTATTCACCGCGCTGGCCGAGGAGGAGGCGAAGTTTGCGGCTACGCTCACCACGGGGCTGAGGCAGTTCGAGAAGCTGGCTTCCGGCGGCTCGGGGATGAGCGGCGAGCAGGCGTTCGACCTGTACCAATCCTACGGCTTCCCCATCGAGCTGACGCAGGAGCTCGCATCTGAGCGCGGGATGACGGTTGACCTAGAGGCCTTCCGAGCGGAGCTTGGCAGGCACCAGGAGCTATCTCGCACCGCCACCGCTGGCCAGTTCAAGGGCGGCCTCGCCGACCACTCCGATGAGGTCAAGCGGTTCCATACCGCCACGCACCTGCTCCACCGCGCGCTGCGTGATGTCCTCGGCTCGCACGTAGAGCAGCGCGGCAGCAACCTAACCGCCGAGCGACTCCGTTTCGACTTCAGCCACACCGGCAAGATGTCTGATGATGAAATTGCACGTGTGGAGGCTGCCGTAAACGAGCAGATTTCTCGCAAGCTGCCGGTAACTAGCCAAGAGATGACGGTGGAGGAGGCTAAGGCTGCCGGGGCAATCGGACTCTTTGGACATAAGTATGGCGAAAAGGTCAAGGTCTATACGGTAGGGGACTACTCGAAGGAAATCTGTGGCGGCCCCCATGTGGACAATACCTCTGAGCTGGGAACCTTCAAAATTGCTAAGGAAGAGGCGGTTAGCCAGGGGGTGAGGCGAATTAAGGGTATTTGGGCCTGATTCCCTTGACAGGGGAGGGCCCGGAACCGCATACTTCCCACGCTCTATGGAGGCTAGAAGGTTTCCATAGAAACTAAATCGGTACATTCAGTACGTTGCCCGCCCGGGTTCATGAGTGAAAATCCATTCGACTACGTTGGTATCCAGACGAACCGTAAGGGTAACCTGGAGATCGACGGGGAGGTTACGGAAGTGCTGCCCTCCACCACCTTCAAGGTTAAGCTGGAGAACGGCATCGAAGTTCGGGCGCACCTGTCGGGCAAGATGCGGATGCACCGCATTATCATCGTTCCGGGGGACAAGGTTCGTGTAGAGCTGTCGTCCTACGACCTCACCAAGGGCCGCCTCGTGTACCGTTACTAATGTTTCTAACACTGCTTTATGAAGGTTCGAGCATCAGTAAAACCAATGTGCCGCGACTGCCGCGTCGTACGACGCCGCCGCCGGCTGGTGTGCATCTGCCCGAACCCTAAGCACAAGCAGCGCCAGGGCTAACTATCACCTATGGCTGTCCGTATCGCCGGCATCGTACTGCCCAACGCCAAGCGCATCGAGCACGGGCTCACCGCCATCTACGGCGTGGGCATGACTACCGCCAAGAAGGTGGTAGCGGCTGCCAAGGTTAGCCCCGATACCCGGGTCAAGGACCTGACCGAGTCAGAGGTTGCCGCGCTGCGACCTCTGGTCGAGAAGCAGCTCCACGTGGAGGGTGACCTCCGCCGTGAGGTTCTGCTCAACATCAAGCGGCTGAAGGAGATTGGCTCGTACCGCGGCACCAGGCACACCCGTCGCCTGCCGGTTCGGGGCCAGCGAACCAAGACCAACTCCCGTACCATCCGCGGCAACGTACGCCACACCATGGGCAGCGGCCGCCGCAGCGTGGATAAGAAGTAGGGGACTAGAACCTAGAACACAAGCACTATGGCTGACGATAAGAAGCAGGTAGAGCAGGCAGAGGCGGAGGCCCCGAAGGTGGCCAGGCGCACCAAGAAGGCGAAGCGTGTCGTCCACAAGGGCCGCGCCTACGTGCTCGCCACCTACAACAACACCGTCGTTACCCTCACCGATGCCACCGGCAACGTCCTGGCGCAGAGCTCGGCCGGCCGCCTCGGCTTCAAGGGCCCCAAGAAGTCTACGCCCTACGCCGCCAGCCTCATCTCTAAGCAGGCCGTTGAGAAGGCGAAGAACTTCGAGCTCCAGGAGGTAGACGTCTACGTTAAGGGCGTCGGGTCTGGGCGTGAGTCGGCTGTCCGCGGGCTGTTCGCCGCCGGCTTGAACGTGCTCACCATCCGCGACGTTACCCCTATCCCGCACAACGGCTGCCGCCGACCTCGGCCGCGCCGCGTCTAGCGTAACAACTATGGCACGATACACAGGACCACGAACCCGACTTGCCCGCCGCGAAGGCGTGCTGCTGCCGGGCGTCAGCGTGCTCAAGCGCGACTACCCGCCGGGGCAGCACGGCCCCAAGGGCCGACCCCGCAAGGTGAGCCAGTACGGGCTGCAGCTGCGCGAGAAGCAGAAGGCTAAGCGGCTGTACGGCATTATGGAGCGGCAGTTCAGCAATACCGTTAGGCAGGCCATGAGCCGCAAGGGCGATAGCGCCCAGGGGCTGGTGGAGCTGCTGGAGCGCCGGCTAGACAACGTCATCTACCGCCTGGGGTGGTCGCCGACCAGGCAGGGCGCCCGCCAGATGGTGAGCCACGGAGACGTGCTGGTAGAGGGCAAGCGGGTAACCATGCCCAGCAGCCTGGTAGAGGTAGGCCAGACCATCAGCATGCGCAACGCCGTCGCAGACCGCGGCACGTGGGCTGCACGGTCGGAGGCAATCATGAAGCACGACACGCCGCGCTGGCTGCAGCAGGTGGAGGCCAAGGGAACCGCTGCCTCTGGCAAGGTTACCGCTCTGCCCGAGCTGCAGGACGGCGAGGGCGTGGTCAACCCCCAGGTCATCATCGAGTTCTACTCTAAGTAAGCCGCTAACAAAACCTCTGCTACCATGAGCACCATTCCGCTCCCCCAGACGCTAGCCGTTGAGGAGCTGGGCCCCAAGCAGGCCACGGTTACCATCGAGCCCTGCTACCCCGGCTACGGCACCACGCTCGGCAACGCGCTCCGTCGCGTCATGCTGTCGTCCCTGCCCGGCGCTGCCATTACCGCGGTAAAGTTCGACGGCGTATCCCACGAGTTCTCCAGCATCCCCTTCGTCAAGGAGGACAGCATCGACATCATCCTGAACCTGAAGAAGGTTCGCCTGGCTTGCTTCAGCGATGAGCCGGTAACCCTGACCCTGAAGGCGAAGGGTGCAACGGTCGTCACCGCGGGCGACTTCGCCGCGAACGCCCAGGTAACCATTGCCAACCCCGACCACGTCATCTGCACGCTGACCGACGCCAAGGCGACCCTGTCCATGGAGGTAACGGTGCAGCGCGGCCGCGGCTACCTGCCGGTCGAGGTGCGCGAGAAGGAGCGGCTGGAGATCGGCACGCTCGCCATCGACGCCCTGTTCTCGCCCGTCGTAACCGTCGGCATGAAGGTAGAGAACGTCCGCGTGGAGCAGTTCACCAACTACGAGAAGGTAACTCTGAGCGTAGAGACCGACGGCACCATTGCCCCGGCAGCTGCCGTCGCAGCCGCCAACCAGATTCTGCTGGAGCACTTCAACTTCATCGGCAGCAGCGAGGCGCTGGAGCAGGCAGCTTCGGCAGCGGCGGACGAGCCGGCTAAGCCCGCCAAGAAGGCAAAGGCTAAGGCCGCCAAGGAGTAGCGATACGTATGCGCCACCGAGTCCGTAAGACTACCCTCAGCCGCAAGGCGGGCCCGCGGAAGGCCCTGCTGAAGGTGGCCGCGGAGCAGGTGCTGCTCTACGAGCAGGTTACCACCACGCTGGCCAAGGCTCGCGCGCTGCGCCCGGTCGTCGAGCGCCTGATTACGACCGCCAAGAAGGGTGACCTCACCGCCCGCCGCCGCCTGATCGCCGCCCTGCCAACCGAGAAGGGGGCAGCCAAGGCTCTGGATGTGCTGGGCAAGCGGTTCGCCGCCCGCCCCGGTGGCTATACCCGAATAATTAAGCTCGGCCAGCGCACCGGCGACCGCGCCCCCATGGCGGTGCTGCAGCTCGTCGGCGATGAGGAAGCAAAGTAGACATATGACCACGCTCACCCGTTCCACCAAGCCGTACAAGCCGCACGCGCCCGCCGCCGTGACCATCGACGCCGCGGGCAAGCCCGTAGGTCGGCTGGCAACGCAGATCGCCACCTACCTACGCGGCAAGCACCTGGCGACGTTCACGCCCAACCAGAAGACCGGCGTAAAGGTTCTCGTTACGAACGCCAGCCAGGCTACGTTCAACCCCACCGCCCTTAGGCTGAAGCAGTACCGCACCTACACCGGCCACCCGGGCGGAGCACGCTTCGAGTCTGCCGCCGAGGTGCTGGCTAAGGACCCCGCCCGAGCTATCCGCCTCGCCGTCTCTCGCATGCTGCCCCGCAACCACCAGCGCGCCGTGCAGATGCGTCGCCTCACCATTACCAAGTAGCAACTATGCCCGCAGCTCGCCACATCAGCGCGGTCGGCCGCCGCAAGGAGGCCTCGGCCCAGGTCCGCATCATGCCCGGCAAGGGCAGCATTACCGTCAACGGTAAGCCCATGGAGTCGTTCTTCACCTACTTCGAGTACCAGTCGCAGGTGCGCGAGCCGCTGGCGGCTGCCGGACGTGAAGACCTCGACGTTACGGCCATCGTGCGCGGCGGCGGAATGCGCGGGCAGGCTGAGGCGATCCGCCTGGGCATTGCCAGGGCGCTGGTAGCCCAGGACGTCGGCACCAAGCCGGTCATGCGCGCCAGCCACCTGCTCACCCGTGACCCCCGCGTGAAGGAGCGCAAGAAGTACGGCCTCAAGCGTGCCCGTCGAGCCCCGCAGTGGCAGAAGCGCTAGTCGGGTAGGCCCAGTCGTGAGCCCAGCCGTGGGCTGCTACACTGGCCTTATGGAGCAAGCAGAAGCACCGAACGTTGCGAGGAGCGCCGGTAGGTTCACGTTGGCCCTGGTCATCCAGAGGGTCTTCGCCTTCGCCTACTTCTCGTTCGCCGCAATCGTCGTCGGCCCAGCTGAGCTGGGCAGCTTCGCCGTGGCGGTGAACCTGGCCATGGCCGCGGGTGCAATTGCAGACCTGGGGCTATCCAACGTGCTCACCCGCGAGGTTGCGCGGCAGCCGTCACGCTTGGCGCCCCTGTACGCCACGGCGCTGCTGTCGAAGATATGCCTGGTCGCCGCCGCGTTCGTCATCCTGCAGATTCTTGGGCTTGCGGCTACCGGCAGCCAGGAGGTTCGAACCCTGCTGTGGGCTGCGGGCGTCGCCATGGTTCTGGACGCCGTTACGCTGCTCAACTACGCCGTGGCCAGAGCCCAGGGCAAGCTGCAGCGTGAGGGGTGGGGGAGCATCGCAACGCAGCTGGCCGTAGCTGCCGTCGGCGTCCCGCTGCTGCTGGTAAGCCCCACGGCGGCCAGCCTCATCGTCGCCCTGCTAGCCGGGAGCGTGCTCAACGTTGCCTACAGCAGCTGGATAATCTCGGGCCCCGCCCTGCGCGTGCCGGTCGCCGTTCCCCCGGGGGAGCTTCGACGTCTCGCGGCGATCGCCTGGCCCTTCGCCCTCGGCCTGGTGCTGACCAGAATGTACGGCTACGCCGATACCGTGATTGTGGCGAAGCTGGACGGCACGGTGGCGGCTGGGCTCTACAGCTTGCCCGCCAGGATCCTCACGGCGCTGCAGTTCGTGCCGCTCGCGTTCGTCGCCGCGCTCTACCCGGCGCTCAGCTGGGCCTTCGGGCAGCGGAACCGTGGCGCAATGAAGCAGCTGTTCCAGGAGGGAGCCCGGATCCTGTGGCTGCTCGGCTGCGCCGCCGCAGCGGCGCTCATCGCCGGAGCTGGCCCCCTCGTCCGCGGGCTGTACGGATCTGACTATGCGCCGTCCGTGCCGGTCCTCGCCGTGCTGATGCTGCAGGTGCCGCTGCTTTTCATTAGCTTCCCGCTCGGGTCGCTGCTGAACGCTACCGACCGGCAGCGGACGACCACGCTCGCAATGGGCGCGGCGCTCGTTACGGACATCCTGCTGCTGCTGGCGCTGTACCCAGCCTGGGGCATCGTCGGCGCTGCGGTGGCATCCGCTGCATCAACCGCCGTCCTGGTGGCAATCCAGTGGCGTGGAGCGGGGAGCCTGCCCGTGTGGGGAGATCCGCTGGGCCGCAGCCTGGTGATGGGCGCAATCTGCGCCGCCGTTGCCACTGCCGTTGGCCTAGCCCTACGTAACGTCGGGCCCTGGCCTGTGCCCATGGCGCTGACGCTCGGCACCTTCCTTGCGCTCGCAGGTGGCTCCGGTGTGCTGACGAAGCATGATCTTCGTAAGCTGGTCAGCATTGCGAAACGAACATGAAAGCGCTGCTGGTAACTACCGACTACCTGCCCAGCCGCGGCGGGGTTGCGCGCTACTACTCCAGCCTGGTTGCCCACATGCCCGCCGGCAGCGTAGAGGTGCTGGTTCCCAAGCCCGGTCGCATCTGGCCGAGGTGGCTGCCTTGGCTCGCCACCGTGCGTGCGGCGAGCCGTGGGTGCGACGTGGTTTGGGTTGGCCAGGTGCTACCAGCCGGGACCGTGGCTTGGATCCTCCGTCTACTGGGCGGCAAGCCCTACGTGGTGTCTACGCACGGCATGGACGTGCTGCTGCCGCTGCGGAACGTCTGGAAGCGTTGGCTAGCAACCAGGATCCTCCGTGGCGCAGCTGGAATAACGGCGAACAGCCGCTTTACCCTAGAGGCAATTCATCGCAGCTACGGCATTCCCGCTGAGGCTATCACCGTGGTGTACCCAGCCCCAGCGGAGCTACCGGCAGCGACTAGGGTAGAGTCTACCCATCCGATAGTTCTAGCCGTGGGTCGTCTGGTTCGCCGCAAGGGCTTCGACCTCCTCATCCAAGCCATAGAGCAGATCTGGGAGGATGTACCGGACGCAAGGCTCCAGATCATTGGCGGGGGGCCGGAGCGGAGCAAGCTGCAGGCTGCGGCTGCTGCCAGCTCGCAGCCAGACAAGGTTCAGCTGCTCGGGAATGTGGACGATGGCCAGCTAGCCGATGCCTACAGCCGAGCCTGGGCCTTCGTTCTGCCAGCTAGGTCTGAGGGCGCCGACGTGGAGGGCTTCGGCATGGTGTGCGTGGAAGCTACTGCCCACGGCGTCCCGGTTATCGCGAGCGCTACCGGTGGCATTCCGGAGGCGGTGGATGACGGCCGTAGCGGGATTCTCGTTCCTGCCGGAGACGTCGCCGCTCTCGCAGCAGCAATTGCTGGGCTACTCACAGATGCACCTCGCCGCGCCTCTATGTCAGCTTCTGGCCTGGCGTGGGCTAGCCAGTTCACGTGGCAGCGGAGCGCGGATGCTTCAATCCGTGCATTGGAAGCGGCGCTATGAGCCAGCAGCTGGATGTAACGATGTTCGGCATGGCGCGGTACGCCGACTGGGTAGCTGGGTTCAGCAACCGGCAGCTGGAGCTGCTGGACGTGCTGCGCCGCCGCGGTGATGTACGCACCGTGCTCGCAGTGGATCCCATTCCGTGGCGGGCGCGCGACGTCGCCAAGGCAGCTCTGGGTATGGCCAGGCGCCGCCTGGGGCAGCCGGTGCCCGGCTACTGCTTGCCGTGGCGTACGCTGCAGCGTGTATCCGAGAAGCTGTACGTGCTCAGCTCGTTCGCGGCGATAAACGGAGTGCCCAGCTCCCAGTTCAGGCGTGACGTTGGCGCAGCGCGGCGAATGCTGGGGCTAGAGGGCTCCCTGGTCTGGTCGTACGTCCCAACCCTGGGTAGCTACCTCAGCCAGATTTCTCGCGGCAAGCTACTGTTCGACGCCGTAGATAACTGGCTTACCCATCCCTTCTACGGCACCCACGCTGCGGCGATTCGAGATGGGTACGCGGCGTACGAGCGGAGCGCAGATGCGATTGCCACGGTTAACCCGCGCAACGCTGAGCTGTTCCCGTCACGGACAGACGTGGTACACGTGCCGAACGGCGTCGCCGTCGAGCGCTACGGCGAGGATCTACCCGTGCCGTTCGACCTAGCCACGCTGCCGCGGCCAATCGTCGGCTACGTGGGCACCATCCAGGGGCGCCTGGATACCGAAATCATTCGGCACCTCAGCGCCAACATGGGGCAGGGCTCCATCGTTCTCATCGGGCCGGTGTGGTACCGCAGCCTGGCAAAGCAGCTGGCGAGCCTGCCCAATGTAACCCTGTTCGGCCGTCAGCCACGGTGGGATACGCCCGCCTACGTGCAGCACTTCGACGTGGGCATAGTGCCGCATCGCCAGAGCGAATTCGTGGCCTCGACCGAGGCAATGAAGGTGTACGAGTACCTGGCTGCCGGGCTACCCATCGTCGCTACCCCGGGCGCAGGCTCTGCTTCCACGGCGAAGTTCATTGCCGAGGCTAGTACGCCGGAGGCATTCACAGCAGCGGTACTACGCGCCGTTGGTAACCAGCCGTTGGATAGGGAGGCGAGGAAGGCTGCCGCAGCTGCGGCTGGCTGGTCGCACCGGCTAGATGCCATTCTCAAGCTTGTATGAGTAGCCGCGTAGCAGTAGTCATCGTCAGCTGGAACTCGGCAGAGGATTTGGAACGCTGCCTGGCTTCCCTGGCGCAGGACCAGGGGGCGACGCTGCAGGTGATTGTGGTAGACAACGCCTCGGCAGACGGCAGCGCGGACGTGGCGCAGCGGTTCCCAGGCGTGGAGCTGGTGCGCAACGCAACCAACCACGGCTTCGCCAGGGCCTGCAACCAGGGTGCCAGGCACGCCGATGCGCCGTGGATCTTGCTGCTGAATCCGGATACGGACGTGCCGCCCGGCACCATTGGCAGGTGGATCCAAGCCGTGGAGCGAATCCCCGGCGTGGGGGTGAGCGGACCCAGGCTGCTGAACGCAGACGGCACGCTGCAGCCATCGGTGCGTAGCCTGCCCAGCGGGGCTGCGCTAGCTACGCTGCTGCTCAAGCTGCATCGGATATCACCCAGCTTGCTGGATGCCTACATGCAGCGCGGCTTCGACTACGGCCAGCCCGCGGAGGTGCAGCAGGTCATGGGCGCGGCCCTGCTGACGCCGGCTGAGGTCTACCGACGCTTGGGCGGATTGAGCGAGCGCTACCCAATATGGTTCGAGGATGTAGACTACTGCGCCGCGGTAGCTGCCTCTGGGCTAAAGGTCTGGTACGAGCCCTCGGTAAGCATTACGCACCTCGGCGGCAGCAGCTTCGGCCGACGCTCGTCTCTGTGGCAGCAGTGGCAGTTCGCCCGCAGCGCCGCGCTGTACGCCGCGCGCCACCTGGGCTGGCGGGGAACCGCGGTCTACCTCGCCGCGCCGATCTCGCTCGTCCTCGCGGCAGCTACCAGCCTCGTCCCCCGGCGCCTGCTGCAGGCAGCGCGCCGTAGGTGGTACCGTGCCTAGCCTATGATCAATTGGATCCGTAAGCACGTCGTTCTAGCCAGCGCCATTGCTGGCTTAGGGCTGTACGCTGTGTCGGCTGTCGGGCACCAGGTTCCCGAGGTGGCGATTGTGGCCACTATCCTTGCCGGAGCCGGTGTACTCGCCCTCGGCTGGCACAGGCCTCGGTGGGCAGCCGCCGCCATTGCACTGGAGTTGGTAGTTGGATCGTTCGGACGGCTGACGAGTGCAGACGTGCTCGGCTACGACCTGTCGCTGCGCCAGGCGCTGTTCGTCGGGGCAATGCTTGGCTGGTCATTCAGCCAGCTGGCTGATCGGCGACGCATCGAGTGGTTCCCGCAGCCCTTCCGCGGTCCTATGCAGCTGCTGTGGTTCGCCGCGATCGTCGGCGTGCTGGTGGGCGTAGGCGGGAGCAATGCGTTCCACGATTTCAACGGCTACATCTACCTGCTGGCGGCGCCACTAGTCTTCGCGTCGGTCAGGGCGGGGGACTGGGCGCTGTACGGCCGCATCCTCTCCGGCGGAGCCATTGCTCTGGCCGTTGCCACCGTTGCTACGCTGGTTGCCTTCGGCTGGATACCCCGCGAGCAGCTGGACGGCCTGTACACCTGGGTCCGCGACGTTCGCCTGGGCGAGATCACCCCGGTGGCCGGAACGTACTACCGCGTGTTCATGCAGTCGCATGTGTACGCCCTGGTGCTGGCGCTAGGTGGCAGCGCAGCCTACCTATGGACGAGTAGCCCGTGGTCGCGCCGCGCCGCCCTCACGGCATCTGCCGTTGGACTGGTAACGGTCGTTGCATCTCTGAGCCGTAGCTTCTGGGTTGCGGGAATCGTCGGCGCCGCTGTACTGGGGTGGATGCTACTGAAGACCGGCCGAGGTATGCGTCGCGTAATTGAATACGGCGCGATTGGAGCTGCTGCCGCCGCCGTAGCCTTCTACGGCCTGCAGCTCGTCACCGGCAACTTCCCGCTGTCGCTGCAGCAGCGTCTGGACGTGAATGAGCCGGCTGCGGCAGCACGCACCGCTCAGGCTGGCCCGCTGTGGTCTGCCGTAAAGTCGCACCCCCTACTGGGCAATGGATTCGGAACAACCGTAACCTACCGCGCCGTAGATCCGCGTCGCGCCTCGGAGTCTGCGGAGGTAACCACGGATACCTTTGAGCTCGGCTGGCTAGATACCTGGCTAGATATTGGCTTGGTCGGCGTCCTGGCGCTGCTGTGGTGGCTCCGCCGTCTGTGGAAGTCTGGCATGGCCGTGGCTCGCCAGTCAGCCGTGGGAGCCATTACCGTTCTGGCCGTAGCAATGCTGGCCGTGGTACACATCTTCACGCCGTACCTAAACCACCCGCTCGGCTTGGGCCTGCTGCTCTTCTTGAGCGCCCTGCAGCCGAGGACCAAGCTTTAAGCTATGGAAAGTACGCCAGACACGGTTCCCCAGGCAGCTAAGGCGCGCGTCGCCGTAGTCCTGGTTACCTACAACGCCGAGCGCTACGTTCGGCAGTGCCTGGAGGCGCTGGCGAGGCAGACGTTCCGGGACTTCAGCGTGCTGGTGATAGACAACGGCTCCACGGATAGGACGGTAGCCGTAGTGCAGCAGGAGTTCCCCCACGTGCGCGTGGTGCTGCGGCGCGAGAACCTGGGCTTCAGCCGGGCCTACAACGACGGCATAACCTGGGCCACAGGTTCTGACTACGCGCTGTGCCTGAACCAGGACTGCTTCCTTGAGCCAGGCTACATAGAGGAGCTCGTAGCCTACGCCGATAGCCACCCGCGCTGCGCCAGCTGCAGCGGCAAGCTGCTCAGGTTCGATCCCGAGAACGGGGAGGGCACCACGGTGGTGGATTCCATGGGCCTCGCCTTCCGCCGAACCATGCGGGTGTTCAACATCGCCGAGGGGCAGCACGACGAGCGGCGATCCAGCGCCCCCGCCCAGGTCTTCGGCCTGCCCGCCACCGCCGTTCTGTACCGCCGCTCGAGCCTGGAGGAGGTTGCCCTGCGCCGAGGCAGCCGTGAGGAGTACTTCGACGAAGACTTCTTCGCCTACAAGGAGGACATAGACCTAGCCTGGCGCCTGCAGCTCGCCGGCTTCCACGCCGCGCTTGTCCCGGCAGCCGCGGCCTACCACGTCCGCACCGTGCGCAGGACCGGGTTCCTCCGTCGCGGGGATAGGCGCCCCCTGGTACGGCAGATGTCTTACCGCAACCACGCGCTCGCCGTCCTGGCCAACCAGACGCTGCTTAACCTCATCCTGCTCGCGCCGTGGTGGGTGCCGTTCGAGCTGGGCAAGGCTGCCTACACCTTCGTCCGCGAGCCGGGAACGTTCTGGAAGGGGATCGGGGGCGTCATGCGCCTGCTGCCGCGGACCTGGTCCAAGCGACGCAGCATCCAGAAGAACAGGCAGGTTAAGTCCTCCGCGATTCGCCAGTGGTTCGCCTAGGGCTTTACAGGGTTCGGTGACGGGTGTAAAAGTATCCGATTACTGAACATTCCTAGGAAAGGAAACATACTTGAGTAGAGGATTGCCATCTCCCAAGCAGCGGGTATCCGATGCGCTGGAAGCCATTGGTTCGTACGCCAAGATCCTGGCCAGGCTGTGCAAACAGCTGCGGGGCAAGAAGAGGGTGGACGAGGCAGCCGGGGCGCTCGGTGGCGAGCTCAACCGCATCCACTGCGCGCTGATCAATGTCTGCCAGTTCGCACCGCGAATGGAGATCAATGATTTGCCCGAGGCTACCGTGCGCCTGCGCAAGTACCAGCAGTACCGCTCTGGCTCTGCAACGGTGGACCGAGCTGTTCGGGCAGAAATAAATGCAGCTATAGATCTGCTGGAGCAGCTGGCGAGCCTGCCGCCCCGTAAGGTTGCCGCCAAGAAGAAGTCGACCAAGGGAAATCGCCGAAAGCGCAAGAAGCCAAAGCCACGGTGAAACAGAAGCCGTCCGTAATCGGGCGGCTTTTGATATCGATATAAAATCGTCATCCTGAGCGGAATCACGCAGCAACGGGATGGAGCCGAAGGATCTAGCTACTCAGATTTAGACCAGATCCTTCGGCTGCGGTCGCTCGGGGCGCCCTCCGCTCAGGATGACGAGGCTATGGCAGTCGCCTTTGACTGACACATCCGGATGTGGCCTACTTCTGCTATGAAACCGGACGTCTCCATAGTCATCCTAAGCTACTGCCAGGCGGGCCTGGTAAAGCAGCTGCTCAAGCTCCTGGCCGAGTTCCAGCTGCCCTTTGCCGTGGAGACGATTGTGGTAGACAACGCCTCACCCACCAAGAGCGCCCTGGCGCTGGCAGACCAGTTCCCAGACGTTAAGTTCATCGGCGCCAACAGGAACGCGGGCTACGCCGCCGGCAACAACATCGGTATCAAGGCAGCGACGGGGGAGTACGTGCTCATCCTAAACCCAGACGTTGCCCCATCTGCCCAGAGCCTAGTTGAGCTGTACCAGTTTATGCAGGCGCACCCGCAGGCTGGTATTGCTGGACCGAAGCTGACCAATGCAGATGGCACATACCAGCTATCGTGTGCCAAGTTCCCAGACTGGCGGCTGCCGCTCTTCCGCCGCACCTGGATGGGCAAGACCAAGGTGGGCAAAGCCTGGCTAGATAACGTCTACATGCGGCAGTGGAATCATGCGGATGCGCGCCAGGTAGACTGGCTGTTCGGCGCTGCCCTAATGGTTCGTCGCAGCGCCATGGATAAGGTCGGCCTGTTGGACGAGCGATTCTTCCTCTACTTCGAAGACCTAGACTGGTGCCGCCGCTTCCACTCTGCTGGCTACGAGGTGTGGTACGTGCCGAGCAGCAGGGTGGTCCACTTCCACCAGCGCGACAGCCTAGACGGCGGGGGACTGGGCGACCTGCTGAATCCAATCACCAGGGCGCACATTGCCAGCTGGGTGAAGTACCTAGTGAAGTGGAGGTAGGTACGACAAAGGACGCTCGCGAGAGCGTCCCTGTTGTTAGTTGTTTCTGTACCTGTAGTACAGGAGGATGATCCAGCTGAACCCGGCTAGGTAGCATGGGGTAAGGATCATGAGCGGAACGTCCTGCACGGCGAGTGCGTACACGAGCCAGAATGAAGTTCCGATGGCGTACACCCAAACTAAGGATATTTGCAGTACGCCAACACGTTTCAGCCGGAACATCTTCCACGGCTGACTCAAGATCGAGGCAACCGCGCCGGTTGATCCGAATAGGAAGAACTGGGCCTTGTAGTCGGTTGCCGCCATCAACGTCAACGCGGCGATGATCAGCGTTATCAGGATCAAATGCTGCGGCCTTAGGCCGCTAAACTTCGCTATCCCGTAGACGATGGGGATGAGCGTGAGGACGAGCATACCCCCGACTACGAGGGCTAGGCTGCCGATGCTGAGTCCGTAGATGAACGAGGATAGGTTGGCGCCAGCTGAGTAGATGAACATAACTGGCGCCAGGGCTTCAGCTGACTGCTCACGCCAGATTCGTCGTATCTGCGGCACGGCAAAGGCACATTCGACTACCGTCAGGATGCACGTCCCAATGAAGCCAATCGTTGCTGCGTTCATGCCCCACATTTGGTACTCAATCGTATTCTCAAGCCAGCCCATCGTGGGCTCCTTTCGTGATGTGAATGTTCAATTGAACAGCTGTATATCAAAATTTTACAGAAATGTCAATGAAAGCGTTGCTGGCGCCGCTCGTTTGCTATAGAATTAGAGGCTCTATATGCCTGCAGAAATTGACGAGTACCAGGTACGGGTTGAGCGGCTACGGAAGTGGCAAGCTGCTGGCGTAGCAACGTACCCGGCAAAGGCCGAGCGGACTCACACCGCTGCCCAGGCAAAGGAGCAGTTCGAGAAGCTGGCGGCAGATCAGACCGCCATTACCGTGGCTGGACGAATCCGCGCGCTGCGGCTGCACGGCTCATCCTGCTTCGTTGTGCTGGAAGATGACAGCGGCCAGATCCAGGTCTACGGCAAGAGCGACGCCCTGGGTGACCAGCAGTTCGAGCGGTTCAGCACCTGGCTAGACCTGGGCGACTTCATCCAGGCTACGGGCACGCTGTTCACCACCAAGACCGGCGAGCAGACGGTGCAGGTTTCTAGCTTCACGTTGCTCGCCAAGGCGCTACTGCCGCTGCCCGCAAAGTGGCACGGCCTGGCGGATGTAGAGCAACGCTACCGCTACCGCTACCTAGACCTGCTTTCCAACAAGGAAGTCCGCGAGGTGTTCAACAAGCGAACCAAGATTGTTACGTACTTGCGCAGGTTCCTGGATGAGCGCGGATTCGCCGAGGTAGACACACCGGTGCTGGCGTCCCTGGCCGGCGGCGCGGCTGCCAAGCCATTTATCACACATCACGACGCGCTGGATATTGATATGTACCTGCGCGTGGCGCCCGAGCTGTACCTAAAGCGTCTGCTGGTGGGCGGGTACGAGAAGGTGTACGAGGTTGCCCGCTGCTTCCGCAACGAGGGCATAGACTACAGCCACAACCCCGAGTTCACGCAGGTGGAGCTGTACTGGGCCTACGCCAACTACAACGACCTGATGGATATGACCGAGGAGTTCATCCGCGGCCTGCTGCAGCACGTGAACGGCAGTCTTCAGCTGACCGTGGAGGGCCAGGAGCTAGACTTCGAGCCCAAGTTCGGGCGGCTAGACTTCGCGGAGGGCTTTACCAAGTACATGGGCCTGAACATAGACGAACTCGATACGGTAGAGAAGCTGGCAGAGGCAGCCAAGGCCAAGGGCATGCAGGTTGCGCCGGAGTGGGGGAGGGGCAAGCTGCTGGACGAGATGTACAAGGCGCACGTTCGGCCGCAGCTGATTCAGCCCACGTTCATCATCAACCACCCGGTGGACCTTTCGCCGCTGGCTAAGAAGATGGCCGATCGCCCAGCCTACACCGAGCGCATGCAGCTGGTGGTCGCCGGCAAGCTGGAGATGTGCAACGGCTTTTCGGAGCTCAACGACCCGCTAGACCAGCTGGAGCGCTTCAACGAGCAGAAGAAGCTGCAGCAACGTGGCGACGACGAGGCCATGGCTGCGGACGAGTCATTCGTAGATGCCCTGAAGGTTGGCATGCCCCCCGCAGCTGGCCTGGGCATTGGCATCGACCGGCTGGTAGCCATGGTTGCCGGGCAGCACGCGTTGAAGGATGTGATTCTATTCCCCACGTTAAGGCCGGAGCAGCCTAGCTCCTGACCTCTGAACCCTACCCGTATGCTCGACCTGCAATTCATCCGTGATAACGCCGAGAAGGTTCGCGAGAATGCCCTCAAGCGTGGCGCCAACGCAGACGTAGATGCACTACTGAAGCTAGACGAAGACTACCGGCAGCTGAAGCAGAAGGTAGACGACCTGCGCAAGCAGCTGAACGCTGGCTCCAAGAGCAAGCCCAGCCCCGAGGAGATCGCTAAGCTAAAGGAGCTTAGCAACGAAATTGGCAAGCTGGATGACCAGGCTAAGGCAGCCGAGGCTGCACGATCTGCAGAGCTAGATAAGCTGCCCAACATGGTTCTGGGCGAGGTACCGCTGGGTGGCCCAGAGCTGAATAAGGTAGTTAAGGAAGTAGGGGAGAAGCGAAAGGATGGGGTTGAGCACTGGCAGATTCCGGGCATTGAGAACTGGCTGGATTCTGAGAGCGCTGTCCGCAGCAGCGGCAGCAGGTTCACCTACATCGTGGGCGATCTAGCCAAGGTCTACTACGCGCTAATGCGCTACAGCCAGGACGTGGCGCTGAAACACGGCTTCACCCCGCACGTGCCGCCGGTAATGGTTAAGCGCGAGGCTATGTACGGCAGCGGATTCTTTCCGGCTAACGAGGCCGAGAGCTACCGCGTGAACGCAGACGAGGATGACCTGTACCTAATCGGCACCAGCGAGTCTGTTCTCGTATCCCGCTTCGCAGATAAGACGGTGGACCTGGCGCAGCCTATGCGGCTGACTGCCACCACCACCTGCTTCCGCCGTGAGGCAGGCAGCTACGGCAAAGACACCAAGGGTCTCTTCAGGCTCCACCAGTTCGACAAGGTAGAAATGGTAACAATCTGCAGGCCGGAGGATTCCGAGGCCGAGCACCAGCGCATGCTGGCCGTGGAGGAAGAGGTTCTGTCGAACCTGGGCCTTTCTTACCGCGTGGTTCTCCTCGCAGCGGGGGACGCAGCTATCCAGTCGGCCAAGACGTACGACTGCGAAGCTTGGTTCGCCGGGCAGCAGCAGTTCCGTGAGCTGACCAGCACATCTACCTGCACCGACTTCCAGGCACGACGGCTGAAGATCCGCTACCGGGCAGAGGAGGGGACTGCCTACGCGCACACCCTGAACGGCACCGTCTGCTCGATGGGTCGGCCGCTGGCCTGCATTATGGAGCAGCACCAGACAGACAGCGGATTCAAGGTTCCGCCGGTGCTGCAGCCTTACTGCGGATTGACCGAAGTCCGTGCAGCCTAAGTGGGGGAGTGTACTGACGAATTCCTGGGTAGAACTTAACTACCCAGCGTTCAGGCGCAACGTGCGTCAGCTTGCCAGAGCAGCCGGAGATAGGACGTTCGTCGCGGTTATCAAGAGCAACGCCTACGGCCACGGACTTGAGCAGCTAGCTAGAGCGTGCCAGAAGAACCCAGACGTAGACTGGGTAGCAACGGCGGGGGAGGAAGAGGCTCTGCGCGTACGACAGTTCGGCTGCCGCAAGCCGATACTCGTCTTGAGCTACTACGATCCTCGTTCCAGCATTTTACGACACATCCCAAAACTGAGGCTGCCCCTGTATAGCAGGGAGCAGGCGACCATCCTAAACCGTCGTCGCCTGGGCATACCCATGCACCTCAAAGTAAACACCGGCACGTCTCGCCTTGGGCTTAAGCCCGAGGAAGTTCCCGCCTTCTGCCGCTGGCTTAAGAAAGCTTGCCCCAACATCCAGCTGGAGGGCGTCTGGTCGCACTTTGCCCGAGCCGAGGAGGAGAGCTGGGCTACGACGGAACGTCAGCGTAAGGCGCTAGCAGCCGCCGTAGAGTCTGTCCGAGCTGCCGGCTACAAACCTAGGTACGTTCATGTGGATTGCAGCGCCCCGACCATCCGCAGGGCAACCCCGGGGTCCAGTATGGTCCGTGTAGGCCTTAGCCTGTATGGGCTATGGCCGTCCCAGGCCACCAGGGCTCACCGGCCCCGGGGCATGGCTCTGGAGCCCATTCTGACCTGGAAAACACGCGTAGCAGCCCTACAGAGCCTCCAAAAGGGCGAGGGGGTGGGCTACGGCCACGCCTTCCGCTGCACCAGAGCCACAAGGCTAGCCACCCTGCCCATTGGCTACTGGGAGGGGTACGGGCGCGCTTACCGGGGCGGCGAGGTACTGATCAGAGGCCAGCGCTGCCCCATACGTGGCCGCATCTGCATGAACCTGATGATGGTAGACGTTACCAAGCTGCCCAACGTACGTGTGGGCGACGAGGTTGTACTCCTCGGCAGGCAGCGAGGCCGACAGATTACAGCCGAGCAGCTAGCTGAGGCAGGGGGTACAATTAACTACGAAGCAGTTACAGCCATTAACCCGCTGCTAGCCCGTGCTTGGACCATCTAGCCCCCGCCGACCCGTGTTCGCCAGGCCAGCGGTGCCCAGGCGGGTGCAGCAGCGCGCCCTGCCGTACTACCAGAAGCACGACAGCCGTCGTTGGAAGCTTTGGGTGTCTATCCTCGCCGTAGGGCTGGTCGCCGGAACGGGCTGGCTACTGCTGGCGTCTCCGGTGCTAGCTATACGCAGCGTCAACATTGAGGGGCTGAATCGGATACCCCAAGACGAGGTGTCGGCAAAGGTTGAGCAGCAGCTGAACGGCCGCTGGATGCTCGCCTTCAGCCGTCGGCAGGTGCTCCTGGCCCCGACCGAGGCGATCCGAGGCGCAATAGCAGCTATGCCGGCGGTGAAGTCCGTGGACGTATCCCGCAGCATCAGCGGCAAGCTGACGGTTAAGGTAGAGGAACGTATTGCCAGCGTGCAGTGGGAGTCTGCTGGGCAGGCGTACGAGGTAGATTTGGAGGGCAAGGTCATTCGGCCCCTGGCGTCAGCCAAGGAGGCCTCGCCCCAGGCTTCTCTGCCCCGAATTGTAACCGACGCTAACGCTACCACAACCGTCGGCGACACGGTTGCGTCACCAGAAATCATCCAGCTGGCCATTGAGGCTGCTCCGGGGCCGCAGGGCCGGGGGAGTGACTTCGCCTCACCCGGAGCCAGCCCCAGCGAGCTGTACATTCATACCGGTGACACCAAGGTACTGCTGACTACCAATAAGCCGCTGGATGAGCAGTACCAATCCGCACGTAGTGTAGTAGCTTCGGTACCGCGCCAGGACGTCTCCAAGATAGAGCTGATAGACGTTCGGCTACCGGAGCTGCCCACGTACAAGCTGCGCTAGGCCCGGCTTTCCTTTTCAATCTATTCATACGTCGTAAAAGTTACCTTGTGCGACACTAGAACATTGGTTGAATCGGCACTCCCCTAGAGTATAGAGAGAGGCCGCCCGGTGGGCGGCCTAATCTGTTCTACGGCCTGAACATGTTACCTGGGTAGTTCACTACATCTTGGAATAGCTCCAGTGTCTGCTGCAGTAGCCAGAGGAGAGCTACCGCGCCTACGACTAGGGCAATCCCCCACCAGGCGTCCCTCGACCTATGCCTCGTTCTAGAATGTGCCACCGTTCGTCCTCCTCCTGTACTGGATGCTTCGTTGAATTTTGTGAAAGCTACATCGGCCGATGGACCCTGGCAATGCCGGTGAAGGTCTTGGCGCGGTGGCCGCACTCTCGGCAGTAGAAGTAGTTACGACGGTGGCGCCACATGTGGTAGATGAAGCCCGGCGTAACCAGAGCTAGCCACAGGATGACCTCCAGCAGCACCGAGCCTGCCCTGTGCCGTACGATGCTGGCGTGGGCGCCGCAGCGAGAGCAGACGGTTCGGACGTGGTGGGACATACAGTTTGCTACAGGTAGTCTAGCGGATTAACGGGGATGCCGTTGAGGCGAACTTCGAAGTGGAGGTGCGGGCCGGTGGTGAGCGGCCCGGCGCCGGGGGTGCCAGGGGTGCCGCCGGAGTAGCCGATGATCTGGCCCTTGCTGACGAAGGAGTCCTGGGTTACCACCATTCGGCTCAGGTGCCCGTAGACGGTGCTGATGCTGTCGCCGTGAACCAGGAGGATATAGCTGTAGCCCTTGCGGCCGCCGTCCTTGACGCGTCCGACGTAGCCGTCGGCTGCCGCGGTTACGGCTGTCCCCTGCCCCGCACGAATGTCGATAGCCGGGTGCTCGAAGACCCGGCGGAATGGGTAGTCGGGGTCCTGGAAGTAGGCGGTTATGGTGCGGCCCGGAACCGGCCAGCTGAGCTTGCCAACGCCGCCCTGGACCTGTCCCGAATCGCTGAGCCTGGCCCGGAGCCGCTGCTCGTACGAGCCAATCTCGCTGTTGATCTGCGCTACCTCCGCCTTCAGTTCCTTCAGCAGGGCTTCGTACTTCTGCTGGTTGCCCTTGGTCTCCTGCAGGATCTTATCCTTCACCGTCTTGTCGCGGCTCAAGCCGCCCTGCTGCTCCTCAAGGTCCTCACGGAAGCTGCCCAGCTGCTCGTTCTTGCTGCCGAGCTCTGCCCGCTGGGACTCGAGCTGGCCACGCAGCTCCTGCAGGCCAGAGAGCTGCCCCTGCAGGGTTGAGTGGACACGCTGGAACTCGGCCAGCTCGGCGAAGGCGTCTCCCAGTCCCCCGCCGCCGACGACCACCTCTACGATGCTGTCGCGGCTATCAAGCTTCTGCAGGGCACGTAGCATATTCCGTAGGCGTTCTCGCTGCGCCTCAATCTCAGCCTCTTTGACGCCGATCTGCTCCTCGGTCTCCTGAATCTCCAGCTGGGTCTGCTGAATCTGCAGCTCGGTGCTGCGCAGCTTCAGCCTGGTCCGTTCGATTTGGCTATTCAGGGCGCCCACCTGCGCATTGAGGCTGCTAGCCTGCTTGCGGTAGGCAGCAATTTCGGCCTCGTACTCCTTCTGCTTAGCCTGCAGCTCCTCTATCTGCTGCTTGCGTACTTGGATTTCGTTCTGCAGGTCGTCTGCCTGGCCACCCTCCTGCGCTGCCGCCAACGCCGGAGTGGCGGCAATGGCGGCTGCAAATACAATATTGGCCCATTTATACATGGGTACATTATACAACGTTTTGCCCGTACGGATGTATCGGACGTTGCATTGCAACGTCCCTACAATGCCGCAACCGCCGCTTGGATCCTCTGCAGGGTCTGGTCCTTGCCCAGGATAGCTGCTATCGCGGCAGGCGGAGGGCTAGACTCTCGGCCAGATAGCGCCACGCGCACAGGCCAGAATAGGTCGCCGGGGTTCAGCTGGCTATCCTGCTGCGCCTTCTCCAGTGCTGTATGCACGTTCTGCTCGGTCCACTCCCCCACCCCCGCGAGCGCATCTGCTGCGGCTGCGAGGCCGCGCTTGGTCCGATCTGGGTCGCTCTTCTTGAAAACTAGGAGGCTCGGATCGTACGTCGGGAGCGAGATCAGGAAAGCAGTCGCATCCCCTAGCTCATCCAGCCGGTGGATCCGCTCAGCTTCCAGCGCCAGCACAGCATCCCGCTGCTCTGCGCTCAGCCCAGGAGCCATGAAAGAGACAGCTCGGGCGCGTAGGTCTGCGTACTCACCCTGTTGCGTCTGCCGATTGGTAACGATTCGGCGAATGTGCTGGTTGTTGAACCAATCCAGGCGCGCCATATCTACCACCGCTCCGGCCTTGTTCGTCTGCTCGATGTTGAACGCCTCCACCAGCTCGGGCAAAGTGAATAGCTCGCGCTCGGTCTTGGGGTTCCAGCCCAGGAGCGAAACAAAGTTGATCAGCGCCACGGGCAGGTAGCCCTTCGCTAGGAAGTCTTCCACCGCCACGTCGCCCTGGCGCTTGCTGAGCTTGGCGCGGGTCTGCGAAAGCAGCAGCGGCAGGTGCGCGTACACCGGGTGCTCCCAGCCGAAAGCCTTGTACATCAGCAGGTGCTTGGGCGTGGAAGAGATCCACTCCTCGCCCCGCACCACGTGCGTGATGCCCATCAAATGGTCGTCAACCACTACGGCCAGGTGGTACGTGGGAAAGCCGTCCGACTTCATAAGCACCTGGTCATCTACCTCGGTGTGCTGGAAGGTAACGTCGCCACGGATCGCGTCCGTGAACGTAGACGAGCCCCCGTCCGGAACCTTCAGCCGAATGACGTGCGGCACATTTGCATCCACCTTCGCCTTGATCTCCCCTGGCGTAAGACGGAGGCAGCGCCGGTCGTACTTCGGCAGCTGCTTAGCTGCTGCCTGCGCCGCGCGCATAGTTGCCAGGTCATCCTGCGTGCAGAAGCAGCGGTAGGCATGGCCGCCATCCAGCAGCTGCTGCGCATGCTTGCCGTAGATCTCCAGCCGCTCGGACTGACTGTACGGGCCGCTATCCCCCACCTGAGTAACCTTGCCGTCGTCCGAAAGACGCACGCCCTCGTCCGGCTGCAGGCCGCATTCCTTTAGCGTACGTAGTAGCTTCTCAGTCGCATCCGGCACCAGGCGCTCGCGGTCTGTGTCCTCTATCCGCAGCACGAACGTGCCGCCAGACTTCTTGGCCAGCAGGTAGTTGTACAGCGCCGTCCTAAGCCCCCCGATGTGGAGGTAGCCTGTTGGGGAGGGGGCAAATCGGACGCGAATGCTCATAAGACCTGTAGCTTAGCTAGGGTAACTACGACCTGACAACAGAGCCCGAACGACCAGGGCTGGAAATACGATTACCGCGCGGAAGATCCTCTTGATGCGGCGTGGCTGCTGCACCAGGCGGCCGACCCACTCTAGGCCCAGGGCGCGGATCGGTCCGGGAGGACGACGCATGGTTCCAGCTAGGTAGTCCAAGCTGCCGCCGATGCCTGCGGCCAAGCGGACGCCCGCGCCCGTCAACGCATCCCGATTCTGCGTCAGCCACAGCTCCTGCTTTGGTGCACCGAGCGCGACGAAGAGGAGCTGCGGTGAATACGATCGAATCCGCTCCAGCGCTGCTACGGTGTCGTTCGATGATCCA
>CAZHXI010000002.1:30436-148252 GCA_964536515.1 uncultured Gammaproteobacteria bacterium | reverse complement strand
ATTTCGTGGATCGTTACGCCCTGCTTCAGCTGGTCGGCGGCCGAGAGCAGCGCGTCGCGGTACAGCTGGTTGCCCAGCGTCTGGCCGGCGATGCGCATGGTCTGCACGATTGGCACCTCGGTCTTGAGCAGCGAGCTGAGCGTGCGGGTGAAGCGCCCCAGGTTCACCTTGCGGATGACGCCCCCGAAGATGGGCATGTGCAGCAGCAGGGCGTGCCACGGGCGGCGCAGCGGGTGGCGGGTCAGCCACAGGAACGAGGCAATCGTCGCGACGACTATCAGCAGGGCGGCGAAGCCGTGCTCGGCCATGAAGGTGCTGATGGTGATGAGGATCTGCGTGGCGATGGGCAGCTCGGCGCCCAGCTCCTTGAACTGCGGCGTGAGCTTGGGCACCACGAAGGCCATCATGAAGGCGGCGATGCCGCCCATTGCCACCAGCACCACCGCCGGGTAGATCATGGCGCCGCGGACCTTGCTCACCATCTCGTGGTCCTTCTTCAGCTGGGTGTACAGCTGCTCCAGAATCTCCTCTAGCCGGCCGGATATTTCGCCGACCTTTATCATGCTGGTGAACAGCGTGCTGAACACGTGGGGGAACTGCTCCATGGCCTCGGTCAGGCTCTTGCCGCGCTCCACGTCGGCGCGCAGCGCGTCGGTGATGCGGCCCACGGCTTTGGTGCTCGCC
Organism: uncultured Gammaproteobacteria bacterium; assembly: GCA_964536515.1. Lineage (GTDB taxonomy): Bacteria > Patescibacteriota > Patescibacteriia > CAYZDG01 > CAYZDG01 > CAYZDG01. Next base: position 147,568 of record CAZHXI010000002.1, on the reverse strand, counting down.
TGCTTGCCCAGGGTGCCCAGGGCGGTGGCCAGCGGCAGGCCGGCGCGGACCATTACCGATAGGTTCTGCACCATGAATAGCCGCTGCGACAGCGACAGCCTATCCGGCCGGCGCAGCAGCTTCTTCCACCAGGTCATGGCGGGCCGCTCTGCGTGCTGCAGCATCTGCTCCCGGCTCTTCAGCGGGGCAGCGGCTGGCGTCGGTGCCGCCGGCGGCTTGGCGCTAGCGGCTGGCGCGGCTGGTTCCATGGAATTTTGTTTGCATTTTTGTTCGTTTTAAGCGTTGAGCCGCATAGCCATGCGGCTCTACTCTGTCGTTACACGTAGGACCTCCTCCAGCGAGGTTATGCCGGTCTGCGCCTTCAGGAATCCATCTTCGATCATCATGGTCATGCCCTCGGCTTTGGCGGCGTTGATAATCTCCTCGGCCGTGGCGCGCTTCATCACCAGCTGCTGGATGGTCGGGGTCATCTGCAGCGCCTCGTAGATGCCCAGCCGGCCGCGGTAGCCCTCGTTGCCGCACTGGTTGCAGCCCTTGCCGCGGTAGAACGTAACGTCCTGCAGGCCGCGGTACCTGCTGCTCAAGAGGCCGCGGGCCTTGAGCCCCTCCTCCAGCTTGGCCAGGTCGATGCCGCCGGCTAGGCCCCTCAGCTCATCCTGGGTCAGGTTGAAGCTGGTGAGGCAGTTGGGGCAGAGCTTGCGCACCAGGCGCTGGGCGATGATGACGGTTACGGTGCTGGCGATGAGGAAGGCGGGCACCTCCATGTCCAGCAGGCGGGGGATGGCGGTGGCGGCGTCGTTGGTGTGGAGCGTAGACAGCACCAGGTGGCCGGTCATGGCGGCGTTGATGGCGATCTGCACCGTCTCGTTGTCGCGGATCTCGCCGACCATGATGATGTCGGGGTCCTGGCGCAGCAGCGAGCGTAGCCCGCTGGCGAAGGTGAAGCCTATCTTGGGCTGCACCTGGCTCTGGTTGATGCGCGGCATGCGGTACTCGATGGGGTCTTCCACCGTCGAGATGTTCACGTCGGGCTGGTTGAGCACGCCCATCATGGTGTACAGGGTGGTGGTCTTGCCGCTGCCCGTGGGGCCGGTGATGAGGATCATGCCGTGCGGCTTGGCCATCGCGTCCTGTAGCTGCTTGAGGACGTTGGGCTGGAAGCCGAGCTGCTCCATGGTCAGCTGCTTGCCGCCCTCGTTCAGCAGGCGGAGGACCACCTTCTCGCCGTCGAATACCGGCAGCACCGAGACGCGGAAGGAGACCTTGTACTCCTTGCTGGATAGCTTGAAGCGGCCGTCCTGCGGCAGGCGGTGCTCGTCCAGCTTCAGCCCAGCCAGAACCTTCAGGCGGGCGATGAGGCCTGCCTGCACGCTCTTGGGCAGCGTCATGGCGTCGCGCAGCAGGCCGTCGATGCGGTAGCGCACGAACAGCTCCTTATCCGCCGGCTCAATGTGGATGTCCGATGCCTCCTCGAAGATGGCGTACTCTAGGATTGTGTCCACCAGCCGGACGACCGGCAGGTCTTTAGCCAGCTGCTGCAGGTCGGCACCCGGCTCGGTGCCGCTGGCCTCGGTCGGCACGCCGAGCGTGCCCAGCTCTGCCTCCAGGCTGCGGTGGTACTGCTTGAGGATCTCGCGGATGCCGTCCTCGGTGGCGAGGTGCACCTTCAGCTTCAGGCCGGTACGCCGGCGGATGAACTCCAGCGCCTCCAGGTCGGCGGGGTCTACGGTGGCGACGCTCAACGTGGATGCGTCCTTGGCGAAGGCCACCACCTGGTGGCGGGTGGCCAGCGGCTCGGGTACCAGCAGCAGCACGTCCTGCCGCACCTGCATGCCCTTCAGGTCCACGGCTGGTACCTTGAAGTAGGCGGCGGCGGCGTCGGTGAACGCCTGCCCGCCGACCAGCTTCTGGTCGGCTAGGTACTGCTGCAGCGTCCGCTTGCCTCCGGCGACCTTCTTCTGCGCCGCGGCGAGGTCGGCCGCGGTCAGCAGCTTCCCGGCGGTGGCAATGGCGGCGACCTGTGCGTCTGTGAGCATGGGAGTAGCAATAAGTATACCCATTCTGGTCAAGGTGCGGCAACGTGCGCTAGTCTTGCTGCATGCGCATCGTGCCGCTGCGTCACCTACCCCCCAGCCTCAGCCTGCTGCTCCGCCGCCCCGCGGCCGCGACCCTGTTCGCCTACACGGGCCTGGCCGTCGCCGCCCACTGGGTCCTGGCCCTGCTGACGACCGACTTCGCCGACCCGGCCGCGGTGCTGCACTACAATGCCTACTTCGGCATCGACCAGGTCGGCTCGTGGCGCCAGGCATTGGCCCTCCCGGCAGCTGCGACGCTAGCTTGGGTGGTAGATACGGCGGCGGCTGCCTGGCTCATGCGCCGCGACCACTGGCTCGCCCAGGGCCTGGTGCTCGCCGGCGCCATCGCCGCGACGCTGCTGCTGGCGGTAACGGCCGCCGTCCGCTACCAGTTCAGGTAAGGGTCGGAGTTTCGAAGGTTCGATTGTCGTTTGTCGAATAGAGTCTTTCCGTGAGATTTTGGCAAACGAAACCTTGATCAACGACCATCGAATTTTCTACAAACGAAATAACGACCAACGAACTCCTACCCATGAATCCGCCCGTCGAAGCTCTGCTGACCGTTACCGCCTTGGCCTTCGTGGTAGCCATGGCGTGGACCCCGCTGTGGGCGAAGTTCCTGTACAGCCACCGGCTGGGCAAGCACATCCGTGACGACGGCACCACGCCGGTGTTCACCGCGCTGCACGGCCACAAGTCTGGCACGCCTACCATGGGCGGCGTGCTCATCTGGGGTACCGTCGCCGCCATTGCCCTGGGGCTGCACGCCCTGGCTCTGTGGTTCGGGCCAGACAGCATCTTCGCCAGCTTAGACTTCCTCACCCGCCGCCAGACGTGGCTGCCCCTGGCCGCGCTGGTCGCCGCCGGCCTGGTGGGCATGGTAGACGACTGGCTCAACGTCCGGGGCAGGGGAGCGTCGTCCGGCGGCCTCTCCGTAAAGCAGCGGCTGCTGCTGTACACGGTAATCGCGGCGGTGGGAGCGTGGTGGTTCTACTTCAAGCTGGGCTGGGACTTTTTGCACGTGCCGTTCATCGGCGATATCTTCGTCGGCCTGTGGTACATCCCCATCTTCGTATTCATCATCGTGTCGGTGGCGTTCTCGGTCAACGAGACGGATGGGCTAGACGGCCTGGCCGGCGGCACGCTGCTGATGGCCCTAGGATCTCTGGGTGCAATCGCCTTCGCCCAGGGTAAGTTCCAGCTGGCTGCCCTGTGCGTCTGCATCGTCGGCGCGCTGCTCGCCTTCCTGTGGTTCAACATTCCGCCGGCAAGGTTCTACATGGGCGATACCGGCGCCATGGCGCTCGGGGTTACGGTGGGCATCGTCGCCATGCTGACCAACACCGTGCTGCTGCTGCCCATCATCTGCTTCGTATTCATGGTCGAGACCCTGTCCGTAATCATCCAGGTGCTGTCTAAGAAGCTGCGCAACGGCAAACGTGTTTTCAAATCTGCGCCGCTGCACCACCACCTAGAAGCCAGCGGCTGGCCCGAGTCCAAGATCGTCATGCGGCTGTGGGTCATCGGAGGGGTCATGGGCACCGTGGGTGTGATTATCGCGCTGGTGGATAAGGGGCTGACGTAGGTAGCTTGCTACTTTCTTGTCGCCAAGAAAGTAGCCAAAGAAGCGCCGGGGGCGTTGAGGCTGTGCCGATGTCGCCTCTGCGGCTTCGCTCGCCGACACCCAACGCCCCCGGACCCCGACCCTCCTGTACCGTCGAGGCGCTATACTTGATTCTATGGCTAAGCTAACCGCAGCAATTCTGGCTAAATCGAACGTCCACATCGTGGGCGTTTCGGGGGCGGAGGGGAGCGCCGTGGCGCGGTGGCTCATCCGCTCGGGCAACGAGCGGGTGGTTGGGCACGACTTTAAGACCGCGGCCGAGTTCGACGCCAGCTTTTGCAGCTACCACGCATCGCTGCCCAAGGCCGAGCAGGCTAGGCTGCTCCGCGAGCTGAAGTCCGGCCTATCTAAGCTCCACCTACGCGATACCTACCTGGCCGGTCTGGCGGAGGCAGACTACGTGGTCGTTCCTTCCGCTTGGTTCCGCTACAGCCCTAACAAACCCAAGCTGTCGTCCTTCGTGAAGAAGAACTCGGCCAAGGTGGTTACGGCGTACACGTTGCTGCTGGAGCTCTATTCAGGTCTGACGGTCGGGGTTACGGGAACGGCCGGGAAGGGGACCACGGTGCGGCTGCTGTCGCAGATGCTGCCCAGGGCGGCGACGTTCGGCGGGCCGTGGCAGCACGTAGACTTCGGCAAGATTCTGGAGCACGGCGCCAGGAAGGGCACGCTGGTGATGGAGGTGAACAACCGCCAGCTGACGTTGGCGCCGTACCGCAAGGTGAGCCCCAGCGTCGCCGTCGTCACCAACGTTACGATCAACCACCTAGATGACCACGGCGGCTCGTTCGCCGCCTACCGCAAGGCCAAGCAGCAGATAGTTGCCTACCAGAAGCGGAGCGACGTGGCGGCGCTGAACGCAGATGATCCACAGTGCCGGCTGCTGGCGCGCCGCAGCCCCGGCCGCGTGCGCCTGTTCAGCGTGGCGGGTCGGCCAGACGCAGACGCCGCCATCCGAGAGGGCTGGTTCTGCGTCCGTCGCGGCCGGGGCTGGCAGCGCATCGCCTCGCTCTCCTCTGTGCCCGCGCTGCTGAAGACTTCGCCCCACCTGCAGGCTGATGCGCTCGCCGCGCTGCTGGCCGCGGATGCGGCCGGCGCGTCCGTCCGTTCCATGGCCGGGGCGCTGTGGAAGTTCGGCACCGAGGAGGGTCGCCTTACCGTGGTCGCCAGGCGCGGCAACGTGACCTACGTCAACGACACTGCATCTACCCGGCCCGAGGCAACGGCTGCAGCTGCGGGCGCCTTCGCCGGCGCCAAGGTCCACCTCATCGTCGGCGGCAGCAGGCAGCACCCACGGGCAGACCAGTACGAGGCAATGTTCCGCAAGCTGAAGCAGCTGGATGTGCAGACCGTGGCGCTCATCGGGAAGATGGCGCCGTGGCTGGCCAAGCGGGCCGCCCGCGCCGGCCTAGCGGACGACGTGGTTGCCGTGGCCGGGACGTTGCCGAAAGCCTTCAGCCTGTGCCAGCGGCGGGCGGCCCCTCGGCAGGCTCGGGGTACCGGCCCGCAGGCCGTGATCCTCTCGCCGGGCTGCGAGAGCTTCGGCGAGTTCCACGACTACCGCGAGCGGGGGGAGAGGTTTGTTGAGCTCGTGGGGTCGGTTGTCGAGGATTCGATGGTCGAAGATTCGAAAGCGCGATAAATTCGATAAAGGAGAATCGAGCCCACGAATTTTCCGACATACGAACCTACGAACTCTCGACCAACTAACTCCATGTCCATCCCCACCCGCCTGAAGCCGCCCGGCACGTTCGCCCGCTGGTGGAGCGACCTGCGCCACCGTAGCAGCCAGCCGCCGGACTACGCCCTGCTCGCCGCCGTGGCGGCGACGGTTGCGATAGGCCTGGTTGTGCTGTACTCGGCCAGCTCCGTGGTCGGCCTGCAGACGTACGGCAGCGCCACCTACTTCGTTAAGCAGCAGGTGCTGAAGGGGGTCATCCCCGGGTTCCTCGCGCTGTGGATCGCCGCCCGCCTGCCTAGCACCTGGTGGCCCAAGGTAGCAACCTGGGCAGCGGCCGGGGCGCTGCTGCTGCTGGTCGCCACCTTCATCCCCGGCGTGGGGGCGGAGCACCGCAACGTCCGCAGCTGGATAGACCTGGGCCCGCTCTCCTTCCAGCCCGGCGAGCTAGCCAAGCTGGCGCTCATCCTGTACTTCGGACGCTGGCTAGCCAGCCGCAGCAAGCAGCAGGTGTCGGACTGGCGGGGCGGCGTCGTTCCGTTCTTCGTCTTCCTGGGCATCCTCGGCACGCTGCTGATGCTGCAGCCAGACCTGGGCACGCTCATAGTGGTGGCTGCGATTGGCCTGAGCATGTTCGCGCAGGGCGGCGCCGCCTGGAAGCACCTGGCGGCAATCGTCGGCGTGGGGCTGGCGGGCGTGGTGGCGCTGGCGCTGGTGGCGCCGTACCGCGCCGACCGCCTGGCGGCGTTCATCAATCCTTCGGCAGACCTCCAGGGCATTGGCTACCACGTGAACCAGGCTATGCTGGGCATTGGCGCCGGCGGCCTGCTCGGGCGCGGCCTGGGGCAGTCTATTCAGAAGTACAACTACCTGCCCGAGGTGCAGGGCGATTCGGTGTTCGCCGTGATGGCAGAGGAGCTGGGCTTCATCATTACGCTCGGCTTCCTGGCGCTGTGGGTGTGGCTGCTGCTGCGGGCGTGGCGCGTGGCGGCGACGGCGCCCGATAGGTTCTCGCAGCTCGTCGCCGGCGGCATTACCGCCTGGTTCGCCTGGCAGGCGTTCTTCAACATCGGCGGGATGCTACGCGTGGTGCCGCTCACGGGACTGCCGCTGCCGTTCATTAGCTACGGCGGAACCGCCATGGCCGTGAACCTGCTGGTCGTCGGCATCCTGCTCAGCATCAGCCGGTCGTGCCGAGCCGCTGCGCCGGGGCATCCGCGTTGACGGTAGGCCCCATTCCGGGGTACTACAGGGGGTATGAACATCCTGTGCGTGGGGGGCGGCACGTTGGGTTCCGTTAGCCCGCTGCTGGCGGTGGCCGAGGACGCCCGCGAGCAGAAGGCAGGCCACGACGTTCGGTTCTGGGGCACCCAGGGCGGCCCCGAGCGTGCCGTGGTCGAGTCTGCCGGCTTCGCGTTCGCCACGCTGCGCTGCGGCAAGCTGCGTCGCTACTTCTCGTGGTTCAATTTCGTGGCGCCCTTCCTCACCCTCGCCGGCGTCTACCAGAGCTGGCGTCGCCTGGGGCAGTGGCGGCCGGACGTGGTGCTGGCTGCGGGCAGCTTCTGCGCCGTGCCGGCGGTGTGGGCCGCGTGGCTCCGTCGCATTCCCGTGGCGGTGCACCACCAAGATGTTGCCGTGGGCTTGGCCAATCGGCTGATGTTCCCGTTCGCACGGGCTGTAACCACGGTCTTCGGCGGCCGTCCCGGCTTGCCGCGCCGCGCCGCCGTTACCGGCAACCCGGTACGCCGTCCCTTCCGTACGCAGATGCCAGAGGAGGATCGTGCCGCGGCGCGCCTGCGCCTGGGCTTGGGTAGCGAGCTGCCGGTTGTGGCCATCGTCGGCGGCTCCAGCGGCGCCAGCAGCCTCAACGACCTGGCGGTGCGTAGCCTGCCGCTGCTGCGGGAGTTCTGCCAGGTGCTGCACGTAACCGGCGCGGGCAAGGACGTGCTGCTGGGCCAGCACGACGGCTACCGAGCTATGCCCTTCGTAGCAGAGGCGCCCGCCATGGCCGAGATCCTCTCCGTCGCCGCCGTGGTAGTCAGCCGCGCCGGCATGGGTAGCCTCAGCGAGCTGTCGGCGCTCGGCGCCACCGCCGTGCTGGTGCCGCTGCCCGGCCACCAGCAGCTCAACGCCGCGTGGGTCGCCAACGCCGGCGGCGCCAGCGTGGTGGACCAGGCTTCAGCTACACCGGAATCTTTCGCCGAGGCAATCCGTTCCGCCCTGGCTGCAGCTGCCGCCGGCAGCGCCAGCGCCGAGCGCCTGGCCGGCGTGCTGCCCACCGTCAGCGGCGCCGACTACTTCGACCGCGTCCTGCAGCTCATCCGCTAGTGCTATGAACCTGCTCGACGCCCGCAACGTACACTGCGTCGGCATCGGCGGCAGCGGCATCTCGGCAATCGCCCGGTGGCTGGCGGCTGCGGGGGCTAAGGTTACGGGCTCGGACGGCGCGGACAGCCCCACGGCCGCTGGCCTGCGCGCCGCCGGCATTCCCGTAGCTATTGGTCACGGCGTGGCCAACCTGCCGCCGCACGCAGACCTTGTTCTGTTCTCCACGGCCGTGCCGGATGATAACCCCGAGCTGCTGGCCGCTGCCGCCGCCGGCATCCCGCGCCGCACGTACCCGCAGGCGCTGGGCGAGCTAACGCGCAGCCGGCGCACGCTGGCCGTATCCGGCACCAACGGCAAGTCCACCACCACCGCGCTGCTCGCCACAATCCTGGCTTCTGCCGGGGCAGACCCCGCCGCCATCGTCGGCGCTCCCGTCGCTGCCTGGGGCAACGGCAACTACCGGCCGGGGTCCGGCGACCTGGTAGTGGAGGCGTGCGAGCACGAGGCGCACTTCCACGAGCTCACCCCCTGGAGCGCCGCCATTACCAACATCACCGAAGATCACCTCGACTTCTACCAGAACTTCCAGGCCATTGAGCAGGCTTTCATTACCTTCATCGGCCGGCTACCGGACGGGGGGACGCTGGTCTACAACGCCGACGATCCCGCGACGCGAGCTGCGGTAGCCACGGCGGGACACGTCCGCACGTTGCCGTTCTCGCTGGTCGGTCCCGTGGAGGGAACGCCGACGTTGGCGGCCTCTAACATTCAGCTAGATCGAGTCGGCACCACTTTTGAAGCTAGCTTCGGCGGCGACCGGCCGGTGGCGTTCACGCTGCCGCTGCCCGGCAGGCACAACGTGGCCAACTGCCTGGCTGCCCTCGGCCTATGCCTGGCAGCTGGCCGTAAGCTAGGAGAGTGCGTGGCGGGCGTCGCCAGCTACGCCGGCCTGGGCCGTAGGATGGAGCGCGTGGGCACCATGTCGCCCACGGGCGCGCCCGTCATCAGCGACTACGCCCACCACCCCGACGCCATCCGCGCCTGCCTGGCTGCCGTGGCGCAGGCCTACCCCGAGCGCCGACGGCTCGTGCTATTCCAGCCGCACCAGGGCAACCGTACCCGCCGGCTGATGGACCAGTTCGCCACCGCATTCGAGGGCGCAGACCAGGTCATCGTGGCCGAGGTGTACCGCGTGCCCGGCCGCGAGCACGGAGAGGATGCCGCCGTCTCATCTAGCCAGCTGGCGAACGCCATCCACCAGCACCAGCCCGAGAAGCCCGTGGCCTTCGCCGAGGATGAGGCCGAGGCAGAGCGGCTGGTACGGCACGACGTGAGGGTGGGGGACATCGTGCTGGTCATCGGCGCGGGGACCATCGACGGCGTAGCGCGTCGGCTGGTAGGCGAAAATTCGAAATCCTAAATCCGAATGACGAGGCCGACCGGCGTCCGCGAGAACGTTCCGCTGGCGCAGTACACCACGTACAAGCTGGGCGGCCCGGCGCGCTACTTCCTGGGCACGCACAGCGTAGACGAGCTGGCGGCTGGCCTAGCCTGGGCCACGTCTGAACGTCTGCCCGTGTTCGTGCTGGGCGGCGGCAGCAACATCCTAGTCTCGGATGCCGGCTTCCCCGGGCTAGCGGTGCACTGGCTGGGGGCGGGGATTGAAATTCAGAACACGGAACACGGAACACAGGAACACGGGAACACGGTGTCGGTCGGGGCCGGGGCCAAGGTGGAGGACCTGCTGGAGCAGACGCTAGCCGCAAACCTCATCGGCTTGGAGTGCATGGCGGGCGTACCGGGTGAGGTGGGCGGCGCCATTCGCGGCAATGCAGGAACGTTCGGCCAGCAGATCGGCGACTACGTGGTAGACGTGGACGTGGTATCTCTCACCGGCGAGCGACGGACCGTGCCCGCCGCCGACTGCGGCTTCAGCTACCGCCACAGCAACTTCAAGCAGACGGGCGACATTATCCTGGGCTGCCGGCTGCAGCTGCAGGCGGGCGACGGCCAGGCCGGCCGCAAGCTGGTGGCCGAGCGGCTGGAACGTCGCTGGAAGACGCAGCCCCGCGAGTGCTCGGCCGGCTGCGTGTTCAAGAACTTTAGGTTCGATGACGTAGACCTAGGCTCGCTCCGATCGAAGGGGCTGGACGTAGATAAATTCGCCGAGCACCGCAAGCTGCCCGCTGCCTACGTCATCGAGGCGGCGGGGCTCAAGGGCACCCGGGTGGGGGACGTGGAGTCGTCGCCGGTGCACGCAAACTTCTTGGTCAACCACGGCACCGGCACCGCTAGCCAGGTGGACCAGCTCATCGCGGGAATTAAGAAGACCGTACTGGAAAAGTACGGCCTACAGCTGCAGGAAGAGGTGCAGCGCGTGGGGTTCTAGACCACCGGGGTGCCCAGGGGGTACGACTGCACGTCGGTGGGGTTGGCTAGCTCAATGTCGGCCCAGCGGTAGCCGGCGGCTAGGAAGGCGGCCTCGCCCACGATGGGTCGTAGGGTGAAACCATCCAGCAGGTAGACGGTGGGGCTGGTGGTGCTCTTCACCAGCTGCACGGCGGGGATGGCGGCAAGCTGCTGGGGCGTAACCACCTCTACGCCGTCGAAGGTGTGGCCGTAGCTGAAGAACGCAGCCTCGCTGGCGAACGGCTTGCGCTTGCCCGAGGGGTAGACGTAGTAGACCGTGCTGGAGTCGCTGGCCTTAACCAGCCGTCCGCGCGGGCCGTCCGCAGCGCCCGCAACACGCGGCGGCACGGGGGTAGCCTGTCCAATAGACGGGGTGCGGAACTTCTGCGCCGCCAGCTTCAGCGTCTTGCCGAAGGCGTCCTTGGCGGTAATGGTTACCTCGTACTCTACGTTCGGCTTCAGGTTCGTCAGGCTAGCCTGGTGCTGGAAGCCGTAGCGGGTAACCTTAACCGTGCCGCTGGAAGAAACCCTCTTGGTGGTAGATTTGTACGACACGGTGGCGTTGGCCAGGTGGTTGGTGCTGAACTGCACCGTGGCGGCGGTGGGGGAAAGGCGCGCGTCGGCGGCCGTAGACGGGCCCAGGTAGGCTACACGCAGCGACGTGCTCTCCTGCTCTCGGTTCTCGGCGGTGGTGAAGCGGAACGGGCCGCGCACGACTGCCACGTCGCCGTCGCTATCGCGCATGGTTACGGTGTACTCGTACACGGTGCCGGGCTTGAGGTTCTTCAGCAGGGTCTGCCCGGTGGTGCCCAGGGCGGTGCGGGTGGTGGTGCGGCTGCGCGTGCTGCCCAGCTCGTTGAACTTTACCGTGCCGCGGGTGGGGTAGTGGCTAGACCACGACACGGCGGCAACCGTGGCGCCCACGCCGTCCACGCCCACGCGTCCGTTGGTGCTGGTGGCGTTCTGGCGGTTGGCGTCGATCTCGTCCTCCTCGGCCTGCGTCAGCTTGGTGGTGGTGAAGTTGAAGGTGAACGAGGACGCCTCGGCGCCGCCGGCGGTGCGGGCCGTTACCACGAAGTAGTACTTCTTCTTGGGCTGCAGGTTCGTCAGCTCGGTGGCGTGCTCGGTGCGCAGCTGGCTATCGCCCAGGAAGTTGGTCAGGTTGGTTGCGGAGGTGCCGAAGCGCACCACGCCGGTGGTAGATACGTCCGTGGACCAGGCGACGGTGGCCTTGCTGCCCGAGATGTTCCGCACCTCGATGCGGGTCCAGGTTGCGCCCGCAGCGCTAGCCGGCGCCGGAGCAGCGAAAAGCCCAGCCATAATTAGGCTAGAAATGACTAGGGAAACCAGTAGGTTCTTGGGCGAGATATGCATAATTGTCTTAATATCATAGATGTAAGAAAATGTCAATGATTAGGGGAGGGTGAGACACTGAGACAGGAAGACAGTAAGACGCGGAGGTATATACGTGTCTCAGTGTTTCCGCATCTTCCCGTTTCTGCGTTCTCCCCCTGCACTGTATACTTCCCCCATGAAGATTACCTTCTTCGGTGCGGCGGGCGAGGTAACCGGCTCCAAGCACGTCATAGATTACGGGGGCAAGCGGGTGCTGCTGGACTGCGGAACCTTCCAGGGCAAGCGTAGCGAGTCGCTGGCGCAGAACGCCAACCTGCCGGCGGAGCTATCTACGGTAGACGCCGTGGTCCTCTCACACGCCCACCAAGACCACTGCGGGTTGCTGCCGGTGCTGGTCAAGCGTGGCTACCGCGGCAAGATTTTCACCACGCAGTCCACGGCCGAGATTGCCGAGCTCATGCTCACGGACAGCGCGCACATCCAGGAGCAGGACTACGAGTTCCTGCAGCGCCACCACGTAAAGTTGGCTGAGCCTTCTGGTCCGCTGTACACGTCGGACGACGTGGCGCCGACGGTGGCGCGGTTCCAGGCAGTGCCGTACCAGCACGCCCGCCCGGGCTGGACGACGATCGTGCCCGGCGTGCGCCTCAAGCTATACGAGGCCGGCCACATACTGGGATCCGCCGTAACGGTTCTAGAAATGGACGGGCCGAACGGCCCCGAGCGCGTGGCCTACACCGGCGACCTGGGCCGGCCCCACACGCCGCTGCTGCGCGACCCCGACTTCGTGCGGGACGAGACGCGCACGCTGCTGATGGAGAGCACCTACGGCAGCCGTACCCACCAGTCTGTGCAGCAGGCAATGGGCCGGCTGAAGGAGGTCATCCACCGGGCGGTGGCGCGTCGCGGCAAGATAATCGTGCCGGCGTTCGCGCTGGGGCGGACGCAGGAGCTGGTGTACATCCTGCACCAGCTGGTGGATGCGCACGAGATTCCGCCGCTGCCCATCTACATCGACAGCCCGCTGGCCGTTAACCTGAGCGACGTGTTCGCGCGCCGCCGCGAGGACTTCGACCTGCAGACGTGGCACGACTTCAGTCGCCCGGGCGAGACGCCCCTGGCCTTCCGCAGCCTCACCTACACCCGTTCGGTGGGCGAGTCTAAAGACCTCAACCGTAAGCCCGGGCCGTTCATGGTCATCTCCGCCAGCGGCATGTGCGAGGCTGGCCGCATTCGCCACCACCTGTTCAACGGCATCTCGGACCCGCGCAACATGGTAATGGTTACCGGCTTCATGGCGGCCAACACCCTCGGCCGGCGGCTGGTGGAGGGCGCCAAGGACGTTCGCATCTTCGACCGTCGCCTGCGCGTCCGCGCCGAGGTGCAGGTATTCAACGAGTTCAGCGCCCACGCCGACTCGGTTGACCTGCAGTCGTACGCCGAGCACGTGCCCGGCCTGGCCAACGTCTTCCTGGTCCACGGCGAAGCAGACCAGGCCGACGGGCTACGCCAGAAGCTTCTAGAGGCCCACCCCAGCTGGCGGGTGGAGCTGGCCGTGCGCGGGACGTCGGTTACGGTGTAGTATCGGCGTATGGACGCCGTCCCCGCGAAACCTTCGGAAATTAGTGCCCAGGGCTTCGTGCTGCCCGCGTCTCCGTCGGACCACCCCCAGCAGGCCCTGCTCATCCATAGCTTCACCGGCAGCCCGTACGACTTCTACCTGCTGGCTCCGTACCTGGCCCACCACGGGGTGAGCGTTACCGCTGTGCGCCTGCCCGGCCACGCCGCCCACTGGCGCGAGCTGGCCAAGACGACCTACGACCAGTGGTGGCAGGAGTGCTCGGACGCGCTGCAGAAGCTGGCCGTGGGCGGACCGGTGTGGATCATCGGCAACTCGTTCGGCGCCTGCCTGGCGTTCGACCTCGCCGCCCGGTACCCGCGCCTGGTGAGGGGCGTGATCAGCCTCAGCATCTCGCTGTGGTTCAACCGCGAGGTGCAGACCCGCCTGCTCATGCCGTTCGTGACCATCTTCGGCGGACGCGTGCCCAAGCCGTACGTTCCATCCGCGCTCCGCGCCTCGTACGAGCAGCGGGGGACTGGCTCGCACGTTCCCATCTCGGCCCTGTACCAGATGTACGCCTACAACCGGCGCCACGTGCTGCCGTGCCTCGCCTCCGTCGCCTGCCCCACGCTGCTGCTGCACGCGCGCGAGGACGACGTTACCCGCAGCCTCAGCTCGCAGTACGTCGCCCGGCAGGTGAGCGGCTCGGCCACGCTGGAGCTGGTGCCGGGCAGCCACCACGACCTGCTAGATGACCCGGACTACAGCAGCCTGGTGCTGCGGCGGATCCTCCTCTTCATGCAGCGCCAGGAGAACGGCCACGGCCGCTAGCGTATGCCTACGCTGTACCGCCAGTTCCACCGGGTCGCCGAGCACCAGCCGGATGCCGTGGCGCTGCTGGGGCCGTCGTACGAGTCGCGCCTTACGTACGGCATGCTAGACCGCATGGCGGTGCGCATGGCCGGCGTGCTGCACCAGCTGGGCCTGCGGCCCGGCGACCGCCTGGCTATCTGCAGCCCCAACCGCCCCAAGTGGGTGATTACCGACCTCGCCTGCAGCTACCTGGGCGTGGTTACGGTTCCGGTGCACGCGTCGTTGGCGCCGGAGGCGATTGGCTACATCCTCGCAGACAGCGGCGCCTGCTGGGTTGCCTGCGGCATCGGAACATTCCCCAAGGTGGTAGCCAGCGGCTGGCGAGGATCTGGTACTGAGCAGGGCACGGTGCTGCTGTTCGACGACGTGCAGGCAGACTGCCCGGTTACGCTGCGCCACTGGGACGACCTCATCACCACGGTGCCGGACGGCACGCCGCCGCCCCGCGACCGCGACGGCATGTGCACCATCATCTACACCAGCGGCACCACCGGCAACCCCAAGGGCGTGTGCCTCACCGACCAGAACATCTCGGGCAACGTGCACGCCGCAAACCAGCTGGTGGCGGTCAAGGCGGGGGACCGCTTCTGCAGCGTGCTGCCGCTGTCGCACGCACTGGAGCGGACCGGCGGCCTGTACACCCCGCTGCTCGTCGGCGCATCCATTGCCTTCGCCCGCAGCCCAGCCACCCTGTCGGAAGACCTGCGGCACTGGAAGCCCACGGTGCTGGTGAGCGTGCCTCGCATCTTCGAGCGGGCGTACGAGCGCATCAACGCCGGGGCGGCCAGATCGTCGCTGCGCCGCGCCATGCTGCACTGGGCCCTGCGCGCCGCCCGCGGCGGCCGGTTCCGCCACTGGCTGGCAGACCTGCTGGTGTGGAGCAAGGTGCGCGCCGCTTTCGGCGGCAGGCTGAAGCTGGCAATCAGCGGCGGAGCTAGCCTCAGCCCGCAGATCGCCAAGTTCTTCCGCCACGTGGGGCTGGCAATAGTGGAGGGCTACGGCCTAACCGAGACCTCTCCCATCGCCGCCGTAAACCCGCGCGGCGCCCCCAAGTTCGGCACGGTGGGCGTGGCCATCCCCGGCGTCTCGGTTACCATTACCGAGACCAAGGAGGTGGTGGTAACCGGCCCCAACGTCGCCCTGGGCTACTGGCAGAACGGCGCCGTGGAGCCATTCCGCGAGCCCGGCACCTTCTACACCGGCGACCTGGGCCACGTAGATAGCGACGGCTACCTCACCATCATCGGGCGGGCAAAGGAGATTATTGTGTTGCCCAACGGCAAGAAGGTTAACCCGGTTCAGGTGGAGCAGCGGCTGGAGCTGGCCAACGTGGTGGAGCAGGCCTTCGTCTACCTAGACCCGGCCACCAGGCGCGTGGCCGCCCTGCTGGTGCCCAGCGCCCGCGGCCTGGCGCAGCTGGCCGCAATCGCCAACGTCCCATCTGCCCCGCACGACCCCACCGGCTTTTTGCAGCGTATGGCCACGCTAGCCGAGGCCCGCGCCCTGGTAGACGGGCAGATTGCCCCGCTAGAAGACCAGCTACCCGAGTACGAGCGCATCCGCCAGTGGCGGTTCACCTGGCCGCCCTTCACCGAGGATAGGCAGGAGCTGACGCCTACGCTAAAGCTACGCCGGAGCGTCATCATGAAGCGGGTGGAGGGGTAGGAAAATCAATTACTGCTGCTAATTTGACGCGTCGCAGGGTTGGGGCTAGCATTGCGGTATCGTTCTTCAAATTATCAAATCCCTAGATTGCGGTCCCCGATCGTGCGGTGCACGTAGGGGGTTGGGCCGCGGTCGTCCCCTGTAGCTCAGGCTACGGCGGACAGGGAGGTCGCTGCGTCAGTGGCGACCCGGATTCCCCCGTTACCAGAGGATTACTGATGTCGAGGCTCCCACGGGAGCAGGCAGAGTCAGGAACGACGGCACAATGGTTCGCCGCTCGGCGGACTATTTTTGTATCCGTAGCCGCAAGATTCCTGCCTCCTGCCGAGCGCCATCGCGCCCAGCAGCAGGTAGGAATTTTTTTGAACTTTGACAACTGAACCAGGAGTAAGGAATGGATAGAATTTCAACTATCGAGCTGCCGCCACCGCTGCGGAGCAAGCAGCTGGCTCGTGAGCAAATCGGCTTCACCTACGACCCACGCCAGCGGTTGGATAGCCTGCCGCACCTCGGGCTCGCGCTGGAGCGCGTGTCTGTGCGCGACCTAGACCGCAAGGTTAAGCACGGGCAGAACCTGACATTCGAGGAAGCGTTCGTGGGCATGTGCTACGTTCTGGCCGCCACGAACGCACGTTTCTACGTGGCGTACCAGGCGAAGCTGGCGCAGGCGTACTCAGCTGAGAAGCTGGACCCCCTGCAGGCTATCGCCATTGGTACCGCATTCATGCAGCTGATGGCAGCCAAGGAAGCGTTGTCTCGGCTGACGCCAGACGAGGTGGCGGGTATGGCTGCGGCCGCTCTGCTCGATACCGTGTTCCAGCTCGACCTGCCCACTGGGTTGGTTGAGACCTGCGGCATGGGGGGCGACCGTGGACTGGCCGAAGGCAAGAAGACCATTAACGCCTCAACGCTCTCAGCCTTCGTGCTGGCGAGCCTGCGTGTACCGACCATGAAGCACGGGTCGTACAAGAATACCTCTGCCGTCGGCAGCACCGATTCGATCGAGAAGTTGGGCGCGAACGTTGGCTACCGTAGGTTGGAAGACGTAGCGGCGCACCTCGCCGACCTAAGCTTCTGCTTCACCGACGCCCACCTGTGCAAGACGATCCACGACCTCTCGCACCTGCTGAAGATGGAGACGGTCAACCACGTGGTCGGGCCGATGAGCCCGCCGATTACCGGCCGTACTCCCATATGCAAGCTGATGGGTGTGAACGAGAAGGTTCACCCCGCCACGGTTGCCCAAGCCTACGCCATTCTCCACCGCCGCGGCATCCAGATCAACCGCTGCGTGGCGGTGATCGGGGGGCTAGACCAGGTAGACTCCAGCTTCGACCCAGTGCACGACCTCGTTGGGTTCTCGGCCCACTGCGCCCTAGACGAGGTCTCTCCCTTCTCTACGGTGGTGGCGATTACCCGCGGCGCGAAGCTAGAGGGGACGTGGCTGCTCCAGCCCGCTGACTTCGGGCTCGATGACTTCGATCCGAATTCGATGCTGTTCGAGAATACCGAGGAGGCCTTAACCGCCGCTAATCTGGCGGCGATTCGGGGCGAGAGCGGAGCTCTGGCTGACTACCTCGCAATGAATGCGGCTGTGGCGCTGTTCACCCACGAGTCACAGCCCGGGATGCCGCTGGTCAACGGCAATGGCTTGCTCGCGCACTGCTTCAAGCGTTGCAGTGCCGCCATTGCCGACGGCTCTGCGTGGAGGGCGTTGGATGGGTACATTGCTGCGACTAACTGCGACGAGGTGGAATCGTGAGGCTCTGGTTTTTTGACTGCGACGGTACCCTGTACCAATCAGCGGCCGCAGAAGCAGCATTCACTAAACTCCTGATCAGCCACGTGGCCAGCGAGCTCGACATGCCAGTTCCGGAGGTAGCTCCGCTCATCTGTGCTTTGAAGGAGAGGCACCAAACCGCATCTTCGGTCTCAGCCTTGGTGCTCGATGGTAAATTTGACTATGAGCCTTTGGTTGAAGCTACCTACGGCAGGCTACCTCTCGCTGACCTCGGCGTTAGCCAGGTGCTGCCTGCGGTTCGATCGGCAATAGGTCAAGCGGGGGACGTTAGGGCTATATTCACAAATAGCCCCACGTCTTATGCCCGTCGTGTGACGAAGGTGCTCGGCATAGCTGACCTGTTTGCGGGCTGCGTCGGGTTAGATTGGTTCCCACGCACGTTGAAGCCAGACCCACGAGCATTCGAAGCAGCCGAGGTTCTAGCGGCGGATCCTCGGGATATTACGCTCGTAGACGATTCACTGCTAAACCTGATTGTCGCAAGAGGACGTGGATGGAAAACGGTGTGGTTCAGTCCCAGTGGAGAAACCTCTCCCGAGGCTGATCACTCGGTCCGTTCTCTGGCGGAGCTAACGGACCTAGAAATATCTGAGAGCTGAACAGGCAGGGCCACTACGGTGGCCCTGTTTATTTATTCATGCCAATTTGGTAGTGTTGCCGAATGCGTATAGCTGCTATCGCTCCGCTGGCCGAGGACCGCCTGCACGACCTGCGGACGGGGGAGCGCTCGGTGCGCCCGGGCGGGCCGGGGCTGTGGATTGCCCGTGCGCTGGCGAATCTGCAGGTGGAGTGTGCGCCCGTACACGGGCAGGATCCCGCTATCGTTGAAATTGATGTGGACGATAGCGGCGAGCGTGGAAAAATTGTGAGCTCTCCCGCAATCGTGGTGCAGGCGCCGGTAGTAGCAGATGTTGCTGTCGTGTCTACCGTGTCGAACGAGTTCAGCCTGGGCCAGCTCTCGTTGCTGCCGTCCACTGTGGCTTTAGATGTGCAGGGCTACGTGCGTGCTGCCCGCATGGTTGGGCAACACCCCGTAACCCTGCCAAATACGCCGCAGCTCGCAATAGTTAAGGCGACCGAGGAGGAGCTGGGATACCTAGATCCAGCCTGGGTGGAGCAGCAGAAGTCGCGCGCCCTACTCGTTACCCGTGGAGCTGATGGCTGCGACGTGTACGACGGCGGTAAATTTTTCCACCAGCCCGCGACCCCGGTAGCCGTTCCCAGCACGGTGGGGGCGGGGGATGTATTCCTAGCTTCGTTCCTGGTAGAGTGGCTTAGGTCTCGGTCGTCTGCAGCAGCTGCTGCGTTCGCCGCCAGACAGTCCAGCGAATTCTTAATACGAGAGTATGGCAGCTAATGTTCTCAAGCGAGCGTTCGGCCGCAGCCGCGGCGTAGTCATCGGGAGCCTGCACTTCCCGCCGCTGCCCCCGTACCCGGACGCGCCGAGCCTGGACGAGGCGCTGCGTATGGCGCTTGCCGACCTGCGGGCGTTCGAGCGCGGCGGGGCGCACGGGGTAATCTTCGAGAATAACTACGACCTACCCCACGTCGTAGAGGTCGGCGGCGCTACCGCGGCGGCAATGGCGTACCTCGGATCGCGTCTGCGTGCGGCTACCCGTTTGCCCCTAGGCGTGAACGTGCTGTGGAACGACTACCGAACCAGCTTCGCGCTCGCAACGACGCTCGGGCTGCAGTTCATCCGCGTGCCGGTGTTCGTCGATACGGTTAAGACGAGCTGCGGTGTAATACGAGGCGACGCTGCTAAGGTTGCAGCTTTCCGGCGTAAGCTGGGCGCCGGCAAGGTAGCGGTGTTCGCTGACATTCACGTGAAGCACGCCGAGCTGCTGTCTAAGTCCACCATTGCGCAGTCTGCCAAGGCAGCGCTCCGCGGTGGCGCGGATGGCGTGATCGTTACCGGCAAGTGGACGGGCAATGCGCCAGACCTACGGGAGCTGGCAGCGGTGCGCCGCGCGGTGGGCAAGGCGCCTATCTTGGTGGGCAGCGGCACTGACGCTGGCAATGTCGCCCAGCTGCTTGAGCTAGCTAATGGGACCATTGTCAGCACGTCGCTCAAGCGTGGTTCGGCCCGACGGGGGCAGGTGAACGTGAAGGCTTACACCCAGCGTATAGACGCAGTGAAGGTGCGGGCGCTGGTGCGGGCGGCGCGAGCTAGCCGTGTGTAGCTCGCAACCGATCGCGGCGTCCGAAAAGAATTTGACAGCCCAAAACCCAAGGTGGTAACTTGGGGTACTTTCTACAGATTCGCACCTTGAAAATTCAGTACCACGACGGGCAGGTTGGTTGAATACCAGTGGCTGGAATAGCCATTCTGGGCACCGGCTTTTAACCTAACCCCCGCAAAACCTATGCAGACACGTCGGCTAGTATCTATCGTTTCTACCGTGCTGCTGTTGGTGCCCCCCATGGCGCCGGGAAAGGCGTCAGCGCAGGTATCCACAGGGGTTAGCGCCGTCGCTGAGGTTACAAGTGTCGAAATTCCTTCGCAGAACGCGGAGGATTTTTTGTCTGACGAGATAGCGCCGTCGCAGAATGAGCTGAAGCCGGTGGAGATTACGCCGGTCGAGATTCCGGATCTGCGCCCGACGGACGAGCCTGTTCCAACTGACGACGTCGTAAAGCCCACCGGAGACTCTCCTGTCGCGGGGGAAGGCAAGGAGGGCGAGGGTGAGTCGCCGTTGACCGAGGAAGGGTTACCCGAGATAAGTCCAAAGCCGCAGCAGCTGCAGAACGCGATTAAAGCACCCGGCTCGTTCAGTACAGATTTATTTTCCGGTTCAGCATCGTATACCTACCAATTGCAGGTGCCCGAGGGTCGCGCTGGCTTAACGCCGACGCTCGCCCTGCGCTACACCAGCAGCAATCGGAACGAATTCGGCGGGCCGGGCGCGCGCGGATGGAGCTTTGAGCCGGGACGCATTGAGCGGACCACGCAGCTGGGAATCAATAAGCTCTACAGCACGACTACCGCTCCGGTATTCGTCCTGCGCCAGCCCGGCGGTACATCCGCAGACGAGCTGGTGCCAGTGTCGCTGGACGCAGACGGCATCCACGGCACGTACGCCGTAAAGGTGGAGCAGGGGTTCTCGCTGATTACCTTCAGCTCAACTACCAATGCCTGGGTCGTAGTGGATCGCGGCGGAACGACGTGGACCTACGGCAGCAGCACGGCGAGCCGTGAGGCGAATCCCTCCAGCACCGACCAGGTATCTAGCTGGTACCTTAGCGACGTCGTGGGTGCGACCGGAGCGACGATGCGATACTCATACTCTTCCAGCGGGAACGCACTCTACCTCAGCCAGGTCATCTACGGCGGCCAGATCATCGGGGGAACAGAGGAGGCTGGACCGTTTGCGGTTAACCTAACCTGGGCATCTGTTTCCGACGGAGCAGAGTCGTACCGCACCGGCTACTTCCGCAGCCTCCGCAAGCGGCTCACGACCGTAGACGCAGCTGTCTCCGGTGTCCTTCGCCAGCGCTACACAATGCAGGCGGCGGCTACGGCGTCTGACGGGCTGAGCCAGCTGCTGACGTCCATTCAGGAGACGAGGTACGACGCAGCCGGCACTGCCACGCAGGTACCTGCGACAACGTTCACGTACCAGCCCGCGTTGCCGGTAGCGTGGAATGCTACCACCTCTATAACACAAAATGTGATTCCCAGGCCGTTCTACGAATGCTATGTAGATAATCAGCACCCGATGCCGTACTGCGGCGATCCCGGTACTAGCGTTGCCGATATTAACGGCGACGGAGTTGACGACATCGTGATATCCAGCAGGTACGGGAATGACAGTGGAGGCTACTTTACGCTGGCGTCAACAGTTTATTTTCGAGGGGTCGATGGAAGTTGGTATGCCGACCATAGCTACGCTACGTCTGTTCCAGCGGTCATTGGCTGGAACGGCTCACAGGGTTGGGGCTCTGGGTACTATCGCTTCGTGGATTTGAATGGGGACCGCAGGGCCGATGTGCTAATGGAGGTCTCGGACCAGGCGAACGGGCGAGTCTACATAAATAATGGTTACGGTTTCGACCTCGCCCCCTACTCTGTACCCAGCCGGTTTGAGCTAATGGGCGACATCAACGGCGATGGGCTGCCAGACTTGGTCTACAGCACGTCTACAAGCTACCACTCCGATGACTATATCTCTGCGGGAGCTTCGTTCGTGTACCTAAACACAGGTAACGGATGGCAGAGGGATGCTAATTGGGCGGTACCGTTCTCGTTGAACAATTGCGTCCCGTGGGTTCACGGGTGCCTATCAGATACTAGGTATCAGCAGGGGGTGAAGTACCGGCTAGTTGATGTGAATAGTGATGCGCTACCAGATGTCGTATATAGTTTTGGCGAGACAGACGGCCCGCATCGAGCTGTATTCCTAAATACTGGTAGCGGGTGGGTGGCAACCAGCAGTGTAGCTTGGGGACCATTTCCAAATTTTTTCTACTGCCTCGATTTTAGTTGCGTACCCTCCTGGCAGCAGGTAGTCGATATCTTCGACCTCAATGGTGATGGGGGTGATGACATTCTAAATCGTAGAACCCAATACGCTGACCTACTCTCCGGTTTACCGAATGAATACCCAGAAACAATTCTCCATAACCTACCGACCGTAAACCCTGCCCCGCCAGAATCAAGTGGACACGGGGTTTCTGCGGGCGCCACGAGGTTTGGAGATTTCAATGGCGATGGACAGCTCGACCTAGCTTATGGTTACCAGGACCAACGTCCCGAGCAGTACCCTCCGTTTCAAGAGGATTACCGCCTATACACCCAGGTAAAGCAGCCAGACTACCTCCTCCAGACAGTTACCGAACCTACCGGTGCTTCCACCACGCTGGAGTACACCGAGGCGCACCAGTACTACGCCTCAAGTACGCCGCTGAACACCACCCTGCCGTACGCGGTGTGGACGCCCAGCCGGGTAACGGTGGCCCCAGGTAACGGACAGCCGAACCAGGTAACGGACTATACGTACGAGGGTGGCGCGGCGGCGTGGGCTAGCTCAACGGACCGTGAGTTCGCCGGCTTCTGGAAGGTGACGGCGACCAGCGGCGATACCAAGACGATCACCGAGTTCCACCAGGGCATTGGCGGACTGCCGCTTACAACATCCACGCAGCTGCACGATGACAGGGGTCAGTACATGGATATGCCGGCGAAGCGCGGCCGTGCCTACCGCACCGAGGTGGTAGATGTGGCTAACGGGAACGTACTACGTGCAGAGATTACCCGTTGGAAGCACGCTCCCCTGGAGCAGGGCGAGGGCAGAATGTTCGTTTTTCCGGGTATGACGTCATCATTCGTGCGCGAATCGGATGGGTCCTATACGGCCACTGGCGTAGAGCGGTACTACGACATTACGAATGGCAATGAGTACGAGACCCGTACCCATGGCATCGCCGATGTTAATTTTGGCAACGGCTTCATCAACGGCGATTTGGGAAATGATCAGAGCATACAGTCGTACAGCTACGCCTCCAGCTCAATGCATATATTGGGCGCGCCACAACTCACCTTAGTGGGCGATCTATTCCAGGGAACCATTGCCGAGAAGGAGATCCGCTACGACGGGCTGCCCCTGGGCCAGGTGAGCCAGGGTAAGCCCACCAGGGTGGAAGACAAGCTGCCGAGCAGCGCGGTGTACGCCACGTACGACAGCTACGCCAACGTGGCCGCGAGCAGCGACCCGCGCGGGGCAACCACCACCTTCAGCTACGACCCTACGTACCACCTGGTACCTACGGCGAGCACGAATCCGCTGGGCCAGACCAGCCTGCAGCAGGTAGACCTAGCCACGCGGCAGGTGGCCAGCAGCACCGATGCCAACGGCTCCAACGAGCGTTGGATCCGCGATGGCTTCGGCCGGCCGCTGGAGCGCTGGATCCAGAATCCGGACGCACCGGGGACTGTACTGGCAGAGCGGTGGAGCTACGGCGACAGCGCCCGTCCGGTATGGGTACGCCACGAGGCCTTCGACGGAGTTCAAGATTTGGATCCGAGCATTGACTTCACCTACGCAGACGGCGCGGGTCGGGTCATCCAGACTCGGGCGCTGGAGGCGACGTCTACGTACATCGTCAGCGACACGTTGTACGACTCGCGGGGCAGGGTAGCGCGGCAGAGCTTGCCGTACCGTGGGTCTGGCAGCAGCTACGCCGCGCCCGCCTCTGGCGTGCCCAGCACCACCTACGCGTACGATCCAGCCGGTCGCGTTACCAATGTCTACGCCCCGGCGGGGAACACATCCGTGGCTTATGACGGTTTGGTTACACGTGTAACAGATGCGTTGGGCCGAGTAGCCGAGCAGGAGCGTGACGGCCAGGGGCGGCTGGTGCGTGTAACCCGTTGGCTCAACAGCCAGCCAATAACGTACAGCTACACCTGGGATGCCGCCGGTAGGCTGACGGACATGCAGGACCCAGGCGGCAACACCCGCGAGTTTACCTACGACGGGCAGGGCAGGCTGCTAACGCAGACAGACTGGCACGCGACGTCATCCGTTCCGGACGTCTGGGCCTACGCCTACGATGCCGCTGGCAACGTAACGTCTAGCACCGACCCCCGCGGCGCCACTACCCACTACACCTACGATTCGCTGAACCGCCCGTTGACGGCCAACGACCCGTCCACGGCGGGTACAGACACCACCTACAGCTACGACCACACCGGCAGCTTCGGCGTGGGCAGGCTGCGTGAGGCGATTCATCGGAACGTTGGTACAACCTACGGCTACGACCGCCTGGGCCGTACCACGTACGTCAGCAGGAACATTGCGGGCGCCCGGTTCGACCAGGAGTACCGGTTCGACCTACCCGGCCGCGAGGTGCTGCGGGTTGAGCCGAGTAACTCGCACGTGAGCAGCAGCTACGACCGTCTCGGTCGCTGGGCTGAGACAACCTACCGCCCCAACGCCTCTGTTACGAGTACGGCGACCACAACCACCTCGGCTCTCTCGTTCTCAGGATTGCAGTACGTAGAGGTTCCGGAGAACGATACCCTAGATGCCACAAGTACCCTCACTGTAGAGGCGTGGGTGTCCTACGGTAGTAACGCTCCGGCGAATGGTGCCTACACCCTTGTCTCGAAGGGGAATGTGCAGGTCAGCTACGGCGGTAACTACCTCTTCCAGATTGATGGGAATGATAAGTTGCTTTTCCACGCGCGCATTTGGGGCGGCAATGAGTGGATCACTCGCTACGCCCAATCTACCGTGACCCTGGGGGATGCCGGCACGGGCTGGCACCACTACGCGTTCACCTACGATCTCGCCAACGGCCAGGTGAAGTTCTTCCGCGACGGACAGCAGCTTGGGGATGCCCGTTCCTTCGGGTGGACGCTAGTCCCGAATAATAGCTGGCTCCGCCTCGGTTGGGCGTACGATGACACGCCCGGCAATGAATCGCTCATCGGCGGCTTGGCAGGAGTACGCATCTGGCAAACAGTCCGCACCCCGTCGCAGATCGCTGCAACCTACAACCAACCCCTGCTCGCCCAGGCCGGACTAGTTGGATACTGGGCAATGAACGAGGCTACCGGAACTACGCTCGCCGATTTAAGTCTGAGCGGCAACAACGGGACATTGGCCAGCGGGAGCGCGCCGAGTTGGCAGAGTGGCGGCCCCCAGCGCCAAGTAGTCATTCCTATACCCGAGCTGCGGATCGCCACGGCGTTGAGCTACACCCCCCTCGGCCAGCTGGAGTCTGTTGTGTACGGCAACGGCTTGGTAACGCGGGACACGTACACCCCGGCAGATGGGTACCGCCTGGCGCGGCGCACCACGGGTGAGGAGGGCAGCTACATGCAGGACCTCTCCTACACCTACGACGCCGTGGGCAACGTTACCCATTTGGTGGATGCATCCGTAGAGCCGCTCGGCAGCGACCGCACCTTTGCCTACGACGCCCTGGATAGGCTGGTCGGCGTGCAGGGTACGTACGCCGGCAGCGAGGACGCGTCGTCCACCTTCTCGTACGACAGCCTGGGCAACATGCGGACCCGCGGCGACGCCAACCTGTACCGCCTGGGCTACAATAGCCATCCGTACCGCGCCAGCCACGCCACCGTCGGGGGCGACGGGCTGATGGGCTTCCTGTGGGACGACGCCGGCAACCTGGTTGAGGTCGGCAGCAACCTGTACGCCTACGACGGCTTCGGCCGCCTTGGCACCTCCACCTACTGGGCGGGCGAGGAGGGCTACCGCGACACCTACCTCTACGACCACGCCGGCCAGCGCGCCCTCCGCACCCACGACGTGGTGGGGGACGAGCTGGACCCGTCCGTAACCTACTACCTCGGCACCTACGAGGAGGACGACACCGGCGACGCCCGCCTGTTCCTGGACGCTCCCGGCAGGCGCCTGGCCCAGGTGTCTATCCCCAAGTCGCAGCCGCCCGCGGTCCAGTACCTGCACCCGGACGCCCTCGGCTCGTCGCCCCTGGGCACCGGCCAGTCCGGCGACCTGGCCTCGGCCGTTGACCAGGACCCCTACGGCCTCCGCCGGTTCGAGAAGCTGAACGGCGACCTGCCCCTCCCCGCGCGCTCCTACACCGGCAAGGAGCTGGACCCCAGCTCGTGGTACTACTTCGGGGCGCGGTATTACCAGCCGGACATGGCAAGGTTCACCCAAATCGACCCCCTGACCCTCCAGCTGCAAAGCCAGCGTAATCTCCAGGGTATCCTCGCCGACCCGTGGCGGTACTTGCACCCCTATGCCTACGCGAGCAATAACCCGCTCACTAACGTAGATTTGGAGGGGAACTTCTCGATAAAGGCTGCCTTGGCTCACGCAGGAGCGTTTATAAGCGGCTTCGTTCAGCGGGCTAGCCAGGGGCTATCGGTGTTGAACCAAGTTAATAAGAATCCCATTGGCGTCGGCCAGGAGATGGCCATTCAGAATATGGCCAACGTTGATGCTGCCTCGGCGGCAATTGTGAGCGACCCCGGTGGTACCGCTAAGGCAGTGGCAAAGGGAGTTGAAAAAAAATTCAATGACTTTATGGCAAAGCCGAGTCTTGAGCAGGTAGCAATTGTGGGCGCCTTGACCGCTGGCGGCATTGAGACTGCGACGTTAGGCAAGGTTGGGGGCGCGGCAGGCACGGAGGGGGCGGTTTCCAGGAGTAGCGCGATGCGGATGTACTCAGCGCGTGAACTTAATAGGCGTATTGACGGTCGAGATCTGCTTTACCACAATTTCCCTGAGTCATTCGATGATGTCATAATGGGCGAAGGCGCTGTTAAGACCACACCAAGTTACTTCAATAAATCGCGACCCGGCTATTCAAATGACAGCAGAATGTACACAATGCCCGGGTCGATCAACGGAGTAAACGGCATCTATGAAATCGCCACGCGTCCCTCATTGTCTGGAGCTTTGGAACTCGTTATGCATCGTTTCTTTAGGCCTCAGCCCTAGCTAGACACTTAAGATTATATGACCACTGTCTCATCAGATAAAATATCAAGGGTAGAGTATGGGGCTGAGCTTTCCACGGAGACGCTCGCTGGCATGCCCACGTATTACTACCCGGGAGCATCGACTCAGGGCGGTAAAGATGGTTTGATCGTGAGGGTTACACCGAAAAACGGTGAGCCATGGCTGGGCGTTTTCGCTCCCGGCACATTGGCACCCAACGGGGTCAATGGCATATTCGCCATGCCAGATGGTTTGGGTATCTGCGTAGTTTCGAACGGCCGTGGCTACATTGTGCGGTACGGTGACCCATTAACGTGTGTTGAATTACCGCTCCAGCCAATTACGGATATTCGAGTTGTTCCTGAGAAGGGCCTGATCGTATTTGCAGACCTCACGAGATTGGTCGCCTATTCCGGTGAGGGGGTTAAGTGGGAGACGGGGCGGCTCGCCTTCGATGGTTTCGACATCGTAGAACTCTCCAACGGTCGGATAGTGGGAAAGTACTATGATATACGCAGTGAGGCCGATGAAGTTTTTGAAGTTGATCTAGATAGTGGCAATGTTAAGGGTGGGGTAAATTAATTAATTTTCTGCAATACTTGAATCGCCGGGCAAGCCGCCCCTTCGGGGGCGGCTTTGGCCTCTTGTGGAACTATATCGCTCTGCTAGCCAGTAGGGCACCTGCCGTTCGGGCGGTAGTCTGAGTAGTCCGTTATTTTGAACTCCACCTTGCTCTCGCCATCCGGTGATTTCACCGGCACCGAGCCGCAGACCATTATTTTCTCATCCCAGAAGACTATCTTTTCAATCTCGTACGACCACGCCGGCCAGCGCGCCCTCCGCACGCACGACGTGGTGGGGGACGAGCTGGACCCGTCCGTAACCTACTACGCCGGCACCTACGAGGAGGACGATAGCGGCGACGCCCGCCTCTTCCTGGACGCCCCCGGCAGGCGCCTGGCCCAGGTGACCATCCCCAAGTCCCAGCCGCCCGCGGTCCAGTACCTGCACCCGGACGCCCTGGGCTCGTCGCCCCTGGGAACGGGCCAGTCCGGCGACCTGGCCTCGGCCGTGGACCAGGAGCCCTACGGCCTCCGCCGCTTCGATAAGCTGAACGGCGACCTGCCCCTCCCCGCGCGCTCCTACACCGGCAAGGAATTAGACCCGAGTTCCTGGTACTACTTCGGGGCGAGGTACTATGATCCGACGTCCGCCAGGTTCACCCAAATCGACCCCCTGACCCTCCAGCTCCAGGGCCAGCGGAACCTGCAGGGGATACTGGCAGACCCCTGGCGGTACCTGCACCCGTACGCCTACGCGGCCAATAATCCGGTGAAGTACACCGACCCGGATGGCAACTTTATTCCGTTCCTGATCATGGGCGCCTACCTCGCCTGGCAGGCGTACGACGCGTACGCGACCGCGAGGGACGTCCATACCGCATTCACCGACCCGAACGCCACGGGCCTCGACAAGGGGATGGCGGTAGCCTTCGCAGCTCTAACCTTCTCGCCCGTGGACGACGTGGCCGATGCGGTGAAGTACGGGGGGAAGGCTGTAAGAGCTATAGATAGGGCGATCGATGCATCGACCGCGCTAAGGCCTGTGCGATCAGCAGACGGCCTCAGACCATTCAAGAATTTGAATTGGCATTTCAGTAGGCACCGTGCTGACTTCCGCGCAGCTGGCATCAACGTAAGAGGGGCGGACGAGCTAAGGAAGTTGGGTAACGAAATAGCTGACTCCACAAACGGTAACTATGCATATTATTTGGGCTTTGGAAAAAATGGAGAGAAATTGAATCTACTGAAAGTTGATAAAGATCGAAATATTGGTGTGTTCGTTGAGCCCGATGGTACAATTGGGTCTGTCTTTCCCTTCAAGAGTGGCAATACAGTTGGCAACAGGTTAGACCCTACGAATCCAGATGCTTCGTATGGTGTCATAGCTCCTAATTACCTCGAAACATACAAACAATCATATGGCGTACGATAAGCGGGAGCGTTCTTCAGCGATAGTTCGAGAGAGTACGCGACTACTGGTCTCCTATTTGGACGACGAGCTGGCAGTTCGAAACGACTATGAGTTGAAGCCGATCCTTCAGGCGGTTATCGCATATGCTCGCGGCAAATTCGCCATCACGTGGTGTGCTGCCGACGTCCAAAGAGGTTTTACAGAGATCGCGATCGTGTTTAAGGAAAAGTTAAATCAGATGGCGAGTTTGGGGGAGGAGTTGAAGAATGGATACCTACAGCTGTTAGCTCGATTGGAGCGACACGTAGGCTTCGCTAAGGATTGGCCCGCAGACGCAGATTTCGATTTAGAGGAAGTGATTGATTTACGTTCGGATATCCAGTGGCTACTTCGAGAATCACAGCACATTCAAGTAGATGCAGGGAGTCTCGAGCTACTCGATAAGATTGATGATGAGCTCTGGTTGGTTATGACAAAGTATTGTTCCAATAGAACAAAGGCTCAGGTAACCACAGATGATTTCCCCATCGAATTCTGGTGGGAGCACCCTGAGCTAGTCGACTTCACCAAACCCCGCCCTCTCTTCGACGAGTACGGCCGCCTCACTGCAGGAACGGAAACACATTGAAACCCGTATCAGTAGAGCAGCGTAATCGTCTATGGATCAAGTCCTACTTAGGGGTGAGGTTGTTGCTAAGTATAAGGCACTCATAGGTAGAAAAATTTCACGAATGCAGGCATCAGAATGGGCCGAGCACTGGATTAAGAATAACGAAGAGTCGATCTATGGCTTAGACAATGATCTCTGGCATGCAATCGAACTTCTTTGCATGGCAGATTCGCCGACTACCGATAGACCCTACCTATTCGGCGAGATTGACTTCTTCGAGGAACTAGAGAAGATAGATCGATTGTGAGTCTAGTTAATCGCACGTCTTAGTGAATAGCTACTAACTATGCCCAGCCTTGTTGAAATGATAGCTAACCCTGAGGTTCGTACTCTCAAATACCAGGTAGAGCACTACCACGATCTTTGGGCGCTCGCGTCGCGTCGGAAGGGGCTAGCCCTGACTTCGATCGTCGCCTCTACGTTGTTAATGCGCCTCGATAGTGTCCCCGGTCTTTCGGCCCCGGCAAGCGTACGGCTGCTAGCCTTTGTTTATTTCGTCTATCGGGGTAAGGCTTGGGCGATGGGCGCAGCGCTTGCGATTATGGGGCTATCCGCGGCCGCTGTTGCGCTGGCACCGGGGGAAGTCAATTACTGGTTTGTAGCCTTTGCGGCTGTATACGCGGTGTCTACCTGGAAGGCTTTAGAGGTCGAGATGGCACGTGTGGGCCATTAGCAGGCGAGGTAGTGCTCTATATTTTGAACAAGCAATAGGGGTTTGTGGACTACGCAGCGATTCATAGATTCAGCAAGAATCACAGAGAGGCAATTCTTTCGAGCAAAGAGTGCGGCTGCTTCTATTGCTTAAGAGTATTTCCGCCAAGTGAGATCGATGAGTGGACAGATGGCGATGATTCAGGAATTGGACAGACAGCGATATGTCCAAAGTGCGGCATAGACTCAGTACTTGGAAGCCACGACATCCCAGAACTTAGCTTTGAGATTTTGAAGGAAATGAACGATGAGTGGTTCGAGAAGACCTACAGCATTGATCAGGTTGAGATGGCTATCGAGGATGGAAAGATGATGAATATTCCCGGGGCTAGCGTCAGCTGGCTATTTTTGCGCCTTCTGCGGATAGCCCAGAGCCATGGCGGCGACGCGATCCGTCAGCCAAACGGTTGGATCAATGTAAGAATACCGAATAGGGGAGAGTTCACCGTGGCAGGTGATGACAATGGTGATGACGCGATACTATTTTTTGCCGGCTGGCATGGCCACTTTGCCGGTTGGCCGAGCATCGAGCGCTTCATTGAGGAGCTCCTTGCCGGGCGGTGCCGGGTCCGCGTTGTTTACTTCGGCGATCTGCCATTTAAGTGGAGTCTGGAGTATCTTCACGAGGGGCGGTGGCGGAGGGTTTCCACCAGCGTTGCGCTATTTGTTAAGTTCTGGCGAAAGAGGCGTACTGTTTACTCCAGTATGGGCGAGGTACATAATTAGTACCTATGCCAATACCCTACAGCAACGTTGGCTTCAAGTTCGATCCAGATAACTACGAGGAGTTCCAGGCAATCCTAAAGGTGGCCCTACGTGAGTGTAGGGTTATACCGGTTAAGGGCGGCAACTATTGCCTCTACGAGCCAGGCGGGGGAGCGCAGCTCTGGCTCCACATGACCGATAAGAACGAGCTCGCAGATTTCTTTCCGCACTTTGATGGCAAGGGCAGGGTCAATATGCTCATACATCGGGTGGCTAAGACCAGCGCAGCTCACGATACAATGTCTGGCTACCTCATCGGTGATATATATACGGATATGGGCGGTGGGGAGATGCAGATGTTCTCGCCGATAATGGTCAGCGATCGCATCTTCAATTTCGATCCCCCCGCTGAAGCTGGCGATAACGTACTCTTGCAGGTTGCAGCTTTTGCAAAAGATGTTCGCTGCTATAAGACGGTCGAGGAGTTTAGGGAGGCAGATGGAATGGGTAAGATGTCTGAGCAACTGTACGTACCTACAGGATTTTTCTATCCCCCAGGAACAGATCAGAATACATTTGAGCCGTCACCTAACGCTCAAATCTACGGATACATTCGTGAGCACGAGGTCAGGGTGAATCCCGTTGGTGACAGTTTCCATTGGATGCTTGTGGAGTCTCATGCCGGGACTTTCGATGTGGTAGCTGATCCGGCAACCATTACCGGTGATTGCGTGGTGAATGGGATCGCAGCGGTGAGTAACTCCTGGCTAAGCGGTCTCCCGGTTGGTCATTGGAAGCCGAATCCAAAGGAGACCAGGTAGTTATTCTCTGAGTTGAAATAGAGCCGGCCCACCAGGGCCGGCTCTGTGTTTACTGGTATGCCTTCTTCAGCTGCTTCTCCGTTAGGTACATGTACGACAGCCTGGGATCGCAGTAGTGCCGTCCGCGGCGGATCTTGCCCCGCCTGAATTCGAGGACAATGACCTGGGGCGTTCGGTATACTTTCTTTGTTTTCGGGTCTGGGTAGCTCTCCACCATCTCAACCATCACCACGTTGCCGCCGGTGGCAATGTGCTTAATGTCGTACCGCCGCCCCTTTATTACGTAGACCTCCTTCAGCGACTTCTTGATGGCCTTCGCCCCCACCCGGGGGAACAGCTTGCCGTCGTACCCCTGGTAGACCCAGGTCATGGAGTAGTCTGGGTCCATTTTCTTCAGCGCTGCCTCAACGTCTCCGCGAATTTCGTCGCGGAGAATAGCCAGGGTTATCGCTACGTTCCTATCCACAGTAGGAATATACCACCGTTCGGTTGGGTCGCCACTGCACGCCCCAGAATTACGCCCAGAGTAGCCCCGATGTGGCGGGGTTGACCATCTTCGGTATCCCTGGTACCCATGCCGTAACTTGTACGTTAACAAATGGCGACCCGTACTGGCCCGGGATCGTTGATTAATTTTGGCCAGGAGCGCTCTCAACCGCCGGGGACGCCCGGCAGAAAGGGAAAGGATATGTGCGGCGTTGTCCCGCTTATCCTCGATTTCGCTGAGCATGTCGAGGGGTGCTCCGGAGGAACTACCTCCGGAACGTACAATGACTGCGACGGATCAGACTATGATTAGTCGAGTCGACTGAACCACGGGAGCCCGGGCAACCGGGCTCCCGAACCTAAATATTCACAGGGAGGAAAATAATGGTTTTGGCATTTGGCTGTTCGCTCGATACCGTTGATCCCGTTGCTGACCACCTTAGATCTCGCGGCATGGACCTCGTCCATTTTATGGCCGATAGGTGCCTGGAGGATCACGTTGTTGGCTTCGAACAAAATAGCGAGGGGCACCAGCTATACATTCGGCAGGGTGATGACAGTCTCAATTTAGAAAGCGTGGAGGCAGTTTGGTATCTAAAGCCGCACCTGCCGAAGGAGCTGCGGATAGCTGACCCACCAGACTACCGCGCCTTTATGCGAGATCAGTTCAGGGCTCTCTGGCATTCGGTTATCTATCTGTTAGCTGATCGGAGATGGATTAGTCCGCACGCGAATGTGATGGCGGCCGAGAGCAAGATTCGGCAATTGATGGTCGCTCGGGAGATCGGCTGGACCCTGCCTGACACGTTGGTTACGAGTGAGCCGGATCGAGCCAGAAACTTTTGGGAATGGCACCAAGGTGACGTTGTCATTAAGCAGCTCGCCACTAGCCCGCTGGAGGATACCGTAATATTCACCTCTTCCTTTCCCGAGGCGAAGCTAAAAGATCTGGATCGCCTTCGTTTCGCTCCGGTTATCTTACAGAAGCGAATCGCAAAGGATTACGAGCTACGTATTACGGTCGTCGGATCCGAGGTATTCTGCGCTCGGGTCGATAGCCAGAGATACGAGGTCAATTTGATCGACTGGCGGCGCCGCAATCCAGATTTGAAGTTTGAGCGCCACAAAATCGATCCAGCGATTCAAGGGATGAGTCGTCAGCTCGTCGAGAAACTCGGTTTGAGATACGGCTGCATAGATGTAGTCGTAACCCCGACAGGTGAGCACGTTTTTCTTGAAATCAACCCCAATGGTCAGTGGTACTTCATTGAGCATGCCACTGGATTACCAATAAGTGTTGCGATTGCGAATCTGCTCGCAGGTAAAAGTTAACCTAGCCCCGCCACAGTAGTGGCGGGGTCTGTATATTTAGCTGTAGTATCTATCCATGGAAAAAAAGGTCAACGTACGCCTTCGAAATCGAATCCTACGCTTGGCTGAGGCTGATCAGGGTGCCCGGAGGAAGGCGATAGCAGCGCAGAAGAGGGGTGGCGTAGCCGCGCGCCGCGCGGGTGAGGCTGTTAGACGCCTAGATCTCCAAAATGGCCAGGTGGTAGTTGAGATCGTACGTGACCACGGCTGGCCAGCTTACAGTATGGTCGGCAAGCGTGCGGGAGACGCCTTTTGGCTACTCGTTCAGCACGCGGATACCAGGCCAGGGCTCCAGCGACGTTGCCTCGCTCTTATGGCTCGTGCAGTTGACGAGAATCAGGCTAGCCCAAGGTTGCTGGCGTACCTCACCGATAGGGTGGCTGTGGCGCGTGGCAGCAAGCAGCGCTTCGGTACGCAATTCCGTAAGATTGGCAGCAGCGGATTTGGCCCCAGCCCTATAGCTGCCCCCGCTTCCGTAGACGTCTTAAGGGGGGCGTGCGGTCTAGAGCCGCTGGCCAGTTACGCCCAGACCATACGTAAGTTTTACCCCAGGGGTTTTGTTCTCCGCCTCCCGCCGTCGTATAGGAAGAGGGCAATCTAGGGATTCCGATTGAGGCTTGTAAGGTCGTGCAGCGTCCATGGTAGCCCCGATGTGGCGGGGTAGGGTAGAATATTACCTATGTCATTCTTCGATCCGATCAAGAAGCTGCTGGACTACGCCCACACGGAATTGGGGTACCCAGAGACACATATTCTGGAGTCCGGTACGGGGCCAGAGGTGACCGTGGGTGGCCGTCAGATAAAGATGTTCGGTTCCTATAACTACTTGGGCCTAGCTGGCCGACAGGAGGTAAAGGATGCGATGAAAGTAGCCATCGATAAGTACGGTGCCGGCAGCGGCGGGGTTAGGCTTTTGACGGGGACAATGGATATCCACCGTGAGTTAGAGCGCCGAGTAGCGGCTCTGACCGGGCACGAGGATTGTTTGACCATCCCCACGGGGTTCGGAACAAATGCAGGCGTCATACCTGCTGTAATTAATATGCTGGGCTTCGCCGACTACTTCAAGGCGATGCCGACCATAATTTTCAGCGATGAGTACAACCACGCGAGCATCGTAGATGGCTGCCGTCTGGCGAAGGTAAAGAAGGTCGAGGTTTTTCCTCACAATGATATTAAGAGGCTCGAGAAGCTACTAAAGAAGTACTCCGCTAAGCGGTACCGCAAGCTCGTCATATTCGATGGCGTTTTCAGTATGGATGGTGACTTTGCTCCCGTTGCCGAAATTGTTGACCTTGCAAAGAAGTACGATGCCTGGACCATGGTGGACGACGCTCATGCATTCGGCGTATTCGGTAAGAACGGGGCTGGCAGCGCAGATCACCTCGGGCGCCGGGGAATGGTAGATATCAATATGGGGACATTCAGCAAGGGGATCGGTGTTGCTGGCGGATTCGTCAGCGGCTCAAAGGAGTTGATTGATTACCTCCGAATTGGATGTAGGACCTACGTCTTTTCAGACTCCATGCTGCCTGCAGCAGCCGCTGGGATAATTGCCACGCTCGATATTCTTGAGCGCGAGCCCGAGTTGCAGCAACAGGCACAAGAGAATGCGCGGTACTTCCGTGAGAAACTGCACGAGCAAGGTTTCGATACGCTCCGTAGCACAACCCAGGTAGTCCCAGTATTGGTAGGAGACGAGCACCGAGCTATGGACCTAGCCCATAAATTGTTTGAGGCTGGATACTATGCGCCCGCCGTGCGTTGGCCGGCCGTACCTAGGAAAATGGCCCGGATCAGATTCTCGATCATGAGTAGCCACTCTCGAGAGAGCATTGATGGCCTGGTAGCGACGCTCAAGCGCATCGCGTAAGGCGCTATGCTCAGCTTCCTCATCGTTGCGGCGACAGGCGTAGTGAGCTTGCTGCTTGCTGCCGCGGCCTACTACCAAAGCCCCAAGGCTCAACTGAATAGGTTCTTCCTCCCGTTCGCCCTGAGCAATGCTTTCTGGGCTTTGGCGAATTTCATGACCGGTGTCACCCACGCACCTATTTGGGTCAGAATGCAGTACGCAGCCGGAGCGTTGCTTCTAACCAATGGTCTAATTTGGTTCGACTTACTCCTCAAGCGCCGCCATAGAGCCATTCGGGCGAGGGTTATCTACATTACGGGGGCGGTACTATTTTCGATATCGCTGTTTACGCCTTGGATTATCAAGCGCGTTGATGTCGTTCACTTCGGCTGGTTCGAGGGGGAGTTCGGGCCACTCTTCTCGGTGTATACGGTAATTATTACTGCCGCGTTGATGTGGCTCAGCATCGTTTTGATCAGAGCGGCGATTGTCTCACGCGGGTTATTGCAGCAACAGATGCGCTACGTGGCATTCGGTGCGGCGACGTTCAATGTTATAGCGACGCTCGTCAGCTTTGTGTTGCCACTATTCGGAATACGTCAGTTCAGCCAGTTCGATGTGGTCGGGGCGTTCATATTCGTGCTGTTCACCTTCTACAGCATGAGCAGGTTCCGCTTGATGGACATTCGGCAGCTCATTTCTCGTAGCTTGGTCTACGCCCTATTGGTCGCAACAATTATTCTCGCCTTTACATTCGTTACATCGATTACAGGCGCGCTTTTCAAGGATCTCACGAAATCAGATTCGTTGATTGTGAACTTGGTAGTCTCATTCATCATCGTTCTGGGCTTGGAACCGCTTAAGGCAATGCTCGGTAAGGCAACCGATAAAATATTCTATCAAGCGAGAATTGATTACGCTGACGCACTGCGGACGATGAGCAATATCCTCTCGGTTGAGCTTGATACGAGGCGTTTGGTAACAGACGTAACGAAGTCAGCCGCAAAGCTTCTTAAACTGAGCTCCGTCGATATACTGCTGCTTAGGGGTGGCAGCGGATTTGTTAGCTTGGTTGGTAGCACGGTCATACCTAGCAATACACCGGTGATTGTCGAATTGGCTAAGCACGAAGCAATTCTTGCCGCTGAAGAGCTACGCAGGCGAATCTCTGACGCCGAGGATCCAGCCTCTGTCTCCGACTTAGTGCCGGTGTCAGAACAGATGGCCGCAATGAAGGCTGGAATGATCGTGCCCGTCTATAATGAGCGTGAGCTTCGGGCCATAATTTTTGTTGGTGAACGCTTGAGTGGAGGTTCGTTCACCGTGGACGATCTCAACCTCTTCCAAGTCCTCGCCCCGCAGCTGTCCGCCGCCCTGCAGAAGTCCCAGCTGTACAGTGAGGTGCAAGACTACTCGGCCAACCTGCAGAAGAAGGTGGAGTCTGCCACCGCCCGGCTGCAGGAGGTGAACGGCCTGCTGGCTACGCGTAATGACCGGCTGAACACCCTGCAGAAGTTCGCCAACGTCATTCTGCAGAGCTACCGGCTGGAGGAGATGAGCCAGCGCATCATCGACTATATCCCGGGCGAAATTCCGGGCTGCGACATGGCCGTGCTGGTGATGGTGGACGAGCAGAAGCGCGAGCTGTACGGCCGTAGCATCTCGCAGCCTTACGCCATTGCGCGGCAGATCATCCGGCTGCTGGGTACGGATCTGACCAAGTACCGCGTGCCGCTGTCGAACCGCGACAACCTGCTGACCAAGGTGGTGAGCGAGAAGAAGATGCAGAAGACCGCCGACCTGTACGACTTCCTGCGGCCGGGCATTGCCAAGCCGCTGGTGTGGGCGCTGCAGAACGTGGCCGGGGCAATGCGCGAGGCCGTGGCCGTGCCGCTCACCGTGCGCGGGCAGGTTACCGGCATCCTCATCTTCGTCTTCGGAATGAAGCGCCCGCCGCTGACGGACGAAGACTATCTGCTGCTGCAGGCCGTGGCAGACCAGGTGGGCATCGCCCTGGAGCGCACCCGCGTGTACGACGAGCTAGAGAAGCTGAACGGCCGGCTGAACGAGGCTAACCACTACCTGCAGCAGCTCGACAAGGCCAAGAGCGAGTTCCTCTCCATCGCCAGCCACCAGCTGCGTACGCCCACCACGGGCATCAAGGGGTTCCTGTCCATGATGCTGGAGGGGGACTACGGGCAGGTTACCAAGGAGCAGCGCGAGGTGCTGCAGACGGTGTACGACAGCACCAATCGGCTCATCCGTCTGGTGAACGTGTTCCTCAACGTGTCGCGCATCGAAAGCGGCCGGCTGCAGCTGGCCCGGTCGGACATCGACCTAGCCCAGCTGGCCAAGGTGGTGGTAACCGAGCTGCGCCCGGCAGCCAAGGCCCGCGGGCTGACGCTGGAGCTGCAGGCGCCCGAGCACGTGGCCACGGTTCCGGCAGATAGCGACAAGATCCGTGACGTGCTGGTTAACCTTGCAGACAACGCCATTAAGTACACCGAGCACGGGTCCGTTACCGTCCGCGTGGCGGCGCACCCGGCCGAGGTAGAGGTGGCCGTCTCCGACACCGGCATGGGCCTGAGCGCAGACGAGATAAAGGCGCTGTTCGCCAAGTTCTCGCGCGGCGAGCGGGTGAAGATTAAGGAGTCGCAGGGCAGCGGCCTGGGCCTGTTCATCGCCAAGAAGATTATCGAGGCGCACGCCGGCAAGATTTGGGTAACGTCCCCCGGGCCGGGGAAGGGGACCACGTTCTACTTCACCCTGCCCACCAAGCCGCCCAAGGACGCCGACGCGGGGTTGAGCACAATGCCGACGGACACGGGGTCCAAGCCCGTGGGGAAGTAGGTAAGAGGAAGTCTACAAAGCCGTGGCTTGACGGGGTAGGTAGAGTGCTTTATCATAGTAAAGCACTATGATTTGGACCAAGAAAATTAACGGATTGATTGACGCCTTCGTGTCGCTGCAATCGGCGGGGGAGGCTCGTCGCTTCCTGCGTGACCTGCTGACCGAGGCGGAGCTACGGGAGTTCGCGGCCCGCTGGGAGGCTGCTCAGCTCCTCAGCAGCGACGTTCCCTACCGCACCATCTCAGCGCGTACCGGGCTAAGCTCGGCCACCGTCGCCCGTGTCAGCCGTTGGCTACGAGGATCCATGGGTGGCTACCGCGCCGCAATAGCCAAGCTCCATCCCCACGCTACCGCTCCCATCGGGAGAGGCCTGCGTTGATCGTCGCTGCGGTGAACCTAGACCCCTCCCGAGCGGAGGGTTATTTGTTCCTTAACAACAGAGGGTGGAGGTTAGCATGGCTACGATTGATTACGGCGTTGGGGCTCCGGTTTACATTGTTACCGAAGACGTTCCTCAACTGATTGCCCATTGGGCTGGGCAGCGTCTGCTGGTGGCTCCGGAGCCAGAGTTCCTGCGGCTTATTCTAGAAGAGCTGGCGGGTGAGATTCAGGCGGCACTATATAGTAGCGGTATTCAGGCGAACGTTCAGGTTCTTGGCTACCGCGGCATGCGTACGGCGCTGGCGAATCGTTTGAGGTGGTACCGAGACCACGGCTTCGTAACCGTTCTGTTCGATAGAGTTTACTTCCCGACGGATACCGGGCTGCGGTACAGCCCAACGCGGGCGGTTCTATGGCAGGGCGGTGGCTGGCAGGGGCAGAGCTACCAGGTCGCCAAAGCTGGTACGCCGCCGTTGGCACTCCAGGCCGAAGCCGTGGCTAGATTCTGGCGGTCAGCCTGCAACGAGAGCATGAGGGTTCTGGTTGCCGACGACGGGGTATTCGAGGGCGCGTCTGCTAGGAGATTCTTTCGCGAGCTACTCAGGTGCGGCGTGCCCGGGGACGTTCTCGGTTCCGTTCTGGGCGGCATCTCATTGGAGCGATTCATCGAGCAGAGTGAAGAGGACGGCGCACGGCTAGCTATTGATGCGGTTCACGCATACCCGAGCACTGGGCCAGAGGTTATAGACTGGGTCTGCCAGCGAGACTTCTTCGCCGGGGTGCCGCAGTCCGGCCGGGCGGTAATTTCTGCGCCAGGTGATGCCGTCGCACTGCAGGAGAATGGGCAGCCGCTGTCGGCGCCGTACTGGTTCGGATCTGGGAGCTTGAGCTGGGCATCTATACCAGACTCAGCTGCCGAGGTTTTCACCCGGGCATGTGCGAGATTGACCAATCGAGTCTACGTTCGTTCGGCTGAGCTATCAGGACGTGGGTCGATTCGCTGCGGCGAGCTAGCGCAGCTGCCGGCAGGCATCTGCTTCGATCCAAACACGTTGGAGCACTGGGAAGCCGATTGGCCATTCTCCACTGCCCTCGATGCAT
Organism: uncultured Gammaproteobacteria bacterium; assembly: GCA_964536515.1. Lineage (GTDB taxonomy): Bacteria > Patescibacteriota > Patescibacteriia > CAYZDG01 > CAYZDG01 > CAYZDG01. The sequence goes on along the minus strand of CAZHXI010000002.1, from coordinate 107,839 downwards.
TCCTGCAGCGAACGTTCGGTTCAAGCTGCAGGCTGTAGGAACGGAGAGCGGAGGCTGGCAAATCGCCAGCCTCCGCTACCGAACATTTAATTGCAGGCTAATATACAGTAACTATGATCAATCGAACTATACAGGTAGGCGTTATGGGTTCCGCTGCCGACCTAAAGTATGGACGGCGGGCGAAGGCTGCAGCGCGGGAGCTCGGACGCCAGCTCGCGGCCAACGGCTGTACGCTCGTCTACGGTGCTGAGCGAGATTACAGCTCTCTGCCAACCGAGGCAGCAATGGCCGCTAGGGCGGCCGGCGGGCTTACCGTTGGCGTAACGTATGGGAAGGGTAGGAATGTCGGTATTGGCAGCGAAGCACCCGGGGTGGTTATCGCTACGGGGCTAGAGCGTGGCGGGGGACGCGAGTTCGTCTTGGTAAACTCATGCGACGTCGTCATTCTGGTGTCAGGCGGGTCAGGAACCCTGTGTGAGGCAACGATTGCCTACCAGTCTGGTATACCTATGATCGCCCTCGCTGGGTTTGGGGGGTGGGCAGATAAACTGGCCGGGCAGTATCTAGATTCGCGTCGTAGGGTTCGCATTGCAAGAGCTGAAACTCCGCAGATGGCGGCCAAGCTAGCCGTTAAGCTGGTGAGGCGGGCGCAGGTGAAGCGCCGAGGGAAGTAGCCTACTTCTCAATCACCACCTTCGTTCCCACCGGAGCCCAGTCGTACAGCGTCTTGGCGGCGCCCACGCCCAGCCGTACGCAGCCGCCGGATGCCGGGGTACCCAGGTGATCCTCGCCCTCCTTCTTGCCGCCCGGCCACTCGGGCAGCTCGTGGATGCCGTACAGACCCGTGGGGTAGAAGGCCATCCAGTTGGGCATCCACAGCTTGGCGCGGTTGGACCACGCCCGGGGGTGCTTGCTGTACACCTTGAACTCGCCGGTGGGCGTGGGAGAGCCCTTCTTGCCCGTGGATACCGGGAAGCGGCCGAGCTCCACGTCGCCCAGGTAGTAGGCTAGCTCCTGCTCGGCTAGCGAAATTTCTATGCGCTTGGCTAGCTTGGTCGGCTCGGCAGACGTCGGGCTGTATCCCGACGTTACCTCTAGCCCATCGTTGAATCCGTCGCCGTCTGTATCTGGAATTGTGGGGTCGCTGGCGAACGATTGCTCGAGCGTATCGTTGAGCCCATCCGCATCCGAGTCCGCCTCAGCGGCGCGAACGGAGACTGGCGCTATCGCCAGGGCTAGGGCAGCGGCTACAATGAGGAATCGCATCTGGGTAAATTATAGCAGCCAAAAAGAACCATCCGCGTGGTGCGGATGGGGGTTGGGGTTCGTCTTCGCTGTCTGAACGTTGAGCGGAGCGCCGAATTGACTCGGCAGATATTGATCACCTCCTCTCGTCGTTTATCGCCCAGATGGGCAGATGGCGTAAAGTTCAGTGGAGACTCCATTGTATCCGGCAGCCCCGGGGCGGGCAAGGGCGGCCATCCACACCCCCGGCTTGCCTCGCCGAAGCTTGGGCGAAGGCGGGAGGTGCTAGAATAGGGGCAGTGAGGGCAGGAGTCGCATGGGATGACATCCGTAAAGACGCAGTATATTGCGTCTAAACAAAAATCAAACAGACATGTTTAAGGTAGAAGATAAGTTACCCACAATATCCAGCCTAAAGCTGCAGCCAGGCCAGCGGGTGCTGCTGCGCCTGGATGTGAACGTTCCCGTGGCCCGAGGCAAGATCCAAGATGACTACCGTCTCAAGCGTAGCCTGCCGGCTATAAAGCAGCTGCTGGCTAAGAAGGTTTGCGTCATCATCATCGGCCACCTGGGTCGTCCGGATGGCAAGCGTGTATCGGCAGAGAGCCTAAAGCCAATCGCCGCGTGGTTCAGTCGCCGCTTGGGTAAGACGGTGCCGCTGTTCGACCCGTTCCGTACGCCCAAGGACTTCGACCGCATCCAGGCCTTGGGCCGCGGCCATGTCTGCTGCCTGGAGAATTTGCGGTTCTACTCCGGTGAAGCAGCGAACGACGTAAACTTTGCGTCGGCTCTGGCCTGCCTGGCAGATGCGTACGTCAACGATGCGTTCGGGGTGTGCCACCGCAGCGGCGCATCCGTTGTCCGCTTGGCTAAGCTGCTGCCGTCTGCCGCTGGGCCGCTGCTGCAGGCAGAGGTCGCCGCTCTGGAGAAGGTAACGCGCCACCCCCAGCGCCCGCTGGTCGCCGTCGTGGGCGGGGCAAAGCTGGGTACCAAGCTGCCGCTGCTGCGCCAGCTGCTGGAGCACTGCGACCGCGTGCTCGTGGGCGGGGCAATGGCTAATACCTTGCTGGCTGCGGTGGGCCACGCCGTGGGCGCCTCCCCGGTAGAAAAGAAGCTGCTGCCCGGCTTGCGCCGTTTGGTTAAGCAGCACGGCCACCGCCACAAGCTGATACTTCCCATAGACGTTGTATCTAGTTGCTCTGGAAAGGCGTGCAAGGTGGCTCAGGTGGGGCGCACCGGCCGCCGCGACCTGAACCACGACATTGGTCCGCTCACCCGGCAGCTGTTCGCCGAGCGTATTGCCTGGGCTAAGACGGTGGCGTGGAACGGGCCGCTGGGCCTGTTCGAGCAGAAGGAGTTCAGCCACGGCACGTCAGCAGTAGCGGCGGCCGTTGCCAAGGCTAAGGCCTTCACCGTGGCCGGCGGCGGCGAGACGGTCCAGGCGCTGGAGCAGCTGGGGCTGACCGGGCACCTGTCGTTCGTTTCCACCGGCGGGGGAGCCATGCTGGCCTTTTTGGCTGGCGAGCGCCTACCCGGTCTGGCGGCACTGGGGTACTATGGAAAATAGAAAGAGCGGCAGGCTGTGTGCCTGCCGCTCGATTGTTAGTTGCGTTTCGTTCGCGCCTCTTTCGCGAGCTTTCTCATCTCTTCGGGGCTGAGGTTCTTCAGCGTCTCTGTCGCCGTCTTCGTTTCTCGGCCGAGGCGCTCCTCGTTCAGACCCGCCTGCGTCTCAGCGGAGAGGTCCTCCTGCTCGGCGCTCCGTTGCAGGAAGATGTTAAGATCGTCGAAGCCCATCATCGGTACCACGTCCTGCTCGCCGTTGACGAACGAGACCGAGACGCTGTCGCCAGCGGCTACCAGGGGTAGCTCGGGCGAGAGGTCGCTGCCGCCGGTGTAGATCACGGGATGGCTCTGCAGCTTGATGTAGTAGACCGTGTAACCGTCGGTTACCTCGTGGGCGAATCGCTCTACACGTCCGAGTATTCGCTCGAGGTCGAACAGCTTATCCGGTGACACCTGGTGCCCCGTGGAGGCGATGAGCTGCTGGAATTCACGGAGCGCCGAGAGCTCATCCCTTCCTTCAGCAACCGTTAGGTTGTCCACCCGCACGATCGCTACGCCTTGGTAGGTGCCGTGCTGGCCGAGCAGCGGTACGAAGCTGGCCATATAGCCGTGGACGTTGTACAGCACCGGCTCTGCGCCGCGCCAGTTCTTGTACGAAACCTTGTTGTTGACGGCTGTTAGGATAGCAGTCTCGGTTCCGCCGACCGCGTGGTAGTAGATGCTCTTCCCGGGACGGGTATTCGTGTAGAATAGCCCGACCATGCTCTGGTTATGCTTCTGGTTCCCGTCGCCTTCGGTGCCGCCGCCGTTGGGGTTGGCGCTAACCACCGTGGTTACCCAGTACGGCTCTCCGTCCGATCCGTAGTTAATGGTGGGGGAACGGTCCGGCTGCGTCATGTCGCGCTTGCCGAACCACGTATTCCAGTAGCCGAGGTGGAGCTGGCCATTGTCACTGACGTAAGTTGCGACGAATTTGCCCGGCACGACCCGGTCTACCCAGTTCGGCACAGCGCCGACTGCGTGGTAGGTAATTCTACCATCGGTAGGGTCAACGATCGCCACACCGGTGGCCCGCTCACCCCACCAGCTAATGGTTGGCTCGAACGTGGTCACCACCCACCAGGGCTTGCCCGAATCATCCAGCTCCAGCGAGTAGTCCGTAAGGCCGATATCGGAGTAGCCGTTGTTCCACAGTAGCCGTTCCAGGTCATCGCCCATGAAGGCGTACGGGGTGTACTTGAACTTCTGGTCTGCCACCACGATCGGCTGGCGGTACGGGTCTGTGGCCGAAATCTTTACGTAGCCCGGTGCGTATTCAGCAGATTGCCAAACCCAGAAGCCGTTGTAGTCCAGCGGCGCGACGTACCACAGCTCTCCGTTCAGGCTCTGCAGCGTCATGTACTCCAGGGCCACGTGGAACTGTGAGCCGAGGTTGGCGCCAGCTTCTCCCAGCTGCTTGTTCGCGAGGTACGAGGCCAGCTCGACCGGTACCAGGCGAACGTTGCCAGGATCCTTCGGCTGAACATCCTGCGTCCACTCGCGCTGCTCGACTTCGCCTATCATTCCGGCGTATTCGCTGTCGCGGAAATAGGCGCAGCCGTTGCAGCCGCTGATTACCAGCAGCAGAACGCCGACGATAGCGGGCGCGATGGAGATCGAGAGCTGGATTTCGCCGTATGAATTCTCATTCTTTAGGGTAAGATCAACGAGGGCGACGATGATCCATAGGACTGCCGTGAACGCTCCGATCAGTCCCCACAGCGGCCAGACGGTTGACGGCAGTATGCCGTAGAACAGGGCTGCCGAAAGAATTCCGGATACAGCAAAGGTAACGAAGAATCCGATGATACGTTTCGTCAGCAGAAACGGCGCGCTGCCCAGCAGGGCAACGATTGCAGCGTAGATAATTTCCATGTCTTCCTTTCCCAGCGAATTGCTGGATTGTTTAGGACTTTTGAGTTTTCAAAGATGATCATGATTTAATATCATATTTTTGTGAATAAGTCAAGCATTGTCTAGGGTGGTCTATCTTCTCTGCCTGGCGGCGCTCGGATATTACGAGAAGTAAGAAAGTAAGAGGAACGTCATCCCGAGCGAACCCGAGCGAGGAGCGGAGCGACGAATTGAGGGGGAGTCGAGGGATCTGGGTTGCCAAAGCATGGGCCTGCCAGATCCTTCGGCTTCGTCCCGTTGCTACGGGCCTCCGCTCAGGATGACGTGGTTTACGGTGCCTTTTTCGTGTATCATGACTTCTGCTTTCCAGCTCCTGCGTTCCATTTTCTAAGTCCTCCGTCCTCAGTCCTACCCAACCTATGTCCTCCATCAAAGCCATTACCGCCCGTGAGATTCTAGATTCACGTGGCACCCCCACGGTGGAGGTAACGGCAGTTCTGGACGACGGCACGGTGGCCAGCGCCGGGGTACCATCCGGCGCATCAACGGGAAAGCACGAGGCTCTGGAATTACGGGACGGCGACCAGCACCGGTACAACGGCCAGGGCGTGCTGAACGCCGTGGCGAACGTCACCGGCCGGCTGGCTGACGTGGTGCGCGGCATGGAGGCCGCCAACCAGCGCGCGGTGGACCAGGCCATGCTGGACGCAGACGGAACCGACAACAAGTCCAAGATGGGCGCGAACGCCATTGTGGGCGTCAGCATTGCGGTGGCGCGGGCGGCGGCGGCGAGCGCTGGCGAGCCGCTGTACCGCCACCTGCAGCACGCCTTCGACCTGCCGGCCAGCCCCATCCTGCCCGTGCCGCTGGCAAACCTGTTCAACGGCGGCAAGCACGCCAGCACCAACCTAGACCTGCAGGAGATTTGGGTGGTGCCGCGGGGCATAAACGGCACGGCTGACCAGGTGCGCGCGGCGGCCGAGGTCAACGCCAAGCTCAAGGGCATCCTTACCCGCCGCGGGCTGGATACCGACGTGGGCGACGAGGGTGGCTTCTCGCCACGGGTGCAGACCACGCACCAGGCCTTCGAGCTGGTTTCCGAGGCCGTGGATGAGGCGGGATACTCGCTCGGCGAGGAGGTGGTCCTGGGCGTGGACGCCGCCGCCTCCGCCTTCTACGACGGCAGCCGCTACCACCTGACGGTGGAGGACCGCTCGCTGACCCGCGAGGAGATGAGCGACTTCTACGCCAACCTGGTGCAGCGCTACGCCATTCGTCTGCTGGAAGATCCGCTGGAGGAGGACGACTGGGACGGCTGGCAGGCGCTGCGAGCCCACGCCGGGCTGATGGGCGTAACGGTAATCGGCGACGACCTGTTCACCACCAACCTGCTGCGCCTGCGCGAGGGCATCAGCCGGCAGGCAGCCAACGGCATCATCATCAAGCCCAACCAGGTGGGCAGCGTTACCGAGGCCATTGAGACGGCGCGGCTGGCCAAGGAGAGCAACTACACCGTGGTGGCGTCGCACCGCAGCGGCGAGACCAACGACCACTGGATCGTGGACCTGGCGGTGGCGATCGGCGCAGCCTACGTCAAGATTGGCGCTCCTGTGCGCGGCGAGCGTGTGGCTAAGTACAACCGCCTGCTGCAGATTAGCCAGGCAGAGCGGGAAGCGTAGCCACGGCCATGGCGCTGCCGAGCAGCCCCCTGGTGCTGGCCATACTCGACGGCTTCGGCGTGGCAGCCGATAGCCCGGGCAACGCCGTGGAGCAAGCCGAGACGCCCACGCTGGACCAGCTGCTGGCCAAGTTCCCCAACACCACGCTGGATGCCTCGGGCAAGGCGGTGGGCCTGCCGCACGACCAGCGCGGCAACTCGGAGGCAGGCCACATGAACCTGGGCGCCGGCCGCGTGGTGGCGCAGGATTCGCTCTACATCACCGAGGCCATTGCCGACGGCCAGTTCTTCAAGAACCCGGCGTTCCTAGAGGCGATCCACCACGCCGAGCGCCAGAAGGGGAAGGTACACCTGGTGGGCATGCTCACCGGCCTGCAGAGCCCCCACGCCGACCCCGAGCACCTGGCGGCGCTGTGCGACATGCTGGCTAAGCATCGGTTCAAGCGAACCTACCTCCACCTGTTCACCGACGGCCGCGACACGCCCCGCTTCGCCGCCATTGGGCTGCTCAAGATGCTGCGCGACGGCTTCAAGAACGGCGAGCAGATCGCCACGGTCATGGGCCGCTTCTACGGCATGGACCGGAAGAAGAAGTGGGACCGCACCCAGGCTGCGTACGAGGCTATGACCGAGGGCAAGGGCAGGCACGTCCACAGCGCGGATGAGGCTATACTCCAGGCCTACAACCGCGGCGAGAGCGACGAGTACGTGCAGCCTTCCGTGGTCGTGGGCAAGGATGGCAAGCCGGTGGGAACCATTGGCACGGGCGACGCTATTATCCTGTTCAACCTGCGGTCCGACCGTGCCCGCCAGCTGACCAAGGCTTTCATCCAGCCCGACTTCAACCAGCTCAACCCCGGCTCGTTCGTGCGCAAGGTGCAGCCCGAGCACCTGCGGTTCGTGGCCATGACCGACTTCGGCCCCGACCTGGGCCAGGTGCTCACGGCCTTCCCCAGCCGCGACGTGCCGCAGACCCTGCCGTTCGTGCTGGGGCCGGGCGTACGCCAGTTCTACGTAGCCGAGGCCGAGAAGTTTGCGCACGTTACCTACTTCTTCAACGGCGGCTACGCCAACCCCGTGGCGGGGGAGAAGCGGCAGCTCATTCCGTCGCCCGACGTGGTCAGCTACGACCAGACGCCCGAGATGGGTGCGCCCGGCATCACCAAGGCCGTGGTGCAGGCGCTGGACTCTAAGTCTGCCGACTTCATCTGCCTCAACTTCAGCAACCCCGACATGGTGGGCCACACCGGCAACCTGCTGGCGACCATCAAGGCGGTGCACATTACCGACGGCTGCCTGGGCGAGATATGGGCGGCGGTGCAGCGGGCGCACGGCACGTTGATCATTACCGCAGACCACGGCAACGCCGAGCGCAAGGTGAACCTAGATACGGGCGAGATGTACACCGAGCACACGGCCAGCCCCGTGCCGTTCATCCTGGCCAGCGCCAACGACGAGACGTGCTCGAACATCGGGGCCAAGCTGCGCACCGGCGGCATTCTGGCCGACGTGGCCCCCACCATTCTCGCCCTGCTGGGCCTGCCCCAGCCGGAAGAGATGACGGGCGAGAGCCTGCTCACCAAGCGTCTGCTGAAGAAGGCTTGCTGATATGCCCGACGCCGTCCGCCCCAAGCCCCTCGTCCTCATCGTCCTCGACGGCTGGGGCATTGCGCCGCCCAGCCGGGCGAACGCGATCACGCTGGCCAATACCCCGAACTGGGACAAGCTCACCACCACGTACCCGGTGTGGAGCCTGCAGGCTTCCGGCGAGGCCGTGGGGCTAACCTGGGGCGAGATGGGCAACTCCGAAGTTGGCCACCTAGCCATTGGCACCGGCCGCATCGTATACCAGAGCCTGCCGCGAATCTCCCGCGCCATTGCCGACGGCACCTTCTTCGGCAACCCCACGCTGGTGGCGGCGTGCGACTCGGCTAAGGCGGGCGGCAAGCGGCTGCACGTGGTCGGCATGTTCTCGTCCGGCGGCGTGCACAGCTTCCACGAGCACGGGCTGGCCGTGCTGGAGCTGGCCAAGCAGCGGGGCGTGGCCGAGGTATTCGTCCACGTCATCCTAGACGGGCGCGACACGCCGTACCGCAGCGGCCGTGACTTCGTGGCCAAGCTGCAGGACCAGCTCACCAGCTTGGGCGTCGGCCGCATCGCCAGCGTCTGCGGACGCTACTACGCCATGGACCGCGACAACAGGTGGGAGCGCACCCAGGCAGCGTACGCGGCAATCGTGGACGGCCAGTCCGAGAACGTGGCCGAAGATCCGCTGGCGGCGCTGTCTGCCTCGTACGCCAAGGATGTGAACGACGAGGAGTTCCCGCCCACCGTCATTACCGCAGGCGGCCAGCCCGTGGCCACGGTGCAGCCCGGCGACAGCGTGGTGATGTTCAACTTCCGCGCCGACCGCATGCGGCAGCTCGTAACGGCCCTGGCGCTGCCCGGGTTCGCCAAGTTCTCGCCCCACCGCCACGTAGACAACCTGAACGTCGTAACCATGGCCGAGTACGTGCGCGACCTGCCGGTCGCCGTCGCCTTCCCGCCCGAGCACGTGGCCAACGCCATGGCAACGGTGCTGTCGCAGGCCGGGCTCACCCAGCTGCACATCGCCGAGACCGAGAAGTACGCCCACGTTACCTACTTCATCAACGGCGGCCAGGGCGACACGCTGGCGGGAGAGCAGGACGTGCTCATTCCGTCGCCCAAGGTGGCAACCTACGACCTCAAGCCCGAGATGGCCGCGCGTGAGATCGCCGACCGCGTGCTGCGAGAGCTGAGCGCCCAGGCCTTCGACGTCATCGTCATAAACTTCGCCAACGCCGACATGGTGGCGCACACCGGCAACCTGCCCGCGTCCATCCAGGCGGTGGAGGTGCTAGATGAGTGCCTGGGGCAGATTACCGAGGCAGCCCTGGCCTACGGCGGCGTGTGCGTCATTACCGCCGACCACGGCAACGCCGAGCAGCTGTTCGACCCCTTCACCGGGCACATCGACAAGGAGCACAGCCGCGTGCCCGTGCCGTGCGTCCTCGTCGGCAAGCAGTGGGCGGGCAAGCTGGCCACGCCCGGCATCGTGGGCAAGGACCTCAGCCAGATACCCCCGTCCGGCGTGCTGGCCGACGTGGCCCCCACCATCCTAAAGATCCTCCAGCTCCGCAAGCCGGACGAAATGACGGGGAGGAGCCTGATTTAGTGATGCCCGAGCTTCCCGAAGTCCAGACCGTTGCAGATGATCTGCAAGCAAAGATTGCGGGCCAGACGATAGTATCCGTCGTCGTGAATTCGCCCAAGCAGGTTAGCCCGGAGCCCAGGGAGTTCATCAAGATTCTCCGTGGCAGAAAGATCCTGTCCGTTACCCGCCGGGCTAAGGTGGTTGTATTCACTTTGGACAAAAGCTTAGTTCTCATAGGGCATATGAAGATGACCGGGCAGTTTATATATAAATCCAAGGTTGGGCGGCTGGCAGGCGGGGGACACCCGTTCGGCGTGCGCGGCTTGGGCCTGCCGAACAGGTACACGCAGGTGCAGCTTGGGTTCAAATCTGGCGACAGCCTGTACTTCAACGATACGCGGAAGTTCGGCTACATCCGCATCTATTCCGCAGCCGATTGGAAGAAGATGCACGACGGCGACTGGGGCATTGATCCGTTCCAGAAGGAATTTACGCCGACGATCCTCCTCGCCTGGGCGGCACGCCGGCCAAAGGCGACCATCAAGCAGATGATCATGGACCAGTCGCTACTGGCTGGCGTCGGCAACATCTACGCCGACGAGTCGCTGTTCCGGGCGCGGATTAATCCGAAACGCCGTGCGAAGACCATCACGTCGGCAGAGGCTAAGGCGCTCGTCGCCGCAATCAGGGCGATACTCAAGCTGGCTGTAGCCAAGCGGGGGACCACCATGAACGACTACCTAGACGGCCACGGCAACCGTGGGACGTACGGCAGGTACCTTAAGGTCTACGGCCGGGGCGGCAGGCCGTGCGTACGCTGCGGTAAGCCTCTCTCCCGAGCCGTCGTGGGCGGCCGCGGCACGGTGTTCTGCGGCAATTGCCAGGGGTAGCGCGGCCGCGGTACCCTTGTCCTATGTGGCAGTACATCGTTATTCCGCTCGTCGCCGCGTCGGTGGCGCAGCTGCTGAAGATTGCCCTGGCTGCTAGCCGTGGATCTGCCGGCTGGCGGCAGGTGTGGGCCTACGGCGGCATGCCTTCAATGCACGCCGCCTTTACGGTCTCGCTGTGCACGGTCCTCTTCCTGGGCGAGGGCGTCGGCCCGGCGGCGGCGGTCGCGTCGGTGTTCACCCTCCTCACCCTCAACGATGCGCTGATGCTGCGGCGGCAGGTGGGGGACCACGCCAGGGTTCTCAACCGGCTGGTGGAGACGCTGCCGGATGACGTCGAGTACGACTTCCCGATCCTGGCCGTCCGGGTCGGCCATACCTTCGCCGAGATTCTAGCCGGCGGCGCCCTGGGCGTGGCGCTGGCGATGCTGCTATGGGTGGCGTAGCCGAGGCGATTGCCCTCGGCGCGGTGCAGGGCCTCACCGAGTTCCTGCCCATCTCTAGCTCGGGCCACCTGCTCATCGTGCACCGGCTGCTGCCGGGCACCGAGGGGTCTACCCTGGCGTTCGACGTCTGGCTGCACGCCGGCACGCTGCTGGCGCTGCTGGCCTACTTCTGGCGAGACCTGCTCAGGCTTATTCACGCAGCGTTCAGCGCGCCGAAGTCTGACGACGGCCGGCTGGCCTGGCAGGTAGCGGCGGCTACGGTGCCGGTGGTCATCGTCGCCCTGCTAGGCGGCGACGCCATTGAGTCCGGCGCGCGTAGCCTGGCCGTGGTCGCCGCCATGCTGGTGATCGGCAGCGTGCTGCTTCTCTCCGGTGAGCGCTGGGGCAAGCAGTCATCCACCCTGGCGCAGCTGGGGTGGGGCGCAGCCATTGGCCTAGGCGTAGCTCAGGCGTTCGCGCTGCTGCCCGGCCTGTCTCGTTCCGGCGCCGTCATCGCCGTGGCTCTGCTGCTCGGCCTCCGCCGGCCAGATGCCGCCCGCTTCGCCTTTTTGCTCGCCGTTCCCGCCACGCTGGGGGCCGTGCTGTTCCAGTGGGGCGACATCGTCAGCCCGGCGGTCGGGGTGGCCCCCGTGGCGCTGGCAGCCGGATTCATTGCCTCGGCCGTCGCCGGGTACGCAGCCGTCGCCGGCCTGCTGGCCTGGGTCCGCAGCCGCAGCCTGGCGCCGTTCGCCTGGTACCGGGTAGCCGTGGCAATTCTGGCCATAGTTCTGTACGGTACCTCTGTATGGACCTGAGCCGAGTTCACCCCGACCACGCCAAGCTCATCCGCCACCTGTGCGGCAGCGGCGTGCTGCGCACCCCTGCCATTATCCAGGCATTCATAGACATTGACCGCGCCAAGTTTACCCCGGCCGAGCACCGCGAGCACGCCTACGAAGACGTCAGCATTCCGCTGGCGCCGGGCTCGTCTATGTCTCAGCCCAGCGTGGTGGCCTTCATGCTTGAGCTGCTGCAGCCTCGGCCGAATAATTCGGTGCTGGAAGTCGGCTCTGGGTCCGGCTACCAAACGGCGCTGCTCGGCAAGCTGGTCCACCCGCACGGCAAGGTGTTCGCGGTGGAGGTGCAGCCCAACATGGCCGAGCTCACGCGGAGCAACATGGAGCCGTGCAAGCTGCCGCACGTCAGCTGCATCGAGGGCAGCGGTGCCCACGGCATTCCCGAGCACGCCCCGTTCGACCGCGTGGTGGTGGGCGCAGCTGCCAGCAAGTTCCCGGAAGACCTCCGGGCGCAGCTAGCCGTGGGCGGCCGCCTGGTGGTGCCCATCGGCAACGAGACGCAGGACGTGGTGGTGATGATGCGGCTGTCGGACCAGGAGTTCGATGAGGAGCGCTACCCTGGGTTCAGCTTCGTGCCGCTGGTCGGCGAGAACGAGGTATGAGCAGGCGAGTGCGGCACCAGCTGGCTATCCTAGCCGGCGGCAGCGGCACCCGGCTGTGGCCGCTCTCGCGTAGGCAGCAGCCCAAGCAGCTTCTGCGCCTAGCCGGCGGGCAGACCCTGCTCCAGCAGGCGGTGGATCGTGCCGCCGGCGTCGGTACGTTGCCGCCGCTGATCATCACCACCGCCGCGTACGTGCGGCAGGTCCGTGCCCAGCTGCCCAAGCTCAAGCCCAGCCAGCTAGTCGTCGAGCCACGCGGGCGAGGCACCGCAGCTGCCATTGCCGTAGCTGCGGCGATAACCCAGCGCCGCCACCCCGGCGCCGTGCTGACCGTCATCAACAGCGACCAGGTCATCGGCAGCGTACCCCGCTTCCGAGCCTGCGTCCGCACCATGGCCAGGGCTGCCTCGGCGGGTGAGTTCGCCTTCATCGGCGTGCCGCCGGCCTACGCCGAGACTGGCTACGGCTACATCGAGGTCGGCCGCCAGGCGCCGGGCAGGGGCTGGCGTCCGCTCAGGCGCTTCCGCGAGAAGCCGAACGCAGCTACCGCAGCTAGGTACGTCGCCTCCGGCCGACACTACTGGAACCCAGGAATATTCAGCGCCACGTCAGACCGGTGGCTGGCCCAGATCCGCCGGCACGCAGCCCCGGTGGCTGCTGCAGCCGAGGCTGCTGCCGCGGCGTACCCCACGCCGCGGTTCGGCGCCGCCCTGGCTGCCGCCTACCGCCGCCTTCGCACGGCCACATCCATAGACTACGCCGTAATGGAGCACCTGCACGGCGGCGCCGTGGTGCCGGCTAGGTTCACCTGGGTGGATGTGGGCCACTGGCGTAGCGTGCACGACGTTCTCTCCGTTAAGCCGGGGCAGACGGTATCTATTGGCCAGCATTTGGATTCCGGCAGCCGTAACGTTTTGGTCTACTCGGGGACCAAGCGCCTAATCGCCACCGTGGGCCTAGCCGACCTAGCAATTGTGGATACGCCCGATGCGCTGCTGATCTGCAGCCGCGACCAGGCGCAGAACGTGCGTGAGATTGTTAAGATGCTGGAGCAGGGGAGGTACAGGAAGTTTCGGTAGGTGAGACACGGAGACAGGGAAACAGTGAGACTTGTATGAAATGTCCCAGTCGACTTGTATCCTCGCCGTCTCAGTGTCTACGAGTCTTATAGTTTCTACCGCATGAAGCTCCTCCTCACCATCGCCGCAGTCATCGTCCTCGCCATCGGCGCTGGGCTATTCACCTGGTACAGCCAGCCCCGTACCCCTGCCATCCCGCCTAGGCCCGAGCTTACGTTGCGCATCCGCGAGGGTGACTCGCTGGCCAAGCTCGCCGTGCGCCTGGCGGACCAGGGCGTGGCATCATCCAGCGACCAGATCCTGGCCTTCTGGGCTAGCGACGGCGGCTGGTCCGGCGTCGTCTCTACCGCCACGGCCCAGTGGATCGCCAGCGTAAAGCCTCAGCCCGCCAGCTTGGAGGGCTACCTGTTCCCCGACACCTACCGCGTGTTCACGGACCAGGCTCTGGCGCAGCTCACGGCCAAGGCTACGGCCGAGATGGCGGAGGCAGTTCAGCAGCGGCTATCAGAGCCCCTGCCCGTTCCGCACAGCCTCACCATGCACGAAGTTCTAACGCTCGCATCAATCGTGGAGCGTGAGGTGGCTACGGACCAAGACCGCCGCAACGTCGCCGACGTCTTCCTAAAGCGGCTGGAGATCGGCATGCCGCTGCAGAGCGACGCCACGGTGAACTACGTCACGGGCAAGAGCGTTACCCGGCCCACCGCCGCCGACCTAGCCGCTTCCAGCCTGTACAACACCTACCGCAACCGCGGCCTGCCGCCCGGGCCCATTGCTATGCCCAGCATCTCGGCGATCCAGGCGGTGCTGCACCCCACGTCCAACCCGTACTACTACTTCCTCTCTGCTGAGGACGGCACCACCATCTTCAGCCGCACGGGTGAAGAGCACAGCGCAGCAAAACGCCGGTACCTGCGTTAGCTGTAAACGAAACGAGACCCCGTAGGGTCCCGTTGGTTCTCGTTTGGTTACCGCTTCTGCCGTCGTCGCTCTTCACGTAGCGCGTTGAGTTCTCCCGGCGCATCATCTTGGAGCTCACCTGCGCACTCACGAAGGTTCAGGGCTAGTACATTCAGCAATGCGCCAAGTTTACCCAGCTCTCCGCGAAGCTCGTCCTCATTGACGGTATCGAATAGAGCTGGGTGGCTACCTGCTTTGTACTCGGCGATCGATGCTCGTATGGATTCCACTCGATCCCACGTAGCTTCAGCCTCCCTCTCCTCTGAGTTGGCGATTCTCTTGTATAGCCCCGCCCATCCGAAGTTGTTCCTCGCCCTGCTTAGCTCTCCGCAACCTAAGCTTAGGTAGCCTTCTCTGACGTAGGCCGCAGAGCGGAGTACCGTTAGGCTTGCCGTGGCACACTCTATGAAAGCTCGGGTCTCTAGCAACGGTAGAAGTTGCGTTAGCAGAAGATTGATCCGCTGATACTTATCGTCTGACATTTGGTCATTCCTCTGTGAATGTACGAATACCTTAATATGTAAGATAATATCAAATTATTAATATATTGTCAACATAGACAGATATCCCGTCGTTGGGGCATCATCCTTTTACCAACTGTCGCAGACCGTAGGCGCTAGCCTCGCCGAAGCCCCCAAAAGGGGCAAAGGCGGGTGAAATAGCTTAATATCCTACCGAGACAGACCCTCAACCCGCTCCGGCGGGGGAAAGGACACTCTTTCTGCGGCTCCACGGGCCGCATTTTTAGTGCTCGCAGTTGGCTAAAGGTCGAGCCAGGGGGAAACCCCTAACCAACAATGGAAACACTCAATCTATGGCAAAGCTGAAGAGCACAAAGGAAGCAGAGCTAGCCGCGGTCAGCGAGAAGCTGGCGCGCGCCAAGGGCGTGGCCGTTGCGGCCTACGCCGGGCTAACCGTAAAGGCCACCGAAGAGCTGCGTCGCACGTTGAAGGAGAGCAACGGCGAACTGCTGGTGGTAAAGAAGACCCTGCTGGGTCTGGCCCTCAAGAACGGCGAGATGCCCCAGACGCTGTCCGATTTGGACGGCAGCCTGATCATCGCCTTCTCGTACGGCGACGAGGTTACGTCGGCTAAGATTCTAGCTGAGTTCATCAAGAAGAACGCCGAGGTGCTGACCCTGCGGGGCGGCATCGTGAACGGCGACGTGCTGGACCAGGCTGGCATCAAGACGCTGGCGAGCCTGCCGAGCAGGCTGGAGCTGCTAGCCAAGCTGGTGGGTAGCCTGAACAGCCCCATCCAGGGCATGGTGGGCGTGCTGCACGGCACCCTTTCTAAGTTCGTGCGGACCCTTGATGCGGTCCGCGTAGCCCGCGCGTAGAGACGTATTGCAATGCGTCTTTACACGAGGACGTTTATCAATCGTTAACCTGATTCATATGTCCGACGACAAGATGGTAGAGGTTCCGGCCAAGTTCAAGGACCTGGTCGAGCAGATCGAGAAGCTGTCCGTCCTAGACCTGGCCGAGCTGGTTAAGGTTCTGGAGGAGAAGTTCGGCGTAACGGCTGCGGCCCCGGTGGCTATGGCGATGGCGCCCGCTGCCGGCGGCGCCGCCGCTGCCGATGCCGAGGAGAAGACCAGCTTCAACGTGGAGCTGACCGGTGCCGGTGAGCAGAAGATTAACGTCATCAAGGCGCTGCGCGAGGTTACGGCCCTCAGCCTGAAGGAGGCAAAGGACCTGGCCGACGCCGCCCCGGCGATGGTGAAGGAGGGTGCCTCGAAGGAGGAGGCCGACAAGATCAAGGCAGCCCTGGAGGCCGCCGGCGCGACCGTTACGTTGAAGTAACGATCCGGTTCGATTGTCGTGTAGGGACGAGGCGCGCCTCGTCCCTACATTCGTTTTATCGTGCCGTTAGATCGATAGACCGCACGGCCGCGCCCGCGACGACGTACGCCGTACGTTCGTCGTCGGCCACGGCTACCGCCGTGGCGGCGGCTAGCTCGTCAGAGGTGAACTGCTGCTCCAGGCGACCGGTCTGCTTGTTGAAGGCCAGCAGGCGCCTCTGGCTGGGCTCCAGCAGGTAGATGGCCCGGCTGCCCACGGCGAAGGCTCGTAGGTCGGCGGGGGCGGGGTAGGCGCTGCCCAGGTTGAGCGGCGACGGGTTGCCCTGGCTGTAGCGTATGACCCCGTTCGCGGTGAGGACGTAGACGGCGCCGTCTACGGCAATGCTGCGGCCAGATCCGCTGGGCTGGCCCTTGAGCCAGGCAGTGCCCTGCGAGAACGTTCCGCCGGAGCGGCGGTAGCGGAAGACCTGCCCGTTGTCGGCCAGGGTGTACAGCCGGCTGCCGTAGGCTGCAATGGCGACGGTGTCGGCGTGGTCTGCTAGCCGTTCCCACGGGTAGGCGCGGGAAGAATTCGCGTTGGCCTCGGTTACGTCAACGCCCGCGGCGTAGGCGGTAGAGCCCTCGGCGGCCAGGGGAGATCCCGCCGCCACGCCGTTCGCCGATACCTCGGTTGCGCCGTCTAGGCTAACGCGGACCAGCCCCGAGCCCGTAACCGTCCACAGGTCGCCGCCCGCCATGGCTAGGCCAGCTGGTTGCTGGTCGGGGAAGCTAGCCACCGTGCCCAGGCTTGGCAGGGCAACGGCTCGGCTGAGGCGGCGCTGCAGGTCTGCCAGCTGCTGGCGCAGGGGCGGCAGGCTGGGGTCGTCAGCCTGGCGGCTATCCACGCTGGCGAGGGCTCGATCCGCCTCGCCGATCGCCGCTGCAGCTGCGCCCTCGTCGCCGTAGATGAGGGCGTTGGTGGCGCTGTCGATGCTGGCGGCAATGCCCGAGATGACGTCGGCCGATACCGGCGGGATACGGTTGGCGATCTGCGTCAGCCGCCACTGGGTTCCGCCCGCCAATGCCAGGATTGCCGCCGCAATGACCGTGACGATGATCCGTTGCACCGGGCGGAGGCCCCTGGCCCAGCGAACCGGCCGGCTCGCCGCCAGCGCCAGCCCGGTTAGCCACGCCGAGGGCGGCCAGCGGTACGATGCCGCCGCAGAGAACCTGGTTCTGCTGGTGGCAACGGCTGTGCGCGCTACCGCGGCAGAACGCTCCGCCGACCGCCGCAGGTCAGCCCAGAGCTGAGGGGTGGCGAGCGCGGCGGCTGATCTTCGGAGCGCCGCAACGCCGTTCGATACTCGGCTGCCCAGGGACTGGCGCAGGCTGGGGGCGCTCAGGAGCTGCGCCGTTGCCTGGCGCTGCCCGGCCAGCTGGCGCATCGATCGCTGCGACGTCGGGGCAGCGGCCGGGATAGCGGCGTGGGCGGCGGGCTGGTGCGCCTCTGTCCCCGCGGGAGTTCGCCTGATGATGATAGCCGCAATGTTCAGCTGGGGCGATGCCTGGCCCAGCAGGTCCTCCAGCTGCTGCACCACGCCCAGCGGCGGCAGGTCGGCGCACAGCTTGCGGAACTTCTCCTGCGCTATGTAGTCCAGCAGGGTAAGGGTGGCGAAGCACACCGTGCTATCTGGCTGCAGCGGCCCGCTGGCGATGGAGGAGAAGGGCTTGAGCGGGTTCACCGTCGCCGCTCGGCTGCCGTTCTCGGTTACGGTGGAGACGCGCGTGGGGGTTAGCAGCACGCCCCAGATAGAGCCAGCGGTGGCGAAGTAGACCTGGTCGCCGCGGTATGCGACCACCGCCATGCTGGTCCGCTCGGGCCAGCGCTTGTCGTGGCTGCACAGGGCGGGCAGGCCGGCGTTGGCGGTGCGTAGGGCCTGCTCCAGGCTCGCCTCTGGGTCCTGGGCCGGGCCGTTGTAGTAGGCGCCCTCCACCGCCCGCAGGAACTCGTCTACGGCTACCTGCAGGCGGGCGGAAGAGCCCGGTACCTCCAGCAGCAGCAGGAGCTGGCCCTTCACCTCACGTTCCTCGGCGCCGGGCCGGGCAACCGAGACGCTGGCGACGCTGCCCGCCTGCGTGCCGCGGCGGAGGAGGTGGTTTACCTGTGTGGCGTACATTGCGCGGCGGGGCGAGGTGGGGTAGTAGTACAGTATACCGAATATATGGCCGCAGCGCCCCGCACCCCCGCCGCCAGTCTCGAGCGGAGCCGAGAGGCCGCTCCACGTGCTGGCTCCATCCTGCTGCTGGATGCGAGCGGAGATCGTCTGTGGTCTGGGTTGGCCAGGCCGGACGGCGTGGTCGTGGCGTGCCGTACAGCCCCGGCCCCCACGGGACGCAGCCGAGCGTTGGGGTTCTCGCGCCTCGTCCACCGCGTACTGGGCCTTGCCCCGAGCAAGGTTACGGGAATCGCTGCCGTAGTTGGCCCCTCAACGCCCGGCGGCATCCGCCTGTCTGTAACCGTGGCCAACGCCTTGGCGTGGGCTTTGAATCTGCCGGTCGCTGCCTACGAGCTGGCGGAGGGCTTCAAGGTTGTCCACTTCGGGCGGTGGCAGGCAGCTGGAACGCTCCGTCCTAGGTACATCCATGCCCCGAATATAACCAAGCCGAAGTAGGGGAGGGTTATCAACAGCTCGCCGCCCACCCGGGCGGATTTTTTACGTCTATTTAGCCGCTGCCGTCCATTTGACCGCGGGGAGCGCGGTGGTTGTTCGGAAAAGCAGAGTGGTGTAGAATGGAGAGGTAAACAAAAGAAGTGGATAAAAGTGGGGAAAACAAAAACGACGGTAAATAACCTCTCGAACCAAACTGCTAAACGCGGCGAGCATGTTTATCGGCGAATACACCCACAGCATCGACGAGAAGGGCCGCATGGCGGTTCCGGTTAAGTTTCGTGGGGCGCTGGGCAAGGGCGCGGTCGTTACCAGGGGCCTGGACGGCTGCCTGTTCGTCTATACGTCTGCGGAGTGGAAGAAGCTCGCAGACAAGCTGGTTACCCTCCCCATCGCCCAGGCCAACACCCGGGCGTTCAGCCGCTTGATGCTCGCGGGAGCAATGGAGGTAGACATCGATAGCCAGGGCCGCGTGCTGGTGCCGGACTACCTGCGCAAGTACGCCGGCCTTTCGAAGCAGGTCGTAGTAACCGGCCTGTACAACCGCCTGGAGCTGTGGGATGAGGCGGCCTGGACCAAGTACAAGTCTTCCACCGAGCGGTCGAGCGTAGACATCGCGGAAGCCCTGGGCACGCTCGGCGTGTAGGGCTGCACGACGCCTATGGCCGACTCCCCGGCGTCGCTCCTTGATTACCAGCACAAGCCAGTGTTCACCGCCGAGGTACTGTCGTACCTGCTGCCGCAGCCGGGCAGCGCCTACATCGACGCCACCTTCGGCGGAGGCGGACACGCCGCCCTGCTGCTGGAGGCAGCGGGCCCCGACGGCGTCGTGGTCGGCATAGACCAGAACCCACGTGCCGTGGAGGCTGGCCGACGCCGCTTCGCGTCCCTGGGCAGCCGGGTGGTCATCCAGCAGGGCAACTTCAGCCAGCTGGCAGACCTGTGGCGGTCCAGCGGCTGCAGCCTTCCGCTGCGGGGCATCCTGTTCGACCTCGGCCTAGCCAGCGCCGAGCTGGCTGACCCCAGCTGGGGCTTCAGCTTCCAGACCGACGCCCCCCTGATTATGCGGTTCGACGGCGACCCCGAGGGCGAGCTGACCGCAGCCCAGGTGGTGAACCGGTGGTCGGAGGAAGATCTGACGGACGCACTCCGCACCTACGGCCAGGAGCCGATGGCACGCCAGATTGCCGCCGCAATCGTACGGCAGCGGCCGGTGGCTAGCACCGGGCAGCTGGCGGACATCGTGGTTCGGCTGTACGCCCGCCGCTTCGGCCGCAGCCGCCGCCACCCCGCCACCCGTACCTTCCAAGCCCTACGCATCGTGGTGAACGACGAGATGGAGGCGCTCCGCGCGGGCCTGGAGCAGGCCGCCGAGGTGTTGGAACCGGGCGGGACGCTGGTAACCATCAGCTACCACTCGCTGGAAGATGGGCTGGTGAAGCGGTTCCTAAAGGGCAGCGAGCGGTGGCAGGTGTTGACCAAGAGGCCGCTGGTGCCATCCGAGGCCGAGGTCGCCGAGAATCCACGAGCTCGCAGCGCCAAGCTCCGCGCCGCAACCAGAACTGAGAACTCATAACATCCTTACCTGAGAAAAAACATAAACGTATGATCAACGCAGCAGCGAACTACCGAGCAGTCGCAGCCATGGCCCCCTGGGTAGCAGCCTTCGGGCGCCTGCGCCTAGCTTCGCTCCGCCCCGGCGTGCGCCGCGGCGCGGTGGTCAGCTGCCTCGTCCTCCTCAGCCTCTCGTACGTGTGGCAGGCCAATGCCTCCGCTGCGGCGAACGTGGAGATACGTTCGTTGCAGCGGCAGGCTGCAGCCCTGGAGGAGGAGCACGCCCGGCTGGAGCGCCAGGCGGTGCAGCTGCGCTCGCTGGAGCGGGTGGCCGCCGCAACGTCTGAAATGGGCCTGGTCGCCCTGCCCAGCCAGCAGTTCGCCGGCGCAGCTGCCGGAGCCGTCGCCGTCGCCCGCTAGGGCCTATGGTGCGGTCGGCGTCCCCACGGGGGCCTCGCTGGCCGCGTGAGCGAGTCCTGCGCCTCGCCATCGTCTTCGCGTTCGGCCTGCTGGCAGCTCGCCTCCTGCAGGTGCAGGTTATCCAGCGCCAGGCCTACGCCGTGCTGGCGAACGACCAGCAGCGGGTGGTGCAGAAGCTCTTCCCCAGCCGCGGTAGGATTCTGGTGCGCGAGGACGACGGCAGCACCTTCCCGCTGGCCTACAACAGCTTCGAGGATCTGCTGTTCGCCGACCCGCGGTCGATACGTGACCCGCGGGCGGTGGCCGATGCCGTGGGGCCCATCCTCGGCCTGACGGCAACGGCAACCGATGCGATGGCCGAGAGCATCGCCGGCAGCCGTCGGTCGTACCTGCCGCTGCAGCACCGGCTGACCGAGGAGCAGCGGGCGGCAATCCAGAAGCTGGACATGCCCGGCCTGCACCTGGTGCCCGAGCCCTGGCGCCAGTACGCCGAGGGCAAGATAACGGGCAACCTGCTGGGGTTCCTGGGCTTCGACTCAGACGGCGAGACACGCGTCGGCCGCTACGGCATCGAGCAGTACTACGAGGAGCAGCTGGGTGGGTCCGGCGGCTTCGTCAGCGGCATTCGGGCTGCGGGCGGCGGCCTCATCGCGGGCGCGACAGAGGTCTTCAGGCCTGCCGTAGACGGATCTGACCTGGTTCTGACCATCAGCCGTCCGCTGCAGTTCGCAGCCTGCCGTAGCCTAGAGCAGGCGGTGGAGAAGACGCAGGCAGCCGGGGGAGCGGTGGTGGTAATGGACCCAAAGACCGGCGCCATCCTAGCCCTATGCAGCAGCCCATCCTTCGACCCGAACCGCTACGGCGACGTCCGCTCCGTTGCCCAGTACGAGAACAGGGCGCTGGTGCCCTACGAGGTTGGCTCGATCATGAAGCCCGTCGTGATGGCCTCGGCGATAGACGCTGGAGCGGTAACGCCGCAGACCGAGTTCGACGACCCCGGCGAGGAGCGCATCGGCGGCTTCCCCATTAAGAATGCGCAGAACAAACGCTGGGGCAGGCAGACCATGGTCGGCGTGCTGCAGCGCTCAATTAATACCGGCATGATATTCGCCGCCCGGCGGCTGACCGGCGATGGCCTGCGGCGGTACTTCGCGGCGTTCGGCTTCGGCCAGCCAACGGGCATAGATATAACCGGCGACCGTGCCGGCGACACGTCGTCCCTCGACAAGCCCAGCGAGATCTACACCGCCACGGCTTCGTTCGGCCAGGGCATAACCGCTACGCCGATGCAGATGGCAGCCGCGTACGCGGCGATCGCCAACGGCGGCGAGCTGATGCAGCCGTACCTGGTGGCCGAGGTGGTGGCGCCGGATGGCACCAGGACCGTTACCCAGCCCAAGGTTGTACGGCGGGTGCTGCAGCCGGCCACCGCTGCCAACGTGCGGGCGATGCTGGTCTCGGTGGTCCACGGCACCCCCATCGTGAACGCCCAGGTGCCCGGCTTCACCATCGGCGGCAAGACCGGAACAGCTCAAATTCCCGACCCGCGCGGCGGCTACCTGGTGGACCAGGCCAACCACTCCTTTGCCGGAATTGCCCCGGCGACGGACCCCGCCGTGGTAACCATTGCCAAGCTGGAGATGCCCAAGGTAGCGTGGGCTGAAGGTTCGGCCGCACCCCTGTTCAGGGACGTAACCGCCGCCGCCCTAAGAATCCTACGCATCCAGCCAAATTCCAAATGAAGCTAGTCCGCCGCATCGTAGTCTCGACCATCCAGCTCCTCGCCAAGCTGGTGCTGGCTAAGTACCGGCCGCTGGTCGTCTCGGTCAGCGGCAGCGTGGGCAAGACCAGCACTCGGCTCGCCACGGCGGTGGCGCTGGCGCCGTACGGCTACGTTGGCCAGCCAGCCGGCAACTACAACACCGATGTAGGCCTGCCCCTGGCTATCCTGCGTGCCCGCGCCGGCCACCGCTCGGTCCTGTCGTGGCTCGCCGTTATCTTCCGCGGGCTGGAGCTGCTGGCTATCCGCCGCGAGTACCCGCAGGTTCTGGTGCTGGAGTTCGGCTCAGATGCGCCGGGCGACGCCGCGGTGCTTACCGCAATTGCCAAGCCGACGGTATGCGTCGTTACCGCTGCCAGCGCCGCGCACCTAGAGCAGCTGCGCAACCTAGACGGCGTGGCCGAGGAGGAGGGTACGCCCGTGCGAGCCCTGGGCACCAGTGGCTGGGCTATCCTCAACTACGATGACGAGCGGGTGCTGGCCCTGCGCGAGAAGACCAAGGCTTCCATCAAGACGTTCGGCTTCGGCGAGGGTGCCGACGTGCGCGTGGTTGACCGTCGTTCGGTGCGCCACGACGGTACGCTGGGCACGCTGGTGAAGCTGGAGACCGGCGGCAGCACCGTGCCAATCTTTGTGCCCGGCGCGCTCGGCCGGCAGTACGCCTACGTGTGCGCGGCTGCCGTTGCCACAGCCCAGGCCCTCAACCTGAACCTGGTGGACGTCGGCGCGCAGCTGGAGAACTTCCTGCCCGCGCCCGGCCGCATGCGGGCGCTGGATGGCCTGCGCGGCTCGCTGTTGGTTGACGATACCTACAACTCGTCGCCGCTCGCCTGCGCCGCAGCATTGGAAACCCTGGCCGAGCTGAAGGCCGAGGGCCTGTGCACCCGTACCGTGGCGGCGCTGGGCGACATGCTGGAGCTGGGGCCGACCGCCTCGCAGCTGCACGCCGAGGTGGGGCAGGCCTGCGAAGCCGATATTCTGGTTACCGTTGGCGAGCTGGCGAGGCACATCGCGGATGCGGCGCGAGCGTCCGGGAAGGTAGGGGAGGTGCGTTCGTTCGCCACCACGGCCGAGGCGGGGGAGTACCTAGCAGGTGCGATTCAGCACGGCGACGCCGTGCTGGTGAAGGGGTCCCAGGGCAGCCGCATGGAGAGGGTTACCAAGGCGATCATTGCCTACCCCAGCCGCAGCGCCGAGCTCCTGGTCCGCCAGACCGACTACTGGCTGGCGAAGGAATAGTAAGTTTGGTACCGCCACGGGGAATCGAACCCCGATTACCAGGATGAGAACCTGGTGTCCTAACCGTTAGACGATAGCGGCATGTGAAATGCAGGGAGCATCGTACAAGCTTCCGGCGAATCTGTCGAGGTGTCTCGGGAAGCCCCATTTGGGGTATCATTCTGCGGTATGGATGACCTCGCGTCCCGTTCCCTGGAGCTGCACCGCAAGCACCGCGGCAAGATGGAGCTGCACCCAACGGTTCCGCTGCAGACGCGGGATGATTTGAGCTTGGCCTACACCCCCGGCGTGGGGCAGGTTAGCGTGGAGATAGGCAAGGATAGTAAGCTGGCGCGGGAGTACACCATCAAGCGGAACACGGTGGCCATTGTCTCGGACGGCTCGGCCATCCTCGGCCTGGGCAACCTCGGCGCGCATGCGGCTATCCCCGTGATGGAGGGCAAGGCGGTGCTGATGAAGCAGTTCGCCAATGTGGATGCGTTCCCCATCTGCCTAGACACGCAGGACGTGGACGAGATTGTGGCGACGGTGCAGCGCATTGCTCCGGTGTTCGGAGCCATTAACCTGGAGGACATTAGCGCACCGAGGTGCTTCCAGGTCGAGCGGAAGCTGCGAGAGCTGCTGGACATTCCCGTGTTCCACGACGACCAGCACGGCACAGCCGTGGTCGTGCTGGCGGCGCTCATCAACGTGCTCAAGGTCCGCGGGCAGGAGCCTGGCGAAGTATCCGTTGTCATCAGTGGCGCTGGAGCTGCGGGTACTGCCGTGGCCGAGCTGCTGCTGGCGGGAGGATTCACCAACCTGGTGGCCTGCGATAGCCACGGCGCGCTGTACCAAGGCCGTGCAGGTATGAATTCGGATAAGGCTGCGCTGGCTGCAGCTACCAACCGGCGGGGGATTGAGGGCAGCCTGGCGGGTGCCATGGTCGGCGCAGACATCTTCGTGGGCGTCAGCGCCGGCGGCTTAGTTACACAGGAGATGGTGCGTAGCATGAACCCTGGCCCCGCAATCCTCGCCATGGCTAACCCGGTGCCAGAGATTATGCCGGACGATGCCCGTGCGGCGGGCGCTGCTATAGTCGGCACCGGCCGGTCTGACTACCCCAACCAGATCAATAATGCCCTGGCCTTTCCCGGCATCTTCCGTGGGCTGCTAGACAGCGGCGTGGTGCAGGTAACGGATGCCATGCTGCTCGCCGCCGCTCAGAATCTAGCCGCCGTCGTCCAGGCGCCCTCAGCCGAGGAGATTATCCCGTCCATCTTCAATCCTGCCGTGGTTCCAGCGGTGGCGTCTGCCTTTGCTGCTAAACTGTAGCCATGGAAGTTTCATACGGGGTAGCATTCGTCGCGGGCCTGGTCTCCTTCCTGGCGCCGTGCGTGCTGCCGCTGATGCCGGGCTACCTGGCGTACCTGGCCGGAACCAGCGTGGCGGGATCCGCAAGCCACCGCCGGCAGGTTTTTGCGAATAGCCTGTGCTTCGTACTCGGGTTCTCGGTGGTGTTCTCGGTCATTGGCCTGCTGCTGCACACGGCGCTGGCGGACGTCTCGTACGGTGCCCACGTCTGGCTCAGCCGCATCGGCGGGGCAATCATCGTGCTGTTCGGCATCTACCTGCTCGGGCTATTCCGGGTGCCGTTCCTGGAACGGGAGCATAGGCTAACGCCGACGGCGCACCGGTCACGCTGCCTCACATCCCTGCTGTTCGGGGCAGCGTTCGCCCTGGGCTGGAGCCCGTGCGTCGGCGCCGTGCTCGGAGCGATCCTCGGCCTGGCCGCAGCCCAGCCTGCGTCCGCGTTTGGCCTGCTGCTGGCCTACAGCTTGGGCCTGGGGCTGCCGTTCCTGCTGCTGGGTGCATTCACCGCCCAGGCGGGAGCAGTCATCCGGCGCATGGGGCCGTACCTGCGTTGGGCGAACATTGCCTTCGGCGTAATACTCATCGCCTTCGGCGTAATGGTCTTCACCCAGAACCTGGGGCGCATCTCCAACTGGGGCATGGTCAACCAGTGCGTGCAGGTAATGCGGTAGCGAGGATAAAAGAAAGCCGCCCCGGGGGCGGCTCATTTCATTCTTTGTTGCGCGTATGCCGCTGCAGGAATTCCCTTGCGTCATCCAGGCGAGCTGCGGCTTGGGCAATGCTCCTCGTCGCTCGATCGATGGTGAGCAGCGCCTGCTCCACGGTCTGGATATCCTGGCAGTCGGCGATCCCTAGGACGAGCTCTCGTCTCGCACCCTCGTTCGTGAACCCACGGCTCTTCAGGTCAACGAACATTCTTAGGGTGCGGACGTCTGCATCGCTGAATCGCCTAGCCCCGCCAGCCTGCCTCATTGGCTGCAGAAGGTTGCCTAGGTCCTTCTCCCAGTGCCGTAGAGTCTCCACTGGAACATCGCCCAGCATCGCGCCGACCTGCGAAATGGTATAGACGTGAGCCGCGGTCGGCGGGGTAAATTCTTCAGCGCTTTTGCCTGTAGTTTCGTGATCCAAGTTCTGTCCTCCGCTCAAGGTGCTAGCTATTCCTAATGGATAGACTTGTACCACGAATATATCTAGATGTCAATCAGTGACCCTCGAATGAACGAGGCGGCTCAGCCGGATTAGCTATGCCTGCCTCCGGTTCCGTAGGGCGCTGGATAGGGTGCTGTCGTCGGCGTACTCAATCTCCGAGCCCGTGGGTAGGCCCCGCGCCAGCTTGGTCACGCTCACGCCGTGCTGCTTCAGCAGACGGGTCAGGTACATAGCCGTTGTCTCGCCCTCCAGGTCTGGGTTCAGGCCCAGGATGACCTCCACCACGCCGTCAGATTCCAGTCGCGCCACCAGCTCGTCAATCCTAAGGTGCCCGGGCTCTATGCCCTCGATGGGCCTGATCGTTCCGCCGAGGACGTGGTAGCGGCCGGTGAACTCGTTCAGGCGCTCGATGGCGTGCAGCTCGGCGCTGTCTGCTACCACGCACAGCAGGCTACCGTCTCGTCCCGCGTCGCCGCATATGCCGCAGATTTCAGCCTCGCTGAAGTCGCCGCAGGTGCGGCAGGTACGAATGCCCTCGGCTAGCTCCTGCAGCGCCGATCCGAAGTCATCCAGCACGCCGCGGGGCTGGCGGGCCAGGTGGTAGGCCAGCTTCTCAGCCGTCTTGGGGCCGATGCCGGGCAGCCGCTCTAGCTGCAGTGCGAGCTGCGTAATGAGGCGGGGGAGCCTGGCCATGGATTCAGCCGCGCTGAGCGCGGTCTAGCCCTGGCCGCCGAGCTTGCCCAGGCCGCCCATGGCCTGGATCTTCTGGGCCACCGTCTTCTGCATCGCCTTAATGGCTGCGGTGCCGGCTTTGGCCACGGCCTTGCCCAGCTGGTCGCGGGGTAGGTCTCGGGTAATCTGCACGTCCGTCAGCTCGAACGAGCCGTTGACCGTTACAGATACGCCGTCGTGCTCGGACGTAGATAGCTCGCCGCCGATGGCGCCCTGCAGCTTCTTGGCCTGGTCGCGGAGGTCCTTGATCTGCTTCAATTTTCCGAAGATGTTTGGCATATGGGGTAGGATACAGGAATTAGGACTGAGGACATAGGACTGAGGACAGAGAGGGTGGCACGCGGGGCGCCTTAGTCCTTCGTCCTCAGTCCTATGTCCTACCCAAGCTCTGCCGGCTCGGGCATTGCCGGGCGTCCGCTGGGCGGCGGCGGCGTTACATTGCCGCGCTGCAGGTTCTTGAAGCTCACCCGCTGCTCGTCGAAGAATAGCTTGACCATGCCGGTGGGGCCGTTGCGGTGCTTGGCGATGTGCAGCTCGGCGATGTGCCGCTCCTCGGGGCTGATGTCCTCCGGCCGGTAGTTGCGGTCCGCGGACTTGCGGTAGATGAACATGACCACGTCGGCGTCCTGCTCAATGGATCCGGACTCGCGCAGGTGGGCCAGCTTGGGGATGGCGGGCTTGGTCATCTCCACCGCACGGCTCAGCTGCGATAGGGCCAGCACCGGCACCTGCAGCTCGCGTGCGAGCGCCTTTAGGCCGCGGGTGATTTCGGCTACCTCCTGCACGCGGTTGTCGCTGTTGCTGGACCGGCTCTCGATCAGCTGCAGGTAGTCCACCACCAGCAGGCCCAGGCTGCCGTGCTCGGCCTTCAGGCGCCGTGCCTTGGTGCGGATCTCCAGCACGCTGGCCGAGGCGGAGTCGTCTATGAACAGCGGGGCTTCGGCCAGCACGCCCATGGCGTGGCCGATGCGCGGGAAGTCGTCGTCCTCGGCGCGGTCCGACAGGCGGCCGGTGCGCATCTTCCACAGGTCTACCTCGGCCTGCGAGCACAGCAGGCGGTCCACCAGCTGCTCCTTGCTCATCTCGAGGCTGAAGATGCCCACGGGGGCCTTCAGCTGCACCGCGGCGTAGCGGGTTATATCCAGCGCGAAGCTGGTCTTGCCCACCGATGGGCGGGCGGCCAGGATGATGAGGTCTGACTTCTGCAGGCCGGCCAGCAGGTTGTCTAGGTCGGCGTAGCCGGTCGGCAGGCCACGGATCTTGCCGCCCTCGCGGTGCAGCTCGTCTATGCGCTCGAAGGCTTCGGCGAGCACGCTGCGGATGGGCACGAACTGCTGCTTGAGGTAGTTCTGCGAAACGTTGAATAGCTGCTGCTCGGCCTGGTCCAGCAGCCGCTGCAGGTCTTGGTCCTCCTGCCCGCCCAGCTCGGCAATCTTGCCCGCAGCCTGCTGCAGCCGTCGCAGCGTAGCCTTGTTCTGCACGATGCGGGCGTAGCTGACCACGTTCGCCGACGTCGGTACGGCTTCGGTCAGGGCCGCCAGTGCGCTCTGCCCGCCCACGCGCTCCAGCACACCGGCGCTGGTGAGCTTGTCGGTGAGGGATACCAGGTCAATTGGCTCGTGCTGCTCGTACAGCTCCAGCATGGCGGCGAATATCTGGCCGTTGCTGTCGCGGTAGAAATCCTCCGCACGTACGATGTCGGCTACCCTGGTTATGGCATCTCGGTCTATGAGCAGGGCGCCCAGGACCCCCTGTTCAGCTTCCAGGTTATGTGGCGGTACGCGGGATGGAAGGTCAGCCATAGGTGGCCGTATCTTACGGCGGGGGAGCCGCCAGGCCAAGCTCCTCCTGCACAGCCTTTCAACCCTCACCCTGTGGAAGCACGAAAAAGCCGCCCGGGTTAGCCAGGGCGGCTCGTTTTCGTTGGCTACTAAAGCTTCGGGAAGGTTGACTCGTGTGGCTCAACGTACTCGTTGCAGTTCGAGCAGGTACCGCCGGTCGCCAGAGCCTCGCCCGAGTGGCAGTAGGGGCAGTACTGGAAGCCCTCTGTCGGATGCGGGTTGCCGTGGTGAGCTGCAGCGGTCTTCACGTGCTTCGCGTGGGGGCTGAGCGCCATACGGGAAGGCTCCTCAGCGGCGTCGGTCATTGCCCTCAGCGCTTCGGTATCTTCCAGTGCCAGCGCTTCCCGTACATCGACGGGCAGAACTGGGTACAGCCTTAGCGGTACTTCTCCGCTCCTCAGCCTGGCGACCACGTTGTCGTAGTCACGCCGACCGACGAACTCACGAATGGTGGAGAGGGTCGGTATGGGTTCGGGAAGCTTGGGAAATTTTTTCCCCAGAGCTCCCCCGAGCAGGTAGATAATGGTAGCGGCTCTCTCTTCGCCAATTCTGCTGCTCTTCGGTACGGGCCTAATGTCGAGCATGGAACCCTCCGGGGGATTGATGAGTTGTCAATTTTCTAATCTATTTATATAGTATCACAATTGACTACTATTGTCAAATGTCGTTGTTATTGATTGGTCGGTGCCGTACAGTTATAAACTCGGGTGCATATCTCAATGGTAGATCCGCGTTCGCTAAGCAGTATGGGACGTTAGCTCAATGGTAGAGCAGGGGCCTTTTAAGCCCAAGGTTGAAGGTTCGAGTCCTTCACGTCCCACCATCAGTTTCTGATATACTCATTCCTACTAATCGATTAACCACGTCGCACGTATGAATGAAAAGGATTGCAGCTGCGGTTCGTGCTCGAGCTGCTCTAATAGGTGGGGGAGCCTGCCCCGGCTGGCGCTCGTTGCGCTGGTAATTGTGGCCGGCCTGCTGATTGTTAAGCAGATTACGCCGGCTCCGGTGGAGCGGGTATTCAGCGTATCTGCCAGCGGCAAGACACTGGTAAAGCCAGACAAGGCTCAGCTCCGAATCGGCCTGGTAACCCAGCCGCAGAAGACGGCTGCGGAAGCCGTTAAGCAGGGCAACGAGCAGATGACCAAGGTGGTAGAGGCGCTGAAGGCGGCTGGCGTTAAGTCGGAGGAGATGCAGACCAGCGGCTACAACCTAAACCCCCGCTACACCTACTCCAACGATCGCGGGCAGCAGCTAGAAGGGTACGAGCTGTACCAGGAGCTGCGGGTGAAGCTGGGCATTGCCGAGTCTAACAAGATCAGCGAGGTGCTAGCCGCAGCTACGGGCGCCGGCGCAAACCAGGTCGGCGACGTGCAGTTCGTGGTAGATAACCCGGACGAGGCGCTGCTGGCGGCTCGCAAGGAGGCTATTGCCAAGGCCAAGGTTAAGGCCCGGCAGCTGAGCCAGAGCACCGGCATGCGCCTGGGTAAGATCGTAGATATTCTGGAGGATGGCACGGGCGTCCAGCCTCCCATTATGTACGCACGTGATGCCGCCATGGGCATGGGTGGCGGCAGCGCCGTTCCGGCCCCCTCGGTGGAGGTTGGCCAGAACGAGGTTTCGGTTACCGTTACCCTGGTCTACCGGGTAAGGTAATCCTGTCTGTTAGAATAGACGGAAATGACCTGGGTGCGTATACTGCGCCCAGGTCATTACTTCGGGGTGTAGCGCAGTTTCCGCCAAAGGCGGACCCGCCTACGGCGGGGGTAGTAGGGGTCAAGATTAAGTAAATTATGACCCATGATCTACTCCGTCTACGTACTGCTCAGTTTGAGGAACGGGAAGAGGTATGTTGGTTTTACAGGTAAGACGGTAGCTGATCGACTAAGGGAGCATAACATTGGGGTTTCAGATTGGACTCGGCAGAATGGTCCGTTCGAGTTGAAGTACTGCGAGCGCTATGCTAATAAGCAGTGTGCCATGCGAAGGGAGAAGTTTTTGAAATCAGGGCAGGGAAGGAAGTGGTTGGATGATAATTCTATCGGGGTGTAGCGCAGTTGGTAGCGCGCGTGATTCGGGTTCACGAGGTCGGGAGTTCGAGTCTCCCCACCCCGACCAGTTCTCTGCTCCTTTTCTTCCGCGAGCTTATCGGGTTTCCGCCATAGGCGGACCCGCCTCGGGCGGGCGAGTCCCGGCACCCCGACCACATAGTGAATATTCCTATAGAAAACGGCATGCTGCCGACACACGTCGGCTTAATAATGGACGGGAACAGGCGTTGGGCTGCTGCCCGCGGCCTACCCAAGATGGACGGCCATAGGGCCGGCTACGACATGCTGAATACCATTGCCCGCCACGCGCTCGAGCGGGGCATTAAGCACCTGACCGTCTTCGCCTTCTCTACCGAGAACTGGAATAGGTCTGCCGAGGAGGTAGGCTACCTCATGGGCTTGTTCGAGCGCGGCGTGGCCGAGTGGCTGCAGGAGGCTATCAAATTGGGTGCCAGGCTGCGGTTCCTGGGCCGTATATCGGCGTTCCCACAGAAGATTCAAGACTTAATTGCAAAGGCCGAGAAGGAGACTGCCGGCAGCACCCGTGGCAGCCTTAACATTGCCCTGGGCTACGGGGGTCAGGCCGAGATGGCAGATGCAGCGGCCGCAGCTGCAGCGGCGGGGGAGCCACTGACCGAAGAGTCTATCCGCGCCCACCTGTACGCTCCCGATGTGCCAGACCTAGACCTACTCATACGCCCCGGGGGCGAGACCAGGCTCTCTGGCTTCATGCTGTGGCGCTCTGCCTACGCCGAGCTGTACTTTACCCCCACCATGTGGCCAGACTTCACCCCAGCTCACTTCGACGAGGCGCTGGCTGAGTACGCCCGCCGCGAACGTAGGATGGGGAAGTAGGTGAGGTTTGGAAGACAGACAGCAGAATGGCGCTGAGCGAGGGCTGGTGGGTATTCGTGAAACCTTTAATATTGACCAAGCAAGAGAATAATGGTATGCATTCTTTTTCCCAAATAAAAATGGAATAGGAGCACGTTGAGAATGGGTAGTATAAATATTTGTATCGAGCGCGGAGCAGCGGTTCCGCTGCGGCAGCTGCCGCCGAAGAGCATCGCCTTGGATGGGTACTGCAGGGGTCCCGAGATTGATATCGAGAACCAACGCTTCAGCTGCGACCACCATGAGAGCTGCGTCAGGCTGTTCACGTCGGCCACGTGTCGGCAGGTCTACGACATGCTCATGCTGGGCTTTGACCCGAATGGATTCAATGTCTACGTCAACGACGTTGATCCAGATACGGTGCTCAGCGTTTGGCTGCTGCAGAATCCAGACAAGATCGAGTCGTCTGATGTCGCCCGCCTGGTGGAAGTCGCGGGCGTCATTGATGCCCACGGCTCGGCTTACCCCATCCGAGATAAGCGGACTGCAGAACTCTGGAAACGAGCGATGGCTGGGCTGATGGGTCTGACTAGGGAAGCGTACGCCAAAGCAGACCTGGCGGAGCTGCTCGCGAGCAGCGTGGCGCAGGTGGACCTTATCTTCGGCTCACCGAGGGCGCTGCTAACCGTAGCGGCTGAATATGAGCTCAGAGAAGGCAGTGGGTGGGCAATGGCTATTGGCCCCGGCCATTTACTCGGGCAGCTATACGAGGCTGGCCACACCAGGGTTGTTACCCTTGCGCAACTCGCAGACGGCAGCTGGGCGGTTACGGTCGCAAAGAAGTCTGAGCTAGTTACCTGGCCGGTAGGCCCTGGGGATAAGCCTG
Source organism: uncultured Gammaproteobacteria bacterium (assembly GCA_964536515.1). Classification (GTDB taxonomy): domain Bacteria; phylum Patescibacteriota; class Patescibacteriia; order CAYZDG01; family CAYZDG01; genus CAYZDG01. The sequence goes on along the minus strand of CAZHXI010000002.1, from coordinate 75,187 downwards.
GTACCATCCTTCACCACCTGGATCAATTTGAGCCTGGTTGGGGCGGTAGTAGCACCATCGGCGGTGCCCCGAGGAATGCTGATGGCTCAAGGAGTAGGCTGAGTCCCGAACTGATCTTCAGAGAGATCGAGATGAACTTTCCGGCGCTCTAACGGCGTCTAAACAAGCCCCCGCCAATTTGGCGGGGGCTTCGTGTATCGGCCAACGAATCCTGCTATCCTACCCCCATGATCATCTTCCAGCGGGTTGGGCCGGCATTCGCTGCAGCTGCTTGCGCCGTTAGTTTCCTGGTGGTGGCCAGCTCGCCCAAGAGCGTCTACATGGCCGCTCCCGTCTGCCTGCTCGCCCTGTGGTGGGTGGCTTCGGCTCTGCCGGCGGCAAGGCTGGGCGAGCGACTGGATCGCTTCTTGGTGCTCGCGTTGCCCTACCTGGCTGGTGGGTGGCTTTGGCTACTCATGGACCAGGCAGACCTGCGGCAGTGGCTGCCCATCGTAACCGTTGGCTTGGTACTGCTCAGCGGTGAGGTGCTCTTCCAGGGTGCCTACCAGCGGGGAGCTAAGGTGAGGCTGTGGATGGCTATAGTTACGGCGCTACTGGCCTGGTTTGGGGCAACCGGTTTAAGCCTGGGTAACCTATTGGTAGCCAAGAGCGCCCTAATTGCAGCGGCGCTCGGTAGCGTTTACATACTGGGCCTTCTGCACCACATTCAATGGGTCTACAGCTTGCCCCGCGATCCCTGGTGGGTGCAGGCAGCTTGGCTCGTAATCTACTGGCAGGTACTTTGGGGAATACTGCTGCTGCCGACTGCTTACTCAGTTCAGTCTGCGATCGTGATGTTGCTTACCATATTTGGCCTACGCATGCGGCTGGGGCAGCGAATGGCCAGCCTCAATAGATCTACCCCATGGGCTACCATAGCAAGCCTAGTCATAGGCCTTCTTTTGATAGTAGCTTTGGTCATAGCGGCTATTTGACGAAAAGTCAGTAATATTATAGTGTTTCAGGTCAGGAACACAGGAATAATTTAGTACGAACAGTATACATACGTTCGTATTTTGTTTGTTAAATATTAATGATAATCAATAGTATTGAGGAAAAGATTAGCCTCCTGCATGTACGTGCAGGGCGTACCGAGGCGTTCCTAAAGATCTACGATCGCTACCATAAAGAGGTCTACCGCTACGTCTCGTTCAAGGTTGGAACTGCGCAGCAGGCAGAGGACATTACGAGCGATGTGTTCGTTCGTGCCCTGGAGTACGCAGCGGACGAAGACCGCCCTATGGTTAAGAGCGTAAGGCCATTCCTTTACCAGATGGCCCGTGCTGCCATTGCAGATCACTACCGAGATAGGCAGCCCTCTAGCCCTCTAGAAGAGGCAGATGGTGTTCCGGCGGGGGCGAGTGCTTCTGCAGAGCTAGCTGTAGAGAATAGCGAGCTACAACGGGCATTGATGCAGCTGCCAGAGGACCAGCGTGAGGCTGTGCTCCTCAAGCATATGGAAGGTCTCTCGGCGGGGGAGGCCGGCGTGATTATGGGTCGTTCGGCCGGTGCCGTTCGGGTGCTTGTCCACAGGGGCCTAGATAGGCTGCGCGAGGTGATGGGGGAAAGGGGCAGTTTGTCGTAAGTTCGATTGTCGTTTGTCGAACGAACTACACCCTTCGAACTTTCGACCTACGACTAACGAGCTCCCTGTAACGTTTTGTCCCTTTTCCCGACATATATAGCAGAGACCATATGACCATCGAGCAGCAGCTAAAAACACTTAAGAATGCTAGGGTTATGAACCCCGAGGCAGCTGCTGGTACTCGGCGCCTATTGACGCAGAGGGCACATTACCTGTCTAGCATACAGGCCAGGAGCTCGGTCTACCGAAATATGCAGATCGGCATGTGGCAGACCTGGCACTTCAGCTTTGCCCACGTTCGCCAGGTTGCAGCCGTGCTCATCATCACCGTTATATCTGGAACCGGGACCATGGTTGCCCGGGCTAGCATGGCTGCCGTCTCGGGCGACACCCTATACCCCATTAAGCGCAACCTTATCGAGAAGGTAGAGCTAGTCTTGGCGCCCACGGCCCAGGACGAGGCTTCGGTCTACCTCCGGCACGTTGCGACGCGGCTGGATGAGATTCGGGTGCTGAACGACCGGGACATTCCCGAGCAGGAGAAGGCCGATCGCATTAGCCATACCGTGCTCGCCCTCAATAGGGACCTGACCGCTGCCCGTCAGTCGCTGCGCATGGCAGCTAAAGATACCAAGGCAACCGCGGTCGTTGCCGTCGCCAAGGGTCTAACGAAGGCCACTTCAGACGTAAAGGCGGCCCTTACCTCATCTGGGAGCGGCAGCACCTCAACTGAGGCGGTCGCCGAGGCAATTACCAGCGCCGATTTGGCAACCGCGGACAGCCTAGAGATTCTGTTGGATAACGTCGCCGGTGGCGACGTGAGCAACGATGAGCTATCTAAGCTCGTAGGTGAGGCGATCACGGCAACCGAGCAGCGCCTTAAGGTTACCGAGAAGGCCGTGCTGCTCTCCGGTGGCCTGGATGTTCGTACCAAGGTTCGCCAGAGCCTGTACAGCGCGGCTAGCGACCGCACGCCCACGCCGTTCGATATGCCCACCTTCGATGGCCTGCGCACCGACCTGGGCAAGGTTAGCAAGCAGCTGGACGAGGCGAAGCAGGCGCTGCAGTTCGGCAACTTCAAGCTGGCGGTGCAGTGGAACACGGCTGCCGGCGAGAGCCTAGACACCATTGAGGACGTGCTGAACCAGGCGAGCCAGCTGGTGAACCAGGCGCTGCTGCCCACGTGGCAGCCAGCGGCGACCAGCACTCCCACATCGACCTCCCCCGTTGCTACTACCACCGCCGCCGTTACGGTAATCGAAGATCCGGTGGGCCAGCTGGAGGTAGTGGAGAGCAAGCCGGTGGTTGCTCCGGCCAAGAAATAGATTTTTGCAGGTCGCTCATTGTTTCCGTTAAGAGTTTTCAGTTAATTGCCAACCTGTAGGTACCCGTTACGGGTAGAGTTCGAGAGCTGACCACCCCTCCCACCGAGCAGCGGAGAGGTAGCCAACCCTCGGACCCTTACTTGTCTCGAGGACTTATAGGTTAAACGTCACTGCGGAAGGGCGTACGAAATGTCGCCGATTGCCGCCCAACGTTCCGAAGGATAAAGGTCGATCCGCCACGGGCGGATGCCAGCGGAACCTGGGGATACAACGGCCTCGGCGGGCAGCGTAGCAGCCACCGTAGTGAGGTAAATATATAACCATGAACATTTTTTCTAAGAGACTTTCTGTCGTAGCCCTCTCGGTTACCACTCTCATGTGGGCCGTCGGTGCTATGCAGGTCCCGGTAGCCCACGCGGTTGCCGCCGGTTCGCTGATCAAGGCGAGCGGCGCAGCTGTGTACTACCTGGCTGCTGACGGGAAGCGTTACACCTTCCCCAACGACAAGATCTACCGCTCGTGGTACTCGGACTTCTCCGGCGTCCAGACGATCTCTGACGCCGAGCTGGCCAGCTACTACATCGGTGGAAACGTAAAGTACCGCGCCGGCACCCGGCTGGTGAAGATCACCACCGACCCGCGCGTGTACGCAGTTGAGCCCACCGGCACCCTGCGCCACATCCCCGATGAGGCGACGGCCGTTGCCCTTTACGGCAGCAACTGGGCCCAGCAGGTAGATGACCTGCCGGACGCCTTCTTCGCCCCGCCGAACTACAACATCGGCACGGCTCTGGCTGCCGGCACCCTGCCCAGCGGCTACCTGGCCTCTGACGGCAGCACCACGTACTACATCTCCGGCAGCACCAAGCGGCCCATCTCTGGCCAGTCGGCCATGGACGCCAACCGCTTCTGGAGCATGTACGTGCACACTGTTCCGGCCGCAACCCTGAACGGCTACAGCAACGGCACCTCCATCAACGGAGCTGACGCAGCGCTGACTGACGTTTCCCAGGGCGGCACGGGCAGCGTAGTGGTCCCCACCGGCAGCAACGTAACCGTGGCTCTGGCCTCGGATACGCCCGCCGCGATGACCATTCCCGACGGCACCATCTACAACCCGTTGCTCAAGTTCAACGTCACGGCTTCGGCTGACGGTGACGCGCAGCTGACCGGGGTGACCATCACCCGCGGCGGATTCATCGCCAACACTGGCGTTTCCGGCGTGAGCGTATGGGACCAGAACGGTGTCCGCCATGGCAGCATCCTTACCGCGCTCACCAGCGACGGCATGGGAACTGTGGGTTTCTCTGGCGAGCCGATCGTCATTCCGGCTGGCCAGACCCGCAGCGTGACGGTTGCCGCCAATATTTCTGGTTCGGTTGACAGCGCAACCGTGAATTTCTCGGTAGCGGGCGCCAGCCATCTGACCTTTACAAATACCCCGTCTGTTAACGGCGTCTTCCCGCTGATGGGTAACACCATGAGCGTGGTTAACGGCGCGAACAGCGTAGGTGCCGTGAAGGTTGACGGCCTGACGACCGTTGGCAATAGCGCCTCGACGGCTGATGGTAACCTGGAGGTAGGCAACACCCAGATGGAGGTTGCTAAGTTCCAGTTCTCTGAGACTTCTTCTCGCGAGGATGTACAGGTGCGCCAGCTTACGTTCTACGTAGAGGGTGACATCAACGAGGCTACCGACCTCGCTAACTTCACCGTCTACGGCCCCGATGGCGTAGCCCTGGGCAGCGCTGCCCGCGCCACCAACCGGTACGTAACGGTAACCATGTCTAGCCCCTACACCATCCCGCAGGGCCAGAACCGCAACCTCACCGTAAAGGTGGATGCTACGGGAGGTGCCAACCGCTGGTTCCGTCTGCAGCTCCAGAATGACTACGATGTCCTGGTGCGCGGTCTGACCACCGGTGCCAACATCCTTCCCCTGGATGGCGATGAGGGTACCTGGACTTCAGAAATTTCGACCAACGGTTACTTCAAGATGAAGCAGGGCGAGCTGACCATCAGCAAGAGCACCGCTTCACCGTCGGGTAACTTGACGTTGGGTGCGAATAACGTGGAGCTAGCCAGGTTCGACATCACCGCTAACGGTGAGAACCTGGAGCTTCAGAAGTTCGCTTTGCAGAATGCCAATTTCTACGACTTCACGGGTAACCTGTCGATCGTAGATGCGAACACCGGCACGGTGTACTACACTGGTACCGCGAACGCGACCACTACCTACAACACCTCCGGCTTAACGACTCAGACCTCGTTCAGTAACTACATCTCGCTGGTTACCGGCCAGATGAAGACGATTAAGGTGATGGGTAGTCTTCTGAATAATGCCCACAGCGGCAATACGATTCAGATCAAGCTGGGTAACTTCTACGCGCGCCGGCTGAACAGCCTGGACTACACCAATGTAGCCACGGGGGGGCAGCAGGCCGGTCAGCTGACTATTGGCTCGACTTCGCTCACGGTTACCAAGCACGCCACGCCTTCTGACCCGAATAGCGTTGCTCCGGGTACGAACAATGCAACTTTCGCAACCTTCGTACTGGGTAACCAGTCGGCCGGTAGCGCCAACGTGCTGATTAACAGCATCAACGTTACCCTCGCTGGTACCGGCGCGGTGAACGTTCCGACTCAGCTGACTAACCTGAAGCTGTGGGACATTACCAGCGGCACCCCGGTGCAGCTCGGTAGCACTCGCAGCTCGGTAGCTACCACATCGAACTCGTTCACCATGCAGTGGACGATTCCCCAGAACAGCACCCGCATTCTGGGTATTAGCGCGGACTTCAATTCGTCCATTGCGAACGGTACGGTCATCTACGCCCAGCTGGCCGCCAACCACATTGTTGGTTCCGCGGTTAACAACACCGTAGAGGCTCCGACCACCGCAGTGAATGGCCAGATGAACTCGATGGCTGCTGCCGCAGTACGCGCCTACTTCGAGAGCACCTCGAACAACAACTCGAAGATCGCTACGGCTGGCACGCAGGACTTTGAGGTCGGTAGCTTCCGCTTCGAGGTCTTGAACGAGGACGTGCACCTGCACAAGCTGGCTATCACCGCTTCTACCACTGGCGCTAACGAGGGCCTTGCCCCGAACGCCTCTGGTACTCGTATCTTCACGGGCTTCAAGCTGTTCAATGGCACCACTCAGCTGGGCAGCACCAACTGCTACCAGTATGACTCGGGCCTCGACAGCTCGACCTACGGCACCGCTGCAGCCTCTTCCACCTGCGATGCACTATTCACCTTTGCCACGCCGGTTACCTTCCTGCGTGACTTTGGAGGCGTGCTGACTGTGAAGGCGAACATCGCTAACTCGGGTAGCGGTGCTTCTACAACTGTTTTCTCGGTTAAGATCAAGTCCAATAGCAGTACTTACCTCGATCTGCGCTCGAATAGCTCGAGCTCTATCCAGGCCACTCTGCAGTCGGCTGGTGGCATTACCGCGGAGACTAACAAGCACCTCTACATCGACACCGCCCCGGTGATCGTGAGCCTGCCGGTAGGCAGCTACCACGTCCGTGGCATCAACGATGAGATCGCCCGCTTCGAGGTTCGCAACTACGGCCAGGTCGGCATGACGCTGAACCAGCTAGGCTTCAGCTTCAATGCCGGTGGCTTCTCGTCCAGCACGTCGGCTATGGACTATGTCCACACCTTCAAGCTGTTCGACGACAACGGTCTCGAGCTGGCCTCGGCAGCTGCGGCGGTAGCCCTGTGTGGCGGTACCAACATCGCCACCCTGGCTTCCTGTGGTGCCGGTCCCAACTCGGCTACGACCACCACCTTCACGGTGCCTGCGTCGAATGCCGTCGTTCCTGCGGCCACCGGCGGCACCTATGGCTCGCGCGTGTTCAGCATCCGTGCTAACACCGCCAACGTAGCGGCCAACAGCGGCAGCAGCCAGGCTACCCGCTCCATCCAGGTGCAGGCCACCGGTACTAGGGGCTTCTCGTCTAGCGACAGCGCCCTGATCACCACCGGCAACGGCGGTACTCGGCTCTGGAGCGCTGGCGGTGTACTGTACAAGTTCACCCCGGCTGGCTACAGCGGCTTCTACAGCGCCCAGCAGGACGCTTCGGACAGCTACCCGGTGACCTCGGCCCAGGTTACCTACCAGTAAGCTTCGGCTGAACGTAGAATCTGGACTGACCAACTAGGTTAGCCAAAGCCACCCCCCGCCGAAAGGCGGGGGGTGGTCTTTTCGCTGCGGAGTAGGGTAGTATTTTAGGCCTATGACCATCCTCCAAACCATTCGTAAGTACGAGGGAGGCCTGCTGGTGGCCAGCCGTTGGCTGGTCTACGCCATGCTGTGCATCCCGCTAATCGTGGGCAACGGCTACTTCTTCCCGTTCATTGTGCCAAAGTACGTGACGTTCCGCGTGCTGGTAGAGCTGCTGGTGCTGGTGTACCTGGGCCTGCTGGCGGCAAACCCCACACGGTACCGACCCAAGTTCACCCTGGCTGCCTGGGGCGTCATTGCGTACCTCGGCTCGGCTATCCTGAGCGCTGCCGTGGGCATGGACTGGCACACCAGCTTCTTCGGTACCTTCGAGCGCATGGAGGGGGTATTCACCACCTTCCACTACGTGGCGGTGTTCCTGGTGCTGCCGGCTCTGTTCCGGCGGGAGGACTGGGTGAAGATCCTGCGCTGGGCTGTGGGTGTGAGCGTGCTGCTGAGCCTGTACGGCTTGGCGCAGCGGGCCGGTGCCACCTGGACGGTGGAGGCTGGCCGCGACCGCATTAGCTCGCGCATCGGCAACCCGGCCTACGTCGGCGCCCTGCTGCTGTTCCAGATGGCGTTCGCCGCCTACCTGCTGGTGCGTGACTGGGCCAACAAGCGACGCTGGCTCTGGATGCCCATTCTGGCCCTGCAGCTCGTTACCTTCGTGCTCACCCTCACCCGTGGCGCCATGCTCGGCCTGTTCGCCAGCCTGCCGGTCGTTGCCGTGGCCTGGCTGTGGCTGACCCGTAAGCCTACGGAGGGTGTGGCCCAGCCTAGCCAAAGGCTGCGCTGGATTGTGGGCGTAGTGGCTGGCCTGGCCGTGGCGCTGCCGTTGCTGATGGTTGTATTCAAAGACTCTGCGGTGGTGCAGTCCAGCAGCCTGCTGCGGCGCTTCGCCGATATTAGCCCTACGGCGAGCACGGCTAAGACCCGCTTCTACACCTGGAACTCGGCCTGGCAGGGCATCCAGGAGCGGCCGCTGCTGGGCTGGGGCCCCGAGCAGTTCCCGGTGCCGTTCAACCAGCACTTCAACCCCAAGCACTACCAGGGCCCGAACAGCGAGACCTGGTTCGACCACGCCCACAACATTGTCCTCGACATTTGGACCACGCAGGGTGCGGTCGGCTTGGCTGCCTGGCTGGTGTTCGTGGTCGGCTTGCTGCTGCTGGCCTGGCGTGCGGCGCGGACGCCCGCAACCAGGGCGTTGGGACTCGTCGGCGTCGGCGTGCTGGTGGCGTACGTGCTGCAGAACCTATTCCTGTTCGACGTACTGGTGGTCTGGCTGATGCTGGCGGTGCTCGGCGGCGCGCTGGCTAGCTTCCAGCCGCGAGAGGCTGCGTCTCCCGAGCAGCCCTCCGACAGCCGCTACGGGTGGCTCGCCGCCCTGGCTGCGGTGTACGCCGCGGCAATGCTGCTGTACGCCCTGCCCATTAACTACCGCACCAACCAGGTTAGCCGTGCCATTATCGCCAGCAAGTACTTCGACCGCGATGCGGCAGCGATTCCCGACCAACTCGCCCTGTTCCGCGACGTCATCTACAGCTCGCCCCTGGGAACCGGCGGCCAGGAGGTGCCCCGGCAGGTTGCGGCCTCGATGATGGCGCACGTCCAGGCCGGCCACTTCGATGGCAACGATGCGCTACGCGATGAGGCTCTGAAGTTTGCCGAGGACAAGCTTCGTGAGGCGTACGAGGCCTACCCGTACGACCTGCAGACGGCGCTGCAGTACGCCAAGGTGGTGGCTATCCGCGGCGAGATGGCCAAGGACCCAGGCGCGTACCAGAAGGCGTTGGCCATTATCCAGGAGGCGCGCGGCAAGTCGCCGGAACGCATAGAGCTGATGCTGGACGAGGGGCTGTACCTGGGAGCCATGGGCCGCACGGAGGATACGGTGGCGCTGTACCGCAAGATGGTGGAGCTAACCCCGGGCGTGCCGTTCACCGAGTGGACGCTGGGCACCGTGCTGGTTCGCGCCGGCCAGCTGGAGGAGGGGCGCAAGCTGATGGAGCACGCCATGGAGGATCCAGCGTTCGCCGAGCAGGTGTACGGGCAGGGCTACAACCTGCAGCGCCTGGTAGACCTGTACATCAAGGCAGAGGACTGGCCCAAGCTGGTGGATACCTACCGCCGAATCGTTACCCTTAGCCCGAGCAGGGCAGAGGTGTGGGGCTCGCTGGCGCTGGCCCACCAGAAGACGGAGGAGTACGACCAGGCAATTGCCGCCGCCGAGGAAGCCGCACGTCTGGAGCCGCGCTACCGCGAGGAGGCAGACGCGCTGATCGCCGAGATCAAGCAGCAGCAGGCAGCGGCAGCAAGGAGGCGGCGCTAGGCCATGGCTGGCAGCTTGGAGCAGGTCTACAGCGGCCACCACCTCCAGCGCCGAGGCAGGGGATTCGTGCTGCTGGGCCAGGTACGCGGCGCGTTCCTGGCCAAGGCCGTGGGGTCTGGCAAGCGGATTCTGGATATCGGCTGCCGCGACGGCGCGCTCACCTCATTCTTCGTTCCCGGCAACAGGGTTCTGGGGCTCGACATAGACGCCGATGCGCTGGAGATTGCCCGCAGCCAGCTGGGTATAGACGTGCGCCAGGTAGACCTGAACGGGGACTGGGGGGTGGAGCCGGGTAGCTTCGACGCCGCCGTAGCCGCCGAGGTTCTGGAGCACCTGTACTACCCAGCCACGGTGCTGCAGAAGCTGCACGACAGCCTCAAGCCCGGCGGCATTCTGGCGGGCACCGTGCCGCACGCGTTCAGCTGGCAGAGCCGGCTGCGGCTGCTGGTAGGCCGCAAGCGCGGCACGCCCCTCGAGGATCCAACCCACATCAACCACTTCACGTTCGAGGAGTTCCGCACGCTGCTGCAGCACCGCTTCGGCGACGTGCGGTTCGAGTTCATTGTGTCGCCACGCCTCCGCTGGCTGGCGAGGCTGGTGGGGCCGCAGCGCGTGGCCTACGGCCTAATGTTCTCCTGCCGCCGTCCGGCGTAGCAGGCCAGGGTTGCCTCGGCCATGTTGGCCAGGGTGTGGCTGCTGCGTGCCGCGGTAGCCAGGCGCTGCCCCAGGCTGGGGTCATCCAGCAGCGAGGCAACGGCGGCGGCAATGTCGCCGGGGGCGCCGGGCGGCACCAGTAGGCCAGCTCGGCCGTTGGCTAGGGCAGCGGGGACGCCGCCGACTTCGCTGGCGACTATCGGCAGCCCGGCCGCCTGCGCCTCCAGCAGGGCGTACGGCAGGCCTTCCTTGCGGGACGGGAGGACGAAGAGGTCGGCGCCGAGTAGCAGGCGGTAGGCGTCCGGCACCGCGCCTGGCAGGTGGAACCGTTCTGCAATGCCCGCGCTAGCTAGCTGCCGTTGCAGGTCTGCGGCTAGTGGGCCGTCGCCGAGGACGATCGCGTGGGCGTCTGGATGCTTCTCTAGCACGCGCGGCCAGGCAGCCAGCAGTAGGTCTATGCCCTTGGTGGCGTAGTAGTTGGCGATCGTAACGGCGAGCCTAGTTTCGGGGCTGTCTGAGATTCCCGCGAGGCGGCACAGCTCGGCTCGAGCCTCGTCGCGGGGCATGAACGTAAGGTCTGCACGGTCCAGGCCAATGGGGATGACCTCCATCTGCTCCGGCTTGCCCACGTGGGCCGTCAGCGCATCGTCTTTGCTCTGCTGGCTGACGCAGATAATGGCATCCTTAGCCGCGGCGGTTGCAGCCTCCATTGTTCGGTACATCCACCGTCGGGCGGGGGAGAGCGGCTCCACAAAGACCCAGCCGTGCGCCGTGTACACAATCTTGGGCCTAGATTTCCGTCCGATCGTAGAAGCGGCGATTGATCCCACCACTCCCGCCTTGGAGCTGTTCAGGTGAACTACGTCGTAGCGACCGGAGCCAATGAGCTTCCGCAGCTCGAGCACCGCTAGAAAATCCTGCGCCGGGCTGACCGGGCGAACAAGGTGCCTGAGCTGGTGAACCGTAATGCCAGCCGTTTCTAGCTGCTGCTGCAGACGTTGGCCGGGCTGATCTCCAACGGCAACTTCGACCCGATGGCCATTGGCTGTAAAGTTCCGTGCCAAATCGAACACGTAGCGCTGGGCTCCGCCCCAGTGGCCCTGGGTAATGACGAAGAGGATTCGTTGCTTATCGCTTGACATTTGCATAAATATATGTAATTTTCTTTCATTCCGCAAGTTGATAATTCAGATACAAATAGACCGTGGAGACACGGAGGAAGGTTGGCAATTGTGGATCCAGCAAGAGTTACGCAAATCTCGGAGTTGGTTCAGCGAATAGAGCAGCCGACACCCGATGACGTTATTCGCATACGCAGATCGCTCGGTGATAACGCTGCCGTGAGACATGAGGTAGCTCGAATGTCGCACCTACTCGGTGCGCCGGTAGCAGTTCTGCACTCTCCTACTTTGGAATTGGCAGAGTTTGAGTACCTTACCAAGGTGGGCGGTCGAAAGTACCTGCTCGTCAGCAGGTCTTGGATGGGTAGTAGCACGCGTTGCCGGATGGGGGAAAGGGAAACAAATCACGAGCGATTCTACGATGGCCGCCAGCGGTTGAACAGCCCATCGGTCAGCCAACTGGCTGAGAAGCTTCCGCCTCATCTGGTAGATAAGATTCTTAGGCCACTGGATGCAAAAACTGGCAGCATAGAGCGTGGCGAGGTTCAGTTCGACGGTATTAAGGCTGTCGAGTGGAGCAAATCATTCGTGTTCGTTAGGTACGGCGTCATACCCTCGGCCCACGTTGCGCAGACGACGAAGACCCTTCGCTTCTACACCCATCGGCACGTGATGCGGTGCCTGGCGCTGACCGAGCTAAGGCCCGGAGTGGAGCCCAGTGTGCTTCTGGTGTATGAGTACCGTCGCAGCCGTGGAGAGAGCTTGCCGATGTGCCCCAGCGGGGGAGAAGACCTGCCGACGCTGCTGGATGTGCTGGCCGCCGAGCTGAAGGACGAGACGGGAAGCGAGCTGAATTCAGGCTGCCAGGTTTACGACCTGGGCAAGCACTTTACCGATGACGGAGTGAGCAGCGATCCCATCAATCTGCTGGTGGTTACCGGCCTGCAGCATGTGGCGGGCTACACGAACCCCGGCGAGGGCATCTCCGAGGTCGTGGCAATGCCGTGGACAGAGTTCCTCGACTGGGTCCGCACCCCGGACTGCCGAGATATGTACGCAAAGATTTTCGCCACGGCAGTTTCGCTGAACGTGCCCAAGGGTGAGGTTTTCATCCAGTGGCCGAATCAGAGAATTATGTGATCAATGGTAGCTAGGCAACGAGCAACGATGAAGCCCCGTACCCAATGTGGTACGGGGTTGTTTTTTTGTGCGAAAAATGGCACGGTTAGCACCTATGAAGGTGGTAATTGCTACGCCGCTGTACCCGCCCGAGCAGGGCGAACCGGCTACCTACATACGCCAGCTGGCGCTGCAGCTGGTAGCTGCCGGGCACGTCGTAACCGTGGTCGCGTACGCCAACCAGGCCGAGCCTACGCCCGGCGTCCGGGTTGTCACGGTGAGCAAGCGGATGCCCCTGCTGCTCCGCCTGGTAGCCTTTGCCTGGAAGCTGCTGCTAGCCAGCTCCGGTGCGTCGGCGATCTACAGCCAGCGGGCGTTGGCGGCGGGCGTGCCGTCTACCTTCGTGGGCAGGCTGCGGCGGATTCCGGTTACGATTAACTTCGTTGCGGACGAGCTGGCTGGCGTACCGGGCCCCAGGCTGCGCAGCCAGTCTGCCACACTGCGTGCGGCGGCACGTGTAGTGGTGCCGTCACGGTTTATGGAGCGTGTCTGCCGTGAGCGCTACGGGGTAGCGCCTGAAAAGATTGCCGTCTGTCCGCCGCCGCTGTCGCCGGACCAGGTTCTGCCGTTCCAGCCCCAGCGTGATCCGAAGCTGACCGTGGTGCCGCCGCACTCGTCGTTCGCCGCCGTCCGCTACGCAATGGACAATCTGGCAAATGGCCGGCGACTACGGGTGATGGGTGAGTACACGGACGATGGGGCAGCGGCCAAGAATCCGAGCGTTGAATTCCTCGGCCGTGTGTCTGCTGCCGAGGAGTGGTACCTGCTGCGCCAGGCTGCAACGTGCGTCGTGGACCTCGATGACGAGGCGGGGGAGGCTGCTGCCCGTGCCGGGGCGGCCGCTGGGTGCAGCGTCGCCGCTACTGATGGAAGTGCGGATTTCCTGCCTGCGCCGAGCTGGGGCGACTACGTTCCGACGCTGGTTAAGCTACTGGCATGAAGCACGTAGGAGCTGCTGCTGCCTGGGCCGAGTACCGTAACGCCGAGCTAGTCCGGCTACAGCCGGTTCTTGACGAGCTCGGCTACCAGCTGGAGGAAGAGCAGGTGCACCTGGGCGGTGAGCGCTACCTGACGGCTGGCCGCAAGCTGGTGCTCGTCGGCCGACGCTCCGCTGACCAGCGGCGGGTAATTATTAAGGCGAGCAGCGACCGCGACGGCGTTGCCGAGATCGAGCGTGAGCTGGCATACCGCAGGGTTCTGGAGCAGCTGAACTTCTCGTACCACGTTTTCCTGTCGCCGCCGGTGCTGGTGGACGAGCGGCGCGGCAGCCTGCGGCTGCTGGTGACTGAGTTCATAGAGCAGGGGAGCACCTTCCTGGCGCGGCCGCTGGAGGAGCAGTTCTTCTTGGCGCTGAAGGCATTCGAGGGGCTGGAGGGCGTGCACGCCACCACCTACGGCCACCGCCGTGACGTCCGTAGCACGCTGGGAATGTGGTCGGCGGGTACCTACCTTGCAGACCTCGGCAGCAGGCGCCGCGAGCTAGCCGGCCTGGGGGGCGACCAGCTGGTTGCCGCCAGCATTGACGTTGCCTGCCGGGCCCTGGAGGAGAGTCGTGACGTGGTAGATCGTTACTCGGGGTTCCTCACGCACTGGGACCTGGTGCCGCACAACCTGCGCGTGAGCGGCCACAACATATACCTGCTGGACCACTCCGCGCTGCGCTTTGGCTGCAGGTACGAGGGGTGGGCACGGTTCATAAACTTTATGGCCCTGTACAACCCGCCGCTGGAGGCAGCGTTGGTACGCTACGTGGCCGATAATCGTGGACCAGATCACTCCCGTGCGCTGCGGGCCATGCGTCTGTACCGCCTAGCCGAGCTGGCGCTGTACTACCGCCGCACCCTGCCGGAAGCCGAGGGCAGCCTACGGCAGCTGAACCAGCTGCGCGTGAACTTCTGGGTAGCGGTGCAGCGTGCGGTAGCCGACGGTCAGCAGGTAAATCCGGCGACGGTAGAAACGTACCGTGCCGAGCGTGATGCGCTGCGGGCCGAAGACGAGCGAATTCGGCAGGCTGAGTTGCACTAAACATAATTACGTCATTGCGAGGAGCCCCCAGCGGAGCAGGGGGCGACGTGGCAATCGGCTTGATCAACGCGACTGCCACGGCCGCATGGAGCGGCCTCGCAGTGACGTGGTTTTATGGGGCGATTTAATCGAGAATCTGCAGTCTCTGTACCAGCGCGGCGTACTCGTCTACCAACGGGTGGTGCCAGCTGCTGCGGTAGGCGGCGACGAGCTGCGAAGCGAGGTCTAGCTGCTGCTGCCGCCCACGTGTGAACTTGGCCCAAACCTCGCTGCCCATTGCTGAGTGGGCGGAGAGGATGCTGCGGACGTTGTGTATCTTGTCGGCGAGCGATACAGCCTTAGCCTCGTCAGACGCCGATTGGATCGAATGGACGTATGCGGCCTTGCGCTCTTCCCAGGCCAGCGATTTATCCTCTGTTACCGCACGCACAATCTGCAGGACCTCGTCGCCCAGTTCGTCCGCAAGCTGCTGCTCGGTGATTTCGGTATCCTCCAGTACGTCATGGACCAGCGCGGCGGCAATCGCCGCCTCGCCGAACCCGTGGCTAGCTACGGTAATGGCTACAACGGTGGGGTGGACCACGTAGGGCGAGCCGTCTACCTTGCGGATTTGGCTGGCGTGAGCATGAGCCATTAGGCGAACGGCACGTTCCACCAAGCTCAAGCTGGCGTCCATGGGGCTAGCGTAGGATTCGTCCGAGTACAGCCCGCTGCATGGCAGCTGCAACGGCGTCCCAGTTGTACTCACGCTCCACCAGCGCCCGCGCGCGATCGGTAATCTCGCGGACGTGATCCGGGTGCCCTAGGATATTGCGCACTGCTGCGGCTATCTGCTCCGGTGAATCTTTCTCTACTGGCCAGGCAGTGTCCTCCGATATGAACTCGTCTAACCCGCCCTCACGAGTGGCGACAACGGGCAGGCGAGAGGCCATGGCGGAGAGGAAGGCGTTGCCCAGGCCCTCGGAGCGGCTGGGCCCGACGAAGATATCCGAGGCGCGTCGGTAGAGCGTAACCTGGCTGCGGTCTACCTTGCCGGTGAACATGACACGGTCGGATAGTTGCAGCTCGGCAGCTAGGCTACGCAGCGGCAGCTCCTCTGGCCCGTCGCCGACCAGCAGCAGCTTAACGTTATCCGGCAGCGAGGCTAGGGCACGAATGGTATCGTCGTTCGCCTTCTGGTTCACCAGCCGGGCGGTGTTTACCAGCCAGATGTCCCCGGCCCGCTTGCCCAGCTTCTGCTGCAGCTCGGCTACCGCACTGGGGTCTGTGTCGTCCGCTAGGTCGCGGGGGTTGGCCCCGTTGTGCACCGTTACGATTCGGTCCTCCGGCACCCCGCGCCGCTTGGCCCACTCTGCGAGGAACTTGGAGATAGGCTGGACTACGTCCGCCAGGGTGAACGCACGGGTGAACAGCGGCCACAGCGGCTTCATTACCCTCTCGATGTACTCCGGCGCGTCGCCCTCCTGCAGCGTGAGCACGTAGCCCACGTCGCGGTGCGACAGCTTGAAGATTGCCGCCGGCACCCCAGCGGAGTGCGCCATCATTGCCCAGGCGGCGTCGTAGCGGTAGCGGCGGTGCAGGCTCGCCGCCTTCAGCGGAGCCAGCAGCTGGTACAGCGGCTTGTTAAGGTCCAGGGGAATCCTGCCCAGGTCCTGGAAGGTAGGGGACTTCTTGGTGATGCCGATGCGGTGGACGAGCACGTTGCCAACCTTCTCCACCTTGGGCAGCGCAGAGTCGTAGCGCAGCGTAACCATGTGGAACTCCACATCCGAGATCCTATCCGTAATCTCGCGGATAGCAGCCTCGGCCCCGCTCACCTGGTTGGGGTAGTAGGCGAGCGAGAAGATTAGAACCCGTTTCATTTTCCCGCCGCTGCTTTTGCCTCCGCAATGTACTGCTCCAGCGTGTGTCGCTGCTGCCAGCCCAGCGCCTTGATCTTGGCGCTGTCGAACGACCCGGTGGAGCGGCTGCTGGCGGTCTGCGGCAGCATGGTAACCTCGCCGCCGAACATCTTGGCTACGTCCAGCAGCGAGTAGACCTCGGCGGCGCAGATGCCGTACTCGTCGTTCTCGCCGCGCTCTGCCGCCAGTAGGATGCCGTCTACGGTATCGTCCACGTGGGTGAAGGCTCGCGTCTGCGTGCCGGGGCTGCGCACCTCTAGAGGCTGGCCGGCCAGTGAGCGCTGCCGGAATGTCTCGATGACCGTGCCGTAGGCGCCGTTCAGCTGGCCGGCGCGCTCGCCGGGGCCGTAGACGTTGTAGAAGTACACGGTGGAGTAGGGCAGGCTGTACCAGCGGTGGTAGTTGGCTACCAGCTCGCTGTTGGCCGCCTTAGCCCAGGTGTAGGGGGCTAGATCCCGTCCCTCGGTGCCGTCCTCTCGCGCTTCAACGAACTTGGTAGACGAGCCCGCGTACACCAGCTTGCAGCCGTGCTGCCGCCAGTACTCCAGAACGCCGGTGGTGCCGTCCAGGTTAAGGTCCCACACCAGCTGGGGTTCCTCAAGGCTAGCTGCCACGCGCGAGTACTCGCCCAGGTGGAAGATTACATCGGGTTTCTCCGGCACGTGTTTGGCTACGTCGCGGGTGTGGCCCTCGCGGTACTCAACGCCCGGCACGTGGTTCTCCTTTGACCCCGTGAAGTAGTTATCTAGCGAGATGACGCGGTGGCCGTCTGCAGCGAGCCGCCGGCAGAGGTGGGTGCCAATGAATCCGGCCCCTCCGGTTACCAGCGCTAGCTTGGGGTCGTTAGCCATAGGTTGCACTCTACCAAGGTAGAGCTAACCATTGCAATATCTCTAGAAAAATGGCACGATTCAGACTCATATGGAGCAGCTGGCACGCCGGTTCGGCCGGTACGCGGTAGCGGGAGGCGCAGCTACGGCTGTGGACTTCGGGGTGCTGTGGCTGCTGGTGTACGTCGCAGGACTGGAACGGTACCCGCTGTACCTATTCGCCGCGACCGCCGCTTTCCTAGTTGCGACGGTAGTTAACTACAGCATCAACCGGCGTTGGGCGTTCGCAGATAGGTCGGCGCAGGGCGGGAGAGTCTTCCTCAAGTTCCTGGTCGTCGCGGCGCTGGGCATCGGCTTGAATAACCTCATCCTGGGGCTGCTGGTTCAGCGAGCTGGTTGGGCAATCCTCGTGGCGAAGCTGGCAGCGACGGTCGTTACGACCTGCACGAACTTCGCGGCCAATAACCTGTGGTCGTTCCGGTCGAAGGCATTGCCCGTATGAAGCTAGTCATTGCTACCGGAACGTTTGCGCCGGATACTTCTGGCCCCGCTACCTACGTCGCGGAGCTTGCTCCCGCCCTGCAGCAGCGGGGCTGGCAGGTGAGCGTGGTCACGTACGGCGACGGGCCAACGGAGTACCCGTACCCGGTCCACAGGGTCAGCCGCAGGCACCCGCTGCTCATCCGCTACTGGCTGTACATGGTTACGGTCTACCAGCAGGCGGCGGTTGCTGATTTGGTCTATATCCAAGGCCCCGTGAGCGAGGGGCTGCCGGGAATGCTCGGCGCGTGGCTCGCCGGCAAGAAGTTTGTGCTCAAGGTAGTAGGCGACTACGCCTGGGAGCAGGCGCGCGTCCAGTCCGGCGATGCGCGCGGCATTGACGAGTTTCAGGCTACGCCGCGGCAGGATAGGGGACGGGTGAGGGTCTGGCGCCGCATAGAGCGCTGGGTGGCGCGGCGAGCGCAGCTGGTCATTACCCCCAGCAGGTACCTGGAGGGGATCGTGGCTGGCTGGGGCGTAGAGCAGCAGCGGCGGCGCGTGATTCTGAACGCCTTCCACCGTCCGCACGTTTCCGCCGCGCCCCGCGAGCAGCTACGTCAGCAGCTGGGCTTGAATTTGCCAACGCTCGTTACGGTCGGTCGGCGGGTGCCGTGGAAGCACGTGGACGGCATCATCCGGGCGCTGCCGGAGATACAGCAGCAGGTTCCGGGAACGAAGTTGGTCGTCATCGGCGATGGGCCAGAGCTGGGCAAGCTGCGGGCCGATGCCACAGCCAGCGGCGTGGCGCAGCACGTTACCTTCACCGGGCAGCTGCCGTTCGCCCAGACCTTCGACTACCTGGCTGCCGCCGACTGCCTTATCCTCAACAGTTCTTACGAGGGCCTCTCGCACGTGCTGCTGGAGGCTATGGCTGCCGGGATTCCAATCGTGGCGACCGACGTCTGCGGCAACGGCGAGGTCATCGAGAATCGGCGCAACGGCCTGCTGGTGCCATTCGGCGATATGACGTCGCTCGTCTCTGCAGCTGTTGAGCTGCTGACGGATTCCACGCTGGCCCAATCTCTGGTGGCCGCGTACGCCCATTCTCTGGAGAAGTTCGACGCCGCTCGGCTGGTGGAGGAGACGGCGGCAGCGCTGGAATCTAGCCTATGAAGCTGCGCCTGCTGATGATCAGCGGCGATAGGGCCGCGCTCAAGCCCGGGCCCACCCAGCGGAGGCTGATGCAGCTCTCCGAGCGGCTGGACGAGCTGCACATTGTCGTTCCGGCGCCGCACCACCGCCAGCAGCTGGGGCCCAACGTCTACGTCTACGGCAGCGGGGGATCATCGCGTCCCGGCCAGTGGGTGCAGACCGTCCGCCGTGCGCGCCGCTTGATCCGCGAGCACCGCTGCAACGTGGCCACGGCGCAGGACCCCTTCGAGCTCGGCAAGGCGGCGTACCTAGCCTGCATCGGCACCGGCGCCAAGCTGCACCTGCAGGACCACGGCGCCTTCCTGGGCAACCCGCTGTTCCCGACAATCTCTACACGCCGGAGGATGCAGCACATGCTGGGCAGGTGGCTGGTGAAGCGCGCCGCCCGCGTGCGCACCGTCAGCGAGCGCGGCCGCAGAGGGTTAATAGCCGCTGGAGTAGCGGATAGCAGGATAGACGTCGTGCCGATTCCCGTAGACGTTGCCACCTTCACCGGTGTTGCCTCCGAGCGTAGCTACAGCGGTATCGGTACGTCGTTGCTGTACGTCGGCCGACTAGAGCGCGAGAAGGGCGTAGACGTGCTCATCCGTAGCCTGCAGCCGGGCTGGCAGCTGACGGTTGCAGGTGCCGGTAGCATGGAGGGGGAGCTGCGCTCGCTTGTGGATCGTACGGGAGCATCGGTGAATTTCGTCGGTTTCCAGCAGGACCTCCGTCCGCTCTTGGCCGCCGCCGATGTCGCGGCGGTACCCTCGTTGTCCGAGGGGTGGGGCCTAGCGGCAATTGAAGCCGCAGCGTCCGGGCTGCCCGTAGTGATGACCGACACGGGCTGCGCCGGTGAGCTTCTACTGGATGGCGAGTCTGCTCTTGTTGTGCGCCCCGGCGACGCGGATGCTCTGCGCTCTGCGATCGGGCGTCTAATGTCAGATGAGAAGTTACGAGCTTCCATTGGCAAGGCTGGAGCTGCTGCAGCATCCACGCTGCCGGATTCTGCCACGCTCTTCGACGCAGCGGCCAAGTCCTACGCCGCGTGCCTATGAGCTGCCCGCAGCTCGCCTACATCCTGCCCGAGTACGACCCCGGCACGGCCACGCACTTCGCCCACCTGTACGACCTGCTGCAGCGGGTGGCGCAGGAGGTAGACGTGCACCTGGTCATCGAGCGGGGCGGCGCACCGGAGGGGCCGTTCGCCTCGGTTACCGTCCTCAAACGATCTGGCTTCGGCCGGCTGGTAGAGGAGTACCGAGTGCTCAAGCAGCTACGCATCGCCGGCTGCGCCAGGTTCTACACCCAC
Organism: uncultured Gammaproteobacteria bacterium; assembly: GCA_964536515.1. Taxonomy (GTDB): domain Bacteria; phylum Patescibacteriota; class Patescibacteriia; order CAYZDG01; family CAYZDG01; genus CAYZDG01. The sequence continues at coordinate 54,976 of CAZHXI010000002.1, read as the reverse complement.
TACTCGTTCACCGGGGCTACTGCCGCCGGGTTGGTCTGCCGCTCCAGCAACGCCACGTCCTACTACTGGAACTGCGGCATGCCGTGGCTGTTCACGTCCCGCCTCGGCAAGGCTCGGCTGATGGACTGGCTCAAGAACAGGCTACCGTTGATCATGGCGATGCGGCTGTGCACCTATGTGGTTACCGGCACAGCTGGCTTGGCTAGGATGTACGGCCGAGAGTACGGCGTGGCGTCGTCTAAGTTCAAAATTCTGCCGAACTGGATTTCGCTGCAGCGGTTCGCCGCCGAGGCGGTTGATACTCGAGCCCGCTACGGGCTGCCGCCCGATGCGCCCCTGGTTACGTTCATCCACCGGCTGTCGCCCCGCAAGGGTGCGGATCTGATCGTCCCCATCGCTAACCAGCTCAAGTCCACGGACGCTACCATCCTGGTCGTCGGCGGCGGGCCATACCAGCGTAAGCTGCGCGAGGAGGTGGCCGCCGCCGGGCTGGACGGACGGGTGCGAACCCTGGGCCATACGCCCAATGCTGACGTGCCGGCTATTCTGGCCGCGTCGGATGTGCTGCTGATGCCCTCGCGTGAAGAAGGCTTCCCCCGCGTGCTGCTGGAGGCTATGGCGTTGGGCGTGCCGTTCGTGGCCGCCGACGTCGGAGGCGTAGCAGAGATTGTGCCGCCGGGTACGCCGCTGGTCGCCCCGGAGGACGCCGCTGGCTTCGCCGCTGCCGTAGACCAGCTGCTGCAGGATGGCGAGCTCCGTCGGTCTAGAGCAGACGCCGGCCGGCAGCACGTGAAGCAGTACGATCTGCCTGTCGTTGCCAATAAATTTATCGAGCTCGTCGCTTGATCTATTTCGCTTCGCGAGATACTTTCTTGTCACCAAGAGAAAGTATCCAAAGAAGTGCCGGGGTCACTGATGCGCGTGCCGTCTCACCGCAGTGCAGAACTCGGGGCGCAACAGTAACCCCGGACCCCACCAGTTATAACGATGTGCAAATATGAGTGATTCGCTATTACGAAAGGCTGAGCACCGTGCTCTATCCATGATCGAGATGCACGGCCAGGTACTAGACCTGGGCGGCGACAAGCGGTCAGCCTACCGCAGCCTCATCCGTGGCCAGTTCTCGGTTACCACGTTGAACTTGGACCCAAAGTCGCAGCCGGATATTGTGCACGACCTAGAGCAGCAGCTGCCGGTAGCAGACTCCAGCTACGATGGGGTCCTGCTGATTAACGTGCTGGAGCACGTGTACCACGACCGGCAGCTGCTGGCCGAGGCGGCACGGGTGCTCAAGCCCGGCGGCACGGCCGTGGTGGTGGTGCCGTTCCTGTTCCCGGTCCACCCCAGCCCGCACGACTTCCGGCGCTTCACCGCGCACACGCTCCGCCAGATGCTGCTGGATGCCGGCTTCTCGTCGGCAGAGGTTACGCCGCTGGGCGGGGGAGTGTGGAGCGCCCGCCATCTGCAGCTGAACCGCCTGCTGCCGTCTCCGCTGCGGCAGGTCCACAGCTTGCTCGGCGGGGCGCTATCATCCGCGTTAGACTGGCTGACGGTTCGACTGGCTCGGGCTACTGGGCGCAGCTACGATCCTAGCCACTACGCGCTGGGGTACGTGGCGGTCAGTGGGGTGCAACAAAGCCCGCCTGTTGGGGCGGGCTTGTAATCCAATCACACATTTGGGAACAGGAAGTCGTAAACTTCGAGCAGGTTACCACGAACGCCCGCCGCGATGAGTTCGGCTCTGGTGAAGGGGCGTAAGCCGGCTGCAGCATTGTACTCACTGGGGTCGAGCGAGACGGACTCCATTTCCCCCGGCTGCGCCTTCACGTAGTATAGGAAACTCATGGTGTGGCACCCCATACTCTGTGGCTCCTGCTGCCGGCTACCGCACATGAAGTCTAGGGCGCCAATGTACACGAGACGAGCGGGATCCAGGTGAATGCCCGTTTCACGTAGGACGCAGCGTTCCGCGGTTTCCTCGCGTCGCTCGTTCACCCTCATTCTGCCACCTATCCACCACATCCCATCCACTGGTTTTGCTATTCGTTCGGCCAGATAGATCCTCCTGGTCGTCTCATCAATGAACAGGATGTCTACACAGGCAATGACGATAGTCTGAAGCGCACGACTGTACTCTTCATCCGTGAGTCGAACCGGCTCGAGCGGTTCAAATGCGGGGTCAACGTAGGTCGTCGTGAAATTTCCCTCAACTTTTGTTGTCACTAGTGGTCTCCTAACCTAGGTATGTGTTTCGAAAATTATCGGGGGAATACACCCGTCCGGTGGAACGCAAGCTTTGAGCCGTTCAATATGGGCAAGCCACCTCTGGAATTTTAGCCACTTGATAAGCATTTCCCAGTACTCGAGGTGCCGAGCTTCCCCCGGTGGATTATCCAGCGGAAAAAATCTCCCAGCGGTCTCAGTGGCAAGGCGCTCGGTCCATGGTTCCCGTAGCCAGCAAATGTATATTCGGTTGTCGCTGTGCTGGCGACGCCCGTCGCTTCGGCGCACCGATGTGACGCCAATCATCTGCGGAGCTGAAACCGTTACGCCGCCAAGCTCATTGAGGCGAATAAACTCCAGTTTCTGCTCCAGGCTCTCGCCCGGCAGCACAACCGAACCCGTCGGCGCCCAGCAGCTTGGGAACTCTTCGTCATTACGTCGCTGCATGAAAACCTCGACGCTCTCTTCCGCTCCCCGTAGCAGCAGCAGCTCTACCGCGGCGTAGGGCAAGCAATTGATCCAGGCCCGGAAGACCTGCTGCGATAGACAACCCGTAGGGTGCTTCCCGAACAGGTTGCGAGTCAGCTCACACCACTGCCCCTCTTGTTCCTCTCTCGTCGTTTCCGACATCTCAGCCTCCAGTTGTTAATGAATTTTAATGAAACCGATAGTACATATATTATTGTATTCTGTCAAATAGATTGACCCTAGACATTGTCATGGATATCCTTGAGTCCATGGTAGCGAATGGCTTGCGGCAGCGAGTTCAATCCGGTGTGGCTAAGGTTAAGGTCATCGCCTTGATCAACGACATTTTGCTCGGTGGTGCTCAAGCAGTTGTTCTGGCCATGGGGGCAGGCTTGGCGAACGGCGACATCGATTTCCAGGTTTGCTACCTAAAGGATAGCGCCAAGGTAAGGCCGGGAGACCCCGACCTGGCCAGCAGCTTTGCCGCTGCGGGGATTCGTGCAACGTGCCTCGGCGCTGGTAAGAGGTTCTCGCTGCCGTCATTCATCGCCCTGGTGCGATACCTTCGACGAGAGCGCCCAGATATTCTCCACTGCCACCTGCCCTTCGCGGTCATCCTCGGCTCGGTCGCAGCTAAGCTCGCCGGCGTGAGGACGGTCATCGCGCACGAGCATAATACCTACGACCTGGGGCCACGCCGCATTCGGCTCATGCGCAAGCTGGTGCAGCCGTTGGTTACGGCCGTCATCTGCTACGCCGAGAGCGTCGAGCGAGAAGTGTCGGGCAGCTTCAAGCTCGCCGACGCCGCCACAGACTTCCGCAGCCGAAAGTCGTTCACCATTTACAATCCGATTGACCTGGAGAAGGTGGATGCCTGCCGTAGCTCGGCTGACGTCACGGCTAAGCGCCGGAGCCTGGGGTTGCCAGAGGCCGCCGTCGTGGTAACGTCTACCGGTCGGCTGGTTCCGTGGAAGGGCCACGCGCACCTCATCGGTGCCTTCGGTACGATTGCGGCGCAGTACCCCCAAGCTCAGCTCGTCATTGTCGGATGGGGGCCGCAGGAGCAAGAGCTACGCGCCCTGGTCTCGCAGCTCGGCCTGGGAGAGCGGGTGCACCTGCTGGGTGCCCGTACCGACGTGTTCGAAATTCTCGCCTCGAGTGACATCTTCTCGTACGTCGCTGCGCTGGATGACTCGATAGTAACCGAGAGCGTGAGCGTCGGTGCGCTGGAGGCTATGGCTTTCGGCTTGCCCGTGCTGGTCGCCGACTACGCTGCGGCGCACAAATTCATCGAGGACCGTGTGAACGGCTACCTGGTGAAGGCTAAGGATGAGGCAGCTATAGCGCGTACGCTCGGTGGGCTAATCGCAGATTCCCAGACGAGGAGGGACGTGGGGAACAGGGCGAGGCAGTTCGTTCAGGCACGCCTATCCCTGGTCAGCGTACTAGAGGTGTACCGTAGGCTGTATGCTAGCCTAGCCTAGCCTAGTATGAGGGTACCCTTCGGAGACCTCCGCAGCCAGCACCTGGCGATTGAGCCGGCTCTGCTGCCGCGCCTACAGAAGCTGTTCGAATCCAGCGCCTACATCAACGGTCCGGACGTGGCCCAGTTCGAGGCTAGCTTCGCCCAGTACCTCGGCGTCGAGCACGTCGTGGGCGTCGCCAACGGTACCGAGGCAATTACAATCGCGCTGCGGGCGTTGGGTATACAGACGGGCGACGAGGTGCTGGTGCCGGCGACGACCTTCATCGCCACCGTCAGCGCAGCTATTCACGCCGGCGCCAAGCCAGTGCTCGTAGATATAGATCCGGCCACGCGCCAGCTAGACCTGAACCTGCTCCGTGCGGCGATTACGCCGAAGACTAGGGCGGTAGTGCCCGTGCACCTCTACGGCCAGCCAGAGGAAATGGACCCCATTCTAGCTCTGGCCCGGGAGCACGGGCTTAAGGTGCTGGAGGACGCCAGCCAGGCGCAGGGCGCCGAGTACGGTGGACGCAGGGTCGGCAGCTTCGGCGATGCGGCGACCTTCAGCTTCTACCCAGGTAAGAACTTGGGTGCATACGGCGATGCCGGCGCGGTCGTCACCAATGACCCCGGGGTAGCTGAGCTGGCACGTAAGCTGCGCGACCACGGCGGCATTCGCAAGTACCAGCACGAGGTAGTGGGGTACAACAGCCGACTCGACACCATCCAGGCCATTGTTCTCGACGAGAAGCTGAAGTTCCTAGATCGCTGGAACGCCGCCCGGGCGCAGGCTGCGGCACGCTACACCCGGCTGCTCTCCGCCGGACCCAAGCTGACCGTACCGCCGGCCCTGCCCGGCCGCTCGCCGGTTCACCACCTCTACGTCATTCAGCTTGCAGAGGGTGTAGACCGTGGCCAGTTCATGGCTCGCATGGATGAACGTGGCGTATCCGTAGGCGTACACTACCCCGACCCGCTGCACCTGGTTCCGGCGCTCTCGTCCCTCGGCTACAGGGCGGGAGACTTTCCAGTGGCGGAGCGGTTCTGCCGCAGCATCGTCAGCCTGCCTCTCCACCAGAGCATTGCCGATGCCGAGGTTGACTTCGCCGCTGCGGCGGCACTAGAATTTACTGCCTGAGTATGAAAAAAATTACCGTGGGGCTCATCGGCTACGGGTACTGGGGGCCGAACCTGGCACGCAATACTGTGGCCAACGCCAACTACGAGCTGGCGTGGGTTGCCGACGTGCTGCCGAAGAACCTAGCGGCGGTAGCCAAGCTGTACCCGAGCGTAAAGACGACCGAGCGGTACCGAGAAATTTTGGCAGACCCCGAGGTAGACCTGGTCATGGTCGCCACCCCGATCGAGACCCACTTCCAGCTGGCCAAGGAGTGCCTGGAAGCCGGCAAGCACGTGCTGGTGGAGAAGCCGCTGACAGATTCAGAGGAGAAGGCTAACGAGCTGGTAGCGCTGGCTGCAGCTAGGGGCAAGGTTCTGGCCGTTGACCACGTCTACCTGTACTCCACGGCTGTCCGCAAGCTGAAGGAACTCATAGATTCGGGGCAGCTGGGAGAGCTGTGCTACATCGATAGCGAGCGCATCAACCTGGGCTTGGTGCAGAAGCACCACAACGTCCTGTGGGACCTGGCTGTACACGACCTGTACATAATGGACTACCTGCTGGGGAAGGTTGCACCGGCTGAAATTATTGCCCGCGCCGGCAACTTTACCCTGGGCAAGCAGGAGGAGTTCGGCGCAATTATGCTGAAGTACCCCGCCAATGTGATCGCCATGGTTACCACCAGCTGGCTCTCGCCGGTCAAGATGCGTCGCATGATTATCACCGGCACCGCCAAGATGGTGGTGTATGACGACGTCAGCATGGATGAAAAAATTCGGATCTACGACAAGGGGGTAGAGTACGACGCCGCATCCGAGACGCCATTCAGCCCCGTCTACCGCAGCGGCGACATCGTCGTCCCTCGGCTCGAGAGCAGAGAGGCGTTGGCGTTGGAGCTGGATGAGCTGTATGGCGCCATCGTGGACGGTAAGCCGACGGTGGCGATGGGATCCGATGGCGCCCGCATCGTGTCGATTCTCTGCCAGGCAACCGCAGCGCTCAAGCAGTAACCCCAGTTCCTATGAAGCGTATTCTTGTCTGCGGCGCCGGCGGTTCGCCGGCCACAAACTTCGTCCGCTCTCTTCGGCTTATCAAGGATGAGAGCTTCTACCTCGTCGGCATCGACAGCGGAGCTTATACCCTGCACCGCGCCGAGACCGACGTTAAGCTGTTGGTGCCGCCGGTCAGCGACCCCAGCTACCTGGGGGTTCTGAACCAGATCATCGATGAGTACAGGCTGGAGTTCATCCATATCCAGAATGACTACGAGCTAGAGTTCATTTCTGCTCACCGCGAAGAGGTCCATGGTAAAGTCTACCTGCCAGCCAAGGAGACGGTCGAGACGTGCATGAGCAAGCTACTCTCCTACCAGGCTTGGGAGAGGGCGGGGATAAAGGTGCCGCGGACGATGCTGGTGTCGAATCCCGATGAGCTCAAGGTAGCATTCGAGAAGCTGGGACCAAAGGTATGGCTGAGGGACATCAAGGGTGCTGCGGGTAAGGGTTCGTACCCAACTGCGGACTACGAAGAGGGTGTGAATTGGATAAATTTCCAGAAGGGCTGGGGCCACTTCACCGCCGCAGAGTGTCTGACCGAGCACTCGGTTACCTGGATGTCTATCTGGGACCAGGGGGAGCTCGTCGTCGCCCAAGGCCGCAAGCGGCTGTACTGGGAGCTGGGCAACCGTGCACCTTCGGGCATTACCGGCGTCACCGGCGCGGGCGTGACGTTCTCCGATGGCAGCTTCGACGACCTAGCTATTGCCTCGATAAAGGCTATAGACCAGAGCCCGCACGGGATATTCAGCGTAGATATGACGTACGACCGCGACGGCGTGCCGAACCCGACCGAGATAAACATTGGACGCTTCTTCACCACGCACCTGTTCTTCTCAGTTGCGGGAATCAACATGCCGGAAATCTTGGTCAAGCTGGCCTACGGCGAGCCGTACCAGAAGCCCGCCAAGGCGCTCAACCCGCTGCCGGACGGATTGGTGTGGATACGCGGCGTTGACTTTGAGCCGGTTCTAAAGACAATGGATGAGGTCAGGCAGTCCGAAGCTGAGTTGGAGCAGCGACGGGCAAAATTAATAGGCTAAGGTCAACCTGTATGCACCACGCAAAGCTTAAAGCTGAGAGGGGACGGCTGAGCAAGATCGCCAAGACTTTCTCGATGGGCACCGGCTTCAACGGCCGGCTAGAGAAGTACCGTATCCTCTCGATCAAGGAGAACATTAAGGGGTCGCACATCCTAGATGTCGGCTGCGCGGACGGCTTCATGGCTCGGGCGTTGGCGCCGCACTTCAGCCACATTACGGCTATAGACGGGTCGGAGAAGCTGATCGCGCGGGCGAAGGCGCTGCGCCTCAAGAATGTGGACTTCATCTGGACCCTATTCGAGGAGTACAAGCCCACGCGCAAGTTCGACAGCGTCATTCTATCTGACATCTTGGAGCACATCAGCGACCCCATAGCGCTGCTCAAGTCTGCCCGACGTTGGGTTAAAGACTCGGGCCGCATCGTTATCCTCTGCCCGAACGCAAACTCGGTCCACCGCCACATCGGGGTGCTCGCGGGTATGCTCAAGAGCATCCACAGCTTGAATGCTACCGACCGCAGGGTGGGGCACCGCCGCGTCTACGATATCCAGCTACTCACCCGCGACCTGAAGAGGGCGGGGCTGAAGGTGACTAAGTTCGGCGGCATGTTCTTCAAGCCGCTGTCCAATGACCAAATGGGCAAGCTGGACGACAAGGTCATCGAGGCATTCTACGAGGTGGGCAAGTCGCTGCCGCCCGAGATGCTGACCGAGATCTATGTCCAGTGCCGGAAAGCCTAAGCTGTTCTTAGACCTAGACGGCACGCTGCTGGATATAGAGCCTAAGTACTGCGGCCTGTACAGGGTGGCGGGGGAGCGGTACGGGCTTAGGTTACTGGCGCCAGCTACGTACTGGAAGCATCGACGGAGCGGCCTCTCGGAACGTGAGACGCTGCTGCTGAGCAACGGTGACAGCCCGGCGCTCGGGCGCTACCTCGCCTACTGGAAGCGGAGCATTGAGTCGCGGCCGTACCTGACGTTCGATAGGGTGAGCGTGCCCCGTCGGACGCTGGTCGCCCTGGCTGAACGTTTCGATCTGTACGTCGTTACCATGCGCCAGGGCAAGCGTAACCTGCGGTGGCAGCTCAAGTCCCTCGGGCTCACCGGATACCTCAGCGGCGTAGCCTGCCGCGCTGACCTCGCCGCTCGAGCCTCGCGGAGTTCCTCCGACGTGGCGGTTAAGGCGGCGCTGGTGAGGCGCTTCAAGCCGTCCGCAGGACGCGATGTAATCGTCGGCGACACAGAGCTGGAGGCGTCGGTAGGCGAAGAGCTGGGCCTAGAGGCCGCGCTCGTCTCGTCCGGCATTCGGACCCGGGCCATACTATTGTCGGCGAGCCGCAGCGGTGCTAAAGTTTTTGCCTCATTGACGGGCGCCGCCCGGCACCTGCTAGCTCACTGATCGCTATGGCAAAGCCGAAGATTGGTATCTTCACTACCCTAATGGATCGCCGTATCGGCATGGGCACGGCCGTGGGCATCCGCGGCTTCGTAGACCACCTGGAGCGGTACCGAGACGAGTTCGACTTCACCCTCATCCACAAAGAGGCGATCCCGGAGGACCCAACGTACGGACGGTTCCCGGAGATTATCATCAAGCAGCTGCGGCTGCCCAAGTACCGCGGCTTCTTCTCTGAGCTCTGGTTCTACCTCACCTGCCGCCAGAAGTTCGACATCCTGTACAACCCGTACTCTAAGCTGCACCCGCTGTTCTGGATGTCGCCAGCCCGTAGGCACGTGGTGCTGCTGGGGGACGGCGGCGCCAGGTCGGCTGGCCCCGAGGTGGTAGCGGTAGACAAGATCAAGCCCTGGATGAAGCCGCTGCTCCGCAGGATAGACGCCGTCAGCGCGTGCTCTAACTTTGGGAGAGACGGCATTATTCAGAGCTACGGCATTGATCCCGCTAAGGTATTCGTGGCCTACTGGGCTGCAGACGAGCGATTCACCGAGCTGCCGAACCGCGACGGACTGGCGGCAGAGCTAGAGCAGAAGTTCGGGCTCAAGCGCCCATTCATTCTCGGCTCCGGCAGGCTGGACCCCCACAAGAATATCCTTCGCTTGGTAGAGGCCTACGCCGAGCTGCTGGAGAGTTACGGCATCGAGGAAAATCTGGTGGTCGTGGGCGGTCGCCACATTCCCGACTACAGCGCCAAGGTGGACCAGCTCATCGCCGACCGTGGGCTGCAGAGCAGGGTAACGATAGTTCGGATTCCGAAGGACGAGGACATGCCCAAGCTGTACAACGTTGCCAGGTGCCTGGTATTCCCATCGCTGTACGAGGCATTCGGCATGCCCTTAATCGAGGCAATGAAGTGTGGCATCCCCACGGTAACCGCTCGCTCCAGCGCATTCCCCGAGGTCGGCGGCGACGCCACGGAGTACGTGGATCCCTACAGCAGCTCGGACATTGCCCGGGGCATCCATCGCGTGCTCAGCGATCGGGCCTACGCCGACGAGCTGGTGCAGCGCGGCCGTACGTGGTCGCAGCAGTTCTCGTGGGATCGCCACGTGGCGTCTACCGTCGAGGTATTCCGTAAGCTACTCATCAGCTAGTATGGCCACCTGTCGGCTGTGCAGCTCCGCCGAGCTGCAGCCCGTCGTTGACCTGGGGATGCACCCCCTGGCTGACACCTTCCTGTCGCCGGCCGAGATGGGGGAGCCGGAGGTGCGCTACCCGTTGGTGGTAGACCTTTGCGCCAGCTGCGGCTACGTCGGCCTGCGGTACGTCGTGCCGCCGTTCGAGCGCTACCAGAGGCACGACTACAGCTACGATTCCGCCAACTCCAAGGTTGCGGTGGAGCACTTCGGCGAGCTGGCCGGGTGGCTCGTAGATAAGCTGGAGCTGAAGCCCGACCAGCTGGCGGTGGATATCGGCAGCAACGTCGGCACCCTGCTCAGGGCGATCAACGCTGCCGCGGGCTGCCGCATCGTCGGCATCGAGCCTGCGGCCAACATGGCAGCCGCCGCGGCCAGGGACAACGTGCCGACCGTGGCGACCTTCTTCGACCAAGCCGTGGAGCAGGTGGTAGCCGAGCACGGCAAGGCTGCGGCTGTGACCGCGACCAATGTCTTCAACCACCTCGAGAACCTAGGCTCTACCCTCGAGAACCTGGGTACCCTGCTGGCGGACGGCGGCACCTTCGTCTTCGAGGTGCCGTACCTGGTGGACCTGGTCAAGCAGCGGGCCTTCGATACCATCTACCTCGAGCACATCTCGTACTTCTCGGTTAAGCCCTTCAGGGGCTTCTTCGTCCGGCACGGCTTCTACATTTCCCAGCTCGAGCGTACCCCCTACATGGGCGGCTCGATTCGGGTGGGGATTACGGCGAATTCGACTCGTGAGGATGCAGCCGCCGTTGGCGCCGCGCTGGCGGAGGAGGAGGCGAGCGGCGTCTACGACCCGGCCACCTACGTCGCCTTCATGGCGGACGTGAACCGTATGAGATCCAATGTCTGCGGCCAGCTGTACGAGCTCGCGCGCCGCGGCGAGCCAGTCGTGGGCATCGGTGCAGCCACCAAGGGCAATACGCTCTTGAACTACTTCAAGATCGATGGGAGCTTGCTGAAGTTCATCACAGACGCCTCTCCGCACAAGGTGGGTAAGTTCACGCCGGGGTCACGTATTCCGATAGTTGACGATAGCGCCATTACGTCCGATATTAGGCACGCGTTCATCCTGCCGTGGAACATTGCTGATTTCCTTAAGGAGAAGCTGCAGCGCTATAACTTTACCTACATAAACACTAGCGTATGAAGATTGAGCACCGCCCCATTAATTTCAGCGATAGTCGTGGCACGATTACCGACATCTTTACGGATAGCCCCAAGAGCCACGGCACTATCATTACATCGGCGGCCGGGGCGATCCGCGGCAACCACCTGCACAAGCTCAGCACGCAGTATACGTACATCATCGCCGGGTCATTCGATGGCTACTCGCAGGCACCCGGCCAGGCGGTTGAGAGGCATAGGCTAGTGGCGGGGGATTTCGTTACGCACGAGCCGAATGATGCGCACGCCTTCGTAGCCCTGGAGGATAGTTCATTCCTAGCGGTGGGTGACGGCGTCCGGGGCGGCGAGAACTACGAGGCCGATGCCTACAGGCTCGACGTGCCCCTGCAGGAGCTCTTCCTCCAGCAGCGATGAGCAAGATCCTAATTACCGGCGGAGCCGGCTTCATTGGCTACCACCTCGCGGAGCGGCTGAGCGCCGACCCAGGGAACCAGGTTACCCTGGTGGATAATCTAGAGCGTGGACGGCATGACGAAGAGCTGCGGCAGCTGCTGAGCCGTCCCAATGTTAGCCTGGTCAATGCGGATCTGACCGACCCAGCATCGTACGCCGGGCTCGGACGCAGCTTCGATAGGGTCTACCACCTGGCGGCGGTGAACGGCACCAAGAACTTCTACGCCAAGCCCTACCATACGCTAAGCACCAACGTGCTCTCGCTCGTCCACCTGCTGGATTGGATGGCGTCATTCGAGTCAACGCCCAGGCTGTGCTTCACCTCCTCGAATGAGGCCTACGCCGGCGCCCTGGAAGCTTTCGATACCCTGCCATTGCCGACGCCCGAGGGGGTGCCGCTCGTCATCAGCGATCCATACAATCCACGCTGGTCCTACGCGGCTTCGAAAATTATCGGAGAGATGCTGGTAATCCATAAGGCGCAGCAGCACGGCTTCGGGGCTGTGGTCGTGCGGCCGCATAACTTCTATGGGCCGCGGGCTGGGCTAGACCACGTTGTACCTGAGCTGAGCGCCCGTATCTTGGACCGCGTAGACCCCTTCCCGCTCTACGGCGCCGACCAAACCAGGAGCTTCTGCTACATCGGCGATGCGGTCGGGGCGCTCCAGGCGGTGATGGAGCACCCCGTTGCCGACACGCTGCCTCCACGCACCCTGCACATCGGAGACGGCCGAGAGGTTTCGGTCCGTGAGCTGGCAGAGTACCTGTTCAGCATTGCCGGTTGGCGTCCAAAGGTAGTGGAGGAGCACGCCGCTCCGGTGGGTAGCGTTTCACGGCGCCTACCCGACATCTCAGCTATTGAGGAAGCGATTGGCTGGAAGCCGAGCACAAGGCTTGAGGATGGCTTAGCTAAGACCTTCCACTGGTACGAGGGCCGGCGGAGGGCCGACTGAGCAATGGAAGAGATTCTGGTAACCGGCAGCGAAGGCTGCATTGGTCCGTACCTGGTGCGGGAGCTTAGGCGCCAGCTGCCGCAGTACGGCGTGGTGAGGGTATCCCGCCGCACGGGCCCAGCGACCGGCGGGGGACCGCGCCTAGCCGTCGGCGACCTGCGCGACCCAGGCTTCGTCCGCACGCTGTTCGAGGGGGGTAGCATTGCGGCCGTTGTCCACGCCGCCGCTACGCCCTACAACGTCGGCACCGGTAAGGCCTCGCCGTACGGCGTTGCGGCAAACGACATCGGAGCCCTCATCAATGTGCTCGACTGCTGCGCAGAGGTGAAGAAGTTCGTCCTGCTTTCCTCAGCTCTGGCCTATGAATCATCCGGCGCCGAGCTGCTGGCAGAGGAGCTTACGGATACGCTGTCGCCCCCCCGCTCTGCCTACGGCTTCCCCAAGTACGTGGCAGAGCAGCTGGTGCGGCGGTTCGGGGACCAGAGCGGCGTACCGTTCACGGTCTGGCGTATGTTCAATGTCGTTTCGCCGCTCGAGCCGCACGCCGAGCCCGGCGGCCACGTGTTCATAGACCTATTCCGTCAGATATTTATAGAGCGAGCAGCCGAGGTAAAAATCTTCGGCGACGGCAGGCAGGAGCGTTCCTTCATCGATGTCGGCGAGGTGGCAGAGGCGGTGGCCGGGAACCTGCTGAACCCCAAGACAGATCGAGAGGTTTTCAACCTGGGCAGCAGCTACCCGATTTCCGTCGCCGCGCTCGCCGATTTGCTGGTAGACATTGGGCATGAGCTGGGTATACTCCCGGCTAGCTATAGCCCGTCCGCTGCCTCTGCCGGCGCCTTTGCCGGAGCGGAGAGCTCGCGCCGCCTGGCTGACCTCGGCAAGCTGGAGCGAATACTGGAGTGGCGCGCCAAGGTGGGGCCGCGAGATTGCTTCACCCAGCTGATCCGTACTAAGATAGCAAGCCTATGAACGTAGGCATCGTTGGACTCGGCGTGGTGGGTAGCGCCGTCAAGCACGGGCTGGAGAGGATCGGCCACGCCGTGAGCTGGCACGACACCAAGGAGCAGGGCAGCGAGCTGGGCAACGTGCTGGGCACAGACATTTGCTTCATCTGCGTGCCTACCAACCGCCGTGACGACGGCGGCTGCGACGTCTCGATTGTGCAGAGCGTCGTGCGGCAGCTGCACGCCCTGGGCTACCCGGGCCTCATCTGCATTAAGTCTACTGTGGTGCCGGGCACTACCCAGGCTCTGGCAGACGAGCTGGGGCGCGAGGTCGTCTTCTGTCCAGAGTTCCTACGCGAGCGTGCCGCATTCACCGACTTCGTAGAGAACCACGACGTCTGCGTCATCGGCTCGCACAGCGGCGAGGGGTACGAGCTGGTGAAGGCGGCCCACGGCGAATTGCCCAAGGCCTTCACGCGCCTGACTCCGACCGAGGCTGAGCTGAGTAAGTACTTCTCGAACGTGTACAACGCCCTGCACATTACCTTCGCCAATGCCTTCTACGAAGTCTGCAGGGCCCTGGGGGCGGACTACACCGCCATAAAGTCCGCCATGGTCAAGCGCAGCACCATAGCCGATGCCTACCTCGACTGCAATGAGAACTTCCGTGGCTTCGGCGGCTACTGCCTACCCAAGGACACCGAGGCTTTCCACGTCTTGGTGAATGACCTGAACCTTGACCTGTCGCTCTTCAGCACAATCGTTGAAGAGAATAGGAAGTTCAAGCGGACGACCCCCGAGGGCATGAGGCCCTAGTTGAAGAAGCTTATCCACCGTGACTATGGAGAATCAGCAAACCCCAACGACGTGCGGCATCTGCCTGCGGGGCAGTTCCCTTAGCAAGCTGTCCGTCCACGGCGAGTACATGCTGTGGGGGTGCTCTAGCTGCCGCGGGCAGTTCTGGTACCCCATGCTGAACCCGGGCGCAGACTGGTACGAGCACGATACGCGCTACGTCGACCGTAACTTCAATCCGCACATGCGGCCGGTCGATACCCACCGCCTGCTCCTGCGGCTTCGGCCCGCTCCGGGCGGCGAGCTGCTGGATATCGGCATGGGTACCGGCAACCTGCTGCAGGCAGCCCGCGCGGCTGGGTACCGGGTCTGCGGGCTAGACTTCGACCACATTGCGGTGCAGGCGGCGCGTGACCACCTCGGCCTAAACGACGTGCACGTTGCAGACCTGGCCGGCTTCCATAGCCAGTTCCCCGAGCGCCGCTTCGATGTGGCGACCTTCTTCGAGGTGCTGGAGCACGTCGATTTCCCCAAGACTTTCATCGGCAACGTTTCCTCGGTTCTTAAGCCCCGCGGCTACGTAGCGCTCAGCGTGCCGTACCGCCGATCGTGGGATAGGTTCAAGACGGCAGACGTGCCGCCGCGGCACCTCAGCCGGTGGAGCCGAACCTCGATGCGCAATTTCTTAGAAGCTAACGGCTTCGAGGTGGTGGAGATGCGACGACTGCTCGTGCCGTTCTACCGAATGATTATTCTGTACCACTGGTGGACGCAGGGCTACCTCAGCTTCGGACTAGTGCAGAGGGCGCAGCGATCTGCGGCGCCCACGGCCGACGGCGCTCCCAAGGCGCCGAGGACGGCTAAGGTAAGGGTGCTCTTCGTTCTGGCCAAGCTCAAGGACTACGTGCTATTCAGCATCCCGGCGGTACTTACCTACGCCTACCTATTCATCATTGGCCGGCCGTACGGTGGGCTATTCGTACTAGCTAGGAAGCGGCAGTAGCCTTGGTACCATGCAGCCGAAGACTATCGTAGCTGCGGCAGCCCTAGCCGCGGTTACCATTGGCGTTTCTGTTGCCCTGCAGCCGGCGAGCTGGCAGGTGAGCCACGTAATCCCGGACGATGGGTACTACTACCTGCAGATTGCCCGCAACGTTGCGGCGGGGCAGGGGAGTACATTGGACGGAATCAACCCGACCAACGGCTACCACCCCCTGTGGATGGCAGCCCTGGTTACGCTCTACCGTACGCTGCCCGAGCCAATCGTGTTGCCCACGGCGCTCATCCTCGGTTCGTTGCTCGGCGCCGCTACGTTGCTGCTGCTGCAGCGTCTGCTCCGCCGACTGCAGGTGTCTGCCGGGCGGCAGATGGTAGCTCTCGGGTTGCTCGGGCTTAACCCATGGCTGCTGATGCAGTGGGTGAACGGGCTGGAGACGGCCGTGGCTAGCGTGACGCTGGTCACCACGTGGCTCGCCTGTCTCGCCTGGATTCAGTCCCCGAGCAAGCAGAGCTGGAAGTGGGCCGCGGGCACGGCTGCGCTGGGCGGCCTGGCTACCCTTGGACGTACCGACCACCTCATCCTGGTCATGCCGCCGCTGCTGTACGCCTGGTGGGTGGCAGGGAAAGACTGGCGCAGGCTGCTCGTAATGGGAGCGGCTGGCCTGGCCGTGCTCTCGCCCTGGCTGGCGTGGAACCTGGCGACCTTTGGGTCTGTAACCCAGAGCAGCGGGGCGGCGTTCAGCTACACCCAGCACCAGCTGCTCCTGGTGCCGCAGGGCTCAGGCCCCGTTACCTACGCCAAGGGCGCAATCCTTGGGTCGCTGCAGGTGCTGCGCTGGATAGGCTACAGCCTGGCGGCGCCCGGAGTGTGGGTTGGCCTGGCAGCTCTGGCCGTTGCCGCTACGTGGCGCCGTCGGCCGTGGATCTCTAGCCCTCGATCTACCTTTCTCTGGTCGGCTGCCCTGGGCGTGCTGCTCCTCCTCGCTGCGCACGGGGCAATCCGCTGGTCGTTCCGTACCTGGTACGCGGTGCCAACCCTCATGGTAGCTTCGCTGCTGGTAGCTGCGTTCAGCAGCTGGAGCAGCCTCCGCCTACCGCGCTGGGTAGTGGGCGGAGCCGCGACGTTAGGTTTGGTTGCGTACGCGCTAGCAGCGCAGCGGTACCCAGCTGAACACGCGAGCCAGGCGAACATGTACCGGGCCGCCGAGTGGGCGAGCCGCAACGTGCCTGCGGACGTCCGCGTGGGCGTATTCAATAGCGGCATCATGGCCTACTTCAGCGGCCGTACCGTGGTGAACCTGGATGGCCTGGTTAGCAACGCTGCAGCTGATGCCCTGCGAGAGCGGAGGCTATGGGAGTACGTACGCCAGCAGCAGCTGGGCTACCTGGTGGACTACGATATGAACTTCAGCTACCGCCAGGCGTGGGCCTGGGGCGCAGACTGGCGTAGCCAGGTGGAGCTTGTGCAGGACCTATCCGAGGGCAGCGGCCGCGGCCCGATCCGCGTCTACCGCGTGCTGCCGGCTAGCTGAGCAGCTTCACCAGCTTCAGTACGCCCTGCTTCCACGCCACCCGGTGGGTGATGCCCTGCCGGTGCGCGTACTCCTGCCAGTGCTGCAGGTACCAGCGGTACGTCTCGATGAGCGCATCGGCATTGCCCATCTTGGGGTGCCAGCCAAGCCTTTGCTCTGCCTTCTCGATGCTGACGAAAGAATCTTTGTCAGCCGTGCCGTAGATCCAGCGGTAGAGCGGCGACAGGTTCAGCTGCTCGAAGACCCACAGCCAGAATTTAACGAACCGCGGCGGGGTGGTGCGCAGGCGGCTGCCCGTACCCGCCACGGCGAACAGCTTGGCGAAGTCTTCCTGCACCGTGCCGAACTCCTTGGCGCCGACATTGTAGGTGTCGTTGGCCACGTCGTCCGGAGCCTGCAGCGCCTGCACAATGGCCTGGACCAGGTCCTGCACCTCGAATAGCTGGTAGCGGTTCTTGCCGTTGCCGATGATGGGGATGCGCTTGCCGTCCTTCACCCACTCGAACAGGATCTGGAAGACGCCCAGGCGTCCAACGCCGATGAACGTCTTGGGCCGCAGCACCGTAACGGTCAGGCCGCGGCTGCGGAACTCTGCGACCACCTTCTCGGCCTCGATCTTGCTCTCGCCGTAGGCGCCCACGCCGACCATCGGGTCGTCCTCGTACAGCGGGTGCTTCTCGGGTACGCCGTAGACCGCCGTAGACGAGATGTGGACCACGCGCTTGCGGCCTCCATCTAGCGCCGACTGAAGCACCGTGCGCGTGCCCTGGATGTTGGTGGAGTAGATCTCGCGCTCCGGCCACAGGGGCAGGGCGGCCGCGCAGTGGACGATCGCATCTACGTTCGCAGCCAGACGACCGACCAGCAGCGCGTTGCGGACGTCGCCCTGGTAGAACTCCACGCGGCCGATGAGGTCCACGTCTTCCAGCGGGGCGATGTCGAGGATGATGACGTGGTGGCCGTCGGCGAGGAAGCGGTGGGCGAGGTGCGAGCCGAGGAAGCCGGAGCCTCCGGTTACCAGGATGCGCGACATTCTAGGTACGGTTAATGGAGATGAGCACCACGCCGGCCAGGGCCAGTGCGGCGCCGACCAGCTGGATGACGGTTACCTGCTCGTGGAGGTACCAGGCCGAGGCGGCCGTGATTATGAGCAAGCTGCCCACGACCATAGTCGGGTAGGCCACGGAGAGGTTCACCTTCTGCAGGGCGATGGTGTACAGCACAACGTTGGCGGCGAACAGCAGCAGCCCCAGGCCCACCAGGGCGTGGTCTGCGGCCCAGCGCAGCGAGGGAAAGCCCGCCATGGTTACGCCCCGGCTGGCGCCCACCTTGAGTGCGACGTTGGCTAGCGCGTTCAGGATCAGGGCCCCGAAGAGCCAGACGTAGCTGACGTTCATACCGTTGGCCAGCGTAGCACGGGGGCTAGGATAGCCGAAGCTAGGTCGTCTACCAGGTACGCCACTCGGGCACCTAGCCGCTCCCTGGCTACACGGCGGGGGAGCGTCCGAGTGAATGCCGCCCCAATCCTCCAGGCGAAGATGCCGTCGGTGAGCGTACGGTCGCCGACGACCAGAATGGGGCCAGCGGGGTTGCCGGCTTCCTGCAGCACGCGGCGGTCCGGCTTGCGGTAGCGGCCGTTGCCGACGCCGCAGCCCAGGCGGCCTGCCAGCCGTTGGATGCGGGCGCGGTTGGGGGAGTTGCTGCACAGCAGCACCCGGTGCGTTTCGTTCCATTTGGCCACGGCGGCAGCTACCTCATCCGTAAGGTCCTCGCTGCGGTCTGGCACCAGGGTACCGTCAACGTCCAGCAGCACCGTGCAGGGCACGGCGGGAACGGGCAGCTGCTCGAATGGCAGTAGGCGCATGCTAGCCGATTTCCGTCAGGGCGATTGCCGCCAAGGTCAGCGCCAGCCACGCTGCGGCGCCCCAGCGTAGCCCACGGTCATTGGTGAAGTAGTCGGTCGCCGCCTGCGCCTGGCCGCGGTCTAGCAGCAGCATGAAGCGGAACAGGGTGTAGACCACCGGCGGAATCGTAGCCATGAATACCGGCGTGCTGTGCGCGGTGAAGGTGTACAGCGAGTAGGTCATTAGCGCCGCGGTGACGCTGACGTTCAGCATCTGGCGCAGCGAGTCGGGCGTGTAGCGGGCGAGCGTGGGACGGGTCGATACGTCGCCAGCCTCCTGCTCGTCGCTCCAGCGCAGCTCCTGCAGCCGCTTGCCCAGCGCGAACGAAAGGGTGAGGAAGAAGGTGGCCAGCAGCAGCCAGGGGGTAACCGAAACGCCCAGGATAATTGCGCCGGCTACTACGCGCAGGACGAACCCGACCGCCACGGTCAGCACGTCTACCACCGTCAGCTGCTTCAGCCACAGCGAGTAGCCGAGGTGGAGCAGGGCGTAGCTGGCCAGGCAGCCGGCGAAGGATGGGTTGAGCAGCGCCGCTACGCCAACGCTGGCCAGGGCTAGCAGGGCGCCCAGCAGCGCCGCGGCACGGGGGCTGACCCGGCCCGAGGCAATGGGCCGCAGGCGCTTGGTGGGGTGGCGGCGGTCGGCGGCAACGTCGCAGATGTCGTTGAAGATGTAGACGGCGCTGGAGACCAGGCAGAACAGCAGCACCGCCGCCGCAGCGACGGACACCTTACCCCAGCTGGTGAACGCGCCCGAGAATACCAGGGCTGCGCCGACGAAGGCGTTCTTGGGCCACTGGTGCACCCGCAGCAGCCTGGCCCAGGTGGGGTACCGCATAGCCTAGCGGCCCAGCCCGCGCAGCACCGTGTTCACGGTCTTGAGGACCGTGCTCAAGTCCAGCAGCGCTGAGCGGTTCTTGATGTAGTACAGGTCGTAGCGCAGCTTCTCCAGCGCGTCCTGCACCGAGTCGCCGTACGGGTAGTTTATCTGCGCCCAGCCGGTCAGGCCCGGCTTGACCAGGTGCCGCTCGGCGTAGAAGGGAATCTCCCGCGCCAGCGTCTCGACGAACTCCGGCCGCTCCGGCCGCGGGCCCACGAAGCTCATGTCACCGCGGAGGATGTTCACCAGCTGCGGGATCTCATCCAGCCGGGTGGCGCGCAGGAACCGGCCGGCTCGCGTTACGCGGCTGTCGTTCTTGCTGGCCCACTGCGGGCCGTTGGACTCGGCGTTGTCTACCATCGAGCGGAACTTGATGGCGCCGAACGGCTTGCCGTGCCTTCCCGTACGCTGCTGCTTGAACAGCAGGGGCCCGCGGGTGGACTTAACGGCTAGGGCGATGAACGGCAGCAGCGGCAGCGTCACCAGCAGCAGCGCCGCCGAGAGCACGATGTCCGAGACGCGCTTGCCGGCCTCGTACAGCGGGCGCCGCCGCAGGCTGAAGTTCTCGATGAACCAGCCGTGCTCTACGTCCTCCACCGCAATCTTCTGCAGTACCTGCTCGGTGAAGGCGGCGACGTTCGTCACCGGGCGCTGGTCTACCAGGCAGCGCCGCAGCGCCTCGATGGTCGGGCTGGGCAGCGGGCCGCCCGTGGCGTTGACGATGGTGTCTGGCTGGTGCTCCTCAATGGCCCGTCGGACAGCCTCCGGCTCGGCCGGGCACAGGCCGGCGACGCGGTAGCCCAAGCTGGCTACGCGCTCCAGCTGCTTTGCCAGCCGCTGGCCGGCCTCGCCGTCTCCCAGGATGAGCACGTTGAGCGGGGGAATGGCGTGGCGCAGCATCCGGCGGGCGACCAGGTGCCACAGCCAGGTAACGACCAGGAAGCCGAAGGCGTAGCCCAGCAGCACACGTCGCGGCTCCAGCCCCAGGATTGTGGGCGGCATGAAGTAGAAGAACGCCGCGCCCATGATGGCGGTCAGCGCCTGGCTGCGCAGGCAGGCCATGAACAGCTCGGCGTTTGTCGGGCGGCCCGTAGCCTCGTACAGCCTGAAGGCGTAGTGCGTAACCAGGTTGAAGACAATGACAACAGAGAAGGCAGCCAGGTGAGGCTCGTACGTAGCGGCGAAGCCCCAGCCGTAGCCGTAGCGCACCAATGTAGCGACCAGCAGGGTGGCGGCAGCCAGAACCATGTCTCCCGTCAGGAGGATCGCCTTTGCGCTGGATTCTTTGCGGTTTGCTTCCATGGACAGGATACTAGCAAAAATGGCATACTATGCAAGCTGTATGAACCTCTCGGTCATTATACCCGCCTTCAACGAGGCGCAGGCGCTGCCGCTGACGATTGCCGATATCCGGAGGCACCTGGCCAGCCACCCGCAAGTTTCTCGGTGGGAGGTTGTGGCTGTAGACGACGGGTCTACCGATGGGACGGCTGACGCGGCTACTGGCAATGGAGTCCAGCTGGTACAGCTGGAGCGCAACAGTGGCAAGGGTGCAGCTCTGGTAGCTGGCGCCCGGCGGGCGACGGGGGACTGGATGCTGCTGATGGACGCAGATAGTTCCACCCCAATTTCTGAGCTGGATAGGCTACTGGCTGCCTCGGTCGGTGCGGATATTACGTTCGGGTCTCGTGCCGTTGCCGGGGCGCAGATATCCCTGCGTCAGCCGTGGTACCGCGAGCTGGCGGGCAAGCTGGGCAACAGGCTCATCCAGGCGCTGGCGCTGCCCGGCGTGCAAGATTCGCAGTGCGGCTTCAAGCTGGTCGGCCCAGCTGCCGTGCCGGTGCTGCGGGCGGTCCGTACGCAGCGCTGGGGTTTTGATGTAGAATTACTGGCAATGGCCCGAGCACAGAACCTACGACTCCGGGAGGTACCGGTAACCTGGCGCCACGACCCAACCTCTGCCGTTACCCTGGGCGGGTACCTGCGGACCCTCGGTGAGGTAGGCAAGGTCTGGTGGAGGGTGAGGAAATAGGATTTAGAATTCAGGATTCAGAGACAACCATGACTTCAGAACCAAAGATCATCCTCGTAACCGGTGCCGCGGGCTTCCTGGGGTCGTACCTGTGCGAGGAGCTGACCAAGAAGCACTGGGTGATAGGCCTGGATAACTTCAGCACCGGCTCGGTGGAGAACCTGCGCCTGCTGCTGCAGTCTCCCAACTTCATCTTCCTGCGGCACGACATTACCCAGCCGATTGAGCTAGAGAGGGTGCCGGAGCTGAAGAAGCTGCAGCTGCCGCTGCGTGGGCTGCACGCCGTGTACCACCTTGCCTGCCCCACGTCGCCCAAGGACTACGACAAGCTGCCGCTGCAGACCATCCTGGCCAACTCCTACGGCACCAAGAATGCGTTGGACGTGGCCGTGCACTACCGCGCGCCCTTCCTGCACGCGTCGTCATCCGCCGTGTACGGCGAGCGTCGGCCGGGCAAGCCGTTCTTTCGCGAGGGGTACTGGGGCTACATCAACCCGCTGGGGCCGCGCCGCGCCTACGAGGAGGGCAAGCGCTTCGCCGAGAGCCTGGTGCTCACGTACCGCGACGTCCACGGATTGAGCACCCGCATTGCCCGCATCTTCCCCACCTACGGCCCACGGATGAGGCTGTCGGAGGGCCGCATCATTCCCGACTTCATTAAGCACGCGCTGCTGAAGGAGCCGGTGGTGGTGTACGGCGACGACCAGATGACCACCAGCTACTGCTACATCTCCGACACCGTGGATGCGCTCATCCGGCTAATGGAGTCTAGCTACCAGGAGCCGCTGAACATCGGCAACCCCGAGGAGCACCGCATGGTGGACATTGCGCAGCTCGTCATTCGGCTGACGGCCTCCACCAGCGGGACTACCTACGCGCAGGGGCTGCCGTACCTGGCCAAGCAGGGCCTGCCGGACATTAGCCTGGCGCGCGAGCAGCTGAGCTGGCTGCCGCTGGTTACGCTGGAGCAGGGGCTGCAGCAGACTATTGACTACATGCGTTCGAACTGGAACCAACTGAGCCTGGACGACGTGGCGGTTGCCGGTTGATGCCTATGCGGGTGGTCGCGGTGGTGCCCTGCTGGAACGTAGCCCACCGGGTGGGGGACGTGGTGCGTAGCCTGCTGCAGCGGGTGGACGCGGTGGTAGCTGTGGACGATGGGTCGTCGGATGATACGGCACGCGTCGCCGCCGAGGCCGGGGCCACCGTGGTACGCCACGCCGTAAACAGAGGCTACGGCGCCACCATTACGACCGGCTTCACCTGGGCGATTAAGAACGGCTACGACGTGGCGGTAATGTTCGACGGCGACGGCCAGTTCGACGCCGCCGAGGTGCCCAGGGTGGTGGAGCCTATCCTCGCCGGCCGTGCCGAGGCTGTGTTCGGCTCGCGCTTCCTGCCCGGGGCGCCCACCAGGGCCGTGCCCTTCCTCAAGCGCTGGATGATCCACAAGCCCGCCCGCCTACTGGAGCGAATGATGACCGGGCTGAGCCTTTCCGACGTGCACAACGGCTTCCGCGCCTTCAGCGTGCCTGCCCTGGCCCGCATGCACCTAGACTACGACCGCTACGCCTTCCAAACCCAGCTGGATAGGCAGGTTGCCCGCCTGGGCTTGCGCTACGAGGAGGTACCCGTTACGGTTCGTTACTACGAGTTCGGGCAGGGCATGGGGGCTGGCTTCAGGATCCTGTTCGACCTACTGCTCTCATCCGTCCGACGCTAGAACTATGGCCAACCTTCTCGTACTGCAGATCCTCGCCACGGCCTTCGCCGGGGTGGCCGTATGGCGCACGTACGGCCGCTACCGGCAGGGCGTCCTGTCGCTAGCCGAGGCAATCGGGTGGACCCTGCTGTGGGCGGGCGTAGCGTTCGTGTTCTGGCGGCCGGACGCCACCAGCAGCCTAGCTGCCGCCGTAGGCATCGGACGCGGCGCAGACCTGGTACTGTACGCCGCCGTTACGTTCCTGCTGTGGGCCCTGTTCCGAGTAACGGTCCGCGTAGATCGCCTGGAGCGGCAGCTAACCACGGTGGTCCGCCGCCACGCCCTGGATGGCAACGACCCCCGAGACGGCAGGTAGCCGTTCGCTGCCCCACGCGACGGTAGTCGTCGTCGCCTTCAACGGCGCGTCCGATCTGGCCGCCTGCCTGCCGTCCGTGCTGGCGGCGGGTGAGACGAACCACGTCCGTCGGGTGGTGGTGGTAGACAATGCATCATCGGATGGCAGCGCCGACGTCGCCGCTAGCTTCCCGGGCGTTGAGGTCATCCGCTTGGACGACAACCGAGGCTTCACGGGCGGGAACAACGTCGCCATCCGCGCCGCTATGGAGCGCGGGGATGACTACGTGGTGCTGCTGAACCAGGACACGGTGGTAGAGCCGGGCTGGCTAGATGAGCTGGTGCGCGTAGCGGACGAAACCCCCCACGCCGGCGCGGTGCAGTCGCTGCTTACGCTGTACCCAGACATCGCAACGGTAAACTCTTGGGGGAACCAGGTGCACTACCTGGGCTTCGGCTTCGCCGGCGGCAATGGACGCCCAATACCCGAGGCGCCGGCTGACGTCCGCGACGTGCTCTACCCATCCGGCGCCGCCGTGCTGCTGCGCGCCAGCTGCCTGCAGGAAGTTGGGCTGCTGAACGAGGACCTGTACATGTACCACGAAGATCTAGCCCTGGGCTGGATGATGCAGCTGGCTGGCTGGCGCGTGCTGGTGGCGCCGCGGTCGGTTGTCCACCACGCCTACAGCTTCAGCAAGAGCATCCAGAAGTTCTACATGATGGAGCGCAACCGCTGGCTGGTGACGCTGGGCTACTGGCGCTGGCCCACGATTATCCTGCTGCTGCCCATGATGCTGGTGATGGAAGTTGGCCAGCTAATCTTCAGCGCGAAGAATGGATTCCTGCGTAAGCGTCTGGGCCTGTACGCCGAGCTGCTGTCAGCCAAAT
>CAZHXI010000002.1:0-30426 GCA_964536515.1 uncultured Gammaproteobacteria bacterium | reverse complement strand
TTGGCAAGATTCGCCGGAGCGTCTGCCACCTGCGTAGGGTGGGGGACCGGGCTACCTTGCTGCGTACAGCCGGCACTATCCAGTACCAGGAGGTTATGTCGCCGCTCCTAGCCCTAGCCAATCCTGTAATGGCGGCGTACCGTTGGCTCATCTTACTGGTGGTTTGGTGGTAGCCCGAGCACTATGAAGATTGCCGTCGTAACTCCAACGTACCCGCCGTACCAGGGTGGAATAGGGAACGTGGCATTCTCGCTGGCCGAGCACCTGCAGCGGCGTGGCAACGAGGTCAGCGTGCTCACGCCGGACTACGGCGTGCGGGGCGGCGAGGGCAGCGTGCCTGTCCGCCGCATGCGGGCCGTGCTGCGCTACGGCAACGCCGCGTTCGTGCCCCAGCTGTACAAGCTCACCGCGGGTGCGGACGTCATCCACATGCACTACCCGTTCTTCGGCGGGGCCGAGGCTATCCTCCTCGCCGCCCGAATCCGCAGGCAGCCCCTGGTCATCCACTACCACCACGACGCCATTGGCGCCGGGTTCCGCAAGCCAATCTTCCAGCTCCACCGCCGACTCCTGCTGCAGCCCCTCATCGGGGCTGCCAGCAGGGTGATCGTCACCAGCGCCGACTACGCCAGCCAGAGCCAGATCGCCAAGGCCGTGCTGGCCGAGCCCGAGAAGTTCGTGGCCGTGCCCAACGGCGTAGACGTAGAGCACTTCTGCCCCGGCCCCAAAGACCAGGGGTTGGCGGAGAAGCTGGGAGCCAGCTGCCGCAAGGTCGTCCTGTTCGTCGGTGCGCTAGACGCCGCCCACTACTTCAAGGGAGTGAACTTCCTCATCCAGGCCTTCAAGCTGCTGGAAGATCCTAACGCCCACCTGGTGGTCGTCGGCGAGGGAGACCTACGCTTTACCTACCAGGAGTTGGTTAAGTCTGAAGGGCTGGAGGGCCGCGTTACCTTTGCGCCGGACGTCAGCTACCGCGACCTACCCGCCTACTACCGCCTGGCCCGCTGCACCGTGCTGCCATCCGTAGATGCTACCGAGGCCTTCGGCGTAGTACTGATAGAGTCTATGGCCTGCGGCACGCCCGTCGTCGCCTCAGACCTACCCGGCGTCCGTTCTGTGGTAGGCAATGCAGACCAGCACGGCCTGCTGGCAAAGCCGCAGGATGCCGTGCACCTGAGCAGGCAGATCGGCCGGCTGCTGCACGACGACGAGCTAGCCCAGCGCTGCGGATCCGCCGCCGTGGCCACCGCCGCTACCCGCTACGCCTGGCCCGCCGTAGCCGCCGAGGTAGAGGCCGTCTTCCGCCGGGCAATGGAGAAGTAGTGAGCTCACACGTTATGCATTACCTACTCATTGCGAGGGAGGCCGCAGGCCGACCGAAGCAATCAGCTCCATTTATGAACGAGATTGCTTCGCTACGCTCGCAATGAGTAGTTTATGAAAGTCGTTGTAGTAAATAATCGCTACGGGGTTAGCGCGGTCGGCGGCGCTGAGGCCGTTGCAGCCAAGCAGGTGGCCGAGCTGCGGGCGGCCGGGCACGACGTGCAGGTGGTCTCTACCGCGCCGAGCTGCTCCAGATTCAAGCGGGGAGCAGATGGAGCGTGGACCTACAGCCCGCTCAACATCTGGGCATTCCAGAAGCTGGCCAAGCTACCCAAGCTGCTGCGCTACAAGTGGCACGCTGTAGATACCCTGTCGCCGCTGCCGTACTTTACTTGGAAGAAGTGGCTGCAGCAGCAGAAGCCTGACCTTATCATCTCGCATAACCTAAAAGGCCTAGGGCTTACGGCTGCTCGTGCCTTTGCCGAAGGGCCGTGGAAGTGGGAGCACGTCTGCCACGATGTGCAGCTGCTGCTGCCCAGCGGCCTAATGATGTACGGGAAAGAGCACGAGCTAGATGCCTGGTACAACCGGGCCTACCAGCACCTCTGCCGCAAGCTGTTCAGCGGCGTAGCCAAAGTTACCTTTCCATCCCAGTGGCTGCTGGATCTGTACAGAGGTAGAGGGTTCTTCGCCAAGGCTGAGTTGATTAGGATGCAGATTAACGTGAAGGCGCCGTCAGCACCGAAGGTCAGAATGCCAGACTGCCCGTCAGAGCTCCTATTCGCGGGTCAGATCGAAGCCCATAAGGGTATTCCCTGGCTGCTGGAGAACTGGAAGACCGTAAAAGAGATCATCGGAGAGGCAAATTTGCACATCGCTGGTGACGGATCACTCTTGGAAGAGCTAATGGAGCGGACACGCGGCGACAGCTCAGTCGTTTGGCACGGAAGGTTGAACCGAGGCGCGCTCCTGCACCTAATGGAGGGGATGAACGTGCTCGTCGTCCCGTCTCTTTGCTATGAGAATGTCCCCGCCGTAATACTCGATGCATACGAGGCTGGTCTACCGGTGGTGGCGAGCGATATCGGTGGCATACCCGAGGTTGTGCACAGAGGAGGTTTGTTTAGACCAGGCTGGGTTCTGCCGATGGCGAGGGCCATAGAGGCCGAGGTAGACAATTAGAAAGAGCCCGCCGGTTAAGGCGGGCTCTGCTGTTGCAAACGTTGGACGGCGCTACTTGATGAGCAGCATCTTCTTGGTGCTGGTCGCGTGGCCAGCCCTGAGTTGCGCGAAGTACATTCCGGTGGGTAGGTCGGCGGCATTGAAGCGGACTTCGTGCCGGCCGGCTTGGTAGGGACCCTGCGCCAGCGTTGCTACCTGGCGACCGAGTTGGTCGTACACGGTGAGCGTTACGTTAGCGGGAACCTGCAGGTCGAACGGAACTGTGGTCTCGGGGTTGAACGGGTTGGGGTAGTTCTGGCCTAGCTCCACCTGCGAGGGCAGGGCCGGCAGCTGGAACGGGTCAACCTCTGACACCCCGTCAATCGAAATAGCTTCGACGAAAATCATATCCTCGGTGATTCCCTCGGGAACGTCGGTGAGGGTGGCGATGCCGTCTTGCGTTGCTCCACTCTGCGCCCAGATGGATCCATTTGGCAGCACGGCGAGGGCCATGGCCATCGATCCGTTGGTGCTCACGCGGAGCGTACGTCCGACCAGTTCAGGCGTGGCGGGTACGTTCGTGAAGCCCTGCCGTGGGGTGGTGAATGGCTCGCCGTAGTGGATGTTCCGTACGTACGGGTGGTTCGGCTGCTGGCGCGCGAGCACCATGAACGAGACGTCGCCCGGTACGGGGTAAGACCAGTAGCTCGACGACCGAGCGAGGTTATCACCGGTCATCGTGTACATGTCGCCGAGGTTATCGCTGATGCGCCAGATGCTATCGGCGATATCAATGTCGCGTTGCGAGAACTGCTCTCCGCTCTCGGCCAGGCCGGTTACGTCACCGCGTATAGCGTCGTACGTGATGATCGGTATGTAGAATCCGCCGGTCGAGTTGGAAGCCCATGGGTTCGACGTATCTGCCGAGACAATCATCGCTACCGATTGTCCGTTGATTCCTGCCGGGGCCCCGATGGGGACGTGGTTATAGAAGTGCCACGTTGCCAAGTGCATACCGGTGTTACCGCAGAGGTAGCCATAGTCCTGCCAGTACAGCTGGTAGTGATTGCCGTCGAAGCTGGTTGAGGTCCTGCCGCATCCCGGTGACGCAGCTGCGACTCCCGCCGAGTATATGCCGAGCTGGAAGTCCAGGTTGAACGTCAGAGACATGAATACCGCCTCGTCTCCGAGCTCATTATGTACGAACATTTCGCCGCCGGCGCTCTGGCCCGGCAGCATGAACAGGGTGTCGTTCGGCTGGTAGTAGACCAACTGAATGGCATTTGCTTGGCTCGCGAAGAGTCCGATGACAATGGCGAGCAGGGTCGAACAGGTAAGCTTTCTCAATTCAAACTCCCTAAATGTGAGTGGGTTGGTGGTATGTCAAAGAAACAAGGCAAAGTGCTTTATAACACGCATTATCTTATTTAGTCAAGGTATAGGAGTGCGGCTGAGGTAAAATGCTGGTACTTACTCGTACTTAAACACCGTCACGGGGTTCTTGCCCGGCACGGTGAAGGACTTTGGAGTGGTCACATTGGCCTCACGGATGATGCGGTCAGCGCTGTCCCAGTAGCTGCTAATGGCGACGTAGACTAGGGGAGTGCCCGTCAGCTCGCGGACCTTGCTAATCACTCCGGGCGTCGGGCCCTGGTAGACGTACTCCAGGTACAGCTGGTAGAGCGGGCCGCCGGTGGGAATGGGGTAGAGGTAGTGGCCACGGTACGAGCGGCTGAAGCCGAGCTGGGATACTGCGGCGGCGGCCGTGGCCTGGTTGGCGAGGACTACGTAGGGCTTACCCTTGGCGTCTGCCTCAATCGCGTTGACGGCGGCAAAGTCCACGGCCGCCGTGTTGTACCCGCGGTCTTTGCGGTAGTCGTCGAACGTCGGGTACGTAAGGAAGAAGGACGTGCCCACGCCAACGGTTACGGCGGCAACGGCAATTAAGCTTCCGAGTACGCCGCGCTGGTCCAATCGGCGCAGGGCACGGTAGGCCACCAGCAGCATCAGCGGCGCGACGGCGATGGCTGCCAGCTGCAGCAGGCGCTCGGCGTAGGCGCCGCGCTCGTAGCTGATAAGGAAGGAGAAGTCCACGGCGCTGGCTGTAAGTAGGCCGCCGATCAAAGTTGCGGCGCCGGCGGCTGCCAGGGGAACGAAGCGGCCCAGCCTCCCGCGACGGTGCAGGAACCAGGTGGCCACGATGCAGCCGACAATTACGGCGGCGGGCAGGTTGAACAGGTACAGGTAGGCGGCATCCTTGAGCTCGAACAGGGTAACCCAGTGCGGCGCGAGCCAGGTGGAGGCCGTGCTGAACAACGAGCCGAGCTGCGGCCAGCGGATGGTGGCTGCGTTGGCTGGGCTAAGGTAGCTGTTCAGCTGGAACATCACCGGCACCGCCAGGGGAGTAGCTACCGCGACGAGCCAGAATAGGATGCGCCACGGCTTCCAGCGCTGGGACATGCGCCACAGCGCTACCAGTACGCCAACGGCGGCTAGTGGCACGCCGATGAGCGGGTGCGTAGCTACGGCAGCGAGCGTGCAGAGGATGATGGCAAGCCAGCCGCGCTTCTGCTCCAGCACAAAGACGGCAGCAGCTACGGCGGCTCCCGCGTACAGTAGGGCCAGGGCATGCGGCGTGGTGGCGATCAGCGGAGCCAGGGGAATGCTCAAGCTAGCCCCTGCGGCGAGAGCGGCCAGGTTGGGGCTGACCTTAAAGTTCCGTCGCAGCGTTAGGTAGCCCAAGCCGGGCACGGCTAGTCCGGCGAGCACGGGGACCAGCCAGCGGTCTATTTGCAGCAGCGGCAGGTGCAGCAGGCGGGTGAGCGCCGTAACTAATCCGTACTGCCCCAGGTAGTACGGCGGGGCTGGACTGAACGTGCCGTTGGCCAGCAGCAGCTGCTCGGTGGCGCGGTGGATGAAGGGGTCGAAGCCGTAGCCCAGCGGGTAGACCGCAGCGGCGATCCCGAGCGTCGCTACGCCGTGGATAGACCACAGGGCAGCGGGCCACCCGCCCCGGGCCAGCAGCGACATCATTGCCAAGCTCGCCGTAGCGATGGCGAACGCGGTCGGAACGTAGTCTGGTAGCGCCGCCCACGGCGAGCGGATTGGCTCGACGGTGGCGTGCGAGAGCGCGGCGCTCACGACCAAGGCCAGGGCAGCTGCCCACAGGGTGCCGAGCAGCGCCGTGGCAATTCTACGTATTGCCGTCGTCGGCTCCTGCGGCGTCGCCGGGTCGTACAGCGGCGCGTGGCGGAACAGGCCCAGCGTGGAGATTGCCGAAACGGCAACCAGAACGACGGCAGTCGCGAAGCTGTCCCAAACCCACAGGTAGTAGCAGGCGGCTCCTGCCACGCTCAGCATGGCTGCCAGCGGCAGCGCACCCAGGGCAGCCTGGCTACCCCAGCCCTGGCCCGGGAACAGCAGCTTGCCCAGCAGGGTGGCATTCCAGCCGAGCCAAGTCACGCCGAAGGCGAGACCCAGCCACCAGGGGTTTACTCCCATCACGCTGGTTGCAGCGCCGGCAGCGATTGCTACCGAAGCTGCCACCCCTGACCACGCGGCGCTGGCACGCATACAAGCCTCATTCTAGCAGGTATAATGCTTCCTATGCGATTGCGAGGATTCGACGTAACGCGGGCAACCTGGGGCGTAGCGCTAGCTGCGCTCGCAGCTTCGCTGTACGTGGGCACCATGCCCCGGGCGACGGGCCTCGGCGGATTGGCGGTGCTGAACTCGCCGGATGCAGCAGCCGTGCAGGTCGCGGAGCGATGGATGGTTGTATCTGGTAAGCCGGTCTGGCAGCCGGCGGGGGAGTGGCCGCCAGAGGGCAGCGCACCGAGGAGCTTTACCAGGGTTGCAGATGGCTGGGCACCAGGTTCGTACGTCGGTCTGCCCGCGGCGTACGCAGGGCTGGATGTTCTCTTCGGCTACCGAGCGCTCGTTTGGATTTCGCCCCTGCTCGGCGGCTTGGGCGTGCTGCTGATGTACCTGCTCGCGCGCCGTTGGCGAGGGCCTGCCGTCGGCCTGGCAGCTGGCGCTCTGCTGATGGTTACCCCGGCGTACTGGCACGCCAGCATCCAGCCATTCACCCCCGCTATTCCGTTCGTCGTCCTGCTGCTCGCGGCCGTGCTCGGATTGACCGGAAGGCGGCTCGCCAGCTTCGCGTTCGGCGGCCTGGCCCTGGGTGCTGCCCTAGCTATTCGCCCGCACGAGGCAATTTGGGTTCTGCCGGCGGCGCTGTTCCTGCTCTACCGTAGGGCAGGCTGGAAGCAGGTCACGTCTGCCATTGTTGGGCTCGCAATCCCCCTGGCCGTTGCTGCGTGGCTGCAGTTGCAGACCTACGGCAACGTGCTGGGTACGGGCTACTCCCTGGTCAGCGCGGGCGACGGCGGTCCGTTCTCATTCAGCGTGCGGGCAATGGCTGCCAACGTCTGGCGGTACATTGTGCAGCTGCACGGCTACCTGCTGGGCTTGGCTGCAGCCGGTGCTGCCCTGGCGTTCCGTCGCTCGCTCGGCAGCAGGCGCTACATCGGCGCGATGCTCGTGGTCGCCGCAGGCTTGATGCTCATCTACGGCAGCTACCTGGTGCACGATAGCCCCGGCATTGCCGAGCCCACAATCGGCAACTCGCAGGTACGCTACATGCTGCCGCTGCTGGTGCTGCTGGTGCCCCTGGCCGCCAGCTTTGCCGCTCGGATCGCCTCGGCTGCAGCGGTGGCAGCGGTGGCAATTGCCGCTGTCCTGGGCTACGGCAGCGTCGTCGCCGCACCCGGCGATGGGTCGCTCGCGGTGCAGAGGACGCTGGATGCGAACGCCGGAATCCAGCGGGCCGTGCTGTTCGTTACGGATGACCAGACGCTGGTCGTGGCCGGGCGGCTAGACAAGCTATTCGTCGGCTACCGGCCCACCGCCTTCGCGGCGGGGTCAGACCTAGCGGATAGGCTGCGTGAGGGCAGGCGGGCAGTTATGGTGGGCGGCCAGGGCGTACCCGAAGGCGTAAAGGTAGGGCGTCGGGCTGAGCTCGCGAACGGGCTGGTGCTGCAGGAGCTGCTGCCTGAATGAGCTACGGACGTCCGGCTGCCATCTTTGCAGCTGCCGCAGCTATCGGCGGCTTGCTGCTGGCTGACTTCAACCCCGGCGGCACTAGAACGTTCCGTGCGCTCGCCGGCGAGGGCAGCGCCGCCATTCGGCCGCTGGTGCCCCAGAACCGAGTGGGGGTGGCACCGGATGGTACGGCTACGGTAAAGGCAGAGCCTGTGTACCTGGATGTGCGCGTGCCCAGCCACTACGACTCGCTCACGCTTTCGCTAGAAATAGACAACCGAGACGAGACCCTGCTGGAAGCCGGCCTGGCCATGGCCGGGGAGGGGGAGTGGCAGTACTACCTGCAGCCGCTGCAGCACCGGCAGCTAGATCAACTGGCGTGGCCCAAGGTAACGGACGGCGAGCTGACGCTGTGGCAGAAGTATGGCCGGTACAAGTCCGTCGCCGACTTCCTCGCCGATAGCCGGCAGGGCAACCGGGTGGCTACCTTCAACTACAGCCTGGATAGGCCGTTCGGCATTCCGGGCTACCGCGATCCAGCGCAGCCGCTGGTGATAGACGCTACGCTGCGCGGCCCCGTTGAGATGGCGGCCTACCTGGCGGAGGCCGGCACGCTGGGCATGTCGTTCGACCTGCAGGACAACAACCGCACGCCGGGGCCAGACCCCGTTGCGTTCGTAGTCCGTAGCGCTGCCGGGCGGGTGGTGCACACCGACCTGCTGCCGGACGACGGCAGGACGGGGGATAGGGTAGGCGCCTCGCCGCGGCGGACGGTGGAGGTGAACGTTCCCAGCCTCGCGGCTGGGGTGTACTTCGTCGAGCTGCGGATGAACCAAGATGTCTTCGTACGTAGGATCACATCTCGCCACCACAAGCTGGTGTTCCGCGAGCGGCTGTACCTCGCCGATAGCGTTGAGTACGCCGACGGCTTCACCGACCTGCTGGCGGCGCCCCCCACCGTGTACAGCGACGGCCGCAGGTTCCTGTTCCGTACCGCGCACCCAGCGGGGTACCAGACCGTGTCGGTCAACGGGGTCCCGGCTGCCCAGCTGGCCGTGAGGCACCAGGAGTACTACGCCAGCAGCTCTACCCCCGTCTCCACCATTCGCTCGCCCCGCGGCGACCTGCAGATCGAGACGGACGGCTGGCTGGCCTTCGGCGCGGCTCAGCTCTTCAACCCCACGGCGTACACGGTGCGCAGCGTGGCCCAGCTTACGTCGTTCGACTACCTGCTGGCCCGGTACACGCCCCAGTCCGGCAGCGGCTGGCGCACCGCTACCGTCACGTTCAACCTCGCCGGAGCTGCCCGCACGAACGGACGGGTTCGGCTGCTAGTCTCCGGAGCCGAGCCGACGTCCGGCGAGGGCACGCTGCGCATTCGTAACGTCGCCGTTACCCTGGCGCGCAGCTCCAGCTCAACCCCAACCCTGCGGCAGTCTCTGCTGCGCTGGGCAAGATCGTGGCTGCCATGACCGAGCGATATACCTGGCTGCGGGAGGCAGCCGTAGCATCTCTGCTGGCCTCCACCGGAGCTCTGGCCCTGGAGTCTGTACGGCCCGGCGTGGTGGGCTCCACCCTGCCGTTGGCTCTGCCCGTGGCCGTAGCTGTGCTCGCGGCGGCTGCCCTAGCAGCTCTGCCGCCCAGGGCTACGCCCGCCCTGCGAGCCTGGCAGCTGCTGGCCTTCGGCTGGATTGCGGCGGCGGCCGGCCTCTCGGTAGCCGCTATACTGCGCCACGCCACGCCGTTCTCCCTGCCGCTCGGCGTGCTGGCGGCCGCCGCCGCCTGGAGCGCCTGCACCGCCTTGTGGCTACGCCCACCCGGACGCTAGAATCTACGTCTATGAATGACTGCATCTTCTGCAAGATTGCCGCCGGTGAGATTCCCGCAGATTTCGTGTACGAGGACGACGACGTCGTCGCTTTCCTATCTATAGAGCCAATCATGCCGGGACATACCGTGGTCATTCCCAGGCGTCACTCGGCGACGTTCGATGGAGCCTCCGCTGAGGATGTTTCGAAGCTCTTCCTAGCCGTGCACCAGCTGGGCGGCAAGCTGAGGGACTTCGTACAGGCGGATGCATACAACGTTGGCCTTAACTGCGGAGCTGCCGCAGGGCAGGTCATTGGCCATACCCATGCGCACATCATTCCCCGTAAGTCTGGCGACGGCTTGGTTGCCTGGGCGCACGGTGAGAACAGGCCCGAGGAGCGGGCTGCGCTAGCGGCGGCTTTTCGGTCCGCTACTGCACCGTAGCGCGGTACAGGCCGCTGGCGGTGCTGCTGGAGGAGTCCGAGCGTACCCAGTACAGGGTGGCGCTGTCCGACGTGGGTACCGAAAGCCCGGCGAAGGTGCTGCTGCTCAGCAGCGTGTGAACGTTGCGCTCGCCGCGGCCGTCTACCTCTGCCACGGCTAGCGTGCCGGGCGTGGCTAGGTACAGGTGGGTTCCGCCCGGGTACCAGCTGACCCGTGCGTTGGCCTGCGGCAGCTCGAAGGCGCTGGTGGTGGCCACGCCGTCGGGCCAGCGCATTAGGTCCACCGACGCCCGCCGCACCACGGCCAAGGTCGGGGCGGTGGGGGACCAGGTAGCCTGGGTCGCATCGGTCCAGCGGCGTAGGACCAGCGGCTCGGCTGGGGCAGCATCTACCAGCCAGGCGTTGCCGCCGCGGCGCCAGAGCATCAGGTTGCCGCTGCCGTTCACCTCCACCAGGCTCTGGTCGTCCGTGCCAGTAGCCAGGGTTGTCCGCCACTGGCCCCCCGCAGCTGGCCAGGGCGCTAGGAACAGCGCTGATCCGGTGGCGTAGGCCGCGACGTCGCCAGCGGCGGACTGCCTCAGGCCGACCACGGGGTCGTCGCTGACCGAGGCCCAGCGGCGGGTGGCTAGGTCGAAGCGCTGCACGCCCGCAGGCCCAATGGAGAGTAGGCCATTGTCGTTGCCCCGCTCCCACTGCAGCTGCAGCCACGGCTGCGTTGGCGCCGGAATGAGAATTGGGTTCTGGGCGTTGCCCACGGCGAGCGCCAGAGCCTGCCTGCTGCCGATTACCGCAATGCGGCGGCTGCTGGCGCTCCACAGCAGCTGGTACGGCGCCAGGCCGGGCGCCAGGGAGAGCTTGGTGGCGACCGCTCCAGTCTCGGCATCGCGGATGGTCAGCACACGTGCCGGGCTAGACGTAGCCGCTCCCACCGTGGCTACCATCCTGCCGTCCGGCGAGGAGGAGAGGTCCGAGATGGCACCGGCTGCCACCGGCTCCAGCACGAGCTCGCGCCTGAACAGGACTACGTCCTCGGCGAAGGTAACGCGCTGCGCCGTAACCGGCAGCTCCTTGGTCCACGTCCACATTCCCTCACGCTCGACCGAGACCCGGTACACCTCTGGCTTTAGGCCCGTCAGCTGGGCGGGGGTCGTCTCGGACCTGAGCTGGCCGTTCAGCAGCACGCTGGCGCGCCGCGGGTACGACTTGACGTAGAGGATTCCCGTTACGTCTACACGCTGCTCGTCGAAGTTGTACCGGTAGCCCCAGGCGTACAGGACCACGGCAGGCCCCAGGGCGAGGAAGGCCAGGGCAGCGAATACGAATAGGGCGCGCTTGGCAGCGGTGTTCATCGGCGGTACGCTACTGGGCGTACCATACTCTACGTGTCTACGCTTGTCATTACCGGACCCAGCACCCTGTCCGGCACCGTAACGGTGGCCGGAGCTAAGAATTCCGCCGTAACCGCACTGGCGGCCTGCCTGCTCTCCGACCAGCCGACCACGGTCAAGAATCTGCCGGACGTCGAGGACATCCGCCGGCTCCGCGAGATTCTGGAGCGCATCGGCGTCAAGGTTACCGAGGGTCCAGATGGCGTTGCTCTAGATACCGCAGGAATCAGCTACGACGGCACCCTGCCGCCGGACCTTACGCCCAAGCTGCGGTCTTCCAACCTGCTCATCGGCCCGCTGCTGGCCAGGTTCGGCAAGGCTTCCTTCCCGCACCCCGGCGGCTGCATCATCGGGCGTCGGCCCATAGACTTCTTCTTGGCCGGTTTGGCTGCGCTCGGGGCAGAGGTTACGGCTGCGTCGGATCGCTACGACATCTCGGCACCCAAAGGCCTGCGGGGCGGCCGCTTCGTTTTCCCCAGGCAGAGCCACACCGGAACCGAGATGATGATGATGGCCGCGAGCCTAGCCGAGGGCACCACCACGCTGGTGAACGCCGCCATGGAGCCAGAGGTGGTGGCGTTGGGCCAGCACCTGGTCGCCCGCGGCGCCAAGATTCAGGGCCTCGGCAGCCACACCATTACGATCGAGGGGGTACGGTCGCTCGGCGCGGGCAGCTTCACCGTAGCGCCGGACAGGATTGAGGCTGGGTCGTTCCTGGCTATGGCCGCCGCCACGCGTGGAACCGTTACCGTCGCCGGCTGCCGGCCGGATGAAATGGCCGTCCCCATGCAGCTGCTTCAGCAGATGGGCGTGCCGCTGGAGGTCGGCGCAGACTCCGTAACGGTAAAGCCTTGGGATAAGCTGGACGCCGTCGGCTTCACCACGCACGAGTACCCCGGCTTCCCGACCGATATCCAGGCGCCCTTCACCGTGCTGCTGACCCAGGCCACCGGCACCGCCCTGGTGCACGAGACCGTGTTCGAGGGCCGGCTGTTCTACGTCGATCTGCTGAACAGGATGGGGGCCAGCATCACCCTGTGCGATCCGCACCGCGCCCTGGTCAGCGGCCCCACGCCGCTGCGCGGCAAGTTCGTAGAGAGCCCCGACATCCGCGCCGGGCTAGCTATGGTCATTGCGGGAATGGTAGCAACCGGGACCACGCGCATCGGCAATGCCTACCAGATAGACCGCGGCTACCAGCAGCTCGATAGGCGTCTAGCAGAGCTGGGTGCCACGGTATCTAGAGAGGATTAATCCATGGCTGCCTTCAGCAATCCCTACCGCCAGCCCAGCATGTGGCGACGCGCTGCCGTTCTGGCTGCAGTCGTCGCGCTGGTGGGCGTGGCGTTCGCCTCTGGCCTGTGGCTGGGCGCGGGCGAGCGTGGGGCGCAGGCAGCCGCCGTCGCCAGCTACCTGCGCATCGGCGACCGTGGAGCGCCGCAGCGCATCTCGGAGACCGTAGACTTCAAGCAGTTCTGGCAGGTGTGGGACTACGTCAAGCAGCAGGGGCTGAACGGATCTAAGGTTAAGGACCTAGACCTGTTCTACGGCGCCCAGGCGGGCATCGTAGCTGCGCTGGATGACCCGTACTCGATATTCTTTCCGCCGGATGACGCCGCCGAGTTCGCCACCGAGCTATCCGGTCGCTTCAGCGGCATCGGAGCCGAGATTGGCGCCCGTGACGGCAAGCTGGTCATCATTGCGCCGCTGCCCGGAACCCCGGCTGAGAAGGCTGGGCTCAAGCCCGGCGATGTGCTGCTGGCTATAGATGGGCAGGATACGTACGGCATGCCCGTGGACGTAGCCATCACCAAGATTCGCGGCGAGCGTGGCACCACCGTGACGTTGGTACTAGAGCGCGACGGGAAGCAGGTTGAGGTACCCATCCAGCGCGATACAATCGTCGTGCCGGACGTCAAGGTAACGTACGAGGGGAGCGTCGCCGTCATTCGCCTGTACCACTTCAACGAGCACTCTGCGGAAGAGTTCAACGATGCGCTGGTCGCCGTGGCGGCGCGTAGGCCCACCGGCGTAATCCTGGACCTGCGCGGCAACCCGGGCGGCTACCTAGACCAGGCAGTCTCCATTGCCGGGGCCTGGCTGAACGAGGGCGACCTGGTCGCCGTCGAGCGTCGCTCCGACGGCGGCACCAGCACCTACGCCGCCGAGTCTAGCGGCCCGCTCCGCAGCACCAGGACCGTAGTTCTGGTGGACGGGGGATCGGCGAGCGCCTCCGAGATCGTAGCCGGCGCGCTGCAGGACTACGGCATGGCTAAGCTCGTGGGCCAGAAGACGTTCGGCAAGGGCTCGGTGCAGAGCCTGCTGCAGCTGGAGGATGGCTCTGCAATTAAGCTGACCACCGCCGCTTGGCTTACGCCCAAGGGCAGGGCCATAAACGACGTCGGCATCGAGCCGGACGTGGCGGTAGAGGACGCCGAGGGTGACGAAGACGAGCAGCTGCAGGCGGCGCTGCGAGAGCTGCGCAGGTAGCGCTATGGTCCGCCGAGCTAGCTTCCACCTCACCGGCACAGTCCAAGGGGTAAACCTTCGCCACCTCGTTCGGCTCCAGGCTCTGCAGCACGGCCTCCGCGGCTGGGCCAAGAACGAGGGCGATGGGTCGGTTACGCTAGAAATTGAGGGCGACCGCGCCCAGGTGCAGCGGGTATACGACTGGCTGCTGGCCAGCCCGGGCTCATCCAAGGTCGAGGACATCGCCATTCGCTGGATGGCTCCCCGAATGGACGAGCGGGGTTTCACCGTAATTCCCTAGCATGGCTATCCAGGCACGGTTCGTCTTCGTGGTTGGCGGCGTCATGTCGTCCGTGGGCAAGGGCATTGTCTCGGCCAGCCTGGGCGCGCTGCTCAAGGCTCGCGGCTACCGCGTTACCGCAATCAAGGCTGACCCGTACATCAACGTGGATGCCGGCACCATGAATCCCACCGAGCACGGCGAGGTGTTCGTCACGGTGGACGGCGACGAGACCGACCAGGACATGGGCAACTACGAGCGCTTCCTGGGCGAGGACCTGACCCGGCGCAACTACATGACCACCGGCCGTATCTACCAGGCGGTCATCGAGCGGGAGCGGAACCTGGAGTACCGCGGCCGCTGCGTGGAGGTGGTGCCGCACGTGCCGCAGGAAATAATCCGCCGCTGGCAGGATGCTGCGCAGCACGCCCGCGCCGAGGTTGCAATCGTTGAGATCGGCGGCACGGTGGGGGAGTACCAGAACATCCTGTTCCTGGAGGCGGTGCGCATGCTGAAGCTGCAGCACCCAGACCACGTGCAGGTCATTCTGGTCAGCTACCTGCCCATTCCCAGCACCGTGGGCGAGATGAAGACCAAGCCCACGCAGATGGCGTCGCGCGAGCTCAACTACGTCGGGCTGCAGGCAGACTTCGTGGTCGGTCGGTCTGCTCGGCCGCTGGATGAGCCGCGCCGCCAGAAGCTTGCCACCTTCTGCAACCTTCCGCCCGGGCGGGCCATTAGCTGCCCAGATGCCGACAGCATCTACGCCGTGCCCCAGGTTCTGGCCGCCGAGAAGCTGGACGCAAAGATCCTGCAGGGGTTCGGCCTCAAGGCTCGTCGCCTGAACCTTGCTCCGTGGCAGCGCCTGAACCGTACCCGCCAGGCGGCGCAGAAGATTGTGCGCATCGGAATCGTGGGCAAGTACTTCGGCACCGGCGCCTTCACCCTGGCCGACTCCTACATTTCGGTCATCGAGGCGCTGAAGCACGCGGCCTGGGCTAACCGCTGCCAGGTTCAGCTGGACTGGGTAGACTCGGGCGCGCTCGAAGACGAGGCTAAGCTGGCGACGCTCAAGCAGTACCACGGCATCCTGGTTCCCGGAGGATTCGGCAGCCGGGGCATCCAGGGCAAGCTGAACGCCATCCGCTTCGCGCGTACCTCGAAGGTGCCGTACTTCGGCCTGTGCTACGGCATGCAGCTAGCCTGCATCGAGTTCGCGCGTAACGCCTGCCGCCTGGCCGAGGCCAACAGTGTAGAGATCGAGGCGACCACGCCCCATCCCGTCATCCACGCCAACCCCTACCAGCAGTCCAATGTCATCAATAAGCGCTACGGCGGCACCATGCGCCTGGGCAGCTACCCCTGCGTGCTAACGCCGGGGAGCATCGGCGCGGATTCCTACCGCGCCAGGAAGATCAACGAGCGCCACCGTCACCGCTACGAGTTCAACAATGCCTACCGCGCGAGGCTGGAGGCACGAGGCCTTAAGTTCACCGGCTGGTCGCCGGACAAGCGCCTGGCCGAGATTGTGGAGCTAGACCGCCGGGCCCACCCCTTCTTCGTGGGCGTGCAGTTCCACCCCGAATTCCAGTCGCGGCCGTTGGCCCCCCACCCGCTGTTCGTAAGCTTCATCCGGGCGGCGCTCAGGCGAGCGCCGGGCGCAGCGCCTACTGCAGCACCGACCCAATCGCCACGCCGACGCCGATAGCTAGGCCGCCCAGCAGGGCGAGGCGTAAAGCTTGCCGCGTGTAGCTGAGGCCGAGCAGCTTGGCGCTCGCCAGCCCAACGGCGACCAGCGCTAGAATTGAAGCAGCAATAGATAGTGGCAGCGCTCGCGAAGGATTCACAGCCAGGTAGGGCGCTAGGGGTACCATGCCGGCCACCAGGTACGAGACGAACATAATGACGCTGCCGTGCAGGCTACGCCCCCCGGTATTCTTCCGTCGCTCGTACTCCTCTGCGGTCTCCTCGGCGAGGAAGCTGCCCACGCCCATCGAGAAGGCCTCTACGGCAATGAGGATAATTCCAGTCGTTACAATGGAGGCTCGGGGCATGCTGGTTACGGCAATGCCGGACAGCAGGCCGACGCTGGAGACCAGGCTGTCCTCCACGCCGAACAGGAAGTTCCTGGCGTACACCGCCGTGGTTCGTCGCGACTGGGGCATGAGTGAATACTACCACCCCCTGAGGGGAGAGAGCAGGGGATTGTCGCAAGTACGCATACCTTGACAAAATCATCAGAATATAATATAAGGATCTATCCACATTGAAAATTTACACTCACCACACAATTCGCCACTAAATGTGGCAGAAAGGTTAGCATGTCTAAGAATGATGGCTCCGATGAGGGGCGCGTTTCAGCGGGCATAGGTAGCTTCGGCGTAGCAGAGCCCAGGGATGGCTTCGCCGATTCACTGAGAATGGTTGGAAGGCAGACCAACGGCGGGACAGCCGTTATTTGCTACGTTACAGGCACCGGCCTTCGGCTAATTCCCCTCGGCTTACGCGTCGTGGGGTTGCTGCTGCTCCTGTACAGCATACGCTGGCAGAATCCGTTCAGCTGGATACCGCTGGAGCAGGCGCAGAGCTTCGAAGCCTTCAGCATGGGTACGTGGCTTCTGGCTGTGGGGCTGTACATGGTCTACTTCGTGTTCACTCTCTTCCAGAACGGCATGTACAAGGGCGAGCCCGGCGCAGAAATTCACCTCAGCAGGTACAAGAAGATTATACGGTGCGTCTCGCCCGGCGGTATCTTCGTGAACCTCGACCCTCGAGTTCGGCCGTATGCTGTTGTCTCCAAGAGGCAGTTCGCGGTAACGCTGCCGGAGGTTGAGGGCCTGAGCCAGGACAATATTACCCTACGGTTCCGTGGGGCGATGGTTCTGAGGGTCAAGGATGGCTACCGTCTACTGGAGCGGGGCGGCATGCCGCTGTTTCTCAAGCAGCTTTCGGAACGCTTCAATAGCGTGGTCAAGGACGCAATGCTGCAGCAGAGCGCGAAGGAGTTCAACAGCTTCATGATTGATTCTGTAGCCGTGCCAACGGCGACCGGCGGACGCGAGAGCATAACTGACCGTCTCGCGAAGCTGGAGCAGCAGAACCTATCGGTCGAAGCCCTGCTTGACTACTCGGAGATCGACGAGCTGAACCTGGCAAAGCTGAATATGGATGAGCCAGCTGATACCAAGCGGCTAAAGGTGATTGAGCCCCTGCGCCTGCTCGCGGATGACTACGGCATTGAGCTCGTTGACCACATACCTACCATCGTGTCAGCAGCCGATGACTTCACGACGAACAAGGCGACCCCGCTCGTGAATTCCCTCGTCCGCCTACACCAAGCGGCGACGACGCTGCAGGACATTACCAGCCAGGAGACGGAGCAGGAGATTCTTACGAAGAGCGCAAACTCACGTATGGCTGTGCTCCGCATCATGCAGCTCTGCGCGCAGATGGGCAGCCTGAACGCCCTCCTGAAGGACCCGGCGACCCGCGATGGCCTCATAGAGGCAAAGCTGCAGGAAATGAACAATATCGCTGCTTCAATCATGGCAAAGTACAGAGCCAAGATCGCCTCGGAAATGACATCCATTACCGGGCGGTCGCTCGAGAGCGCACGCGAAGAGCGGTTCGTAACCGAGCTGCAGGCTATAATTGTCTGGCTAGAAGAGAATAGCAGCGCAATCGCGCCAGATGTAAGGTCGGCTGTCGTCAGCTCGCTGCAGGAGGCCGTGGCCCCCGAGGGCGATCGGAATGCGGTCGACCAGCTTTTGGAGAACAGCGGTACGACCGAGCTGCTGGATAAGCTGAAGGAGCTTGCGGCCGAGGCCTCGCAGGGCAGCAATGGCGCCGAGGATGCAGGCGCAGCTACCGGTACCGGCGGACAGGACGAGCAAGAGGTGAATATCGATACCGTTCTGGCCGAGGTGGCGGCGGCGCTGCAGAAGATTGGCTCAGATACCGGCGTGGATATTTCCGAGTTCACCCTGGATAGGGTTGATGCGTACGTTGAGAAGGTACGGGACGGCAAAGAGCCGGCTCAGGACGGCAAGGCGACAGCCCCGGACTCCGAATCTGAGCTCACAGCCACAAATCAAACTAAGGAAGGAGGTCAGCATGAGTAGCGTAGTAGACGGAGCGAGAGCCACGGCACGTAAGGCAGCAGCCAGGCTAGCCCAGGATGCCGCTGATACCGTTGAGCAGCAGATAGGAAAGTTCAGCCAAGACGCTGCCCTTCGCAGCAAGAGCCGCCTGGACCGTGTGCTGGCGACCATTGGAGACCTGCGCAAATCTAGCGAGACCAGTGCAACGCTCCGGGGCGTTGATGAGAATGAGATTCTCAGCTACGTACCAGATCAGCGTAGCCTCAGCGGCATAAGCTGGATTCTCCTGGCAGTGTTCGTCAGCGTGGTTACGCCGCAGGGATTCGGTTGGCTGGCTTCACCCCTGTACCTTGCAGGTGCATGCCTCTTCCTCTACGGCTACGTCTGGCACTCCAAGGTGGATATCGGAGAGGGGTACAGCGGTGTGTCGTGCCGCTTCGGCGAGGCAGACAAGGCCAGCTCCGCCCACCGGGGTCGTAATTGGATCTTCAGCTACAGACGCTGGGTGCCGATGGTCGCGTCGCTACGTGACCAGGTTGTTACGTTCACCGCGGGCAATTTCACCAAGGACTTCGCAACGGTAACCATGTCACCCCAGCTCGTCTTCCAGGTCCGTGATGTTCAGAAGTTCGGCAGCACGACTACGCCGGCGAGCATGATGGCTATCCTGCAGCTCTACGCTACGTACGGTTGCCTGAGAATAGTCTCGTCGATACCAGACTCCCGCGTTAAGTTTACAGGCCGCGAGCACCTCGGGAACATCATAGAGTGGCTCAACGGCAAGCTGTCAGAGACGTACGGGGTCGAGGTCATTAGGCTCAGCGTACCGACGACGAGCAACGGAGTCCTCGACGACCTGGAGGAGGTCCGTACGATCCTGACCGACGTAGACGCCTCCGTGAACCAGCGGCAGGTGCGCGTCGAGTCCGCGGTCAAGGCCGTCGAAA
The DNA here is from genome assembly GCA_964536515.1 of uncultured Gammaproteobacteria bacterium. Lineage (GTDB taxonomy): Bacteria > Patescibacteriota > Patescibacteriia > CAYZDG01 > CAYZDG01 > CAYZDG01. Next base: position 11,463 of record CAZHXI010000002.1, on the reverse strand, counting down.
CCGAGCTGAGGACCCGTGGCAAGGAAACCAGACGTGATGCCCTCACGCTGCAGCAGACGAGCATTGGCTTCTCGACGCAGCTTACCGAGGAGCTGAGCGCAGCCCGTCAGGCGATCCTACTTGAATGTCGCCGGGACCTGTCTAGGCTCACCTCCGAGCTACAGCTCGAGCGACAGCAGCTACTGGCGCGGCAGCAGAAGGCTAAGGCGGTACGTCAGCACCGTGCGTCGGTCGTGCAAGACCTCGACCTACGGCTCGCCAGCATACGTCGCCGGGTAATGCTGAAGTGCATACCGAAGCAGGTGGTCGTCTGCGGCGTGCGTGGGGTAGCTCTCCCCGCTGTCTTCAAGATGATCAACGAGCTCCTCGAGAGAACTGGCGAGCTCGTTGGGCCAGGCGGCTCAAAGCCGACCGCAGAGCGAACCTAGTTATCTGATCTTTCAACTAACCGCCCCCGGCAATGCCGGGGGCGTTCTTTTGTTGCAGATGCTCGCACTAAGCTGTAGATTTCCTTGGTATTCCGGGGTCGTCTAATGGTAGGACGCTAGCCTTTGGAGCTGGTTATCTTGGTTCGAGTCCAAGCCCCGGAGCCAAATTCACGCGCAGCGGGAATTTGCCCCGAGCGTAGTCGAGGGGTCTCCAAGCCTCGGGTTCAGCTATAGCTAGTGGTAGAATATATGAGCCAACATTAACCAATATAGCTATGTACGTAGATGGATTCCTGCTCGTGGTCCCCAAGAAGAACCTAGCTGCCTACCGCAAGATGGCCACGTTGGGCGGCAAGGTATGGCGAAAGTACGGCGCGCTCGACTACAAGGAGTGCGTGGTAGACGACATGCGGCCGAAGGGCGTCAAGCAAACCTTCGGCAAGGTGCTTAAGCTCAAGCCCAGCGAGCTGGCCGTGTTTTCCTACATCGTCTACCGCTCCAAGGCTGACCGCAACAGGATCAATAGGCTGGTGATGAAGGACCCGATGATGAACAATCCCAAGTTCAAGGAGATGCCCTTCGACATGGCGCGCATGTCCTTCGCTGGGTTCAAGGTACTTGTGGATGCTAAGCGGTAACCAAATACACACTTAATCCCTATGGAGATCAACTACTGGGCGGTCCTAGTCTGCGGCGTGCTGGCGATGGTGATTGGCTCAATCTGGTACGGGCCACTGTTCGGCAAGAGGTGGCTGCAGGTAATTGGGGCGACCGAGCTGGATCTTGAGCGCCGTAAGCAGATGCAGCGCGAGGCTGCGCCGCTCTACGTGATTCAGTTCGCCCTGGCGCTGCTCCAGGCCTGGGTCTTGGCGTACTACATCGTCGGCTGGAAGGATGCACCGGGTGTGGAGAATGCGCTGTGGATTTGGGCGGCGTTCGTAGTCCCGACTCTGGCGGGTACCAGCATGTGGAACAACGACCCCACCAAGGTGAAGTGGGCTCGCTTCCTCATCCAGGGCGGCTACCAGCTGGTGCTGTTCATCGCCTTCGGCTTGGTGCTGGGGATGTGGCGCTAGGATGCTCTCCAATCGTACCCTGGTACTCGGCAGCGCCGCCCTGGTGGCGGTAGTTACGCTGCTGCTCTCTCTCGGCGGGGCAGACCCCCGGAGCCCGGGTGCCATGGACGGGAGCGTAGAGGTGCTGCAGCCGCAGGCACCGACGGATGCTCCGCGGGTCGTGAGCGTCAAAGAGTACGTTGCGGGGCTGACCCCCGGTGAGAGGGCTTGCTTCGATGGCGAAGTGGGGGAGCGGGCTGCGGCGGAGCTAGCGCAGGGCTCATCCAGCATAACCGAGGAGCAGCTGCAGGCCTTGAACGCCTGTGTAAACCCGACCTTGCCAAATGCTGCAGCTGTGGTACAGTAGCTCTGTTTGTAGGCTAGTCTGCGTTTTTCCTAAGGAGTTTGTCCGTCATGTGCGGACCGTGCGAGAGAAATCTCTACGAGTAGCTGAGGGAAGCCATACAAAGGTCGACCTGCAAAATTTTAGCAGAATGTAAGTACAACTATGGCAAAGAAGCTATACGTAGGTGGACTTTCGTACAGCACCACCCAGGAGGGTCTGAAGGCAGCCTTCAGCCAGGCCGGTGCAATTGAGGACGCCGTTGTCATCACCGACCGGGCAACCGGGCGGTCGAAGGGCTTCGGTTTCGTCACCTTTACGAATGACGCCGAGGGCGACGCCGCTATCTCCATGTTCCACGACAAGGAGCTGGACGGCCGCAAGCTGACTGTCAACGAGGCTCGGCCCATGGAGGCCCGCCCGCCCCGCCAGGGCGGCTCGTTCGGCGGCGGCAGCCGGGGCGGTTACTAACCGTTCCGCTCTCACCCGGGACGTTCTACGTTCCCGAGAGCACCAATCACCCCCGGCTCGTGCCGGGGGTGATTCTGTGCTAATCTTTAGCACTCTATATGATTCGGCTGTCTAACGGGCACGTCCTGGAGTACGTGGCTTCGGCCGGGGCGCTGGCCTTCGACGGACGCGGCTGGCCGTGGGAGCACCCCATGCGCTGGCTGGGCGTTATCCAGCCCAAGCTTTTCACACCCATCACCAAGACGCTGACTGCGAAGCCGCGCAGGGGCAACCTTAGGCTGTGGCACCCCTGGACCTGCATCAAGCTCATCCCGGACGGGTCGGTTGTGGCCGTAGCGCTGACGAACCCAGGCTTGCCGTGGTGGATCGAGCACGTCGCTCCACGCATCAGTCGGGCGAGGCAGCCGCTGGTCTGCTCGATACTCGGCGATACGCCGCAGGAGGTAGCCGACATGGCCGCGAGCCTGAACGACGTAGACGTTGCGGCTGTTGAGATCAATGCATCGTGCCCCAACGTGTGCAGCAGCAACTTGCTCACCGATAGCGCCGCCGTCATCGAGGCCTGCCGCCTGGCCAAGCAGCGCTGCCGCCACCCGCTGCTGCTGAAGCTGAAGGTGACGCACGATGCAGAGGCGATTCTCCCGGCTGTAGCCCCCTACGTTGAGGCGATAGACATCAACCTCGTTCCGTGGAGCCTCGCCTTCCCCGAGCAGAGGTCTCCGCTGGAGCGGCTGGGTGGCGGGGGAGTGTCCGGCCGGGCAGCGCAGCCAAGGAACTGGGAGTTCCTACGTAGGCTGGTAAGCATCGGCTCGGTGCCGGTCATCGGGCCGGGCGTGTGGGAGTACGCCGACATAGCCAAGATCCGTTCGATGGGCGCCCAGGCCGTGAGCTTCGGGTCTATCTTCATGCGCTACCCCTGGCGACCGACTGCATACGTACGACGGGACATGGCCGAGCGCGGGGCCGTATGATCGTACCCCAGGAGGAGCTCATCGAGCGAAGCCTTAGGCCTGGGGCTGTGTACGCCGTGGTCGGCGCCTCACGGCACCAGGTGAAGGCTGGCTACCGCGTCTACGCCTACCTCCGCCGGAGGAACGTGCGAGCGTACGCCGTCAATCCATTCGCCGACCAGGTAATGGGCGAGGCCGCCTACCCAGACCTCAAGGCGCTGCCGCAGCGTCCGGACGTGGCCATAGTGGTGGTCCAGCCCGGCGTGGCGCTGGGCGTGGTCGAGCAGGCGCACCGCCAGTGCGTGCCGAACATATGGCTGCAGCCCGGGGCAGAATCACCCGAGGTGCTCAAGTTCGCCGCTGACCGAGGCTTCAGCGTCATCCACCACGCCTGCATCATGACCGAGCACTTCCGCAGGTGGGGGAGCAAGGCTCACGTTAAGTATGGCCAGGCGTAAGGTTGTCCCCGCAAACACGCCGCTGGCCCACCCCGGCACGCGTGGGTACTACCTGTACCGCCTGCTGGAGGCGGTGCCGGCCACGTTGAGCTACGGCACGCTGATCGCCTGCGTCCTGCTCTCCTTCGTGGCGCCCCTGGCTGCCGTGTACCTAATCATCCTCTACGACCTGTACTGGCTGGTCCGCGTGGGCTACCTCTCCGTCTACACCGTTACATCTTGGCGCCGCTACCGCAGGGCGATCCAGGTGAACTGGCGTAGCCGCATGGAAGCCGAGGTGCCCCACTGGCGGCGCTACCGTCACGTGGTCTTCCTGCCCATGTACAACGAGCCGTACGAGGTGGTCAAAGAAACGTTCGACCGGCTGGTTCGGTCAGACTACGACCTGGCGAACGTTACCGTCGTCCTCACCGGCGAGGGCCGCGTTGCCGAGCACTTCGCCGCGGTCGCCGAGCAGGTTCGCGTCGCCTACGGCAGCGCCTTCGGCCACTTCATCGTCAACGTCCACCCCGCCGACGTAGAGGGCGAGATGCCCGGGAAGGGATCGAACATGAGGCACGCCGGCGCCGCAGCCAAGGCCTACGTAGACAGCCAGGGCTGGGACTACGACGACGTCATCGTCAGCGCCTTCGATATAGACACCTGGGTGCACCCGCAGTACCTAGCCGCGCTCACGCACCGCTACGGCACGGTGGCGAATCCCACCCGAGCCAGCTACCAGCCCCTAGCCCTGTACCACAACAACATCTGGCAGTCAGATCCGTTCACCCGGGTGGTGGCGTACTCTACTACGTTCTGGCTGCTCACCGACCTCGCCCGCGCCGAGCGGCTGTTCACCTTCTCGTCGCACAGCATGCCCTGGCGCGCGCTGGTGGACGTCGGCTTCTGGGCGCCAGACGTCGTGAGCGAAGATTCGCGCATCTTCCTGCAGTGCCTGCTGCGCTACGACGGCGAGTACCGCGTGGAGCCGATCTACGTGCCGGTCTCGATGTCCACCGTGTACATGGGCAAGTTCTGGCGCTCGGTTCGCAACCAGTACCTGCAGGTACGCCGCTGGGCCTGGGGCGTGGAGAACTTCGCCTACATGGCCTGGCACTTTGCCCGCGGCGAGGGCCGCCGTATCCCGCGCGGCGTGAAGGCCAAGCACCTGTTCAACTACCTGGAGGGCAACTTCTCGTGGGCGACCTCGGCGCTGGTCATCAGCATACTGGGGTGGCTGCCGTTCAAGCTGGCGCCGGAGAGCGTGCAGCAGCTAGCCCTGGTCCAGAATACCCCGCGCGTGCTGGAGGGTCTGCTGAGCCTGGCGCTCATCGGCCTGGTGCTGAACGCCGTACTCGGCACCTGGATGCTGCCGGACGAGGCGCCGAAGAGGAAGGTACGCGTGCTGGTGGCAATGCTCGCCCAGTACGCGCTGGTATTCGTGACCATGATCGCCTTCGGCGCCATGCCCGCGCTGGATTCCCAGCTACGCCACCTGCTCGGTGGTAGTTTTAGATTGGGATTCTGGGTAACGGAGAAGGCTGGTATAAAAAAATAGGACGCCGGCAGCGCGGCGTCCTGGGTCTATATTTCCGAAGGGTTCTGTCTGCGAGCTCTAGGCGATCTCCTGGGCCTTATTTCTGCAACCTCCTTAGAATTGCAGCTTTCCCGGTTTCCATTCAATCAATCTAGATTCTGCTGGCAGCATCTTCACCCGAAAGTTCAATGTACTAGTTATATACAGTATATTTTTGGATATGTCAAGTATCCGTAAAAATAGCCCCGCTGAGCGTAGGGTAGCCTCGTAGCAGGTCAGCTACGGGCAGCATGCGGCCCCCCTCCAGCTGCAGCTCGTGGACGATGAGTGACGATCCGAGGCCGCTGCCAATCTGCAGGCCGCCCTCAACGGCACGGCACTGCCCCTGCGCCAGGTTCGAATCTCCGTAGCTAGAGATGGTGCCCAGCTTCACCCGTTTGCCGTTCCAGCTGGTCGAGAGGCCAGGCCAGGGCTGGTAGGCGCGCCAGCGTCGGAGGACCTCCTCAGCCGACAGGGACCAGTCTGCGACGCCGTCCGCTGCCCTCACGAGCTTGGTGTAGGTTGCGGCGTCGTGGCTCTGCGGATGCGGCATTACCTCGCCGGCTAGGTAGTGGGGGAGCGTCTTAACCAGCAGCTGTGCGCCAAGGTCTGCTAGCGGTCCGAGTAGCGTGGCGGTGGTATCATCGGCCGCAATCGGGTACGTCTCCTGCGCCAGGATTGGGCCGTGGTCCATTTCGGCATCTAGAACCATCAGCGTAACGCCCGTCTCGGTGTCGCCAGCCAGCAGCGCTCCCTGGATGGGGCTGCTGCCGCGGTGCCGCGGGAGGAGGGAGGGGTGAACGTTCAGGACACCGTGGGCGAACATCTCTAGCACAGCCGGCGGAACGATCTGTCCGTAGGCTACGAGCACGCCGACGGCGGCGCCGAGCCCACGGAGCATCGGCAGGGTGCTGGAGTCACGTAGCTTCGTCGGCTGCAGCGTCATGATGCCGCGCTCGGCAGCGAGCTCGGCGACCGGCGACCGCCGCACGGCCTGCCCACGGCCAGCCGGCCTATCGGGGGCCGTTACCACCGCGGCGATGTCGTAGTCATCGTCCAGCAGGGCGCGCAGCGACGGCACGGCGAACTGGGGCGTGCCGAAGAATACAACGCGCGGCCTTACGGAACCCTGTGCCATGTCTTCAGCAGATCGGCTCCCTCGCGGATAGATTCGGCTCGATCCACGAACAGCACGCCGTCCAGGTGGTCTACCTCGTGCTGGATGACGCGCGAGAGCAGGCCACGGGCCTTCACCACCGCACGCTCGCCGGTGAGCGTTACGTAGCTGCACTCAATGGTCGCGGGTCGTCGCACGGTTCCGTAGACTCCGGGGATCGATAGGCAGCCCTCCTCGTCTACCGAGGTGCGCCAGGAGTGCCAGGTGATACGTGGGTTCACCAGTACCAGGTGCTCACGCGACTTGGCGGCATCGCGGTGGATGACGGCTAGGCGTACGGGCTGGTTCACCTGTACGGCAGCCAAGCCGACGCCGTTGGCCTGCTCCATGGTGGCGCACATATCGGCGGCGAGATCCGCGTAGGAGAACGCTTGCTCGGGCGCCACGTCTGCCGTAGCCAGGCGAAGCACGTCGGCGGGAGCCACGGTAATTGGCAGGGGATTGGGCATACTAGGCGAGATCGGTGGGGTCTGGGTCAATTGTCCAATGACTGTAGTCTACGCCCGCCGGGGCTTCAAGGCCGGGGATGAGGACCACCCAGCGGAACCGGCGGGTAGGGGAGCGGCCGGGCGAGGGGTAGCTGGCGGCTGCCTGGATGCCCGCCTTGCCGAGCTGGTAGACGAGGGCGCCGCCGGCTCGTTCGACGTCAGATCGACTTGCAGCATCGTAGGATAGCTTGGCCACGGGCACGCTCGGCGGCAGGCTGAACCGGCGGCGATCAGCTAGCTCACGGGCAACGAACCTATCCCAGTGGTCCAGGTTCACGAAGCAGGGGTGCTCGGGCTGTGAAGTCTCGATGGTAGTCGACCCGGCCGCAGCTAGCTCACGGGCTACACGGTAGGCCCGCGGCGTCGCCTCCAGCGTCGGCTGCCGCAGCAGCGTGTCGAAATCCAGTGCGACCCGGTGGGCGAACCCCGTGAGGTCCAATTGGTACAGCGCCGCAGTAGAGCTAACCACCACCGGCTCGTCCATGCCCACGCTGCTGCCGGCGGCGACCTCCCCCACGTCCTCACGACCCCTGGCGGCTCGCAGCTGGCGGGCAACCGTCGCAACGGTAGCCTGCCGAGCCTGGAGCCTGGTGCCGCCGCACCTGGCGCACCTGGCTGGCACCTCCTCGGCGTGCCCGCAGAAGCTGCAGCGGAGCTGGGAGCCGCTGGCTACCGGCAGGGTTCGGTCGCAGTTGGGGCAGCTGGGCACCGCGCGGCAGTCGGCGCAGCGCAGCAGCCCGCCCTCGCCCAGGCGGGGGACTATGACGAGCAGCCTGCTGGATGAGCTGGCACTGCGGACCGTTGCGGCGAAGGCTTCGGACCGTGAGAGCGGCGGCGTGGCCAGGGTTACGTTGGATGAGTAGCCTGCTGAAGGCCGGCGCACCAGCCGCCCCGCTGCTGCAGCCCACGCCGCCGCTGCGGGTGAGGCAGCCCAGTCGGCGACCGCCATGCGGCACCCGTAGGCGTCTGAAAGCATCTGGCCCAAGCTGCGGAGGTGGAGCAGCGGCCGAGCCTCCACAGCTTTTGCCGCGGGGTCGCCCTCGCGGTACACGATTACCCCGGCCAGGGCGGGGAAGGGCAGGAAGGCTGCTGCGGCCGTACCTACGATTACACGGGCGCGTCCGTCTAGCGCGGCTGCCCAGGTCGCAGACCTGGCCGTTCGGCTGTCCTCTAGGTCGTACGAGACGGCGCCGCACGCGCTAGCCACGGCCTGCACGTCCCTGCGGGTGGGGCACAGCACCAGCACGGGTCCCCCCACCGCCAGCGTGGCGGCTAGCTGCGCGGTCGCGGCGGCTAGGTCTGCGGGCGGAGCTTCCAGTAGCGATGCACCGGCGAGTGTCCTGGTTGCCGGTGGCAGGCGCAGCGCAGGCAGCTCCTCTGACCTAAGCTTGCGTGTAGGCGGAACGACCCCGTAGCGGTAGAGGAGCGTCGGCAGCGGCGTGGCGTAGCGGGCAGACGCTGCATCCAGCAGCTGCCGCTGCGGAGCGGTAGTCCACGCAGCGCGGGCGACGCCGAGCAGCGGCTTGGCGGCTACGCCCTCCGGGGGGCGGGACCGCTGCTGCCAGGCGACGGCCGCCGTACGGTGGCCCCCGAACGAGCACCACACCAGGTCTCCCACCTGGGCTCCGCTGTCCGTGGCGGCGTACGTGAACTCACGCAGTCCCCAGGGCACTCGCCTGAGCGGCACCACGTCGAGGTACTGCATAGCCTACGGCCGAAGGACGGCGGTGAGCAGGCCGGTCTCGAACACCTTCTGGTCAGCCAGCACCTCGGGGTGCCAGCTGGCCTCGCCGATAGCACCGAGCAGGGTAGCCGCAGACCTCCAGGCCAGCGACTGTGGCCCGTCTGCCCACCTCTTGGGGTCCATGAGGTCGGCGGGCTTGCCGGACAGGGCCCGCTGCAGGGCGGTAGAGAATTCCTCGCTGCCCTCCGGCACATCGCCCGCTGCGACAATGGCTACGCGCGAGGCAGACATTTCCGCCACGTGGCGGACCGCCGCGCCGAGGTTGATGTGGTCTTCCAGCGGCAGCAGAGCGGGGCCAAGGCAAACCACGCGCATGGAGGGGGAGTTCTTGGTCAGGAACATCAACGGCACGCCCACGGCGTACCCCAGCTCGTCTGGAGCCACGGTGCACAGCGGCAGGTTGGTCTCGCCGTACTCCCGCAGCGAGTTGCCGTACGCCACGTCCGGCCGCCAGCTTACGTCGGTAGAGACGTCTCCGAACTTGCGTAGCTGAAGGTGGAGCGACGGAGGCAGGCACAGCGTGAGGCGGTCAGCCCGTAGGCTGCCGTGGTCTCCCAAGACTACCAGCGTCTCCACCCGGGCTTGGGCCAACTCTGCTGCCAGAGCCTGCAGGGCCTCTAGGGTGGGGCCCAGGCTGGCGGTGCGCTCGCCGCCTATGCGCTCGACCAGGAGCGGCGAGTGGGGGACGACCGCTGCGAGCGTCAGGGCCATACTACAGCGGCGGGAAGACTGGCAGGGTAGTCGGCCGGGGAGCTACGGGGGCTGCCGGCGCTGCGGGCTGGGGGAACGGGCTGTACGGCTCAGGCGGAAGCTGCGTGGGTGCGGGCGCTAGCTCCACCTTGGCCACCGGCTGCCCGACCGGGTGAGCCAGCACCAGCGCATCGCTGAAGACCTCCACGTTCGCCCAGCTGAAGCCCAGCTCCTCGAACAGCTCGCCGCTGGCAATCGGCCGTCGCTGGCCGTGGCTGATGATGTATACGGCAGACGAAGATGCGCTCCGGGCCAGGGTTCCGTCCGGCAGGGTTACCGGGTCGCCGGCCTTGTACTTAGCCATCTGGGCTGCGGTGGCGGTGCGTACCTTCTTGCCGCTGAACATGAACTTCAGCAGGCGCTCGTCCAGAATCAGCTGCTTCACGCCGTCCTGCACCAGGTACAGCTCCTTCGTCGGCGCCCGTACTATTGCGCCGAGCGGGAAGGCCTCTGCCAGCCGCACCTGCGGTCCGTCCGGAATCGCGGCGATGGTAGCGGCGTCTACGTCTTCAACCTCGTCGGGGTTGAAGCCCAAAATACGGAAGGTCTCGGCGTCCATTAGCCGCTTGCGGTCGTTGGCGTACAGGTACGTCTTGCCGTTGGCGGCGTTGCGCAGCACGGCGTACTGGGCGAACATCAGCTCACGGCCGGGCTCCAGCTGGTCTAGTACCGCCTGCGGCACGGTGATAATAAGCCGTGGGTCGAAGCGTGTAATGAGGCTGGTCCAGTTGGCGAAACGGCGACGGAAGCCGCCCTCGACCAGCCATACGTCCGGAGACGAGGCAGACTTGAGCAGGGTTCCGTCCGGGTACTGCTGGTTGAAGTAGCGGTACCACAGCCGGTGGAAGTTCTGGTTGCCGTGCAGGTGCGGGGTGTAGTTGTACAGCGCGGCGGTCGCACGGTTCATCATGGTGACCTTGGTTCCGTCAATCGAGTAGGTGCGGCCGACCTGGAAGAGCCAGGGGCGATTGATGGAGTCGTCCAGGTACACGCGCTGCGTGCCCACGGCGTAGTCAATCTGCTTGCCGATGCCCTTGTACTTCTGCAGCGCGGGGTCAGACTTGCTGCAGTCGTCGCACACGCCGTAGCCGGTCGCCCAGTCCAGCGCCTTCTGGGTGGGCGTGGGGTCCTCTATCAGGCTCTGCTCCTTCTGCAGCGTAACCAACGTGTACTTGGGGTTGATGCGGTAGTCCTGGCTAGCGTTGTAGATGATCTCGGAGATGAAGCGCGTGGTGCCGGAAGCATCCACCGCCTGCATGTTGGCCAGGCTGCTGCCGTGCAGCAGCAGGAAGCTGCGTATTGCCTCTACATCCATGGATCGGTAGTCCTCCAGCTGCGCGTCGCTGATGATAGCGTGCGGATCGAAAGCCGGCTGCGCATGGATCTTGCCGGGAAGCAGTGAAGTAGCAGCTAGAATCGCGGCTGCAGAGTACGCAAAGATGCGTTTAGTTGTGTAGAGACGCATGGGGGTATTCTAGCACATCCGCTTTGACGCCATGACTTATTCTAACTAGAGTTGTCAATATGAAAGGGCGTATAGAAATTTTGGGCGTGCCCGTTGATTCCGTTGGCATCGACGACGTTGCTGAGGCTACGCGCGGATGGGTGGCGGGGGAGCGGTGCAGGCTGCTGCTTACGCCGAACTCCGAGATGTGCGTGGAGGCGCAGCGCAACCCAGCATTCATGTCAGCACTCCGTTCCGGGGATATGAATATTCCGGATACCGTCGGGCTCTGGTACGCGGGGGTCGCGCTGCACCGCCGCTCGATTCACCGCACCCCGGGCGCAGACGTAACGGTGGAGCTGTGCGGAGAGGCATCCCGCAGCGAATGGCGCGTGTACCTTCTGGGAGCTGGAGCCGGAGTAGGGCTCGCGGCTGCGGCCGAACTCCTGCGGCGCTTCCCCTCGCTGCAGGTCGCCGCAGACCCCGGCCCATTCACCGTTGCGGCTGACGGATCATCGAGCGACACCGCAGCAACTCTGGGGCGGATTCGATCGTATTCACCGCACCTCGTATTCGTCGCACTCGGCGCACCAAAGCAGG
>CAZHXI010000001.1:0-158234 GCA_964536515.1 uncultured Gammaproteobacteria bacterium | reverse complement strand
GTGGTGACGGTTGGCCGTCGCGTACTCCACGTGGGCCGTGGCGATGGTAATGCCGCGCGCCCGCTCCTCGGGGGCGTTGTCTATCGGGCTGACGTCCTTGGTCTGGGCCGAGAAGCCGTGGGCAGCCAGCACCTTCAGGATCGAGGCGGTAAGGGTGGTCTTGCCGTGGTCAACGTGGCCAATGGTGCCAATATTGACGTGGGGCTTAGAGCGTACAAACTTCTCTGCCATACATCGGTTTCTTTAGAGCCCGGAACGGGGCGGGGTTAAGAATTTAGGGGAAAATATAGGGGGTCAGAAGGAGTACGTTAGCGGTTCGCCCGCACTCCGTCAAGCTACGGTAGCAAAATTCCTAGGGAATCGCAATAATCTCGCTAAACCCTACGCTTTTCGCTGCCCGCAGTACCCGCGATGACGGCCTCGGCCACGTTCCTCGGAGCCTCGGCGTAGTGGCCGAACTCCATGGTGTAGCTGCCCCGGCCCTGGGTAACGCTGCGCAGCCGCGTGGAGTACCCGAACATCTCGGCCAGGGGCACCGTCGCCTTAATAATCTTCAGCTGGCCACGGTCCGTCATCTCCTCGATGCTAGCCCGCTTGGAGTTGAGGTCGCCGATGACGTCGCCCAGGTAGTTCTCGGGGGTGATGACCTCGACCTTCATGATCGGCTCCTGCAGCGCCAGGCCAGCCTTGCGGCAGGCATCCTGCACGGCCATGCTGCCGGCCATCTTGAAGGCGATTTCGGACGAGTCGACGTCGTGGTAGCTGCCGTCGAACAGGGTTACGCGGACGTCCAGTACCGGGTAGCCGGCCAGGATGCCGCGCTCCAGCGCCTCCTTGGCACCCATGTTGATGGGCTTGATGAACTCCTTGGGCACCACGCCGCCCTTGATGGCGTCCACGAACTCGTAGCCGCCGGTCTCCATGCGCTCCACCTTGAGCCAGCAGTGGCCGTACTGGCCGCGTCCGCCGGTCTGCTTGATGTACTTGCCCTCAGCCTCGGCCGTGCCGCGGATGCTCTCCTTGTAGTTCACCTGCGGGGCGCCCACGTTGGCCTCCACGTTGAACTCGCGCTTCAGGCGATCTACGAGGATCTCCAGGTGCAGCTCGCCCATGCCGGCCATAATGGTCTGGCCGCTCTCGGGGTCGGTGTTCACGTGGAAGGTTGGGTCCTCCTCGGCCAGCTTGGATAGGCCCAGGCCCAGCTTCTCCTGGTCAGCCTTGGTCTTGGGCTCAATAGCCACCTGGATCACGGGCTCGGGGAAGGTAATGTTCTCTAGGATGATCGGCTTGGACTCGTCGCACAGCGTGTCGCCGGTGCGCGTGCCCTTGAAGCCGACCGCAGCCGCGATCTCGCCCGCGAATACCTCCTCAATCTCCTCGCGGTGGTTGGCGTGCATACGTACGATGCGGCCCAGGCGCTCCTTCTCGCCCTTGGTCGAGTTCAGAATGTAGCTGCCAGCCTTGACGCTGCCCGAGTAGACGCGGAAGAACGCCAGCTTGCCCACGAACGGGTCGGTGGCGATCTTGAAGGCCAGGGCGCTGAACGGCTCGCTGTCGGAGGCGTGGCGCTCCTCGGTGGCCTCGCCCTCGCCCGGCTTGAAGCCCTTCACGGCCGGAACGTCCAGCGGGCTGGGCAGGTACTCGATGACGCCGTCCAGCAGCAGCTGCACGCCCTTGTTCTTTAGGGCCGAGCCGCAGAAAATCGGGATGATCTTGTAGGCGATGCAGGCCCGGCGCAGGGCAGCCTTCAGCTCGGGAACAGCCGGCTCGTTGCCGCCCAGGTACTGCTCCATCAGCTTGTCGTCAGATTCGACGATAGCCTCCACCAGGTCGTGGCGGTACTTCTCCACCTTCTCCTTCATATCCTCGGGCACGTCCAGGATTTCTACCTTCTGGCCCAGGTCGTCACGGTAGAAGTAGGCCTTGCGCTCGAACAGGTCGATGACGCCCTGGAAGGTGTCGGCCGCGCCTATGGGCAGCTGCACCGCCTTGGCGTTCAGGGTCAGCCGGTCGTGGATGCTATCCATATCCGCGTAGAAGTCGGCGCCCGTCCGGTCCATCTTGTTGATGAAGCAGATGCGGGGAACCTTGTACTTGTCGGCCTGGCGCCACACCGTCTCGGACTGCGGCTCTACGCCGGCCACGCCGTCGAACACCGTTACGCCGCCATCGAGCACGCGCAGCGAGCGCTCCACCTCGGCGGTGAAGTCTACGTGGCCTGGAGTATCGATGATGTTGATGCGACAGTCCTTCCAGAAGCAGGTGGTAGCAGCGGACGTGATGGTGATGCCGCGCTCCTTCTCCTGCTCCATCCAGTCCATTTCCGCCGCGCCCTCGTGCACCTCGCCGATCTTATGCTTCTTGCCGGTGTAGAACAGGATGCGCTCGGACACGGTGGTCTTGCCCGCGTCGATGTGGGCGATGATACCAATATTGCGGGTCTTCTCGAGGGAGTATTCACGGGGCATACGATTGGGGGATAGATCAATTCAGATGCACAGAGTTACGAAACAATTGAGATACCAGATGGGTAACGCGTAGACAATGTATAAAAGATATAAGCTATCCAACCGGCTAGCGTAGCTACAATGCTCAACGCTGACGCTAGGACGAGCGCGGACCAAACGCTCCACCGGAACCTTCGGTAGCACAGAGCTACTACGCCAATGAAGACAAGTGGGTTAAGGATGAACAGAACAACTAGGTAGCCCCAACCCTCGGTAAGTAGACGAACTAAGTCCAATCGAACCAGTCCTCCCGTTAACATCCGAAGCCCCCAAATCAGCAGCACTAGGAGCTGCAGGATTCCTACAGCCCAAACGGCGACCGGGTACCTCTCCTTCGGAGTGCGGACGACCGCGGCTGCAGGTGCGTCGCCCTCCATACCCAATCCTACGCGAAGTGGGCGAAGGCCTTGTTGGACTCGGCCATGCGCTGCACGTCCTGGCGCTTGCGCACCGCCTCGCCCTCCTCCTTGCTGGCGGCCAGCAGCTCGTCGGCCAGCTTAATAGCCATGGGCTTGCCCTTGCGCTTGCGCGCGGCGGCGATTAGCCAGCGGTAGGCCAGGGCGATCTTGCGCTCCGGCGAAACGGCCACGGGCACCTGGTAGTTGCTGCCGCCCACGCGACGGCTGCGCACCTCTACCGTCGGACGGATGTTATTCATCGCCAGCTCCATGATCTCCATGGGGTCCGACTTGGTGGCGGCGGAGAGCTGGTCCAGCGCACCGTACACAATCTTCTGAGCGGCGGTCTTCTTGCCGCGCTCCATGATGTAGTTGATGAACTTGGCGATCTCCGCGCTCTTGAAGCGGGGGTCGGGGGCGATTTCACGCCGGGATGCTTTCTTGCCGCGCATAAAATTTACGACTTAGCCTTGGGGCGCTTCTGGCCGTACAGCGAGCGGCCCTGGCGGCGGGTCTCCACGCCACGGGTGTCGTACACGCCGCGGACGATGTGGTAGCGCACGCCGGGCAGGTCCTTGACGCGGCCGCCACGAATCATGACTACCGAGTGCTCCTGCAGGTTGTGGCCGATACCGGGAATGTAGGCCGTTACCTCCATGCCGTTGGACAGGCGGACGCGGGCGATCTTGCGGAGCGCCGAGTTCGGCTTCTTGGGGGTCATGGTGGTTACCTTGGTGCAGACGCCACGCTTGAACGGGGCGCCCTCGGCGTGGGTCGTCTTAGTGCGCCGGAGCGTGTTTGCGGTAACCCGGAGGGCCGGGGTCTTAGCCTTGCGCATCCCGGTGTAGCGGGGCTTGCGTACGAGCTGGTTGAATGTAGGCATGGCTGGGTCTGTAGCTAGAGGGTGACGCTAACAATTCGGCTGGGCAACGTCAAGTACCGTACCCTACCAGCCACTGCCCCAGGTCGTACAGCCCCCCGAAGGGGTTCCAGTTGGCTACGTTGAGCAGAAGCACCAACCCCAGAATGATCCACAGGCCATTGCGGCGCAGCTGCATCTCCAGGCCCCTGAAGCGGTACGGCAGCAGGGCAAACAGGATGCTGCTGCCGTCTAGCGGCGGCACGGGCAGCAGATTGAACGCAGCTAGGACTAGGTTTATTCCGGCGAAGTAGACAAAGAAAACGGCTACCAGCTCCCCCACCGAGCCGCCCAGCGTACGGCTGATAACCCCCACTGCAAGGGCGAGGATGACATTTGAAACAGGCCCAGCCAGCGATACCCACAGCCCGCCCCAGCGCCTATTGCGAAGGTTATTCTCATTTACCGGCACGGGCTTACCCCAGCCGAAGCCGACCAGGACCAGGCATAGGGTGCCGACGAGGTCCAGGTGAGCTAGGGGGTTAAGGGTGAGGCGGCCGGCATCTGCCGCTGTGGCATCCCCCAGCCGGTAGGCTACGTAGGCGTGGGCGTACTCGTGGAAGGCCAGCGCCAGGACAATGGCGGCAAAGGCGGCCACGAATACAGCTGGGTTGCTGAATAGGTACTCGATGAGCACAGCAGTTGACGGGTTTACGCTTCGTGGGTAAGGTATGTGTCTCAATAGAACTGCTGAACGATACCGTATATGGCAAAAGTTTGCGACATGTGCAGCCGGGGCCCGGCCAGCGCCAACTGGCGTAGCCACTCCAACGTGGCCGCCAAGCGCCGCCAGCACATCAACCTGCAGAGCCGGCGCGTAGCCGGAGGCCGCATGAAGGTCTGCACCAGCTGCCTGCGCACGGTGAAGAAGGTGGTAGGCGCGAAGTAGAGACGTTGCGTCGCAACGTCGGCTCTCCCCGCCGAAGAGAAAAGGCAGCCCGCGAGGGCTGCCTTCTTTTGCTCGTTTGCCCACGGCTCTCGTACTTGGCTCCCTACAGCTTATTGTTGAACATCCTCCAAACCATCGTGCCTCCTCTCGGGAAGGGTTATGGTTGCCGTAATTGTGCCGGACAAACCGGACACGGGGTTATGGCCTGTACGGCCGGTTCGAGTCTGCCGTTATCTTAGGCTAGGTCGGACCGCTCGTATGGTTAACGGAACGTCGTCTCATACAAACTCCTCGCAGCCAAAGGCTGCCGTGGTCTTCATTCGGGGTTTTCGCTGCGCCGCCCGTAACGCGGGCGGGCAGGTATTCCGTTCCTGTATCAGGGTAGCTTCGGAACCGAATAGGGGTCGGTACGCCTCGTACTTCCGTGGGCAATTGAAAGAGCTGGGGGCAATCTACAGCTACCCCAGCCGCAGGGCAAGGGTTAGTAGTCGGGACGCTGAGCGTCCCATAACCAGGCTAAGCGTGGTCGGGGTAGCGGGACTCGAACCCACGACCTCTTGCACCCCATGCAAGCGCGCTACCAACTGCGCCATACCCCGATGGGAGACACTCTGACAATTCGAGCATCTGCCGTCAACCGGGGCAGCGCAAAGCCGCCACCGGTTTCCCGGTAGACGGCGAGGCTGGCTCCGCACGTTCGCTATTTGAGTTCCCGGGTTCTATAACCGGGCGAGCCACGTTAAGTTTGACGTGGCGGGCTGCCGGGCCGTGGGTACCGAGTTGAACCGGGTGGTTTAACCGGGCGAACGCAGCCGCTGGCAGCTTGTCGCCGCCGGGTGCCCGCAGAACTGCGCCTAGGCGCAGGCCAATGTAAGGCCCCCTTTGGAACACTATTTGTAGAGCTCAAATAAACGAACGATTGGAGTAGCTCAATTATAGCTCAAAACGGGAACGAAAAATAGCCACAAGGCGTGTCCTTGCGAGGCGGGCACCGTAGGTGGACGACGAAGCAACCTACGGCCGAGTCGTAGGCTATAGGTTGCCACGCCCCTCGTGGTCTCGGGGCTCGCAAAGACACGCTATCTTTAACGCTGAGCTAGCCTACGCTAATCGGCGTAGATGAGCTCGGTGTCTAGCTTGCGGTACTCGAACAGCTCGTCGGGCTTGAAGAATCGGGCGACCTCTTCCTCGGCATTCTCCGGTGAGTCGGAGGCGTGGACGATGTTCTGCGTGGTCATGGCCAGGTCGCCGCGGATGGTTCCGGCGTCTGCCTCGGCGCCCTTGGTAGAGCCCACGATCAGCCGCACGGCGGCGACCGCCTGCTTGCCCTCCAGCACCATGGCGACCACGGGGGCGCTCTTCATGAAGTCCTTGAGCCCGGCGAAGAACGGCTTATCCTTGTGGTGCTTGTAGTGGTCGTCCAGCAGCACGTCGTTCAGCTCCATCATCTTCAGGCCGACGATCTTCAACCCCTTGCGCTCGAAGCGGGCAATGACCTCACCCAGCAGGTTGCGCTGCAGGCAGTCTGGCTTGCACAGGATTAGGGTCCGCTCCATAGGAGGCAAAGCTAGCAAAGTCAGCGCTTCTTGCCAAGCAGCTCGCGGACCTTGGCCACGACCTCGGCTGGGGTCAGCTGGGCCTTGATGAGGTAGCCCACAGCCCCGAGCTTGGTGCCCTTGGCCACGTCCTCGTTCTGGCCCAGGTTGGTGAGCAGGATTACGGGGATAGCCTTGGTCGCCGCGTCCTCCTTCAGCGCCTGCAGCGTGGCGAAGCCGTCCATCTTGGGCATGATGATATCCAGCAGGATAACCGCCGGAGCGGACGCCTTGGCCGCCGCAACCCCCGCCTCTCCGTCCGCCGCCATGGTTACGCCGAAGCCCTCCAGCTCGAACTTCTTCTGGTACATGCCGGCGATGGTGGTGTCGTCCTCCACTATCAGGACCTGCTGCTTGGCGGCGGTGGGCATAAGGGTGTCATGGTAGCAGGCGCAGCTCCCCTACTTCAAGCTCCAGTGGAGGCCGTCCGTCCGCCAGACGATGTCACCCTGCTGGTCGGTGCGGTAGACGGATGCGCCAGCGGCAATCAGACGATCGAGCGCCTCCTGCCCCGGGTGCCCGTAGCTGTTCTCGGCTCCCACCGAAATGAGGGCGACGTCTGGCCCCACCGCGGCTAAGAAGGAGGCGTCGGAAGAGTAGCGGCTGCCGTGGTGAGCCACCTTCAGCAGCTGCGCGGACACATCGGCGCCGCTGGCGACGATTGCCCGCTCCGTCTCCGCGGCGATATCGCCGGTTAGGAGCAGGCTGCTGCTGGCGTACGACAGGCGGATGACGACGCTGGATTCATTCGTGTTCGTTCGATCTGCGCCCGGCCCTGGCCATACGACGTCGGCACGGACGCCGTCGCCGAGATCGAACGTGTCCCCCGCCGCAACCTCACGCTGCGTAACCCCCTGCTGCCGCAGGCTACCGACCCAGGCACGGTATACCTGCGACTCGGATTCCACGCCGCTGAAAATTGCCTGCGAGATGCGGTACCGGGCCGCCACCTGCGGCAGCCCGCCGACGTGGTCTGCGTCGCCGTGCGAGAGGATGACTAGCTCCAATGTCCTGTCCCACGGCGGCAGGTGGCGGCCCAGGCAAGCCAGGACAGCTGCATCTGTTCTGCCGCCGTCTACCAGAATGTCGTGGCCGGATGGAGCTCGGATGAGGATGGCGTCGCCCTGGCCCACGTCGCACACGACCACGGTCAGCAGCGCTGGCCGGCTGGCTAGGTACCAGACGACGGCAGCGGCGTACAGCAAAACGACTGCGGAGAGGACTAGGGCACGGGCACGACGGCTGGGCATGGCAGTTTGGATTGTCGCCTTAAGACTACAGCTACCAGCGGCAGGTACAGGAACGCCGCCCACCAGCCGAGCGGCTGGGTAACCACCGCGGCGCCGGGGATGAGCGCGGCTACGTGCGCCACGCCCAGCAGGTACGTCAGCGGCAGCCAGGTAACGATGCCGGCCGCTGCGCCCAGCGACGGCAGCAGCATCCCTGCGCCCACGGCAATGCCTCCCAAAGCCATGGTGAGCGGCAGCAGCGGCAGCGTAACGGCGTTCGCCAGCAGGCCGACGACCGAGAACTGCCCGAAGTGAGCCACGGTAATCGGCAGAGTCGCCAGCGTCGCTGCGAGCGTAGTCGCCATATTCTCCCGCAGGGCGAAACGTTCCGGCAGCCAGCGGACCACGGGCTCCAGCGCCGGGCTGATGTAGACCAGGCCTGCCGTGGCCGCCAGCGATAGCTGGAAGCCGACGTCGTAGATGAGCCACGGGTTCCACAGAACCATGGCGAACGCAGCGACGGTTAGGACGTAGCCGGCCGCTGCCGGACGGCCGACGGTGCGCGCAGCCAGAACAGCTGAGGACATCGCCGCGGCGCGGACGACCGCAGCCGAGCCGCCGCTCAAGACGGCGAACGCAGCGATACCCAACGCAGACGTTGCAGCAACAGCTCCCCGCGCTAAGCCTACACGAAACAGAAGCGCCCCCAGCGCCGTCGCAATGATGGTTGTATTGAAGCCGCTCACCGCCACCTGGTGCGACATACCGGCAACCTTGAAGTCATCCTGCACGCCCTGCGGCAATCCAGTTCTGGCGCCCCACAGGATGCCGGCCAGCAGGCTAGCCTGGGGCTCGGGCAGGCTGCCGTTTACGCTGGCCTGCAGCTTGGCCCGCAGACGCAGGAGCATGCCCCTTACGCCAGATGATGCTTCACCAAGAATCCGGATGCCCGATGGGCTGCCGCACAGCGCGCCAATGTTCCTGCGACGCAGGCTGGCGACACCCGGTGAATCTTCTGCGGGCGTAAGCTTGCACGAGAGCTGCAGCTGCTGGCCGTAGCTGTACTGCGGGTAGCGGCTGAGGCTAGCGCGGATGCCACCGGATACCGACGCACCATCCACCGCGACCTCGGATAGAACCACCCGCTGCCGTTCTCCCAGCAGCTCGGGCTCGTCCGACACTGTTCCAGATACAAGCTGCGCCTCACCGGTCGCCAGGCGCGACACATCGGCTGGACCAATAGCCGTGGCGTGATTCCACCGCAAACCACCGAGCAGCACGGCGATGGCAAGGATCAATCCGAACGCGCCACGTCTCAGAGTGACGCCGCCTAGATAAACGATCCCCGCTGCTACCGCAAGAGCGACGAGCGAGGCGTAGCTACCGGCGACCATTCCCGCACCTGTGCCCAGGCAAACGAGCTGCACAATATCGCTCCGACGCATCTAGCAATGCTACCGACCGTACCCCACGAACCCCAGCGCCAGCGCCGTCTCGCGACGGCGCAAGTACTAGACGGCCGCTTTGCCACCCAACACCGTGTCCTTGCGAGGATCCTGAGCGGAGCGCAGCGGAGTCGAAGGGGACGAAGCAACCTGTATCCACGTGCTATGCGAAACAAAAAATACTACGTCTACATTCTGGCAAACTATACGGGCACTACCCTGTACGTCGGCGTTACGAGTAAGCTAGCGCAACGGGTTTGGGACCATGTTTGCAAAACGTACCCCTCGTCATTCACCGCCAGGTACAACGTCAAACGGCTGGTTCACTTCGAGCAGTACGACGATCCGGCATCAGCGATCGCCAGAGAGAAGCAGCTGAAGGGCGGGTCGCGATCCAAGAAGTTGCAGCTGATTTGTACCCACAATCCGTTCTGGGTTGATCTCCAGGTACCTCAAGACGACTGAGCAGATGCAGCTTGCTTCGTCGGCACGACTACGTGCCCCCTCGCAATGACACCATTAATATTGACATTATTTGATTAATATGCTAACATATAATTATTAGATAGTTAACTGTTTCATTCACATACCGGCCCCTGTGGGGCAAGGAGAGAAAGATGTTTAAGGTATTCGTGGTCGCCTTCATCGTCGGCACCGTTGGGTTAGTTGCCTACCTTGGCAACACGCACGACGAAGCTGTAGCTAAGGCGCAGCTGAATGCGGTCCGCGCCGCCATTACCGACTACGCCGCCGATCACCGGGGCGACTACCCCGAGCCGCAGTCATTTGAAGAGCTGGTCGCCGGTGATCTCGCCCAATACCTGGGAACAGCGTACGACGATCTGCTCGACTACAGCGGATTCGATGTTCGTACCCTGCGGTACAACGTGTACAAGAATCCGCACGGTACCTTCTTCGAAGTCTCCGGTGAATGCCGGAGTTACACGAAGAACATTGTCGCCGCGAGCAGCATATTTGCTGCAACGGCCGACGAAGAGAAAACAGCCAATGCTCGGTACGTCACTACCGACGAACGCTGACCAACCACCGAACCGCCCCCACGCCTGTTCGCAAAGCGAAAGGTGAGGGGGCGGTTTCACATTCCCCTCCCCCGCTGGGGCTGGCTTCTGTATACTGCCTTTGCTATGAATGAACAGGGTGGGATCCCTCGCACTGCTCGGGATGATTCAGCGTCGCTGAGCCACTTCGGAGTTCACCTAATGCTAGATGGCTACGGCGCCGACGCCAGTCTACTGGACAGCATGGACGGCGTATTCAGTTGCCTAGAGCAGCTGCCGGCAAAGCTGCACATGCACACCATCACCACGCCCTACGTCGTACGGGTGGGCGGCAACGAAACCAAGGATCCGGGTGGCCTATCTGGCTTCGTCATGATCGCCGAGAGCCACATCAGCATCCACACCTTCCCGGCTGACCGATTCGTTTCGATAGACGTGTACACCTGCCAGAACCAGCTAGATAGCCAGGCGGTAATCGCCTACTTCACCGAGGCGTTCAAGCTAGAGGAAACCGAGACGAACGAGGTTATCCGCGGTAAGCGCTGGGGCCAACTAGCGGCGCGGTTCCGGTAGCAATGGCTGGTTTTCCTTTACGGGTACGCCCCTGCCTTGACTAATTTCCCCTCGTCTGGCTAAATACTTCGGTTGCAATTTCTATTGGCCCTTTAAATACATCCATCACAGAATTGGAGAAGCATCTTGAGGAATGCACACATTGTTTCCGCTCCGGCTAGGCTAGCCGAACGGGGCCTCGACGTACTGAGCTGCCCGAATCCGGCCTGCCCAGACCACGGCCTAGCCGGCCGCAGCAACGTCCGCCTGTACACGCGCTACGGCCGTAACCAGATTCGCCTGCTGACCTGCACGTCGTGCGAAAAGACATTCAGTGAACGGAACGGCACCGCCTACTGGGACAGCCGCCTACCCGATGAGACCATCGGCCTCGTCCTGCTGACGCTGGCCGGCGGTGACGGCATCCGCGCCTGCGGCCGGCGGTTCCGCGAAACCGAAGGAGACGCGGGCATGAGCAAGAACACGGTCAAGCGGCATCTGCGTCTGGCCATGGCGTCGCCGAACGAAGCCTGGGCGCGGATCGAGCTCGTGCAGCAGCACCTGGCAGACCCGATCCGGAGCATCGGCTTCCTGCCGGCCAAGTACGGCAGCCCCCCGGGGGCGGTGAGCCGAGCCGAATTCGATGCCTACCTGGTTGCCCAAGCCGAACGCCTCATCAGCGGGGGGAACGAGCTCAACCCGGCGAGGCCCGAGCGTGTAGCCGCCGCGCAGCAGCTGGTGACCACCAGGTCGAAGCCTCAGCCGAGGCACGCCGAAGCCGTCGCCTGATCGCAACGCAACGCCAGCCCCGAACCGGGCTGGCGTTTCTTCTACTCCCCCGCCTCGCCCAGCTTCGGCTTCTCCAGCAGCACCGGCTCCACCTTCGACTCGCCGCCTGTAATACGCATTACATCCTTGTCTATCTTCTTGAATTCAGCGGACGCCGAGTTGTACATGTTCACCGTGGTGCCCAGGTTGCTGCCCAGCTTCTGCAGGTAGGTATCGTAGGTAACGATGTGCCGGCCCAGCGCCTCTACGTTCTTGCGGATTTCCTTGGCCGACTCCTCTATCTGCATCGCGCGCAGCCCCTGCAGCACCGTCTGCAGGTAGGCCAGGAACGACGTGGGCGAGACGATGATGACGTGCCGGTCGTTGAAGGCGTAGGTAATTAGGTCCTGCGTAGAGATCTGCACCGCGCCCACCTTGTTGATGAGCAGGTCGTAGTAGATCGCCTCGGACGGAATGAACATGAAGGCGAAGTCCATGGTGCCCTCGGCCGGACGGATGTACTTGGACGTCTCGTCGATGCGGTTCTTCAGGTCCTGCTTGAACAGCTTCTCCAGTCGCTCACGCTCGGCGGGATCGTTGGTAGCCAGGATGCGCTGGTAGTTCTCCAGCGAGAACTTTGAGTCAACGGGGATGACCTTGTCTTTGACGAACACCACGGCGTCTACTATCTCGCCGTTCTTGAAGGCGTACTGCATCTGGAAGCTCTTGGGCGGCAGCACGTTCTGCAGCACCGTCTCGAGGTAGAACTCGCCCAGCACGCCGCGCTGCTTGGGGTTCTTCAGGATGTCCTGCAGGTTCTTCAGCTGGTCGGCGAAGCCCACCACCTGCCGGTTGGTCTCGTCCAGCTTTGTCAGCCGCTCGGTTATGTCCTGGATTATCTTGCTGGACTGGCCGTGCTGGGTAACCATCAGCCGGGTAGACTCACCCAGCTTGGAATCCAGCGTCTTGTTAATCTCGGCGATCTGGTTCTGCAGCATCAGCATGGCCTGGCCCTGGTCGGCAGCCGGAGCAGCAGACGGACGGCGCAGGACCAGCCAAATAGCCACCCCACCCAGCACAATGACGGCGACGATGAGGGCGGCTTCCATAGGGCTAGAGTTTAGCTAGGCTAGGCGGCGTGGGCAAGACCAGAAAAAACCACGTCATTGCGAGGAGGACGCCGCACCAGCGGCGGATGACGTGGCAATCCGCTTGAGCGGGACGATTGCCACGCTCCCCCGGCTCCGCCGAGGTCGCTCGCAATGACGTGATTAGTTAATGCCGAACAATTTTCGCGCGTTGTCGGCCGTGGCCTTGGCTAGCTCGTCGTAGTGCATGCCGCGGGCAGCGGCGATCTTCTTTATGACTTCAACCACGTTCGATGGATCATTACGCTTGCCGCGTGTTGCCTGCGGCGCCAGGTAGGGGCTATCTGTCTCCACTAGGATGCGGTCCAGCGGCAGGCTGGCGGCAATCGCTACCAGCCAGTCGTTCTTGGGGTAGGTAACGTTGGCGGTGAACCCGATGCAGAACCCCGCAGCGGCAAAGGCCTTGGCCTCCTCCGGCGTGCCGCCGAAGCAGTGAACCACGCCGCGGTGCCAGCGGTGCCGGCGCAGAATAGACAGCGCGTCGGCGTAGGCCGATGCGGCCGGACGGTCAGCTCCGGCAACCGGACGCGCGTTGCGGATGTGCAGGATGAGCGGCACGTCCTTAGACCGAGCCAGGGCGATGTGCTCCTTGAACACCTCTACCTGCTTGGCGAACAGCTCCTCGGTCGTAACGGACGCCTCCTCGGTATGGAAGTAGTCCAGCCCCGTCTCGCCCACCGCGACGACGCGCGGGCCGAACAGCTTGCGGAACGCGGGGACGCTGAACGCCTCGTCGTACACGCTGCTGGGGTGCAGGCCCACGCTGGCCCACACGTGCGAGTAGCGGCTGGCCAAATCTACCGCAGCCTGGCTATCGCGCAGGTTGGTACCCACGGCGACCAGGCCGATGCCGTGCTGCAGGCAGCGCGCCAGCACCTGGTCGCGGTCGCCGGCGTAGTCCCCGAAGTGGGGGTGGCAGTGGCTGTCGTAGATCATCGTTATTCGTTGGTCGTTATTCGTTGGTCGAAAATGCGGGACATAGTAGTAGCTCGACTCCTCGACAAACGAATTTCCGACAAACGACCCCTACCTCGACACGCCCCACGGCGTGGGCAGGTTCCCTATGTCGTCCGCCGTCGGCATCATCTCATCCGCTGCCGGCGCCACGCGCTGGTACTGCTCGATTGCGGTCGGAATGAGCGGCGCCGCCACCCACGCTGCCGCCGTAACCAGCGGGGCCACGCGGGCCTTCTCCAGCGCCTGCTTGGTGCCGCTGCCCGGCGCGCTGAACTGCCCAGCCACGTACAGCACTACTCCGACGACGATGGTGCCGACGATGAGCAGCAGCACGCCGCCCAGCACGTTGTTCGCCAGCTTCATTCCCGGGATGATGGCCAGGAACTTGAACACGCGGTCTGCCATCCACACCAGCAGCGATACGGCCCACACCGCCGCAATGAACGTGGCAATGTACCCAGCCGCAGCGCTGAACGCCTCGGGCAGGCCCCAGCCCACCAGCCAGCCGCCCATGGCCTCGTAGTAGCGGCCGGCTAGCCACAGGCCAACGATGAGGCCGATGAAGGTTCCCACCGCCCGAACGAGCCCCAGGCTGAAACCCTTGAAGAAGAACACCGCCAGGATGAGGACGACGACAATGTCTAGGATGGTCATGGTAGGACTGAGGACGGAGGACTTAGGACTGGGAATCTAGAAAATAGAATACATCCGGTCCTAGAATTAGGCTACTCATTGCGAATGGAGCGCAGCGAAATGAAGCAATCTCCCCCTTTACTGAGGTGATTGCTTCACTCCACTACGTTGCGCTCGCAATGAATAGCTGGTTTCAGATCTCCAACCGCGGGAACAGGGGCTCCAGTTTGACGACGGGATTCGCAGACAGCGCCGCGGCTATCTTCGCCGCCGACTCCGGCATAATCGGTGCAACGGCGGGAAGAATAGAGTCGCGGAGGCGCAGGCCAACCTTGTTGACTACGGCAGCAGCAGCCGCTGGATCATTCTTAACCAGCAGCCAGGGCTTCTGCTCCTGCAAGTAGACGCTGTCAGTGTGCAACTGCTGCAGAATGGGCTCGTCGGATGGCTCGCCCGTTCCCTCCAGCGAGCCGCCGGCGAACTTGGCGATGAGGTCCGTTACCCGGCTGGCGTGGTTGCCCAGCAGGTTCGCCAGCTCGGCGGTGAAGCGCTCGTCGAACTTAGCCAGGCTAATGTCGCTCTCGCTGCCGAACGGGAAGCCGGTGGCGAGCAGCCAGCGCGTAGCATCCACCCCGTACCTATCCACGAGCTGCTTGGGAGGAATGGCGTTACCCAATGACTTCGACATCTTCTCGCCGGCAATGGTGAAGTAGCCGTGGATGCGCAGCTCCAATGGTCGGAGCTTGCCGAAGAGGGCGAGCAGAATTGCCGGCCAGTACACCGCGTGGAACTTGAGGATGTCCTGCGCTAGGTAGTGCACGACGTGGCTAGATTCGTCTGCCCAGAACTTCTTGAACAGCGCATCGTCTGCAGACCCGTAGCCAAGTGCGGTGATGTAGTTGGAAAGGGCATCGACCCAAACGTACGTCTTTTGATTTGAGGAGCCATACTCATCCGGCAAATCAACACCCCAGGTAACTGACTCACGCGAGATGGAGAAGTCGCCGCCGTTCGAAGTCTCGCGTAGCTGCTGAATTAGGCCGAGTACCTCGTTCTTCCGCCGCTCGGGGACAATCTTGATGGTTCCATCGTTCACGGCTGCCTCCACCTGGCCCAGGTACGCGCCCAGGCGGAAGAACCAGTTCTTCTCCTTCAGTATCTCCGGCGCCCGCTTGTGGTCTGGGCACTGGCCGTCTACTAGTTCAGACGAGAGCAGGAACTTCTCGCAGCCGCTGCAGTACAGCCCCTCGTACTCTGCCTCGTACACCGCATCCTTGCCGTCCGGCGCCTTAGCCGCTCGCAGCTGACGTAGGATCTGCTGCACAGCAGCTACGTGCCTCGGCTCGGTTGTGCGGATGAAGTCGTCGTTGGAAATATTCAGCAGCTTCCACGCATCCTGGAAGACCGCGGCATTCTTATCTACGAACTGCTGCGTGGGAACCCCCGCAGCCTCTGCTGCCTTGGCGATCTTGGTGCCGTGCTCGTCGGTGCCGGTGAGGAAGCGAACGTTGCCCTCGCCCAGCGCCCTACGGCTTGCCCGCACGTCCACGTCCGCAGCCACGGTGGTGTAGGCGTGGCCGATGTGCGGCACGTCGTTGACGTAGTAGATGGGGGTGGTTACGTAGCGGCGCTCCATAGTGCCGCAACCCTACCGCTTACGGCTCGCTCCGGCAACCGCCACCACGTACTCCCCCTTCACGGGGTCGGCGGCGACGCGGGTAGCCACGTCGCCCAGCTGGCCGGCGTAGACGTGCTCGAACTTCTTGGTCAGCTCGCGGCCGACCACAACGTACCTATCCGCGCCGCAGGCTGCCTGCAGCTCGGCCAGAAGCTTACCTATGCGGTGGACAGACTCGTACAGGAATACGGTCTGCTCGGACGCGGCAATTTGCTTAACCAGCGTCTGCCGGCCCTTCTTGTGCGGCAAAAAGCCGAGGAACAGGAAGCTATCTGTGTGCATGCCGCTCACGGACGCCAGCGCGGCGAGGGCTGACGGACCGGGAATGGGGCTGATGGCTACGTCGTCGCCCAGCTGCTCGCGCACGGCACGCACCAGCATATTGCCGGGGTCGCTTATGCCCGGCGTGCCGGCGTCTGTAACCAGCGCCAACGTCTGGCCCGCCTTTAGCATCGCCACGATCTGATCGACGCGCGATAGCGTGGAGTGCTGGTGGTAGCTGATCAGCTTCTTGGCCGAGGTACCGAGCGCCTTCAGCAGCACGCCCGTTCGGCGGGTGTCCTCGCACAGCACGGCGTCGGCGGACGCCAGAGCCTCCCGGCCGCGCGGGCTGCAGTCCTCCACGTTCCCCAGCGGCGTGGCGACGACGAGCAGTGTTCCGAGCCTCGGCGAGCCGAAGCCTTGGCGAAGGCTGCTAGCCACCGGACGACGGGCGCCGCGCCCAGACTTCCTTGGCCACCTCTGCCAGCAGCGCAGCCACGGGCACGGCCAGCAGGGCGCCGATGACGCCGGCTACCTTGGCCCCCACCAGCACGGCGATAATGACGATGAGCGGGTTTATCTCCACGCTGCTGCCCAGAATCTTGGGAGAGATAATGTTGTTCTCCAGCTGCTGCACCAGCACGTACAGGCCGACCACCAGCAGGACGACGGCAGTCGGAGCTCCCGAGGCCATTACCAGCAGGACGGCCACCGCGCCGCTGATGGTTGGGCCGACGAACGGCACGATCTCCATGACCGCAGCCAGCAGCGCCAGGAGCAGGGCGTACTTAACCCCGATGATAGCTAGGCCGACGTAGACCAGTACGCCCACGACCACGGCGAGCACCAGCTGGCCGCGGAGCCACAGCCCCAGCCGCCCCTGGATGCGGGTGATGAGCTGCGTAACATCCAGAGCAGACGAGGGGGGCACCAGCGCGCTGACCAGCTTACGGATGCTGGTCTCCTCGGCGATGAAGTAGAACGAGAGGACGATGACCAGCAGCGTGGCCAGCACGGCGCTGAACACGCCGAACACCGTGGCGAGCAGGTTGCCGGCGAAGCCCTGTGCACCGGCCAAGTTGCCCAGGTCCGGCAGCTGCGCCGCGGTGCCGGTGAAGCTGAGCCACCAGCGGCTGAGCTCGTCCATGTAGTGCGGCAGCGCGGTAACGAGCTGCTTGAACTGCTCGGCCACGATGGGGCTGAACAGCAGCACGACCAATGCAACGATGCCGCCGATGAGGCCGTACATGGCAGCTAGGCCCAGCGGCCGCGGAATGCGGGCGATGCGGTGGAGCCAGTTGACCGAGGGAGAGAAGGCCGTCGCCAGCAGCCAGGCCACCAGCACCAGGGCCAGCACGTCTCGGATGAGGTACAGGAAGGCTAGGCCGAGCAGGACGGCCAGCACGCGCACGATGGTGCCCGTTGAAATGGTGATAATCCTTCGCTCTGGCATACGTCTTGAATTATACCACCTAGGGCTGGAGGATCCTGCGGATCGCCGCCTCGTCCTCCACCGGGCCGATGAGCGCCAGGCAGGCGCGGCGCCAGTCCAGCAGCTGCCTGGCCACGCGGTGGACCTGCTTGGCCGTAACCCGCTTCAGCACGGCCACGCGGCGGCTGGGCGTCTGCAGCTCTCCGGTTACCGTCATGCCCGTGCCCAGCCAGTCCGCCAAGCTGGCGCTGTCCTCCACCTTCATGGCGATGCGGCCGACCATGTTCGTAACGGTCCGCTGCAGCTCGGCTTCGGACGGCGGGTTGGCGACGGCATCGTCCAGGATGCGGCGGATGACGGTGAGCGCCTCGGCGATTCGCGAACGCTCCAGGCCGGCGGACACGTTGAACGTGCCGACCTCAGCCAGGCTGCTGTGGCTGGCGCTAATGGAGTAGCACAGCCCCAGCCGCTCGCGGACCTCGTGGAACAGGCGCGAGCTCATGGTGCCGCCCAGCATGGTCGCGAGGACGTGGGCGGCGGCGCTGGAGCGGCTGGACATGCCCACGCCCGGGAAGGCCAGGGCGAGGTTAATCTGCTCAACATCACGGTGCTGCACCAGCAGCCGCGGCTCCTTCTGGGTGAAGGTGAACGGCTCGGCAGCCGCGGGGGTAGCCGCATCTGCGGACGGAAAGGTGAAGTGCTTGCGGACCATTGCCACGACCTCTTCTGGCTTGCAGCGGCCGGTAACCACCACCACGCAGCGGTCCGGCCGGTAGTGCCGGGCGTGGTGCTCCGCCACCATCTCGCGGGTAATGTTGGTGCGAATGTTCTCGGCCGGGCCGATGATGCGCTGCCCCAGGGCGTGGCCTTTGAACTGCTCGTCCTCCGCCAGCTCGTCTATGAGCATCATGGGGTTGTCGTCGTACATGTTTATCTCCTCCAGAACCACGCCGCGCTCGCGCTCAACCTCCGCCGGCGGCAGCAGCGGCCGGGTGACCATGTCGGCGATTATGTCGATGCCCAGAGCCAGGTGCTCAGCCGGCAGCTTGACGTAGAAGCAGGTGCGGTCCTTGGCGGTGTAGGCGTTGTACGAGCCGCCCACGCCGTCCAGCTCCTCGGTGAGGATCTGCGCGCTGGGGCGGCGGGCCGTGCCCTTGAACACCAGGTGCTCCAGGAAGTGCGAGATGCCGCTGTCTGCTGGCGTCTCGTGCCGCGAGCCCACGCCGACGAAGGCGTCCACCGTCACGGTGCCGGTGCCGCGGATGGGCGCCACCACCAGCTTAAGGCCGTCGTCGAAGACCGTTACCTTCGGGGAGGCCATACGCGTTCGCTGATCCAGGCCGCCACGTCCGCTATCGGAATGCGCACCTGCTCCATGGTGTCTCGCTCGCGAATGGTAACCTTGCCGTCGGCTTCGGTCTCGAAGTCGAACGTAACGCAGAACGGCGTGCCGATTTCGTCCTGGCGCCGGTAGCGCTTGCCGATGCTCTGGGTCTCGTCGTAGTCGCAGGCGAACCGCTGGGCAAGCTCGTCGCGCAGCTTCTGCGCCGGCTCGGCCAGCTTCTTGGAGAGCGGCAGCACCGCCGCCTTGAACGGCGCCAGCCAGTACGGGAACTTCAGCACAATCCTCCTGTCCGTCTCGCCCTCCTCGGCCGTCGGCGCATCCTCCTCGTGGTAGGCCTCCAGCATCGCGACCAGGATGGAGCGGTCTACGCCCCACGTCGGCTCGATGACGTGCGGCAGCAGCTTCTCGTTCGTCTCGGGGTCTACGTACTGCAGGTCTTGCCCGCTGGCGGCCTGGTGGCTGGCCAGGTCGAAGTCGCCGCGGTAGGCGATGCCGTACAGCTCCTTCTGCCCGAACGGGTAGTCGTACTCCACATCAACCGTACGCTTGGAGTAGTGGGCGCGGTCGCCGTCGGCGATCTCCACGAAGTGCAGCCGCTCGTCGGCTACCCCCAGGTCTTTCAACCAGCGCTTCATCTCGGCCAGCCAGTGCTCGAAGTGCTGCTCCCACTCCCCCGGCTTGCTGAAGTACTCAATCTCCATCTGCTCGAACTCGCGGGTGCGGAAGATGAACTGGCCCGGGGTAATTTCGTTGCGGAAGGCCTTGCCCACCTGCGCGATGCCGAAGGGCAGCCGCCGACGCGTGGTGGTGAGCACGCTCTTGAAGTCTACGAACATCGCCTGCGCGGTCTCGGGGCGGAAGTACACGGCGTTGGCCGTGGTCTCGGCCGAGCCCAGGTGCGTCTTTATCATCATGTTGAACTGCTGCGGCTCGGTGAAATCTTGGTGCTCGTGCTCCAGGATAACCTCGGCGTGGTCGGCGCGGAACCGCTGGTGGCACACCTTGCACTCCACCAGGGGGTCAGAGAACTCCTTGAGGTGGCCGCTGGCCTCCCAAACCTTGGGGTTCATAATCAGCGCCGCGTCTATGCCCACCACGTCCGGCCGCGCCTGAACGAAGCGGCGCCACCACTCGTCCTTAATGTTCTTCTTCAGCGCCGTGCCCAGCGGGCCGTAGTCCCAGGCGTTGGCCAGCCCGCCGTACATCTCCGACGACGGGTACACGAACCCACGCCGCTTGCACAGCGATACGATGGTATCTAGGGAAGGACGCTCCATGGGGCTGTTTGTACAGCAAAAACTACCACGGCGAGGTGCCGCGGGCAAGGAAGGACGCCCGGTCAAATCTCCCGCACCGCCTGCTCTACCTCCACCACGCCGCCAGGCTTAATCACGACCACGTCGCGGCGGTCCACGGTGTGCGCCAGCATGTAGTTGGCCAACGTATTCTCCACCGTATCCTGCAGCACGCGCCGCAGCGGGCGAGCGCCGAAGGCCGGGTCGAAGCCCCGCTGCGCGAACTCGGCAATCGCCTCGTCCGTTACACGCAGGTAGACGCCGCGTTCCTCCAGCCGCTTGGCGATGCCCTTCACCATGCGCCGGGCGATCTCGTTCACCTCCACCAGCGTGAGCGGGGTGAACACCACCACGGCGTCGAAGCGATTGATGAACTCTGGCTTGAAGATGCCGCGCAGCTGCTCCTGCACCAGGGCGGTACGGATCTTCTCGGACGACGTGCCGGCGCGCACCTGGTCCTGGATGTAGGAAGTGCCGGCGTTAGAGGTAGCAATGATGATGACGTTGGTGAAATCCACGGTGCGACCCTGGCTGTCGGTGAGGCGGCCGTCCTCCATTACCTGCAGGAAGATGTTGAGCACGTCGGGGTGAGCTTTCTCCAGCTCGTCCAGCAGCAGCAGGCAGAACGGCGTGCGACGGACAGCTTCGGTCAGCGCCCCGGGCTGGCTGCCGTCCGGCGTGCCCAGCAGCTGGGGCAGGCTGGTCACCAGCTGGTACTCCGACATATCCAGCCGCACCATGCGGGTCTCGGCGCCGAAGTAGACCTCGGCGATGGTGCGGGCCAGCTCGGTCTTGCCCACGCCGGTAGAGCCCAGGAACAGGAAGCTGGCGATGGGCCGCTTGGGGTCGCGTAGGTTGGTGCGGGCTCGGCGCAGCGCCTGCGAGACGAGGGTAACGGCCTCGGACTGGCCGACCATGCGGCGGTGGATCTCCTCCTCCAGC
This sequence comes from uncultured Gammaproteobacteria bacterium, assembly GCA_964536515.1. Lineage (GTDB taxonomy): Bacteria > Patescibacteriota > Patescibacteriia > CAYZDG01 > CAYZDG01 > CAYZDG01. The sequence goes on along the minus strand of CAZHXI010000001.1, from coordinate 137,222 downwards.
CGCTGCAGCTTGCCCTCCTCCGCCTCGGTCACGGACGTAACGGGAACGCCGGTCTTGGCCGCGACCACCGCGCCCACGTCCTCGGGCGTTACGATTGGCCTGGCGGCGTGGTGGCGCTTGGCGTAGACGGCCGCCTCCTCCATTAGGCGAATGGCCTGCGCGGGCAGCGAGACGTCGCGGACGTAGCGGCGGGATAGCTCCACGGCTCGCTCCAGCGCGCCGTAGGTGAACGCCACGCCCTGCCGGGCCTCGGCTAGCCCCACGTGCGCCGCCAGCATCTGCAGGCAGGCATCGTCGTCGGGCTCGCTGACGATGACCGGCTCGAACATGGCGCCGAGCGCGCTCTGGTCTAGGAACTGGCTGCGCTGCTGCGGCGTGGCCGTGGCAATGGCCAGCACGGTGCCGTCGCCCAGCCCCTCGGCGAACACCTCCGCCAGGTTGATGCTGTCCTCGCCGCCGCTGGCGATGCCCGTTACGTTGTGCAGCCCCTCTATAGCCAGGATGACATTGCCGGCGCGGCGGGCCTCGCCGAACACGGCGAGGATACGCTGCTCCACGGCTCCCGCCGCGCCGCCTCCAGCCAGCAGCGCGGGCAGCGACAGGGCGACCAGGCGCCTATCCTGCAGCTTGGCCGGCACAGCCTCTGCAGCCATGGCGCCTGCTAGCGCCTGGATAATGGATGACTTCCCCACGCCGTCGCTGCCCACCAGCAGCACGGGGCGGCTGCTCTCCAGCAGGCGTAGCACCTCGGCCACCTCCCGCTCGCGGGCCACGGCCAAGGTGAGGATTCCGGCGCGCGCCAGCTGGGTGAGGTCGTGGCTGAACATGTCCAACGTCGGCGTGGCCACCGCCGTCATGGCGCGGTTCATTACGCCCTTGGGCTTCAGCCGCGCCCCGGCAGCCAGGCGGCGGTACTGGTGCGCCAGCTGGCTATTGATGCGCAGCCACGCCGCGGCGTTCGCCAGCTTCTGGCTGGTGATGCCGACGTCGAACAGTATCTGGCGTACCCGCTCATCGGCGTTGGCTACGCCCAGCAGCACGTCTGCCGCCTCTATCCGTGGCCTCCGGTCTTGGTAGGCGAGCCAGTAGGCGCCGAGCACCGCTGACAGAGCCTCGGACGTGAGGGCGCGGCTGCCGCCGTGGACGACGACGCTGTCGCGCAGGGCCAGCGCCTGCACCTGGTCTGCCAGCGACTTGGCCGGCACGCCCAGGCGGGCGACCGTAGCGGCTACCCCGGGCTGCCGCAGCAGCCCCACCAGCACGTGGAGCGGCTGAATGTCGCTGCCGCCGTCAGCCACGGCCACGCCCGCTGCTGCCTCCAGGCTAGCTAGCACCTCGGCGCTGGCGCACGCACTGGCATCTAGCCAGCGGGGCTTGGCCGTCGGCGTGGGAGATCCATCGAACGACCGGGCGAGGACGGTGGCGCGCCCACGGTGACGCCAGCCCCATCGGCTGACCACGAGGCAGGCTGCGAGGACTCCGACCCAGAGCTGCGCCACCAGCGGCCCGCGCATGGGCACCGAGCCGCTACCCCAGAACGACGTTACGTGAACGGCGCCGGCGACGGCGCCGGCTGCGGCAACCACGACCAGGAACGTATCGACCGCCCTGCTCACCAGCCGCTGGGTGCGGCTAGCTTGAATCGCCAGGGGGCTGTAGCTGCGGCCCCAGAACACCAGCCCCTCCGGCAGCTCTAGGTAGGTGCCGCCGGAATCGGAGCGACGGAGCGGAGCCTGCTGGTCTGCCATACGCTAGCCAACGTTAGCTACGAGCTGCCACACGGCGACGGCCGGCAGCAGAATGTAGGCAGCCAGGCCGACGGTTACCGCGACGATCCAGATCACCATCATCAGGACGTGCCAGACGATGAGGATGGTGCGCAGGACGAAGCTGATGATGCGGCCCGCCGTATCGTACTGCCCGTACATAGGCTGGAACCAGTGCGAGAGGAGCACGCGCAGGCTCAGACGCTTGGCGCCCTCGCCCAGCTGCGCCAGCCACCACCGCACCACGTTCAGCAGGCCGCCGGTGTACCACCACAGCGGCGCAATCGCCAGCTCGGCGAGCGCCTGCCACGCTGCGTCCGAAGCTCCTCCCGATGCCCTGCGCGGCGCGGCGGGGAGCTGTGTGGCGAGCTGCTGCATGGGGCTATTGTACACCACGCTGCAACGCCTGACCCTTGCGCCGGCAGGTGCGACGTGGTAGCACTGCGTCATTATTGAACCTAACAACCGGAGGAGAGAACAGTGCGCAAGACGAACGCCCTGCCACGCATTCAGCTAGCGGTACGCCGCGCCGCCCGTGCGGTAGAGCTCCGCAAGGAGAAGCTGCTGGGGTTCGTGGTCGGGGCCATTCCCCAATCGCTGCAGCCCAACCACGTAACGTGGTTCCGGCTGCTGGCCATCTGCCCGACGCTGGCCGCCAGCCTGCTGCTTAGCTGGCCGCGCTGGACGACGGTAGCCATTGCGGCCGCCGGCTTCATCAGCGACGGGCTAGATGGAACCATGGCGCGGCTACGGCACCAGCAGACCCCGCTCGGCGCCGCCCTAGACGCGGTCGCCGACAAGCTGCTGGTGGTACCGCCGCTGTGGATCCTGGGCTTCGCCAGCATCGAGCCGCTCATCTTCTGGCTGCTGGTAGCACGCGACGTGACCATCATCGGGTACACGCTGGTGGCGCTCCGCTCCCGTGAGCGGCTAACCGTACGCAGCAACCGACCGGGCAAATGGTACATGGCGATAGTGTTCTGCCTGCTGCTGGCGCTGCTGCTCGGCGTACCCAAGCTGGTAGCCGACGTAGTCGCCGGCGCTGCGGTAGTCGTCGGCTTCATCTCGCTCCCCTACTACTGGCGCCGAGATCCCACCACGGCCGCAACGTAACACCTGCCAGAACGGCAGGTGTTTTCGCTACTGGATCACCAGCGACACGGAGCCGGAGCCCGCTAGCCAATCCTCTCCGTATGCCACGCTTCCAACCGCTGCCCAGAGAGACGGGGATGCACCGAGCTGTGCGTCCCCACGAACCGGGATACCTATCGATCGTACCATGGCCTCACCCGGGGCGAGGTCGGGTAAATCAATCTGCAGCAAGCCTGCGGTAGGGCTAACCCTCCAGCCGTCGCCGGTGGCTCGCTCCAAGTCGAATGCAGCATCCATCGCCCTGAGCTGCAAGTTCAGCTGCTCCAGGGCAACCGATCCAACATTGCGTACCTCTACCGCTACCTGAGCGACGCCGCCCGCAGGTACCGAAGCTGGCGAGCTGGTAGACTGGTTCACGTATAGGGCGACCGTCGCCGACGGCTGCACCACCTCTACCTCGCGCAGGGCCCGCTCCACAATTACCCGCTGCCCGCCGATGCGCTGGTAGACGGCCACGGCAATCCCACGCCTGGCGCCGGAGTCTCCCACTATGTCGGCGGCCACCTGCGCACGCCAGGTGGCACCCGGCTCCAGCGAGCCGAGGTCGTACCGCAGCTCGCCCGCGCCGTTCGCCAGCGGCGGGGTGCTGGATGTAGCCGTAATGCCCTCGGGAACCTCCAGCACGACCTCGACCTCGTTCAGGGCGAACTCGGCGACGTTCTCTACGGCAATAGACATCGCCAGCTGGCCGGGCGAAACGGCAACCGCGGGCGCATCGAACGTCAGGTGTACACGTCCGGCGGCGATGCTCGTTACGGCCGCGGCGTCCGCGCGGAAGCTAGAGCTGAAGTTGACGGGCTCGTAGTCTAGTCGGGCGCGGACCTCGGCTGCGGTACCCACGGCGCCCAGCAGACGGCCCCTGATCGTTACCGTGGCCGTCTCGCCGGGGGCGAGCGGCGCCAGGTTGAATAGGCTCTGCCCGGCTGCATTCGTCGCCGGTGGATTCACTGAAGTAACCAAGAAGCCGACGGGGTACTCCAGCGTTAGGTCTGCCACGTCCAGCTGGGCGTCGGCGTTGGCGACGGTAACGGCGTAGGTAACCTCGTCACCCGAAGTCACCGCGGATGGACCATCGATAGAGACGGCCACGGCTCCGCGGCTGGACCCGGGGCCGAACACGTACAGCCCGCCCACGGTAGCGGCGAGGATCAACGCGAGGCTTACCACCACCAGCGTGGCGAGACCGTGGCTCTTCTTGGCCTTACGTCGGGGCATAGGCGTAGGCGCAGCGGGCTGCTGCGGCGAATGGGTAGGTAAAGGTTTAGCGTCCCGGCCGGGGACGGCGGGTGGCCGCACGTCGATGCTGCGCTGCATGGGGGTAGCTTACCCCAGACGGACAGGTCGCGGTAGCACCGACGATAGGTAGGTATCCATGAACTGCAGGAAACGGCTGGGATCTGGAGGCAGCTGGGTCGTACTGGGAACGCCGTAGCCAGCCACACCGCACAGGTCGTAGGCCAGCTTGGCAACGGCCGCAGACTGGCCCCCGGGACTTTCGGACAGCACCTGCTCCCAGGCGTCACGGACGGCGGCGAACGCACCGGGCAGCGCCTGGTCTACCGGCACCAGCTGCTCGGCTACCGCCGCCACCTGCGCCAGCCGCCGCACCGAAGCCTCGTCTGCGCCCACGAACCGCCGCACCTGCACCGCCCCCGCGACGCGGAACGGCCCCCGCCCCCGCGCCAGCAGCAGGCGCACCTCGGCGAACGGCTCCAGGTGGCCGGCCAGCTTGCTGGTGGCCCGTGCGGCGCCCGCCACCGTAACGTCCAGCACGCCGCGCTCCTCGGTCAGCACGCGGTACACCCTATCCGCGTCGCGGCGACGCCAGCGGCGGATGGTGAGGGCTCGAACGGGGTACGTAGGCACTACGGCGATGGTTCTGATGGAGTCGGCGCCGGGGTAGCCTCCGGCGGCGGCTCTTGGGGCTTCTCCGGCGGCTGTGGAGACGGCTGCGGAGCTGGGGACGGCACCGGCACCGTTATTACCACCGGGGCCGGCGGCGGCTCGTTGAGCTTGTACTGCGGCGAGACGAACAGCAGCAGCGACCGCTCATCCCGCGCAATGCCCAGCAGCTGCTGGATGACGCCGACCGCCGTGGGCGCCTCGGCTGCCAACGCCTCCTGGCTACTGGTGCCGGCTGACGGGTACGGCGGCTGCGTCGCCAGGTAGTAGCGGGTACCCGGCAGCAGGCCGGTGAACCCGGCGAGCGTGCCGCCCACCGCCACGCGCAGCCGCCGCAGCTGCGAGGGGTCTACCAGCTGGCCGCGCGACGCCAGCAGCGTCAGGTACTCCAGCGTAGTGGTAGCGTCTACCTGCTCAATGGGCACCACCTCGGCCACCACGCCAATGGCCGGCAGCGTGGGGCTGCGGTCTGCCCACGTCCGGTCCACCTCGTTGGGGCCGACGATGGCCGCGGCGTCGCCCACGCGGAGCGCACCGTCCGACGCATCCCAGAACTCCGTCAGCACCGCGCCGTCCAGCTGCAGGCTGCCGCGGACCCTGACGCTACCCCGGACCTCGATCGATTCGGTAACCACCAGGCTCGCCACCTCGATGGTGCCGGCGTACGGGGCGAAGCGGTAGACCTTCAGCCCCGCCGCCCGGGAGGCAGACGGCACCACCTCCAGCACGTCGGGCTGGGTAGACACGTTGATGAACGTGGTCACCGACCCAGCGCTGCTGGTAGCCAGTGCCTCCAGCGCCGTGCCGAGCGCTACCCCGCCGCCGACTCGGCGCACGGCGGTGCCCGGCTCCGAGCCGAGCGTCAGCAGGTCGCCGATTGAAATGGGTCCGTTCTCGTCCGTCACCCGTACGGGCACACGGCCCACCAGGGCCACGTCGTAGCCCAGGGTCTCGGCTCCTGCGTCGTAGAAGCCGAGGATAATGGCGGGCTTGGTGCTGACCACGCCGATGATAGACTCGCCCGCTCCGCCGGTGGCGCGGCGGATGTAGCCGGCGTGGGTTGGGTCGGCGGCTACGACATCGCCCGGCAGCAGCAGCTCTGCAGACGGGTACCGTTCGGCCACGTCGCTGCCACCGGCGCCCACGGTGCCCGCGCTATCCACGCTCCACACGGCCGTGGTGCTGCTGCGCACCCGGAAGTACGAGAGGCCGGCAGCCTGGTCATCTAGCTTCACCGCTACGTCCAATGGACCGGCGCCCGTAGAGCTAGTCTGCACGTCGATGATGAACTCATCGTTCGTGTCGTCGAACGCCATGCGGCTAGCCACGTTAGAGGTATTGACTATGCTGCGGATGTAGAACGAATCGGTAGAGCTGACGAGCAGCGTGTCGGCGATAGACGTGGTCGCGGTGTTCGGGGACGAGATGATGGGGAAGGCCCGATCGAGGTCGAGGTTTATGTTGCCGACGGCAGATGAGTTGGCGTCGTCACGGAAGTCGATGCTGTCGTTCGTCCCCCCGTTCCCGAGCGTCATGCCGTTTGGTATGTAGTACACGTCGCCGCTGGAGTCGAAGGAAATCGAGTCACGGAAGGTTACGTAGCTGCTCGAATCTATGAATGCAGTTGAGCCATCTAGCTCGAACATGAAGTACGGGGTGGCGTCGGAAGCATCCCCAATTATCAGCTTCTTCGACCCCAGGGCACCGGAGTTCGTGATATTTAACCCGGCAATCTGTATTCCACCCGCCGCGTAGGTGCTGGTGGCGTAGAAGGTGGAGAGGTCGCCCACCTGCAGCGTGCTGCTGGCCCATACGCCACCGTCGAACAGCGCCGTGCCGTCTACGAACTGCGCGCCGGCTACGAATAGGTCACGGGTCGAGGTGGCGGGCAGACCTCGGTAACCCGCGGGCAGAGCTCCACCTATGAGCACGTAGCCCGTGTTGCCGCCACCCTGCACCGCCAGTGCCTGGTCGGCTAGCCCAGTCAGGCCTAAGCCGGTATAGGTCCCAGATGCGAACACATACCCGCCGGCGCGTACCGAGAACGCCTCCGTCCCGCCGGTTCCCGCACCCAGCAGGAAAGACATGGGGTCGGCGCTAGCCGCGGTAATTGCCACCGGAGCCTTCTCCCAGTTATCTACGTAGCCAGCGGCGTTGAAGTTAACCCAGTTCGCGAAGTCAACACCTACGGTGCCTACGCTTAGGCCTCCGCCGGTATCGGGAATGATTAGCGTCCCCTGTACCGTCACATCATTGTAGAAGGTGGAGGCGCCCGTTACCTGCAGCGAGCTCGATGCGCTGACGGCGCCGTCCATCCGCACCACGTCGCTTACGTACAGGTCGTCGGTAACGAACAGGCTCTTGCTGGTGGTTGCGCTGAAGCCGCGGTAGGCGGAGGGCAGGCTCGAGCCGGTCTGCACGTAGCTACCCGAGCCTCCCCCGTACAGCAGCAGGGGGGTCGTGCCGGTCGCCGCTAAGCCGAACGCGTGGATTGTGCCGCTGGCGTACACGTCGCCGTCTATGTCTACCTTGAACCTTTCGGTGCCATTGTGGGCCAGGCCTATGACGTAGCCGTTCGCCACGGAAGAAACCGCAGCGTTCACGTAGATTACGCTGGCCGAAAGGGAGCCGTTCGCCTTGACGGCAGATATGTCCAGCTGCGCGGTTGAATCTGGGAGCGAAAGGGTATTCCTCACGGTGAGCGAGCCGTGCAGCGAGGTGGCGCCCGTTACGGTCAGGGTACTGGAGCTGTAGACTGCGCCGTCGAGCCGGCTGAGGCCGTCTACGTAGAGCTGGTCGGCCACGAATAGATCATCGGACGATGTAGCTGCCAAGCCGCGGTAGGCGGCGGGCAACGTCTGGCCTACCTGCACGTAGCTGTCTGCCGCACCGCCGTACACCAGCAGCGGGTTCGAGGAGGTCGTCTTAATTGCCAGAACGGATAGGGTGCCGCTGGCGAACACGTCTCCCTCGGCGTCTACACGCAGCCGCTCGCTGCCGTTGTTCGCAATGCCCAGCAGGGTCTGGTCTGCTCCGGGTGACGCGGGGTTTACGTACAGCCCGCCCTGGTTGACCGCCGTGCCACCGGGCGAGCCGGTGAACGTGGTAGTAGCGAAGGTATTGGCAATGTCTAGCCGCGCGAAGGATGTAGAGGGCACTCCGCCCAGGTACAGCGCATTGATAGCCAGCGGCGCGAACGTAATCTGCTTGCGCGGCTGCATTTCGCCGTCGCCGTTAATGTTCACGCCCAAGAATAGCCGCGTCGTAGACGCCTGGTTGAATATAGCCTCCAGCGTAGACGTCGCGGGCAGCCGCACGCTGAACAGGCCATCGAACGTCACCAGCTTGTTCGTAATGTAGTCCCCGCTCTCCCACGTCTTAGCCGTGGGGGTAATGGTGATTGTATTGGTACCCGTATCTACCGCCGTAACCGTTACCTGGTCGCGCCGGTTGATGTTGTACAGCGTGTGGTACACGTACAGGTTAGCCTCGTCCGTGGTGGTAGGCGCGGTGTAGGTCAGCGAGACACTGGACGTAACCGACTGCGCCGATAGGCTGGTCTGGAAGGAGGTCGAGGTTCCCCACGTCTCGGTCCACAGCGCCGTGCCGCCGCTGGCAGCTGCGTAGATAGCAAAGGCGGCGGACTGCATTCCGTTGGCAACGGCGCTTCCGCTGGAATCAGACAGCTTGCCCTGGTAGCTGACCGTTGGGTTCGGCTGGTCTGCAGCCTCGGTGGGGCTAGCGCGCTGCCCCAGGTACCACACGCTACCCACGAGAAGCAACGATCCGCTGAATAGAAGGCTGCTCACCAGACGCCACCAGCGAGGCGGACCCTTGGGTAGGGGTGCCCTCCTGCTGGACAGCAGCGTAGCTACACGCTTCCTCACGGGAGGAACGGTCCTGTAGCGAGTTCGTAGGATCATTTTTTCGTGCAGAGGAGTCGTCGTAACGAACGACGATGCCTAAATTTATTTTTGCATTTGCTGCAGTTAGCTTACGCGGGATACAAGTTGCACAGAGTGCAGCTTTTCCACATGTAATTATACTTACAAGTACCGTCTTTGGTGAAGAGTCGTGAAACTTGAATCAGGAGACGGTAGGCACCCTTCGGATACAAAAAAACGCCCCGGTGGGCGATATTCCCGACGCCGACGAACTCCTTACCCGCGGCGGACGAGCTTCACGGTTAGAGCTGCGACCAGCAACGCGAGCGCGACTAGCACGTAGTTCGTCGCTGCACCAGCGTAGCCTCCGGCTGAGCCGAGCGACGCACGTCGCAGCGTTACGACCGGCGCCACAATCCCATTCCGGGCCTCTACCTCCTCGTCCCAGGGCTCGAACCCTCCCCGCAGCACCTGCACGCGGTACCGCCCACCGTCCACCATGAAGCCGAAGCCGCCATTTTCCCCGACTACGACTGGGTTTCGGGCGTACTCCACGGGCTGCCAGAGCTGCCAAGACGTGCCGCGCCTCACCCACAGCACCACTACCGCCTCGGGCAGCGGCTGGCCGTCTGCGCCAACGACCTGGCCGCGGGCGTTGACGATAATCACCTTGGCTACGCTGTCTTGAGTCCTATCGACGTAGAGGATATGCACCCTAGCTACGTACGATCCCGGCGCCAAGGTCGCCGGCAGCGTGGCACGGTAGCTGGACTGGCCGGGCTCTACCTGCAGCAGGTACCACTGCGTTCCCCCGGGGATCTGCAGCTCTACCAGTACCTGGCTCACCGACTTCTGGAGCTGGAAGGAGGGCACGACGATGGTGAAGGACTCGCCGGCTATGACGTTGACCGTGCCGGTAGCGCTGGCTGCCAGCACCACAGAGCCCTGGTAGGCTGCTACCTGCACCGCCGAGGGTGGCAACGCCTGGGTTGGGGGGACAGGCTCGTAGTCCGGCGGTATCACGGGCTGGGGAGGGGGCGGCTGCTGCGGCTCCCCCGGCGCGGCAGCTGCCTGCGGCACGCCGCTGCCGATGGCTCCGGACGAGTAGTTGAGCGTGCTGTCGTATGTGAATAGGGCGTAGTAGTAGCGGCGACCGTTGGTGAGACCCGTATCGTTGAACGATGTCCCCGCCGTTCGGGTAACCACCGCTCCGTCGGCCACGCTGGACGGGAAGCCGGCGGCGCTACGGACCACCGCCACTCCGGCGAAGTCTCGGTCCGTTGGGTTCTGCCAGCTGAGGGCAATCTGCCCGTCGCCGGGGACCACCAGCAGGCTCCCCACGTTCGCCGGCGGCGTGCCGTCGGCTTCCTCCTCGGTCGAGAACACGAAGTCGCTGCTAACCACCTGCTGGCCAGCCGCGGTGGCCCCCATAATCTGCCCGTGGTACAGGGACCCAGGCTGCAGGCCGGTTAGGGAAACCTCGTGGCGCAGGGTATAGGCGTCCGTGTAGGCCGCGGTGGCCTCCTCGTACTGCAGGGTCCTGCCGTAGCGCAGCACGGTAGTAGCCGGCATATTCGTTAGCCAGCTGATGAGCACCTCGTCCGGAGAGAGGTACGTAATGCTGACGTCGCTCACCACCAGGGGCGTGGCCGGAAGCGGCGCCCCTCCCCCGCCTCCAGACGGCTGCTCAGACGGGGTAGACGTCGGCGTTGAGGTGGAACTGACGGTGAGCGATACCGTTACCTGGTCTGCTACCGTCGATGCTGCAGCCGGCAGCGCGATGCCGACCGCGAACGCAGCTAGGAGCAGTGGTAAGCTACGCCGTGCCATGGAGGGTACGTTTCCTTCTTCGTACGTACATCGTACTCCCAACAGCCAGGGCCGTCAGCAGGGCCAGCGTAGCTCTAATGGAGCGCGGCACGTACACGTCCTTGGCAGTTCGCACCACGCCATTGCCGTCGACCACCCTCGCCGTAGCCACAGCTACGCCCCAGCCAAGCGTCGCCCGGGGCGTGGACGCGCGCAGCGGACGGACGGTTCCGGGCAGCACCGGCCGCGACTCCAGGCCGACTTCGGCGGCGACACCTGCAGGCCAGGAGCGGAAGGAGACTGTGCCGCTGGGAACGAAGTGCGCATTGCCGGTATTCTCGTACGAAACGGTAGCCTCCCACCGCTCGCCCCCCCGCTGCAGGCTGAAGCTATCGATCTGCCCGGTAGCATCCAGCGGCGAACCGACGTTGGCCAGGACGACGGTAGCTACCCGCCCCGCTACCGAAATGCTGCCGCCGCGCTGCACCGCCCGGGCAGCCACGATGCCGTAGTAGCTCCCGTTCGCCGCCTCCAGCGGCACCCGTAGCTCCACCGGGACCCTCACCGCCTCACCAGGCTGCAGGGTAATTGGCTCGGCTGGCCCGTACAGCCACGGCTCCAGCGACTGGCTACGCGGCAGCGGGCTACCGTCGCCGGGGCTGGGGTAGCGGTCGCTCTCTAGCTGAATATCCACCGCCTCGCTCCCGGGGTTCGCCACGGCAACCTCCATCTGCTGGGTGGCACCCTGCGGCAGGTCGTAGCTTAAGAACAGCGGCGACAGAGAAACCGTCGCCGCGCTGACTTTGGTACCGACCGCGGCGAGCGCCAGAGCCACGGCGCCGGCCAGCAACCTACGCGCCATCGTTCGGCGCCTTGGGGCCGGATAGGCTGATGTGAATCCGAGATAGGTACTGCCGCCACAGCAGCCAGAACGCGATGAGCGCGAGGAGCACGATGGCTACCATTCGCCACGGCGCAGCCCAGATGAGGATGCTGGCGTCTGCATTCAGGTCGTCGGCGCGGCCGTAGGTCAGATTGAGGGTGGCGCGGTAGGGACCCCACAGCCACCGCCTATCCCAGGTCACCTGGCGGCTCCGCTCCGACTGCGGCAGCACGTACCAGGCCTCTACGGGCAGGACTGCGACGCGTGTTCCGAACAGATTGCTAACCTCTACCGTACCGTGCGGCGCGACGTGGGTGGTACCCTCGTTCTTGAAGGCAACGTCGAAGGTTACCGGCGAGAGGCGGGTATGGACGCGCGGCGCCGAGAATTGGCTGATGCGGCCAGCCTCCACCACGTCGCCCTTTACATTGATGAGGAATAGCGAGCCGACGCGCGTAACCACATTGATGTTCGACGTCGGCAGTGGCTTCTCCAGCGAGTGGCTAGAGATGAATACGCCGGCGTAGTGTCCACCTGCGCCGGCATTCGCAGGCGCCGAAACCTTTACCGCCATCTTCAGGCGCTCGCCATCCTGCAGAATGAACTCGTCTAGCTCAGGACGGATCCAGCTGACGGCTGAGTTCGGCGGCTCTACCAGGGGGACCTCGACGCCGCCGTCTCCCGGTGCCCCGGCGACGAAGGGGTTAACCTCCACCACGTACCTACTGGGACGACCCAGCCTGTTGACTACGTCAATGTACTTGGTGACGGTCGCCCCGGGCTCAATTTCAATCTCCTGTCGTGCCGGGCTGACCGAAAACATCCCGTTCGCGGGGGCATTGACGGTGCTGGTCGATGCGCCGTGAGCTACACCGGAACCCACAGCAAGTGCGGCTCCTACCGAGGCTATAGAGAGCAGGTAGTAGGCTCGGCTCATAGTTTTTTTGACTCTAGGCCAACGGCGCCGGGGGCGCAAATGGCCGCCGATCTACAGCGTGGTCACCTGGGCGGTGGTGGTAGCCGTGTACACGCCCGTCGGCTGCACCTTGCTCGCCCCGATCTCCGCCCGGTAGATGACGCTGGTGGTGGCGCCGGTTGTCTGGGTGTTCTGCCCGGCGATCCAGCGGTAGGCGGTGGTGAGGTTGTAGTACGTCTGGCCGGTCAGGAAGCTGGAGCTGGCCGCGGTGCCGCTGGCCGAGATGCCGAACTCGCTGGCGCTCGCCGCCACGCTCCAGGTCTCGGGCACGTCGGCGGTAGCCGGGGTGTAGTCGGCGAACGAGTCGCTGTTCACCGCGCAGCCGCCGCTCGAGCAGCGCATGGCCGGGCTGCTCGACGCCTTGATGTCGAAGCGGTAGCCGGAGGTGTTGTTGGTGATGACGTTGAAGTCGGCGCTGCTCGTGACGCTCTGGCCGGTGCCGTTGATGGTGCCGAGGCTGACGTTGGCCGGGCTGCTGATGGAGAGAACCGCGTCCACCACCAGCGAAATCTCCACCTGGTCCTCGTCCACGGCGGCCGCCAGGTAGCCCGCCTCCAGCGCGCCGAAGGCGACGTAGCTGCAGAGCGAAACGCCCATAGCCGCTAAGACCAAACGCCCAGCTGCCGTAGTTCTCTTGCTCTCTAAATTCATTGTCTGTTTACCTGTTATCCACAGTCCAACTTACCGATATACTATACCCCATTCGGGAGCATCTTGTAACCGCCGATCTACAGCGTGGTCACCTGGGCGGTGGTGGTAGCCGTGTACACGCCCGTCGGCTGCACCTTGCTCGCCCCGATCTCCGCCCGGTAGATGACGCTGGTGGTGGCGCCGGTTGTCTGGGTGTTCTGCCCGGCGATCCAGCGGTAGGCGGTGGTGAGGTTGTAGTACGTCTGGCCGGTCAGGAAGCTGGAGCTGGCCGCGGTGCCGCTGGCCGAGATGCCGAACTCGCTGGCGCTCGCCGCCACGCTCCAGGTCTCGGGCACGTCGGCGGTAGCCGGGGTGTAGTCGGCGAACGAGTCGCTGTTCACCGCGCAGCCGCCGCTCGAGCAGCGCATGGCCGGGCTGCTCGACGCCTTGATGTCGAAGCGGTAGCCGGAGGTGTTGTTGGTGATGACGTTGAAGTCGGCGCTGCTCGTGACGCTCTGGCCGGTGCCGTTGATGGTGCCGAGGCTGACGTTGGCCGGGCTGCTGATGGAGAGAACCGCGTCCACCACCAGCGAAATCTCCACCTGGTCCTCGTCCACGGCGGCCGCCAGGTAGCCCGCCTCCAGCGCGCCGAAGGCGACGGTGCCGACGAGGACGGCAGCAGCCGTTGCTGCGGCTATCCGCAGAGACGAGCTCCTCGCTGCTGCTTGCGTGTACTCCATGCTAGTCATTGCTACGTAACAATTATACGCCCCCGTGCGCGGGAAGGCTACAGCGTCGCGGTCGCGGTGTAGGTAATGGTGGTCTGGTACGAGCCGGTGGGCTGGGTTACCGGAACGTCGGCGCGGTAGCGGACCGTAGCTGTATCCGCCGCCGTGCTGTACCCGCCGCGGCTGTAGACTTCGGCAGCCGTAGTGGTGAAGGCGGCGAAGTCGGTGCCGTTCCCCCACTTCGGCACGCCCCCGATATCGGCCGTAATGTTATCCACGTAGTAGGCGCCGCGGCTGTCGCTCCAGCTGGCGAACGAAATGTACCCGACGCTGGACTTGGCGGTGAGCGCGGCGACCCCGCTCGCCGCCAGCACGCCGTCCACGTACACGTCGTACGTATCGGCGGCGAGGTTGCCGACGACGCGGATGGTGTACCACTGGTCTAGGCTCATGTCCGTCTTAACCTGGCGCCACACCGTAGAATCATTGAACGTATCGCCCGCCTCCTGCGCCACCAGCACGGCAGAGCCGGTATCGCCGCCGCCGTTCTTCCAGAAAGCCAGGTGGACGAACCGCTCGGTGCTGGCCGAGTTGGGGCCATTGGTGCCGCCGGAGTCGTCGCCGACCAACATGACCGCGGCACGGTCTCGCGTGCTGTCGTCCAGCACGTCGTCCACGAACACGTCCCACTGCGCCATGAACGTTGATGTAGCGCTGGCCGCAAACTCCTGCGACAGGTAGACGTTCTGGGTGGTACTGGATGCGAGCCGCGCCTTCTTGGTGGAGTTGCTGCCGATCGCGGCCTCGTCGAGGGTTAGCATGGTAGGCGCCTGGGCGCGGCTCTCGTACCAATCCTGGCCCGTTCCGTTCGCCCTTAGGGCGGCGCTGTCTGCGCTGGCGTTGAAGTCGGAATCGGCCAGCGCGGTATCGAACTGCAGCGAGAAGCCGAAGCCGCACTGCGTGGAGCTGGCCACGCAGTTGTCGGTCCACGGCACCGGATCGGCAACCGTGCCCACGAAGTCGGCGATGTTGTATGCGCCGGACGTCATTGCGCCGCTGTACGAGGTAGACAGGCTGTAGCCGTTCAGCGCATCGGTCGCAACCGTAATGACGGTCCCGTCGCCGACCGGGGTACCGGGCGTGAGCGTGCCGAGCGAGACTGTGGGGCTATCCAGCGTCAGCGTAATGACGGCGTTCGTCTGCCCCGGCTGGCCAGCGTTCACCACGTAGCTCGCCGACTGGCTCAAGCCAGCCGCGAAGTCGCCCAGGCTGGCGAAGGCTTGGTAGCTACCGGACTGGCTCTCGCCGCCGCCGTAGCTAATGACGTCGCGGTCTATCCGGTAGCTGGCGCTATTCATTTCCGCCCGTACGATGGGCGGACCGAATGCCGCCGCCAGCGCCAGGAGCGTCGCCGCTACGCTCAGCCGTGCGGCCATGGCTACCTAGCCGGAGCCTGGGCCTGCAGGTAGCTATCGATCGCCTTCACCACCTGCGAGTCGGCCTTCAAATCTTCAATGAAGACGACGTGGTCCCGGTTGATGTGCATCTTATCCTGGGGGCCGTGGAGCTCGTTGCCCAGCTTAATGAGCACCAGCTTGCTCTGGTCGACCTGCTCATCTGGCGCGCCGGACGGCTGCGGAGTCTGGGCTCGCTGCAGGTAGTAAATGTCGTGCATCTCCAGCCACTGGCCGCCGCTGGAGCCGACCTGGCCGAAGTAGACGGTGCTATTGGAGAGGAATACAGCCTGCCACGTCGGCGCGCTCGGCCACAGACCCAGCACGCTGCCGGTAGACAGCTTGAGCGCCGCAACCACGGCCACGATGACGAGCGTAGCTCCGCCCACCACCAGTCCCCAGCGTCGCTGAACCGGCGGAGAATCGGCCCAACGCCCTTCCTCGGCAGCCGGGCTGTCGGGGGTACGGCTGAATCGGCGGATATCGGACATAGGGTAGCGAGCAGGTGTGCGTAAGTATAGAATGGCACCACCACACCGTAAAGCTATGCCAGGACGAACTCTCGCAGAGAATAGGGGCGCCACCTTCACCTACGAGGTGACGGAGAAGCTGGCCGCTGGGCTCAAGCTGACCGGCCCCGAGGTTAAGGCGGCCAAGCTGGGCCACTGCTCGCTCAAGGGCAGCTTCGTAACCGTGCTGACCACGAACGGCAAGACCGAAGCCTGGCTCCGAGGATCCTTCATCGGCCCGTACCGCCCCGCCAGCCAGGTGCAGCGAGGCTACGACCCCAGCGCCGACCGCAAGCTGCTGCTCAACCGCGGCGAGATAGACCGCCTCATCGGCACGATCAAAGCCAAGGGGTTGACCGTCATCCCGCTGCGCGTGTACGTTGAGCGGTCGCTGGTGAAGGTCGAAATTGCGGTGGCTCGCAGCCGTACCAAAGCCGACAAGCGCGAGGCGATAAGGGAGCGAGAAGCCAAGCGGCAGATTCGACGGGCAGCACCTTGATAGCGCGTACGGCCGCCACCCCCCGATCCCCGACGACGGGAAGCGGAGGGGGGATGCCGTACTTTGCCACATAGCTCACCGTAGGACGGGCACGCCGGCGACTGGGAAACCAACGTCAACGGAGTCCCGCAGGCAGACATGCCAAAAATGTCATGGCTAAGGTAGCGAGCGCTTTCCGCGCCCCTGCCTTCGCTCCCGCGTTCGCCTAAGGGCCAACGCCATCCGACCAGCCCTGTCTCGCGGGCTGGACCCGGGTGCCATACCGTCGAGGCCCGCCCGCACGCCGCCGATCCGTGCGAGGCTGCATACAGGTCGGCTCGGAACCGGCAGCTCTCCCCCGCTCTCTACTGCCTGAACCTAAACCTCTCGAACGGGGTACGCGTGTAGAACGTCCTGCCACGAGCGTGTGCACGCGGGTGCAACCCCCGCCATCTCCACCACGAACCAGTACGCAGCACGGTTCGTGGTAGCCCCGAACCGAAGCGCAGCTTCTGGTTCGGAGGCACCAACCCTCGCTCCCCTCGGTTGACTGAACCGCGGGGTTTGCGTACATTTACCAGCGATTCTAAGCAGTAAGTAACCCCCACAGCCATTCGTCACCGCAGCCGAAACCGCGGCCGGCCCATTCCCGAGCCGGAGCGTACATTTAGGATAAACGAAAAGATTACCGCGCCGCTGGTGCGCGTCATCGGCGACCAGGGCGAGAACCTGGGCGAGCTCACCGTGCCCGCCGCCGTGGCGATTGCCCAGGAGCGCGGGCTAGACCTGGTCGAGGTTAACCCCAAAGCCGAGCCGCCCACCTGCCGGCTGATTGACTACGGCAGGTTCCGCTACCAGGAGAATAAGAAGATATCTAAGGTCAAGGCGAAGAAGGTCGAGGTCAAGGGCATCCGGCTAACGGCCAAGATCGGGAGCGGCGACCTAGACATGCGCCGTCGCCAGGCTGCGGCCTTCCTAGCCGAGGGCCACAAGGTGAAGATAGAGCTGATTATGCGGGGCCGCGAGAACGCCCACGCCGACCTCTCCACCCGCAATATCCAAGAATTCGTGGCGAGCCTGGGGGATAAGGTGACCATAGAGCAGCTGGTCAGCCGTACCGGCAACCGGCTATCCACGGTTATTGCAGCCAAGCACTAACTTCTGCTAGGGTAGGTTCCTATGCCGAAAATGAAGACTTACAAGGCGGTTTCCAAGCGGTTCAAGGTAACCGGCGGCGGCAAGCTGCTGGCGCGCCAGGCTGGCCAGGACCACTTCAACAGCCGTGAGAGCAGCAAGGTAACCCGCTATAAGCGCCGCGACCGCAGCGCCGTAAAGGTGGACGTAGCCAACATCAAGGCCACCATCCCCCACTCCGTCTAACCGTATGGCACGAGTAAAGCGTGGCGTAATCCACACCAAGACCCGCAAGAACCTGCTGAAGAAGGCCAAGGGCTTCAAGTGGGGCCGCAAGAAGAGCATGCGTCTGGCCACCACGGCCGTCCGCCGTGCCGGGGTGAACGCCTACAAGAGCCGCCGCCTGCGCAAGCGTGAGTACCGCAGCCTGTGGCAGGTGCGCATCGGCGCCGCCGTACGCCCGCTGGGAACCTCTTACAGCGCCTTCATGGGCAAGCTCAAGAAGCAGGGCGTGCTGCTGGACCGCAAGGTGCTAGCCCAGCTGGCCGCCGAGCACCCCGCCGCCTTCGCCAAGATTGTCGAGGCCACGAAGGCGTAGGATCCAATTCTGTTTTGAAAACAGAGCCCGTTTACGGGCTCTGTTCCTTTCTATTCGTGCGGCTGATTGCGAACTTTACGGAGCTTACGCTCCAGCAGCAGGAGCACCTTCTGCGCAACCTTGTTCGGCGAGGTGCGGCCGTTCTCCCACCGATTCACGGTGGCGAAGGTTACGCCGATCTCGTGGGCGAAGTTCTCCTGGGTCATGTTCAGGTCTTCGCGTAGCTGCTTTATCCGTGCCCCGTCGAAGTCGTCGGGGTTCGGGCGGGATTGGCGGATCATATTCCGGGCGATGGTAGTAGCATCCATACTTCCTCCTCCGAGGTATAAAAGGGCGTGTACTTAGCCGGATGCTAGCCCCACTGGGGCCGAACGTCAAATACGAAAACGGGAGGGGGCTGTTCGCCTCCTCCCGCCAGTTGCTACACCTGTTTGAACTTCTTCTCGAGCCCGAATAGGAGACGGGCAGCGATACGGTTGGGGGAGGACTTACCGTTCTCCCACCGGTTCACCGTGCTGAAGGTGACGCCGATGAGGTGCGCGAAGTCTTCCTGCGTCAGCTGCATCCGCTGCCGAATCTGACGTATCCGCTCGGGTTCCATTCGGGCACCCTGGTTACCGATTGGCGCCGTCGCCATTTGATGTGGAATGCTCACTCAAACTTCCTCCCTGTGGTAAAAGGATCTCGTTGGAATATGGCCAAACCTACGCCCCATGCGGGGCGCCGTCAAGTGGCCAAGGATACTTGAAACTTACCGCCAGCTTCCGTATAGTGCTGCGGTACGGACCCGTAGTGTAGCGGTTAACATGTCTCCCTGTCACGGAGAAGATCGCCGGTTCGAATCCGGTCGGGTCCGCCATCCAATAGCTAATCCAGACACCCCCGCAACCACCAGGCCGAGGGCAAGTAGCTGCGACAGCCGCAGCGGGCCGAGCATTACCACCGGATCTGTTCGGCCGAACTCCATGGCGAAACGGATGACGCCGTAGCCCAGCAGGTACAGCCAGGGCAGCTGGGCCGGGTTCACCGTGCCCCGGCGCACCCAGAGGGTGATGAAGAGGGCTAGATTGAGGAGCGACTCGTACAGGAACAGGGGCTGGAACGTGCCCAGGCCATCGATGGCCACCGCCCAAGGTAAATCGGACGGGCGACCGTACAGCTCTTGGTTGAAGTAGTTCCCCCAGCGGCCGATGCCCTGAGCCAGCGGCAACGCTACGGCGAGGCTAGCGAGGTACGGCGTGGGATTCAGCCGGTGCCTGCGGCAGTACAGCCATAGCGCCGCTGCGCCCCCGGCAAGGCCGCCGAGGATAGAGATGCCGCCGTGCCAGATAGCTAGCAGCTCCCCGGGATTAGCGATGTAGTAGCTCGGCTCGAACGCAACGACGGCTACCAGCCTGGCACCGACCAGGCCGCCGATGACCAGCCACGGCACCATGCCGTCTACGTGTTCGGCGGTACCACCCCATCGCGGCGCCAGCTTACGCGCCACCAGCCACGCCGCAGCCATGGCCGCAGCCATAGCAATGCCGTACCAACGGATTTGTACCGGCCCTACCTGGAGGGCGACGGGGGGCAACATAGGTAGGGACGCAATATATTGCGTCCCTACGGCGCCGGTACGGGGGTAGCACCCGCGGCGCGGAGCAGCGCCCCCAGCTGCGACCAGTCTCCAACCTGCTGGCCGTTGATGAAGAAAGTCGGCGTGCCCTGCAGTCCCCGTCGGGCAGCCTCGGCGGCGTCATCCTTCACCCGGCCCGCTGGATCGTCGCTCGCGAGGCAGGCGGTGAAAGGCTCCACGTCTAGGCCCAACGATTCGGCGTAGCCGATGAGGTCCTTCTTGGAGAAGTTGGGCTGCTCACGGAACAGCTTGTCGTGGTACTCCCAGAACTTGCCCTGGTCAGCGGCGCACTCGCTAGCCACGGCAGCGGCGAAGGCGAAGCGGTGGATGCTGGTGAGCGGGAAGTGGCGGTACTCGAACCGGACGCTGCCGCCGTACTGGGCGAGCAGGTCGTTGACCGTCGCCTCGGCCGACTGGCAGGCAGGGCACTGGAAGTCGCTGAACTCGACCACGGTTACAGACGACGTGGCGACGCCTCGGTACGGCCGCTCCCAGGCCGGCGACCTGTAGGATGACTTGCCGCAGGCAGCCACCAGAGCTGCGACGGCTACTACGGCAATGGCTGCGGCTGCTGTTCGCATATCCCGTATAGGCTACAGGGCGGCCGCAGCCTTCGCAATGGCTAGTAGCCGCTCCTCTGCCCACCACCCGCCGGTGAGCTGGAACCCAGCCGGCAGCGGCGTGCCGGCCAGCGGCAGAGATATAGACGGCACTCCGGCGATATTGGCGGGCACGGTGAACAGGTCGGCCAGGTACATAGCCAGCGGGTCGTCCAGCTTCTCGCCCAGCCGGAACGGGAACGTGGGAACCGTCGGCGTAGCGATTACGTCTACCTGCTTAAAGGCAGCGGCAAGCTCGGCGCGGATTGCCCGCCGTGCCGCCTGCGCGCGCCGGTAGTAGGCGTCGCTGTACCCGGCGGATAGGACGTACGCGCCGACTAGAATGCGCCGACGGACCTCTGCGCCAATCCTCCCGCCGCGCCAGGCGGCGACCGCCTCGGCGAAGGAGGCTGCCGCCGTGCCGCTGCCGGATGGGTAGCGGATGCCGTCGTACCGAGCCATGTTGGCGCTGACCTCGGCCGGCATGAGGATGTAGTAGGCGGCGAGCGCGTAGGCGAGGCCCGGCAGATCCACATCCACCACTGTGCAGCCGGCGGCGCGCAGGCTATCGATCTTGGCCTGGAAGGCGGCGGCGATTGCCGGGTCAACGCCCTCGGCGACTACGCCCCGAGGTATACCCACGGTGCAGCCGGCCAGGTCGGCGGCATCAACGTGCGCCGGCGCCAGGGGTCGTGCGGGCGCGGTCGCATCAATGCCATCCGCGCCGGCAACCGCGGATAGGAGGAGGGCTGCATCATCGACGTCGTTGGTGAAGAAGCCCACCGTGTCGAGCGACGAGGCCATGGCGATGAGCCCGTTGCGGCTGACCCGTCCGTAGGTCGGCTTGAACCCGACGACGCCGCAGAACGCAGCCGGCTGACGTACCGAGCCGCCGGTATCGGTGCCAATGGATGCAATGCCCATGCCCGCAGCCACCGCCGCCGCAGACCCACCAGAAGACCCGCCGGGAACCAAGCTGTGATCAGCTGGATTAGCCGTGGGCCCATAGGCTGAGTACTCGGTTGAAGATCCCATGGCGAACTCGTCGCAGTTCGTCTTGCCCAAGATGGTCGCCCCGGCTGCCCGCAGGCGGGCTACCACGGTGGCGTCATACGGCGGCTTCCAGCCTTCCAGCGCCCGCGAGCCGGCGGTGGTAGGCCAGCTGGCCGTGCACAGCACGTCCTTGACGCTAATGGGCACGCCGGCGAGCGGGCCGACCGGCTGGCCGGCGGCTACCGCGGCGTCCGTGGCTCGAGCTGCGGCGAGCGCACCCTCCTCATCCACGCTGAGGAAGGCGTGGATAGCGGGATCGCGGCGGCGGATTGCCTCCAGGCTCTCGGCGGCGGCAGCCTCTGCCGACTGCGTGCCGGCCCGGACCGCTGAAGCCAGCGCCGCCGCGCTACGCGTCTCCACCATTGCCGTTGCTACGTCCGGCGAACAGCGCCGGAACAGCTACCAGCGTACCCTCGGCCCGCGGCGCATCGTCTAGCCACGCCGGGCGACCGCCCCCGCCGGCTGCCCCAAGGGCATTCGCCACGGGCTCGTCTGCGCGAGCCGAGATGGGATCGCCGCCCTCGTCCCCGGCGGCGACGTCGTACTCCTGCACAGCCGCGACGTACCCCAGAATGCTGCCCAGCTGGTCCGCCAGGTGGCGTCTGGCCGCGACGTCATCCGGCAGCTGCAGGCACGCTAGCTCAGCTAGCCGAGCTAGCTCGGCGTCGGTTACCGTAGCGGCGTGCTGCTCCATACAGGCACCAGCCTAGCAGTAGCGAGGCTGGGTCGCAACGCTGCTACCGTAGCAGCTTCCGCAGATCTTCTTCCCCCAGCACCGGCACGCCCAGGCTCCGAGCCTTGGCTACCTTAGACCCCGGCTCGGCGCCGGCGATGACGGCCGTGGTCTTGGCGCTGACGCTATCGGTAACCTTGGCGCCCAGCCGAACCAGCGCCGCCGATGCTTCCTCGCGCGTCATAGATTCCAGGCTGCCGGTGAGCACGTACGTCCTGCCCGCGAGCGGCTGGTCGCCAACGGGAGCCGCCGCTGCCGGCCTGGGCTGAACGCCGGCATCCACCAGCCCGTCCACCAGCGCACGTCCAGGCTGGCTACCGAAGAGTTCGGCCACGCTACGCGCAACCACGCCGCCGACGTCCGGCACCGCCTCCAGCTGCTCCACCGTCGCGGCGCGGAGCTTAGCCAGGGTCCGGAACTGCTTGGCCAGCGCCGCCGCCGTGCCCTCGCCCACGTGGCGAATGCCGAGGGCAAAGATGAACCGTGCGAGCTCAGGCTTCCTACGTGCAGCAATTGCTGCTACCAGCTTGGCCGCCTTCACCTCGGCGAAGCCGGGCAAGCCGGCGAGGTCTTCCTCCTTCAGCTTGAATAGGTCTACCGGCGTGGCGACCAAACCCAGCTCCATCAGCTGCGCCACCACCTTCTCGCCCAGGCCCACGATATCCATTGCCCGGCGGCTGGCGAAGTGGGTAACGCCGGCGACCCGGGCGGCGTAGCACTGCCGGTTGGTGCAACGAAGATTGACTTCGTCGCCGACCTTCGCCACCGGGCTGCCGCAGGCCGGGCAGCGGGTAGGCATCCTGTACGACTTGGTCCCCGCGGGCCGTAGGCGCGGCAGGACCTGCACAATATCGGGGATTATATCGCCGGCCTTCTGGAGGATGACCGTATCGCCGATGCGCACGTCGAGGCGGGCAATCTCGTCTGAATTGTGCAGCGTGGCCCGGCTGACGGTCGTCCCCGCCAG
The DNA here is from genome assembly GCA_964536515.1 of uncultured Gammaproteobacteria bacterium. Taxonomy (GTDB): domain Bacteria; phylum Patescibacteriota; class Patescibacteriia; order CAYZDG01; family CAYZDG01; genus CAYZDG01. The sequence continues at coordinate 114,349 of CAZHXI010000001.1, read as the reverse complement.
CTGCACCGGCGCCAGTACGGCAACCGGGGTGAGCGCGCCGGTACGGCCCACCTGGACGACGATGTCCAGCACCTGCGTGGTCGCCTGCTCAGCCGGAAACTTGAACGCCGCCATCCACCGCTCGGCCTTGCCCACGCTGCCTAAGCGCCGCTCGTCTGCGATGCTATCCACCACAATCACAGCGCCGTCCGTTTGCCAGCGCAACGTCTTCCGCTTCGCCTCCCACTTGTGCAGGAACTTCTGGACCGATGCGAGGTCGCGGCAGACCTCGCTGTGCGGCTCAACCTTGAAGCCGAGGTCAGCCATGAGCTGGTGCGACTCACCGTGCGTCCGCTGCCCCATATCCGTCAGCAGCTCGAACGGCAGGAAGTCTAACCTTCGGCTGGCAGCCACGGCTGGATCCAGCTGGCGAATGCTGCCCGCTGCCGCATTGCGCACGTTGGCGAACGGCTGCTGACCCTTGGCTTGAAGCTCGGCGTTCAGCTCGTCTAGCACACGCCGAGCCATTACGACCTCACCACGCAGCTCTACGAGCTCTGGGATGTTGGCTCCGCGCAGCCGCAGCGGCACGTTCTCGATCGTTCTGATGTTATGCGTAACGTCCTCCCCTACTCTGCCATCGCCTCGCGTTGCAGCCTGAGCCAGCACGCCGCCGCGATACGTCAGCACGCAGGTGAGGCCGTCCAGCTTAAGCTCGCAGAAGTAGCTAGCTGGCCTGCGTCCCAGAATCTTGGCATTGCGCTGCTCCCACTCGGCCAGATCTTCGGCCGAGAACATATCTTCCAGGCTCAACGCGGGCTGGCGATGTGCCACCTTCTTGAACTGGGGCAGCGGCTTGCCCGCCACCCGCTGCGAGGGTGAGTCCGGCGTAACCAGCTGCGGGAAGGCAGCCTCGATGGCCACCAGCTCACGCTTCAGCGAATCCAACGCGGCGTCGGATATCTCCTGCCTGTCCAGCACGTGGTACTCGTAGCGGTGGCGCTCCACCTCTCGCCGCAGCTTCTCGAGTCGAACCCTAGCCTGATCCTCGGTCATACGGCTACTGCTCCACGCAGTACAGGGAGTTAGCGTTGCTACATACCTGCAGGGTAACGGGGCTCCACCGCAGCCACTCGTCCGTATCGTAGTACTTGCCGATGACGCCGGATCCGCCCGAGCTCCAGTTCGTGCAGTCGCTGCCGTCGTTCCAGCTGCCGTAGCCTGTCCAGTAGTCCAGCCCGGTGCAGCTGGCGGCGCGGCACTCGGTGGGTCCGAGCGTCGTGCCCGGAACGTTGTTGTCCGAAGAGGCGCGGAAAAGAATGATATTATTAGGGTTTACGTACGTAACGCCGCTGTGGGTTACGGTTCCCGGCCGCAGGGCATTGGCGCCACCCCCTGGTCTGTACCACATGAGGGCCTTGGAGTTGGAGAGGCCGGAGCTGGACTGGCACAGCGCATCTGCAGATGCGTACCAGTTGCCGTTAGATGAGTTGCCATCGTCATCTTCGAAGTTACCGTCATGCGGCGAGGAGTCAGCAATTTTCTTAACGCTGGCAGGCATGACGAAGGTTATCGGCGTCGTCTCCGGCCCGAATACGTCGCACGTGCCGTTCTCCACGTACATTCGCACCTTAACCGTGTAGGTAGTGCCGGCGGTAACGCTGAAGGTCTGCGACGTAGCGCCAGCTGACGTCGTCGCGTACACGGTCGGCCCCGACGAGGGCTGCAGCGAAACCTGGTAGCCCGTGTCGTAAGCTACGTCGTTCCACCTTACCCTAATCTGGCTGGCGTTTACCCACTGCACTCGGGGCAGGGCCGGGGCAGAAAGGGACGGCCGATTCGCATTCGCCGTCGAGGGCGCCGTCCACGAGCTGCCGTCGGTGGCGGCGACGCGGAACGTCCAGGGGTTCGCGAAGGATCGAGCCAGCGCACACGAGCCGCCGATTGTACCCGAGGGTAGAGTCTGGCTGCCAGCTGGTAGGTTAGCCACGGTCCAGTGGCCCGGCGCCGAGGTGCTCACCTGGTAGCCGCTCTCGCCGCTCACCCCGTCGTTCCAGGTAGCGCTGAAGGCCAGAATGTCCGTGGGCGACCAAGTTACCGATAAGCCCGATGGAACGCCTGAGAGGGTTGGCACCTCGGCGCAGTAGATGGCGTAGCTCGAATTCTGCTCGCAGGCTCCGGCGCGCGTGATGTCGGCGTTCCACCGGCCGCTGCCGTAGCTCCCCCACATGCCGAGCTTCGCCGAGTTGCCCGTGCTCCGTACCCACGAGCTCGTGCCCGCTGGCTCAGCGGGGCAGTCGCCGCCGCCCTGGAAGCCGCTGCCGACCGGCAGCATGGAGACCCTGAAGTACTGGGCGTTCTGATCGGCGATTCCCCCGTTGACGCTGTAGACGTGCTTACGCTGCATCGCGCAGTCGGTGGTGTTGTCGCAGCTAATGGTAGAGCCGCCGCGCCAGTAGTCGGCGAGCGGCACGCTGCCCGTGTCGGTTCGGAACGACACGCCCTGGCCCTGCAGGCTCTGCGGGCCGCTGTCTAGCCAAACGTAGGTTGTGCTGGGCGCCAGCGACTGGCAGCTCTGGACGTTGGAGTTTCGGCCGCACATCCAGGCGTTGAAGTTAGCCGTAATCCCCAGCTTGCGCTGCGCCCACGCCCTGCACAGCGCATTCGCATCCTCCTGCCACGTGGTACCGGCGGAGTGGGAACGTAGGTCACCGCTGAAGGTGGTATCGGGGAATGCCGTATCGCTGTACGCCAAGAAGAACCGCTTGACGTTGGGCGACCCGACCACCGCACCGGTGGTGCCGCGGACCTTGGTCCAGCCCGAGGGCGTACCGCTGCTGCCGACCGAGCGAATCTGGTGGCAGCGGAAGCGGTCGTCTCCGCTGGAGCCCGCCGTATCGCCGGTAACGTCGTAGGTGTAGGTGCACGTGGCGCCGCAGCTGGCGCTGCTGACCGTAGCGGTCTGCAGGAGGGGCACCGGCAGAGCCTCGCCCGTGGCGCCGCAGGTCGCCGCCACGGCTACATCGTAGCTAGCTACGCCCGCGAAGTTGGTCCACCCGCAGCGGATTTCGTTCGTGCCGTTGGAGTTCGTGTCGCCGATGCCCCAGCAGTCCCAGTTGCCGTCCCAGTCTGGGGACTGAGTCTGCGCGCTCCCACGCAGGCTGATGCGGAAATCTGGAGCATTCGTAGCAATATCCAGGGTGCCGCTGTAGGCAATGGGCTCCGAAGCATTGAATGCAACCTCGAACGTTACGGTATCTCCGTCGCTGCAGTCGTTGCCCGTTACGCGCTCCAACGCCGCTGGCACGCCGCCCTCGGATTGCTTGCCGAAAGCTGTGCTACCTGCCGGATCGGTATTGTTCACCACGATGTCGCCGCCCTGCACCGTGAGCGTAGTCCCCTCGGTGCCCACGTTGCAGATGCGGAAGTCGGTGGTAGCCGTGCCGCCCTCGGCGATGCCGCCGAAGTCGTAGATGGTGCCGTTGGTAACCGCAACCCAGCTGGAGTCTGCCTGCTGCCGCTCGACGCGGAGCACGGGCATGGGCGGGTCGTACTCCAGGGCTACGCTGGCGGTGCCGCCAGGGTCGGCGTAGGCCACCAGCCGGCCGCGGAGCGGAATCGCCGTCGTCACGCCGGAGGGATCAGCCAGCTGCACGCCCACGGCGCAGCGGTCGGTGTAGAACGACCCCACGGGGTTGCCCTCGCCGTCCAGAATGTTAGTCGGCGGCGTGTTGTACGCGGTCAGCGAGAGGGAGCCAGCGCCGGCGAGATCTTGGCAAGTCCTCAGCTGATCGTCGGCAGCTAGCACCTGTACTCCCCCAACGTCCTGCGTGGCGAAGCCGTAGTCGATCTGGAACTTATCGGCGTAGTTGCCGCTGGCGGTGATGGTTACGTCGCCGCTGGCGAAGGTGATGCCAGACCGGTCGGTATTCACCAGCACGAACGTCGGCACCTGCTCGGTGGCGCCAGGCCCGAAGCGGCCGGGCAGAACCCCCACCGTTGAGGACGGCTGATCCGGAATTCCGTCCTCCAACGGATACGTAAAGCGGTAGGTGTTAGCCGGACCCGATACGCCATCTGGCCACACGAAGCCGTTCGGGATCTGCGGCCAGAACTGCAGGTTGCCCACGCCGGCGGATAGCTTAACCAACGACTGGTCCGAGAAGACCACGAACCCGAACAGGCCCGAGGGCAGGGTCTGCTGCGGCATGCTAATCTGCACCGTCTGCTTTGCCCTGCGGTAGCGGCCGGTAGCGGTAACCGTGGTGCGGCCGGGCAGCACAGCCGGCGAGGCCTCCTCGGGACAGGAGGTAGAACGGTAGCCAGTTACCCGCAGGTTGCGAACGTCGGCGAACAGGGCGCGGAAGCGCAGGCGGTGGAGGTTGGCTGGCCCAGCTGCAGATAGATCGTTGAAGCAGTAGCCCGAGTGCAGGCTAGGACCCAGCACCTGGGTCCTGGGCGAGCGGAGCTCTGCGCCCCCGGATTGCGCATCCAGCTCGACGATCGATGCCTCTAGCCACGCCGCGCCGGTGCCCTGGTCCCACTCCACCAGCACCGAGCCAATGCCGCTGCCCTGGGCGAGGTCGGTGGCGCCGCTGGCGTCGTACACGTCGGCGTAGGCCACGTCGTCCTGCGGCACGTCCATGACTATCTCCTTTACGGTAGAGGTGCTGCGCAGCTCGGCGTAGGCCGTGCCGCTGAAGCCGGCGACGCCATCGAAGAACTGTAGGTCATCGGCGTCGTACTCCAGCGCCCTCTCCGAAGTAGAGGCTATGCTCGCCAGCGGATCGACGGCATCGAGCACGTTGCCCTCGCCGTCGACCCGGGGGTACGGGAAGGCTAAGTCCGCTACGTTCACGCCCTCACGCCGCAGCAGGAACAGCCCCTCCTCCACGCCGGACTCGGCCACGTAGGTGGCCACGGCTGTATCGGTGGCCACGGCCAGGGTACGGCTGGCCCGGGTTACGTACAGGCTGAATCCCGTTACGACGATGAGCAGCGTAGACAGAATCAGCAGGCTGTAGACGAGCACGGCGCCGGGCCTGCCGACGCTCCCGTGTTCCCGTATTCCCGTGCTTTGAATCCCCATACTAGCGTAGGTACGACCTACTGGAGACCGTAGCCTGCACCCTGGCCTCGGGCAGCTGAACGCCGGAGACGGGCGCGGGCTGCACCGTGGCCGCCACGGTTAGCCAGGGCTGAACATCGGCGAGGTACCTAGCTACGTCATCCGGATCGCGTCGGAACGGATCGTCCTCCGGCCCCAGCCATACCGACCAAGCGGTGACGTCGGTAGCCTCATCGGTAACGCCAGCCCAGGCGGGCGGGGTAGCGTCGCACCCGCTGCCGCGGCACAGCTCCACCTGCCCGCGCTCGGGAGTGTCAGCATCGCAAGCCTGCTCCGCGCCGTTGGCCAGGTTCTCCACGCAGCGGAACCGTACCGACTGGCCCTGGGAGTCGCGCAGCGCGGTAACGTCGACGGGCTGGGCCTCGAGGCTATCTGCGGCGTGGGCGGGGTCGGAGTAGTAGCCGTAGTCCACCGAGCCGTTCTGCAGCTCCCGCGCCACCCCCTCGACCGCTGCCCTACCCTGCGCGTAAGCCTCCTGCACGCTGCGGCTCCGACGCTGCGTACGGGTGGTGAATATGAATATCTGGATGATGACCCCCAGCACGATGCTGAAGATAGCCATCACTATGATGATCTCGATGACCGTGAAGCCGGAACGAGATCGTCGTTGGTCGTTGGTCGTTGGTCGAATCATACCGTGAAGCTCTTCGTCAAACGATTGAGAAGCCGCATAACATCATCGAGGACTCGGCGTGTTTCCGTACGAGTGACGTCGCTGCTGTAGCCTAGTCGATCAGCGATTTCGAGCTGCGTTTCGAGCTCCGCTCCCGAACCGTAAGCAATATATAGGAAGTGCCCATTCTCCTTTCTCGTCCCTCGCCTGCTACCCTCGGCAATATTCGAGGGAATAGACACTGCGCAACGCCGAATTTGAGATGTTAATCCGTACAGCTCATGCTGCGGAAATTTCTCAGTCAGCTTGTAAACTAATGTGACTAAATCCATTGCCTTCTGCCAGGCAATCAAATCTCGATAATTTTTTCCCTGCGAATCGCTAACCATAAGCCTAGATATTTCGACAATCGAATTTTCGACAAACGAACCCCTACCTCCAATCGAACAGCCTCAGCTCGAGGACGATGGTCCGCAGCCCCGGGCCCTGGGGCCACTGCACGAAGCTGCGCACGCGCACGCCGACCACCTGCTCGCCGCTGCCGCAGCCGGTGGAACCCGAGGCGTCGTAGGTAAAGTTCAAGCCGGTATCGCCGCTGGGCCGACACAGGGCAGAGAGCTCCAGCCGGCGCCGGAACTTGGTGGCATCGCCGCCGTCCCGCTGCCCGTAGCGGCCATCTGATGGCAGCCAGGTAACCTGGGTTGCGTCGTCGGCGAAGTCGCCGTATGGCCCGAAGGCTAGCCCCCAATGGGAGCCAACCTGGGCGAAGCTGCTCTCCGGAACGGCGGAGGTGCCGTCGAGCAAACCCTGGCTGAACGGCCGACCCGCTAGCCAGTTGCTGTCACGTATGTTCTTGGCCACCTCTAGCCCCTCGCGCGCCAGGGCGGTTGCCACAGCCCGGTCGCCGATGGCCTGGGCAGAAGCCTGGTTGCTAATGGCGAGGCCGATGACGCCCATCAAGCCTACCGTAACGACGGCGATGGCGATTATGCCCTCGATGAGCGTCTGGCCGGGGCGGAATCGTGCCATGCTACGGACGGTCCGGTAGGCCGGCCTCCTCGTTAGCCGTGCTGATGCGGCCGGTTCGCATGTCAAACTGCAGCCACAGCTTGGCTCGCAGGTCCTCGGGTAGGCGCTCGTCTAGATTGCTGCGCAGCGCGAACCGTAGCACGCCGCAGCCCTGCCAGCCATTGATGGTAAAGGTTGGCTGCGGCGCCCGAATGCCCAGGTACAGGTACCTCGCCATTGTTACGTCGGGGTTCTCGCTCCCCGGCGTAGGATTATTGTAGTAGTACTGGTACCGGGGCAGCCACTCCGCCGCCACGCACCGCTCGAAGTCGAAGTGGGGGTGGAAGGCGAACGGATTGCTGGTAGCATCCAGGAGGAATGGTACGAAATCGTAGAGGCCACCGGCATCGGTTGTTGAGGCAGCCAGCTGAATGCTCCCCTTGTCTATGTAGGTATTCGGCGGCAGCACCGGCGAGTACTCGGGAATGGGTATCCAGCAACGCGAGGGGCGAGGCGAGAGTACCGTAGCGCAGCCCAGCAGCACGAACGGCTGGTTGAGCACCTGCTGCCCGGGCAGCATGCCGGCGTAGTCTTCGACCTCGGCGGGAGTTGGGTCGTCGGGCACGAACGTCGAATACGGAATATCCGGATCGGGCAGGGTCCCGTAGAGCAGCAGGCCGTGGGCCGTGGTTGGGCGATCGCCGTACGGCTGCACGAACACCCCGACCTCGCGAACCGCATCCGACGGCGTCGGCGAACCGGCGAGCGCCCGGCCCTGCATCTCGGCCCAGGCAGCCTTTATGTCGTCGGCGGCGGTCCGTAGGTCCTGCCTGGCCTCACCCCGACGGAACTGGTAGACCGAAACGCCCATGATGATCGCCATTATAGCCATTACCACCAGCACCTCTAGGAGGGTGAAGGCGGGACGCCGGGATCGTTGGTCGTTGATCGTTGGTCGTAGCATAAAAGCACCTGAGAATCAACCCAAGTATACCCTACCCCCGACAATCGACCAACGAATTTTCGACCCGGCTACCTACACCCAGCCCAGCAGCTGGGTCAGCTGGGTGCCGAACCGCATCGCCACCCACGTTCCCACCGCAATGAAGGGGCCGAATGCCACCGCCGTAGACCACCCGCGCCGGCGGAGCGCCAGCAGCGGCACGGCCACCGCTCCGCCGACCACGTAGGCCACCACCAGCACCAGCAGGCTACCCGGCCATCCGACCAGCAGGCCGGCGGCGGCGCCCAGGATAATGTCGCCGCTGCCAATCCACCTTCCGCGTGAGACGAGGTACTGCAGCGCAAAGAAGCCGCCGGCCACGGCAGCGCCGAGCGCGGCGTTCAAAAGCACCGGAGCCCAGGTACCGCTCGCCAGCGCAACGCCGATTATCCGCAGTACGCCCGCGGCCACCAGCAGCCAGCTGATGATGTCCGGCAGCTCCATCCAGCGGGCGTCGTACGTAGCGGCGGCAACCAGCAGCAGGCAGGCGGCGAGGTACGCCGCTACGGCGATGGCGCCGCTGCCCAGTGGGGCGAGGACGAACAGGATGGCCAGCGCCAGCTCCAGCGCAGGGTACTGCCAGCTAATCGGCTGGCTGCAGTAGCGGCAGCGGCCGCGGAGCATCAACCAGCTAGCCACGGGCAGCAAATCGTACCAGGCGAGCTGGTGGCCGCAGCTGGGGCAGGCCGAGCGGCCGACGACCACAGATGTACCGGTGCGGAGCCGGTGCAGCCAGGCGCTAACGAAGCTGCCGGCTACCAGGCCGGCGATGGCGAGAACGACGGTGGCCATGGCGCCGCCGCTAGCCCATCTTCTTGCGCAGGAAGGCTGGAATCTCCAGCTCCTCCTCGCTCAGGGTCGCCGCGTCTGCTACCGCCCGCTGCGCGAAGCGTGGCTCGGGCGTCGGCCCGGCAGCTGTAGTGTCGGCGAACGAGGGACGAGCCTCGGGGCGACGAACCTGCTGGGGCGGCGCGGGACGGTCGGCGTGGCGCTTCGCCGCCGGCGTTGGGGCGTACGTTGGCCGCAGCTTCTCGCGCTCGCCGGCGAAGCTCGCGGCGGGCTTGGCGGCGCCGGGGTTCATCAGGGTCTGCGCGGCGAAGCCGGTGGCGATGACCGTAACGCGAACCTCGTCTCCCAGGCTGGGGTCTACCACGGCGCCGAATATAATCTTGGCGTCAGGATCAACCGCCTGGGTAATGACCTCGGCCGCCTCGTTGACCTCGTACATAGCCAGGTTGGAGCCGCCGGTTACGGTGAACAGCACGCCCTTGGCCCCCTCAATGGAAAGCTCCAGCAGCGGCGAATCGATCGCCGCTCGCGCGGCCTCTACCGCACGGCCCTCGCCCGCAGCCCGGCCAATGCCCATCAGCGCGCTGCCCGCATCCTTCATAATGGCCTGCACATCGGCGAAGTCTACGTTCACCAGACCGGGGACGGTGATGATGTCGGAGATGCCCTGCACCGCCTGCTTGAGCACCTCGTCAACGATGCCGAACGCCTCCAGCAGCGGCGTCTGCCGATCGATGAGCTGCAGGATGCGGTCGTTGGGAATGGTAATGATGGCGTCTACCCGCTCGGCCAGCTGGGCGTGGCCGTCCTCGGCTAGGCGGCGGCGCTGCGCCCCCTCGAAGGCGAACGGCTTGGTGACAACGGCTACGGTCAATGCGCCCTGGCTACGGGCAATTTCTGCCACGACCGGCGCAGCGCCGGTGCCGGTGCCGCCCCCGAGCCCGCAGGTAACGAACACCATGTCGGAGCCCTGCAGCGCCTTTGCTATCTCGTCGCTGCTCTCCTCCGCCGCACGGTAGCCAACCTCGGGGTCCATGCCGGCGCCCAGGCCGCGCGTGGTCTGCTGGCCGATGTGGACGCGGTTCTCTGCCTGGTTGCTCTCCAGCGCCTGGCTGTCGGTGTTGAACGCGAGCAGGTCAACGCCGGCCAGCTTGCTGGCCGCCATGCGATTGACGGCGGCGCCACCGGAGCCGCCGACGCCCGCTACCTTTATCGATGCGAGGGCGCTGCGCTGCGTACGGGGCGCGTGGCGCGCTGGCGCCTGGTGGTGCGTGGTGCGACGTGCCATGGACGGTATCGTAGCACGGCGCTACGGCAGCAGCGAGCGCAGCCAGCCGCGGACCTTTCCCGCCACGTCGCCGCTGGCGTGCGGACGGTCTGCTGCACGGGCGGCGTCGCCGCCGGAGCCGGTCGCCAGCCACTGCGCCAGGCCCACCGCGGTGGTGAACTGGCTGTCGTGCAGCTTGTCTACGGGGGTACGGAGGTCCAACGGCAGGCCCAGGAATGCCGGCAGGCGGAACACGTCTTTGGCTAGGTCTACCACGCCGGGCAGCTTGGCGCCGCCGCCGGTGATGACTACGCCGGCGGGCAGCAGGCCGCTGCGGCCAACCTTGCGCAGCTCGCGGTCTACCATCTTGAATAGCTCGTCCATGCGAGCCTCGATAATTTCTGCGACGTGCTGGCGGGAGACGCGGACGGGCGAAGCGCCGGCGTCCTCGGCGGCGCTGACGTCGATGTCCTCACGCCGCGGCACCTGCTTGGCCTGCGCTACGCCGTGGTTGAGCTTGATGTGCTCGGCCACGTCGATGGCGGTCCGTAGGCCGATGGCGAGGTCTGCCGTAACGTGCCCCGCCCCGACGGGCAGCACCGCCGTGTGCACTATGTCTCCCTCCTCGTACACGACCAGGCTGGTCGTCGCCCCGCCGATGTTCACCAGGGCAACGCCCAGCTCGCGCTGCTTGCGGGTGGTGCACGCGGTGGCGGTGGCGAGGACGCTGAACACCAGCTCGTCTACATCTACGCCCGTTCGGTACACGCACTTGGTCAGGTTTCGGACCGGCGCCGCCTGGCACATGATGATCTGCGCCTGCACCTCCAGCCGAACGCCGACCATCCCGACCGGGTCCTTCACATTGGCCTGGCTATCTACGGTGTAGCTGCGCGGGATTACGTGCAGCAGCTCGTAGTTCGGTGGAACGGCTACGGTCTGGGCCGCCTCCAGCACTCGCTGCACGTCGCCCGGTCCTATCTCGCCGTCTGCCTTGGCTACCGCCACCACGCCGTGGCTCTCCTGGGTCATTACGTGGCTGCCGGATACGCCCACCGTGGCACGCTCGATGGGTACGCCGGCCATGCGCTCGGCACGCTCGAAGGCCTCGGATAGCGCCGAGACCGTCTCGTCTATGCTCGTCACCACACCCTTGCTCACGCCCTGGGCCGGCACCTCGCTGGCCGCGATGGCGGTTAGCTCGCCGCCCGGCTGCCGCTGGCACACCACCACGCGAACCGTGGTGGAGCCGACGTCGACCCCGGTGAGTATCTCTGGCTTAGCCATGCAAAGGTTGAGGAAAAGTGTAGCGGGTACCAATTAGTATACTGAAAAAGCCCCGAAGGGCATAGGCGCACGCTGCCCCCGGGACGTCAGCGACGCAGCAGAGCCAGCACGGCAGCTTCCTCGCGCCGCATCTTCTTCTCGTCGGCTGGCCTGCGGTCGTCGAAGCCGGCGGCGTGCAGCATGCCGTGTGCAACCAGCAGCTGCAGCTCGGACTGAATGGACCAGCTGGCCGCCTTTGCCTGCCGAGCCGCCTGGTGGTAGCAGACGATGATCTCCACCACGCCCTCCTCGCGCATGGAGAAGGTGAGGACGTCGGTCGTTGAGTCGACGCCATGGTAGACACGGTTCAGACGGCGCATCTGGCCGTCTCCCACGATGGCTACCGATACGCCCAGGCGCCGCAGCTCGGCGTGCCTACGTCCGGCAGCGTCCACGACCCGCTGCACCAGGCTAGCCGGCACACGTTGCCCGGCCGCCTGTCGTAACGCAACCGTCGCCGGCATATATTTGTACGGACGTAAAATTTTACGTCCCTACATTACCCGCCAATTTGGAAACTGGACTGGAACAGGGCGAAGGTGCTGACGTAGCTTGCCTGGCTGGCGCCGCCCAGGCTGTAGACCAAGACGTACATGGTCTGCCCGTCGCCCACGTACACGGTGAGTCCGTCCGGGGCGCGTACGCCCGAACGTCCCGCTACGGTAACCGGAACCAGCCCGGCCACGTCGGCGCCGGGGTACTGCTGCTGGTACCACTCAATCGACGACAGGCTGCCCGGGTTCTCCTCTGCCAGTACCTGGAAGAACTCCCCGTTCGGGGCGCTGAATGTAACCTGGGTCGCCTGCGGCGCATCCAGGGCACGCGTAACCCAGCCCGTGGGGTAGCTAACGGCGTAGCGCTGGGTAACGTTGTCGTAGCGCTGCACCAAGCCGGCATCCAGCGCAGTGCGGCCGGGCGAGAGCGGGTCGAAGCCGCCGCGTACCTCTACGCCGTCTACGTAGCCGTCGGAGTCGGTGTCTGCTCCGTTGAGCTCGGTGGCGTACTGCGCCTCCTCGACGTCGGTCAAGCCGTCGGCGTCAGAATCAGCCGTGGTAGGAGGCGGCGTAGCCCCGGGCTCGGGCAACGTGGGGTCAGCCGGCGCAGCCACGGGCACCTGCACGCCCTGCGGGGTGAGGCTGTACGGCCCGGGCAGCAGGCGGAGCCCACGGTAGGTTCCCCCCGCCTCCAGGGTGAACTGGAGCTGGTAGCTGGCGCCGTCGCCGCTCGGCTGGTAGGGGTAGGCCGAGCCACTGGGATCAACCGGGACGTCGGGCAGGTAGGCCACCAGCTGCTGCAGCTGCTCGGGGTAGCGGCCGTTGACCTGCCGGTACTGCTCGAAGGCCGTGTGGAGGTTGGAAATGTGCTGCAGCCTCACCTCGTCGCGGCCGGCTGGGGTCTGCGCGCCGGTGGAAGACTCGGGCGCAACCTGCGCCGTGCCGGTAGGAGTTCCGGTCTGATCCGCCGGAACATCGTTGACGATTTCGACCGGCTGCAGCAGCCACAGCGCAATGCCGGCTCCCGCAAGAACCAGGGCTAAGAATCCTAGCCCAATCCAGATAATCCACCGCCGGCGCACCGCATGGGCGGGTAGGGGCGAGGCGCGCCTCGCCCCTACGGCGGACGCGGTTTCCGCACCGCGCCCGTGCGCCTGCTTGGCGCCGGGCAGAAAGGCTGCCGGCATTACGCGCACCGGTATTTCCGGTGCGACGCTGGGGTCTCGTGTCTCCTCTGCCACAGCCTGCTACGGAGCGGTGCTGGTGGGCAGCTCCAGCAGCGGGCCGCTGCCCTTGGGGTTGAAGCCGTTCGCCACCTCGGCGCCGTCTAGGTAGCTATCGCCGTCGGTGTCAGGGTTCAGGGGATCGGTGTGCCAGGCATTCACCTCCTCGCGGTCGTACAGGCCATCGGCGTCGGTATCGGCGTTGTATGGGTCTGTCTGCAGCTGCTCCTCCTCGGCGTTCGTTAAGCCGTCACGGTCGAAGTCATCGTCGGTTGCCGGGGTCGCTGGGGTTCCAGGCTCCTGCGGCTCACCGGACCCGTCCGGCGCTACTGGGCTGCCGCCCCCGGGAACGGTCGGCGAAGCTGGGGCGAGCAGCTGCCCGTAGGCGAACCAGCCGCCGACAGCCACAATGATCACCGCAACCGCCACGCCCACCCAGACGAACACCTTCTTACGCCCATCTTCGGCCTCCAGCTCGGGCAGGTGCTCCAGCGGCTCCAGCGGCCTGGGCATTGCCTGCACCTGGGGCTGCGCCGGCGCAGCGGCAGCCGGCTGTGGCGTAGACCCATCTACTCCCGCAAAGATATCCGGCGCAGGTGCAGCGGCAGCCGTAGGCTGGGGCATGGCAGGCTCCGCCGGCATCGCCGGTGCGGGTGGATTCAGCTGGCTGCTGAGGTCGTCGCTCATAGGGACATTCTAGCAAGCAGGTTAGGACGCTGACCAGACGCCGCCCCACGACGGACCGCGTGCATCCATGTCGATGAAGTAGCTTCGGCAGGCGTCATCAGCACCCACATCTACCGTGCTGTGGGCAAGTCCGCTGGGCCACTGAATATTCTTGAACTCGAAGTTCGCGTACAGACGGGTTGACGCTGCCGACTCGTACTCGAACACGTGGCTGCCCGCCGGGCACCGGTAGTCGCCGGTGCTGCCGCCGCCGGGCGTGCCGGGCGCGGCGTAGCAGGTGCCGGTGGCGAAGCCCTGTGACGTATCGCAGGCGGAGGGACCATCGTACGGCCACGAGGGGTCAAAGCTATTGACGGGGTCCACGCCCACTGGGCCACCCAGGGCGGCGCTCAGCGTGCCAGTCCACGACGGCCAGGTGCTAACGGAACGTCCGGGCAGGTAGCTGCCGGCGGCAAGGTTGGGGTAGCTGCCGTTAGCCTGGCGGTAGCGCTGCAGGCTAGCGACGGTGGTGCCGAGCACGGTCAGCCTCTGGTTATCGCGGCGCAGCTTCTCCCTGGCTAACGCGGTGCCATCCGGCACCTCGGTGGGAATGTTCGAGAGGAACTCCCAGTTCTGCCGTAGCCGCCGGGCAATCTCCACCGTCGCCTCGTCGGAGCCCTGGCCGTAGGACAATAGGTAGACGTTAACGTAGGCGCGCGGTACACCCGGCGCATTGGCGTGGATGTAGTTGGGGGCAGAGACGTAGACCGAGCTCCCCTCCTCCAGGCCGGGGTAGCCGTCTACGGTCGCCGCGCCGGGGTTGCCCTGGGTAAAGTCTTGGCTGCGGTACCAGGCGAGCGGGTCTAGCCGGTTCGGGTTACGGAACACGCGAACGGCTATGGCGCCGGTGAAGTTACGGGTGGTGGTAGCCGGCACCGGCATGTCGGCCAGAGCGGGCAGCGGCCAGCCGAACTTGGGCTGCGCCAACAGGTAGGCACCCGATAGCAGCGCGGCGACGCCGGCAGCTACGAGAATGGGAATTCGTCGTCGGTCCATATGCGGCTAGGTGCACCACGCCGGCTGCGGCCCGGTGGGGTTAATGATGCAGGCGTCGGGCGCGTCATTGGCCTGGGCGTTGACGCTGGTGCTGGCGTCAGGCACGGGCCGCGCGCCGTTGCCGTCTGTAACGCGGAGGCTGACCGTGTGCGCGCCGGCGACGCTGAAGGTACGCGTAACCTCCACCGTCTCGGCGCTGCCGAAGTCGCCGTTCACCGCCGGCAGCGCGGTGCCGTCTACGGTCCACTGGTAGCTAGCTATGTGGTCGCCTGGATCTGCCTCTGCCAGCTGCGCCCTGAAGGTGAACGGCGATCCGAGCGGGACGTTCTGCCCGGGCGTCGAGGGCTGCACGAAGGTTACGGTCGGCAGGGTGTTCGGCGGCGGCGCATCGCCGCAGGCCGGAGCCGAGAAGCCAGAGCAGCCAGCCTCGTTGCAGGCCTTGACGGCGTAGCACAGGCGGCGGGAGACGGGCGCCCCAGAGTCTGCGTAGGCGCATCGTGCGCCGCAGGAGCTATCGTCGACGGGCGGCGTAGCCACCTCTACGTACGAACCCAGCGGCTCGATGTCTGCAGCGGCGGCGAAGCTGCTGGGAATATTGAGGGCGCGGGCGATGGGCGAGATGACCTTCGCCACCCAGCTGCGTACGGCGTCCGCCACCCTGCGGAGCGGATTCCGTAGCTCGGATGGGTAGCCGTAGCTGATGCCCTCCTCGTTGCCGTCGCCGCCCCCGGCCGCGCCGTCGTCACGCCGGTAGACGCGGTAGGTGTCTGCGAAGCTCGACCGGTTCCACGACACGTTGCCCAGGGCGTGCACCGGGTCGCCGGATGCGAAGTTGACCAGCACGCTAGCGGGCGGCGGAGGCGGCGGCTCTGGCAGAGAGGTATCCATGACGCGGATGAGCACGGGGTTGGAGTGGCCGGCGTCGCCGGCAGAATCGCGGACGTGGAAGGTTGCGGTGTAGTCTACGAACCCCCCGGGGGTGCTGCCTCCCTGCGTGGGCCCCGGCCGCCAGGTGAACAGCGCGCTGCTGCCCAGGTTGAGCACCTGGGGGCCCATGGGGCTGATCGGCGACCACGTCAGGTTGCTGAAGCCGCCGTCGGGCGCGAAGCTGAGCGTATCGTTCTCGGGGTCGTGGGCGTTGACGTAGAACCGAACCTCCTCGTTCTCGTCCACTGTAATGGACGGCAGGTAGTCGATGTACGGTACGCCGTTCGCCGGATTGACTTCGCCGCCGGCGGCGCCGGGCAGGAAGATAATCTCGCGGAAGAGGTCTCCGGCCATGTTGCGACGGGTCGGCGTGGGCAGCGGCGGCAGGTCGTCCGTCGTCGTGGCGGGGCTGCCGTCGTCGCGGCAGTAGAAGAACGAGAAGCCGGTGTCGTTATCCAGGAACGGACCCCAGTCCCCCGCTGCGGTCGGGCTGGGCCACGGGTTGGAGCACAGGAACAGCCGCACGCCCACGCTGCCCCGGGCGCTGCCGTAATCGTTGGTGGCGTCCACCACTACGGTAGCGCTGCCGTTCTGGTTGCCGGCGGTCAGCGTAACGTCCTGCGCCACGGCCGGGTTCGGCGTAACGGTTACCAGGTTCCCACCGCGCGGCACGGTCCAGCGGTAGCTGGCGCTAACTATGTCCCCGCTGGCGGCGCGAGCCTGGGCGCGGAACGCGTGCTGGTTGCCCGCCGTAGCTGGATCATCGTCGCCGCCGCAGTTATTCGTTCCGCCGCACAGGAAGGTATCGGTGCGTACCGGCACGGTATTCCGGGTAACCTCGACCCTGCTGACGGCGCAGACCTCGCGCGGCGGCGTGCCCAGGGCGACCGTCTTGAACGCGGGGTACGAGCCGTCGTCGTCCTGCAGCTGCTGGCCCAACTGGTCGCGGATGCCGGCTCCGCCGCCCCGCACCCACAGCCGGTACGGCGATGACTCCGACAGCATGCCGGGCGGGGTGAGCGTAACGACGGTACGGCCGTAGCCGGCAGCGGAGACCCGTACCGTGGCGCCGACCGTGGTCCATACGCCGCCGCTGAATTCTTCCACCAAGATATTGCCGGGTACCGTGGAGGCATCCAGCGGGCGGGTGAACTCTGCCGTGATGACGCTGTTCCGGCACTGCCCTCCCGTTACCGCACCCAGGCGCAGCGGGTTGGGCAGCGTAACCGTTATGTCGGAGGAGCCGGGCGTGCTGAAGCCGCCCAGGCGTGCCTGCAGCTGGGTGCTGCCATTGTCCACCGCACGTACGGTTGCCCGGTTGCCGCTGGAGCTATCCAGGGCGGCGACGCCCGGATTGAGCACGTTCCACGTCCACGAGTTCGGCGCGGCGATGATGCTGCACTGGTTACGGCTCACGGCGTGGGAGACGAAGTCCCAGGTATCCGCAGCTCGGGTGAACGCGTGGCTACCCGGGTCCACCTCAACGGCCTGGATCTGGCAGCGGTCGGCGCTGGTACGCGTCTTGAACTTCCAGGCGTACATGTCGTTGCCCGGGTTGGACGCAGGGTCGCTGTCGAAGTTTAGGTCTGCCAGGGGCCGGCCGCCGAGGTCGGTACGGGAACGGGCGCCCACGGGCACGCCGACCCAGTACCAGGTGTCGGGCTGCAGATCGGCGGCGGGGGTAAAGGTCAGCCTGTCGGCGAATACGTCGCTGGAGCCGCCGACGGCGACGCCGCAGGAAGCGAAGTCGAACGAGCCGCCGCTGCTGCACCGCATCACGTCTAGGCCGCCGGCTATGGAGGCGGGGTCCATGGGCATGTTGAACCTCACCTGCAGCACGCTATTCACGCAGGCGTCGGCGCGGTCGGGCTGCGGCGCCGGGCTCTGGCCGGCGGTGCAGCTGCTGCTGCCCACCACGCGTGGGCTGCCGGCGGTTACCTCCAACGTGCTCTGGGATGATACGGGGCCGCTGGGGGTGGCGACGGAGCCCTGCACCTGGGTGCTACCCACGGTTGTACCGGCGGTAGCAATGAAGCTGGTACGCGGCCCCGGCGCGCCGCTAACGCCCGGCAGCACCGGGGCCGGCAGCGACCAGTTGACCTGCGTGGTGCAGACGGCGCGCCCGTTGGCGGCCCGGCCGACGGCGTCGAACGTAGCGGCCTCAGATATACCCACGGACTGGCGAGCGGGCACGGTGGTGGCGCTGGCCACGGTGCACTGGCTGCCTCCGGCGTCGGCGGTGAAGCCCAGCACGTAGTCTAGGCCGCTGCAGCCGCCGATGGAGCCGTTGCTGCCGGGCGCCCAGGTGGAGTCGCAGTACATGCTTACGCCCTGCCGGGTGCGCATCCCCGCGCCCTCGGTGCCGCCGCGGAGGACCACCCGGTACATGCTGCCCGCCGCCATGGCGCAGCTACGCGGGCTAATGATGAGCGAGTCGCCGGCCACGCTACGATTAGCCTCGACGTTGGACCAGCTAGCGCCGCCGTCGGTAGAGCGCTGGAACAGGACCACGTCCTGGCTACGTCCTCGTACGCTATCGATGGGGGCGCTGAAGCTCAGCAGCACCGCGCCGTTCAGGCAGACGTCGGTAACGCCGAAGCGGGGGCTAGCCTCTACCACACGCGGCCGCGCCTGGCAGCAGCGGGGATTACGGTTCATGGCGCAGCCGTTGACGAACGGCGAGGGGCAGTCGTTATCTACGCCGCAGACGGCGTTGGAGATGCAGGCCTCGGGGTCATCGTCCGGGCCACCGCCGCCGCCCGAGCTGCCCAGCACGCGGAACGAAAGCTCGTTGCTGGGGCCGCTGCTAGCCGGGTTCACCCGTACGGTGCCGTTCACCGCGCCCACGGGCACCCCGGCATCGTTCACCGCCGTACCGGACCAAGGCCCGGTGCTGGTTGCCGGCGTGTAGCCTCCGGAGAGGTCGGTGAACTCGACCTGGCCGCTGGCGCCGAACCTTCGGCCCTCCAGGTCTACCGGTGCGCCGACCCGGGCGCGGCTGGGGTCTACGCTGACCAGGCACGCCCCAATGGGTGCGCCGGTTACGCCGAAGGTAGCCCGGGCAGACGGGCGGCCAGCCGGCGGCAGCGGCGCGGCGCAGCGGCTGCTGACGCAGCGCGGAGCGTACGCCGGGCAGTCGCTATCCTGGGTGCAGCTAATCTGCGGCTGGGCAGACGCTCGGTCCTGGCGTACCAGCACCGCAGCGGTAGCGCCTACTAACGCTACGACCAACGACCCTACGATAATCGCGCGCTTCATACTACGGGCTGCTGTAGGCGGGGAAGACGACTACGTCCCCCGGGGTGCTGGGGTTGGGGTTCGCAGCTGCTGCCGGAACGGTCATTAGGATCTGGTTCCTGGTGGCGTAGTTCTGCGGCAGGGCGCACTGGCAGCTATCTGCCGCTGGGCTCGGCACCAGGGCGCAGCTGCCGCAGGAGCCGGCGCAGGTGCTTGCCTGGCAGCTGCTGGGGCAGTTCGAGCCGGGCGTGCACGGCTCGGGCCGATCTACCTCGTCCCACGATAGGATGTCGCCGGCCGGCACCGTAACCAGGTTGCCCGAGCTATCGGTAACCTTTACCTCCCCCGCTGCGGCGGCGGTTTGACACTGCGTGCCGGTCCACTGGCCCGCCTGGGCCGGGCCGTCTCCCGCGCCGCTGTAGCAGCCCAGGTTGTAACCCAAGATGGTGACGCACTGGCCGTGCGGCCCGGTGTTGGGGCTGACGCGGGTGATGAGCGGCGCCCCAGCATTCACGCTCTCGCCGGTGCGGAACTGCCAACGTACCCGGCCCGCCAGGGCGTTGCCCGCGTTATCGGTAATGCCCATCACGTCGTCGCTGCACAGGCCGCCGCGGCCGTACAGGCTGGGCAGGTAGGTACGGCTGGGCGCCAGCACCTCGGTGCCGGGCAGCAGCCCGAACTGAGCTCGATCTGGCGTAACGGCACCGACGCTCACCTGTCGGGTCGGCACATCGTTGGACATTAGGTAGGTGGTGTAGTCCACGGTATCCAGGGCAATGCCGCTGCTATCGTCGAGGGTGGCGAGCACCCGGCCGGGCCACAGCGCGCCGACCTGCAGGGCTCGGTCTACGTCGGTGGCGCCCTCGGATGGGTAGAGCTGGGTTCGGTTGAGCGTGGGCGCCTCTAGGTCGACGCTGCCGTTGGTACGGAAATTGTAGCGGCACATGTCTCCGGCCGTGCACGTCATGCCCGCGGGGCCCGTGGACGTATCGAGCCCCAGGCAGCTGGCGCCGCGGATGCCGTCGGGCCCGTCGTGCACCTCCACGCGAATATCGGCGTTGGGGTTGAAGCAGCCGCAGCTTGCCGGCGCTCCCCCGCCGCACACCCCGGTCGGCTTCCAGCGGACGCTGCGGGTGGTTAGGCCGACGATGCGGCCCGGCACGGGGCTGCCGTCCTGGGTAATGCGCAGCGTCGTATCGTTGACCGTCGCCGGATCGATGGGACGGGTGAAGCGCACGGTAACGTTCATGTTCCGCGGCTGCGTCGTGTCTGGCGCCGGGGTTACGCTCTCGATGCGCGGCGCCTCGGTGTCTAGCTCATTGGAGAGGGCGAAGTCCCAGCTCACATCGGCCTGCATGAAGCGGCGGCGGCTGTCGGTACCCTCCAGCACGTTCGGGTTGAGCGCGCTCCTGGCCCCGCCCCTCAGCAGCAGCGTGTAGGTGCCGGCGGCGTAGCAGCCGCAGCTGCGCAGGCCGGGGCACTGGGCCACCGTTGCCCCGGCGGGGTCCAGCGGCTGGCAGCTCTCGGCCGGCGGCGTGGTGGAGTAGGCCGTGGGGCGCAGGCACTGGGCAATGGGCGGCGTGCTGCCGCAGACGTTGGGCTGCGCCGTGGGCACGGGCTCGCGGTCCAGCGGCGCCGGGCAGGGCGTGCCGGAACGGATGGTGATGCTGCGGCCGCTGCAGCGCAGGTGCACGTTGCTGACTACGCCGGAGGGGCCGGTCAGTACCACCGAATCGGACGTAACCGATGTGCAGTCTAGATCCTGGTTGAATGTAACCACCGCCAGGCTGTTCCTTGGTGCGGCTGGATCGCTGGGGTCCGGCGAACGGTCGGTCCACATTAGGTAGCGGAAGGTAGACGTATTGCCGCCGTCATCGTCGGGGCCGCCGTCGCCGTTACCCCCGACGCCGGTCCCCCGCCCCAGCAGGTTGAGCACGAACGCGGCGATCGCCCACGAGGCGAGAATGATGGCCAGGCCAATGGCGCCGTCGATGATGACCTTCTTAGCCTTGGCGATGATCTTCTCATCGCCCTTCGAGGTCATCCACAGGAAGCCGCCGTACAGGATGATGATGAACGCCACGATGCCGAGTATGCCCAGCACCACGTTGACGATGTCGGAAATTGTCTCGACCAGCGACTGCCGGCCGATCTCGATGCTGCTCAGCTGGTCCAGGCCGAAGTTGGCATCCTGCGCCAGGGCAACGCCCGGCACCAGCAGGGCGAGGGCGATTGCGGTGGCGATGGACGAACGGCGCATGGTGATTAAGTGTACAGGCTGCTACTGCTCCACGCAGTATATTTTTTGAACTGAGCCGTAGCAGGCTATCCCTAGTCCTCCTGAAAACCAACGCAACTGATCGGCGGGTGTCCAGGCAGCTGTCCAGGCTCGCCCAGCTCCACCGCTACCAGCGTTGTTGCTGGTCCAAGCATTGCAGTCACCTACGAAATCGTAGTCGCCAGTCCAGACGTAAGTCGTGCTCCCAGTTAACGGGGATATCATAGGCTGGCTCACATCGTTATCCGTGGCAGCCGTGAATAGCACCGACCCCGGATTGGTAGCTGAGGCATAGGTAACGCCGCCGTGCAACGCAGTTCCCACGAAAGCGTCGCTCGCCTTCAGCAGGGCCTTCCAAGTTCCACCCAAACTCGCGATCAACGGATCCGCCTGACAAATTGCATCAGCTCGCTGCTCGGGGGTACCGACGCCGACTGCAAGGAAACCTCCATTGTTGGGGGGATTCACCAATGCAATTCGCTTCAACGTCTGAATTCCGTGACCCGACAGAGCAACGTCGATGGTGCCGGCCTCCGTAGTCACGATTCTTAGAGTTGCCGTATTCGAACCAGGTGTGCCCGCAGGATCGTACTGCACATTAGCTGTCCTCGTTTGGCCCGAAGAGAAGCTGCCGAGCGCTACGGGCGATACGAGGGAGAAATCCCCCCCTCCGCCGACAATGCTGACGCTCGTCAGCGTAACATTTGACGATCCGGTATTCGTTATAACCACCTGCTGCGTGGCCGCAGGTGAACTGAACTGAACGAATCCAAAATCATGGGTAAGGGGACTCACGGTTACGCTGGTAGTCGGGTAGGAAACGCAGTAAATTGGCTTCGAATTTGTAAAGCATACACTGGCGCCGCTGCCCAAGCTCCACTGACCCAAACTGCTGGGGTTGACTGTCGCACCGGTAGCCATACCATTGCCGGTCCATTCGCTACAGTTATAGGCTTCGCCTCCAATGCCTCGCCCAGACCAGACGCTCGGGCTCACACCCCATATGGGTCGGTGGGCGGTATAGGGCGGGGTAACGTCAGACGGCCGTGTACCGAATACAAACTCACCCGACCGATTGAAATACAGAGTCCCCGGGCTCAGAACTCCCGGCAACGGGCTATTGCTGTACCAGAGCAACGCCCTGTAGCTCTTGAGGGGGTTCCGTCGGGTGTCCGCCATGCAGAAATCATTTGAGACCTGCTCTGCCTGTGCCTGGCTATTTCCGAAGTCGCCGATATGCCCAGCTGCGGTAACAAATATTTCCTGATCGGTTGCCGGGTCGCTACTAAGTGCGACCATCCGAATGGGGAAATCTAGTACCCGCCCGTACACCCCAGTCTCAAGTTGAACGCGTACCTCGAGCTCTGGTCCAGTCATCCCAGAAACGCCGAGCTGAACGTTGGTGTTCCAAGTAGCTCCGCCACAGAAGCCGAACACCCCACCCCCGCAGTCGGTAACTGGCCAGCTGGTCGAGAGGCTAATGCCACCCGGAACTCCGCCGCCGGTAATCTCTGAGCTGAATCCACCGATGACGATCGGGTCGCCGTTATTCTTGATACGTAATGGGAACGAGAGAGCGTCGCCCAGCAATACTCCGCCCCCATCGAGTTCAAATATCTGCGGCGAACTTGCCGGTGTATCCTGCACGTAGACTTCTATATCCACAATCGGCTGACGGTAGGCGAAGCTAACCCTGCTCCCGTAAATCGGCGCGGAGCACCCGGGCAAATCAATGGGCAACCGTAACGGCCGCACGGTTACGTTGTAGTTGGTACCTGCCACCAGTCCGGTGAGATCTATACTCGTGGCGTCGTCGGTCGTGGTGGCGCTGAAGATCGCTACGGGAGAAGGCGCGGTAGTCCAAACCCGCACCTCGTAGCGGCTACGGGCGGGCGCGGGGTCAGCCCATGTCAGACGAGCCGACGTATCCGATAGCCATACCGTCGAAGTTGGCCCACCCATGGCCTCCCAGCCGGGCCTCGTGCCGAGGTTCGCCGTAGCCGGTACCGAGTAGCCTCCGTCGAAAGCCAGCAGGTTGATGGTGTGGGTCGTGCCGGTAGCGGAGTAGCAGTAGCTGGACGTCAGCAGCTGGTTGTTGCGCGCCCGTTGGTTGCCCAGGGTCAGCCGGAACTGCTCTGTTCCCAGCGGCATCTGTATCGAGAAGTCATCCGGGTCGCCGGGACCCCACGTCCAGGCGAGGCTGTACCTGCTCGGCTCGTTCGCGTCCCAGCTCGCCGATGTAATGACCGGAGCGGTCGGCACCCCGGTTCCCGTCAGCGCTACGTTGGATGATAGGCCGAAGCTTGGCGCAGCAATCTGCAGCTGGGCAGACTTGGCGCCGTACGACGTGGGACGGAACTGGACCTGGGCATCCCAAGTTGCGTTGAGCGCCAGGCTGGCCGGCGGCGTATTGAGCAGGCTGAACTGGCCGGCATCTGCACCCGCGATAGCCGCCGTGATGCCCGTCAGCACCACCCCGCCGGTATTGCGAACGGTAACGGTCTGGGTAGCCGAGTTTGCATCCTTGACCACGTTGCCGAAGGCGAGGCTGGACGGCGTAACGGTGAGGGCGGGGTTGGGCTGCGTCCAGGCCACGCTGGCGGTGGCGCCCAGCGCCTCGTTGCCCGGCAGGCAGCCGGTGATGCCAACCAGCGGCCGCACGCGGAAGGTGTAGCTACTAGCTGGGGTGAGGCCGGAGAAGTCGTAGCTGGTCGCCGCAGCCGGAGCGTCGGCGAGCCGCGTGCCACCGTTGTACACGGCGTAGCCGGTCTGACCGGTGGTACCCGGGGTCCACGATAGCCGAGCGGTGGTGTTGCCGGTCGCGGCGACGGAGAGGCCGGTGGGAGTGGCGAAGCCGGGGCGGCTAGCCGAGCCACTCGCGGCGGCGCTGAACTGCCTCACGCCGGTATCTACGAAGGCGCGCACCTGGAACCCGACGGTCGAGGTGCTGCCGCACTGGTTGAAGGTGAAGCTCCCGCTGGTAACGTTCGCCGCTACCGAGAGGATGTTCGGGGTGCTCACCGGCGCGGTCTGGTCGAGCTGGAAGCCGTCCTCGCCCGGGGCGCTGTGGGTCCACGTCGCGGTGCCGGCCGTGGGGCTGGTGAAGCTCACGCTCAGTCCGGTCGGGGCGGCCAGGTTGAGGTTGACCGTGATGGTAATCGTCTCGCAGTCCTGCGCCGGGGTCGGGGTGAAGCTATCGCGGGCGCAGAGCGTAACGGTGTAGGGGCTAGCCGGCGGCAGGTCAGCCGAGCTAGGCGTGAAGGTGAAAGCCCCGGTGAGCGGGTTGAGCGCCATGCGCGGGGACGGCAGCCCGCCCTGGGCCAGGTAGCTCAGGGTCTGGATGCCGTCGGCTACATCTTGATCGAAAGCGGTCATGGTGAACGTCAGGGTGGCGCCCACGTCTACAGACCGGTTGCCGATGGGGTCGAGCACGGGCGCGTAGTTGGTGGGGCGCAGCCGGAAGCGTCCGGCGCCGTAGGAGCTGAGGTTGCCGTTGCCGTCGCCGACCTGCACCCGCCACCAGTAGTCCGTGCTATAGGCTAGCGCCGGCCCGGTGTAGGTAACGTTAGCGGAGCGGGTGCCGTTGGCCACCGCCAAGCTCTGGCTGCCCGAGTCCCACGTCTGGGGGCTGGCGAAGGCAGAGTCCGTATCTACCTGGATACGGTAGTTGGCGGCGGCGTCGCCGTCTGGGTCGGCGTGGCGGTAGGTAAACTTCAGGTTCTGGTCAGCCAGGTTATCGTCTATAACCTGGGCCACCGGGCTGGGGTCGCCAGATGCCAGGCCCGAGGTAGCATCGTTGGTGTTCACCTGCAGGCTGGTCGGCGCATCGGGGTTGGAGTTAAGCCGAATGACCACGGCGCGGCTGGCCGTGCCGCCGACCACGTCGCGGGCGACCACGTTAATGGAGTAGTCCCCGCTCGGCGGGGGCGCCATGTTCAAGTTCCACGTCATCGTCCTGGTCACCGGCCCGGGGGTCGGCGTGCTGAAGCCGCTGAACGTTGCGCCGGGCAACGAAGCTAGGCCGTCGATGCGTAGCTCGGCCAGCTGGTCGCCGTCTGGGTCGGC
Organism: uncultured Gammaproteobacteria bacterium; assembly: GCA_964536515.1. Classification (GTDB taxonomy): domain Bacteria; phylum Patescibacteriota; class Patescibacteriia; order CAYZDG01; family CAYZDG01; genus CAYZDG01. Next base: position 89,290 of record CAZHXI010000001.1, on the reverse strand, counting down.
CACGGTTATGTTGAGGGTGAGCACGTTGCCGGCCTGCCGCAGCAGCTGGTAGTGCGGAGCCGCAGCCGCCGGCGGCACGTTTCCTGGCTGACGCTGGATAGTCAGCGTCGGCAGACCGTTGGCCGGCGTGGTAACGGGCACGCCGACGATGGGGTCTGATGGGGGCAGGTTCTGCCGCACGATAGAGCCCGTCGGCGTGGGGTAGTAAACCACCACCCAGACGAGGTAGTCGGTGGATGGATCAGCTGTGTACGCCACGCTGTAGGCGTCGCCGATAGCCTTGTCGTTGGTAACCGGTATCGTGTCCCCCGTGCCGTCGTCAAGGTTATCCACGTGCAGGGTGTAGGCGCTGCCGGGAACATCGGTAACGTCTCGCCAGGTTACGGTGAAGCTGCCGGCGCCCACGCCGCTGACGGCTAGGTTGCTGCTGCCTCGGTCGGGGCCGACGTAGGCAATGGCCACGCCGACCTTGCGGGTCTGGGCCACTCCAGCTGCGCCCTCGGTATCGACGCCCCGCATTCCTACCGTAACCTGCCGCTCATTCGTCGAGGCGAAGAAAGCCTCGCTGCTGTAGCTGTAGTCGGTAGCAGAGCAGTCCTGCCACAGCGGGTGGGCCAGGTCGTTGCAGCTCTGCCGGCAGGCGGCGCCGACGCAGGTTACGACGTTGCCGTAGGTGCCGGTGCCCGTGAAGTCCCACTCGTGCTTGCCCACAGCCTGGTCTGGGTCCGACTCTATCGCCCGCCCCAAGAATGTTGAGACTTCGGTCGGCTCAAGGCAGCGGTCTGCGCCATCGCAGACCCCATTGACCGATGGGTTTGCCTGCACGCCAATTTGGCTGCCGACGAGCCAGGTACCCAATGCCAGCGCAGCCGCGCTGGCCACGGCAATGCCCGTTCGAACTGTTAGCCAGGAGCGCAACGAAGGCATCATGACGTCAATGATACCACCTATACCCTCCGCAGGGCTACGCACGGCGGCGGTGCGTGGCGATGCCAAACGCCGTAGAGACGAGGCGCGCCTCGTCTCTACGTACAATTCCAATCTCGGATTGATTTACGTGCCGGCACCCTCTATTGCCCGGCGCACGGCCGCCGATACCTCCTGCCCCGTGGCAGCCCCGGCAGCCTTGGCTACGGCCAGCTTCATCGCCGCGCCGAAGTCTTTGCCAGCCTCGGCCACGGCAGCGGCAGCCAGCTGGTCGAGCTGCTCCGGCGTCATCGCCGGCGGCAGGTAGCCTCGGATGACGGCTGCCTCGGCCTCCTCCTTCTCGGCTAGCTCTATGCGGCCAGCCTTGCGGAATACCGCCGACGCCTCCTCGCGCTGCTTCAGCTGCTGCTGGAAGAACTTGATCGTCGCCGCATCGTCGAGCTGGCCACGCGCCGCAATCTCGGCATTGTGGAACGCAGACCGAAGCTGCCGCAGGATATCTACGGCAGACTGGTCGCGGCGCTTCTGCGCCTCCAGGACGTCTGCTGCTAGCTGCTCGCCGACGTACATACGTTAGCCGCCGAACGAACGGCGACGCGGGGCAGGCTCAACGGCCTTGCCAATCTTGCGCAGGTACTCCAGGCGCGCCTTGGCCGCCGCACGGTGCTGGGCGCTGCTGCGCAGTACCGCGACGCTCTTGTCGCGCTTGTGGAAACGGACCTTCTTGGCCTGTAGCAGCCGTCCGCTCTGCACCACCTGGCGGTTGAACCGTCGCACCAGGCTCTCGAAGCTCTCGTTCACTTTACGCTTGGTCTCAACCATGGGTGGTCACCTCCTTTTCTAGAATTATAGGATGAATATCGTCCCATTCGGGACGGCTCTATGCTGCCATGCGGAGGTGGGAAGGTCAAGGATGGCGCCAAAATTACCCCAGGTGGTGACACGCTGCGACAAACAAAGAACCCCCGCCACGGATGGCGGGGGCTTCTGTTGTTGGGAACCGACCGCGCGTTGCGCGGGGGGAAGGGCCAAGGCCCAAGGGACCGAGTGCCGAGCCGAGGGTCAAAGTGCTTACTTGCGGGGCTGGACGAACACCCAGCGGTTGACAGCGTTCCAAACGAGGTCGGGCTCGCCGTAGTAGCTGTCGAGCCAGCGCCCGTTGCCGTCGTGGTCCACGCAGAAGACGTAGAGGCCGCCGCCCGAGTCCGTGAGGGGCTCCATGCCGACGCGCAGCCACTCGTTCATGGGTTGGTCCGGGTGCGCCAGGCGCAGTGCCGGGCCGACTTCGTTCGGGCAGAGCTGCAGCCCGAGGCTCAGGGCCTTCTCGTAGATGGCGTCTCGCCGCGCGCCGTCCTTGAATCCGAGCTCGCCGACCGTCACGACCACCAGGTCCAGCTCGGTGGGCTCGCTCGCCACCGTGACCTTCTCCAGAATCTGGACCGCGTAGTCGCCGATGCGGAAGCCCGCCTTCTCCATGGCCTTGCGGTAGTCCTTGTGGGACTTGTGTTCGCCCAGCTTGATGGTCTTGAAGACCTTGGGCTCGAACGGCGTGACGGGCGCCTGCTCGGCGGGCGGCAGAGCCTGGATGGTCGCCTGCCCACGAATGACCGTGAGCACCTTCGACAGAAACGGGGTGCCAGATAGGGCCTTGAGCTCTCCGTCCGTGTACCCGGCTTTGCGCAAACTCGCCTGGAGCTCGTACGCCTGCGTAGCTCCTAGAACTAACTCGTCATTTCTCATGACACGTTCCTTCTTGTTTTTTGACCCGTCCCCACAGTTGGGGACACGTCTGTTACTCGCCAGTGGGCTCCAACCTAGGTAGCCGTAGCCAGGACGCAGCGAGAGGATGACCCCTCCCTGACCTCGTGGCTAGGGCTACCACCCTTCGCTAAAGCTATGGGTGACATTATCGAAAAATCAAATTTTTCAAAGTATATACTATAATTCTATAGTAGCATATTTACTATGATAAGTCAATCATAACATCTAACTCTCCATCCCTCACTGGCTTCACGAGCTCAAGCCAGCGGCAGCGCGGCCTCGCGTGCCAGGCGCTTGGCTATCTCGGCGGCCAGCCGCTCGCGCGTGACCGTCTCCTGGATGCCATTCTCCATGTCGCGGAGCAGCACGGTGCCGTCCAGAATCTCGCGCTGGCCGATAATGGCGGCGTAGCGCACGCCCAGGCGGCCGGCTTCCTCCAGCTGGCCCTTCAGCCCCCCGCCGCCCAGGTGGGCAGCGACCGTAATGTTGGCTGCACGCAGCCGCTCGAACAGGACGATAGCGTGCTTGCGAGCCTCCGGCCCCAGCTGGGCCAGCAGCACGTGCGGGGCGTGGCGGCTGCCGGTGCCCGCCGCTGCCTGCTGCGCCAGGGCTGCCACGTCGCCGCCGAAGCCCACGGCGCTGCCGCTACCGCCCAGGCGGGTGCACAGCTCATCGTACCGGCAGCCGAACAGCAGCGGCGTGCTGGCCTCGGGTGGCGTAACGGTGAAGACGGTACGGCTGGCGTAGTCGAACGGGGCGACGGTGGTGGGGTCCAGTGCGTACGGAACCTCCACCTCATCTAGGTACTCCAGAACCTGCACCAGGTGCGCGTTGCAGCTGGGGCACAGGAAGTCTACGGTCTGCGGGGCTGCAGCGGCCTCCTCGGCCGAGAGGTCTGCCAGCGCCCGCCAGGGCTGCTTGCCCGCGGGGGCGCCCCGCTGCCGACGGAAGAACTCACCCAGCGCCTTGAGGTACGGCGGACGGCAGGTAGCGCAGCCGAAAGAGTTCAGGTGCAGAGTTGCGCCGACCCGCAGCGACTGCGCCAGGCGCCAGGCGACGATGGCGCACTGGGCATCCGCCGTTGGATCTGGCTCGCCGTAGAGCTCGATGCCGTACTGCCACGACTGCTGCGCGGCGGCTCCGCCGACGAAGGTCGGCGTCCAGTACGAGAACTTTCCAGCCGGCTGCTCGCCCGCCGCTCGCTCCAGCAGCAGACGGCACAAGCTCTCTCGCCCCGAGGCGGGCAGCGTCAGCTCCTCATCGCCCCTGGTAACCGTCGCCAGCTCGGCGACGGCCGGATCGTCGCCGCCCCAGGCTCGGCGGTAGAGCGTAGCTAGCTCGAAGGCGGGCAGGTCGACCCGGCTGAAGCCGTACCCCTCCGCGGTACGGTCGAACACCGACCGGCACCGCTGCCAGGCTGGGTCGAGCTCGGCGCCGCTGGCGCCCCTCGCTCCACGGACGATCCGCGGCGCCGCCTTGGCAGCTGCGGGTCGTCGGCGCTTCGCATCACTCATAATCAAGGCCGAGCATACGCCCGGCCACCCCCCGGGTCAAACGTTACAGGCCGTACTGCTGGGCCGGCACGCTGCCCGCCCGGCTGAGCGGCCAGCCACGCAGCCAAGCCCTGCCCACGATGTGGGACTGCTCCAGCGGGCCGAAGGCTCTGGAATCCTGGCTGTTGCCGCGGTTGTCGCCGAGCACAAAGTACTCGCTGTCGCCGAGCGTGAGCGAGGCGCCCTCGGCGAGCTGCGCCGACGTGGCCCGGGTAACGGTGCCGGCCGGTAGGTACGCGCTCTCGTCCAGGGCAACGGCCTCGGGGTGCGCAGCGTTGGCGACGAAAACCCTGCCCGCCCGCAGGCTCAACGTCTCGCCCGGCAGGCCGACCACGCGCTTGATGTAGAACTCCTCCGGCCGCTGCGGCGGATGGAACACCACGATGTCGCCCCGCTGCGGCGGGCCGAAACGGTAGCTTATCTCGTCCACGACCAGGTACTCGCGCTCGAAGAAATTCGGCTCCATCGAGGCGCCCTGCACGAAGAACGGCTGCACCAGCCAGGTGCGCGCGGGAATGATGATGGCCAGCGAAATTGCCGCCACCTTGGCGACGTCGAACAGGAACGAGCCTACCTCGCGTAGCACCGAACGCCGCGGCTGCTCGTCGGCCGGCGTCTGGAGTGAATCTAGGTTCTTAGCCATAGGTATGCAGCGGCAATGGTACCGCCTAAGCCCCCTCCGGGGCAAATGCCTGGTGGTCGCACCTGGGTTCCCCGCCAGAGGCGGGTGCGCCTCCGGCGCAGAACCGACTGATCTTAACGAGGCATGGTGGGCCTGAGAGGGCTCGAACCTCTGACCTCACGGATGTGAACCGTGCGCTCTAACCAGCTGAGCTACAGACCCATACCGAGCAGGCCAACGGTAGCACCGGAAACACGCCGCTGCAACCCATTTCCGTTGACCGGCATGCGCTGCGCCGGGTACGCTGCAGGGGCAGCTGCACCACACGCGCAATGATTGACGACGCCAACGACTTTTTAGACCCGAACCACGTGGCGCCACGTCCCAGGCGGCGCGGCCGCTGGGCCAAGGCGTTCATCGTCCTCAGCCTGGGCGCAGCCGTGCTAGCCGCAGCCGCCACCGCCTACCAGCTGGCCGCGCCGGCGGCGGACCCCCTCGCTAGCCTGCTGCGGCACCTGCCGGTGGTACGCGACGTAGCGAGGCTCATCAATCCCGACATAACGCCCATCGCCAGCCGCGATACGGTGTACATCGCCGTCGGCGGCATCAGCGGCGTGGGCAACGACGGCCCGCTGCTGACCGACACCATAATGCTGCTCGTGCTCAAGCCGAAGGCGGGCCAATTCGGCCTGGTGTCGGTGCCGCGCGACCTAGCCGTGGCGACGCAGGCAGGCGCCTTCCGCAAGGTGAACTCGGTCTACGCCCTCGCCGAAGCCAGCGAGCCCGGCAGCGGCCTGCCGGCGTTCAAGCAGGCGCTGTCCTCCGTTACCGGCGCGCCGATCTCGTACGCTGCCGTCATCAACTTCAACGGGTTCGAGCGCCTCATCGAGGCGTTCGGCGGGGTCACCGTGGACGTGCCGAACACCTTCACCGACTACACCTACCCCGACGGGCGCGGCGGCGTTAAGACGGTCTCCTTCACCGCCGGCCGTCAGCGGCTGGACGGCGCCGCCGCCCTGGAGTACTCGCGCTCACGGCACGGCAGCAATGGCGAGAACTCCGACTTCGCCCGAGCCAGGCGGCAGCAGCTGGTCGCCGTGTCGCTGATGCGCGAGGCGCTGCAGCTCCGTACGCTCGCCAGCCCACGCAGGCTCCGCGCCCTGGCAGACCTGCTGAACGACTCGCTGGATACCGACCTGCCGATCGGCGACGCCGTAGACGTTGCGCTGCAGTTCCAGAACGCCGACCCCGACGCCGCCCCGCGGCTGGTGATAGACGACAGCGCCAACGGCTTCCTGAACAACGCCATCGGGCCAGACGGGGCATTCCTGCTCACGCCGCGGGGCGGCAGCTTCGCCCTCATCCAGCGCGCCGTCGCCCAGCTGTTCGATGCCTCGTCCGCGGCGGACGACGTAACGGTGGCCGTGGAGAACGGAACGGACGTGGCCGGCCTCGCCGTTCGCGTGGCAGACCGCCTGGCCGCCGAGCAGTTCCACGTCTCCAGCTTCGGCAACGCCCAGCGGCAGGACGTGGCGCGCACCGTAATCTACGACCACTCGGGCGGAGACGCCCCGCTGGCACGCAGCCGCCTAGCCGAGCTGTTCCCCGGCAGCCTGGTGCTGACGGGCAACGGCACCTCTACGGCAGACTTCGTCGTGCTCATTGGCCGAGACTTCGCCGGCGGGGTATAACGAGGGGTATGGAGAAAACCCCCGCAACGGTCGCCCTGGTGGGGCGATCCAACGTCGGCAAGTCTAGCCTGTTCAACCGCCTCACCGGGCGGCGTGCTGCGCTGGTGGAGGGCGTAGCGGGCACCACCCGCGATAGGCACGAGGGCGTGGTCTTCTGGGCTGGCCGCCGCGCCACCTTCATAGACTGCGGCGGGCTAGACCTGCCGAACGGCACCGAGCTGGAGCGCGCCATCACCGAGCAGGCCAAGCTGGCGATGGAGCGGGCGCAGCTAATCCTCTTCGTGCTCGACGTACGCGACGGGGCCATGCCGGACGACCGCCGCCTGGCAGCGGACCTACGCAGGAAGCTGGGCAAGGACCGCGTGGTGGTGGTAGCGAACAAGGCAGACCGGCCGACGCAGCACGCGGACGCCGCCGAGCTAGCCTCGCTCGGCCTGGGCCAGGCCTACCCTACCTCGGCCACCAACGGCAGCGGCGTGGGCGACCTGCTCGACGAGGTATTCCGCCGCCTCGCCAGCCGCAAGCTGAAGCAGCCCCCCGCAGAGGCGGCGGCGCCATCCATTCGCATCGCCATGCTCGGCCGCACCAACGTGGGCAAGTCGTCTCTGGGCAACGCGCTGGTCGGCCAGCAGCGCCTGGTGGTAAGCAGCCAGCCCCACACCACGCGCACCGCCATCAGCGTGAACCTGGTTGACCACGGCGAGCTATTCGAGATTACGGATACCGCCGGCATCAACCGGAGCCCCACGCACGACCCCGTGGCCAAGAAGGCGCAGGCGCAGACCCTGGCGGCGCTGGATAGCTGCGACGTCGCCCTGCTGGTAACCGACGCCAGCGAGCCGCTGACGCACCAGGATAGGCACCTGGCCGGCCTCGCCGGCGAGGTCAAGTGCGGCCTGATCATCGTCGCCAACAAGTGGGACCTGCTGCCGGCCAAAGACGAGAAGGCGCCGCAGAAGTGGGCGGCAGCCTACCGCGCCAGCTTCCCCTTCCTCACCTGGGCGCCAATTGCCTTCACCTCTGCCGCCTCGCGCCAGGGCGTGGCGCAGCTGCTGGCCACCATCCGCGAGGTGCACGCCGAGCGTGGCCGCACCATCACCGACAACGCCCTGGGCAAGTTCCTGAAGGCAGCGATGGCCAAGCAGAAGCCGCTCACCTCCAGCGGCAAGCACAAGCCGTTCCTATCCGACTTCAAGCAGGTGGGCACCAACCCGCCGCGATTCGAGATGCAGGTCCGCGCCGCCCACCCGCTCTCCCCCGCCTACGTGCGCTACCTGCAGAACGCCCTGCGCCAGAAGTTCGGCTTCGTGGGCGTACCCATCCACATCGACCTGCAGCAGGCCTCCGTCGGCGGCGGCCGGGTTAAGAAGAAGTTCAAGCCCGCCGTCAGGCGCTACTAGGTATGCGCTGGCTGGTGGTAGGCCTGGGCAACCCGGGCAAGCGGTACGACGACACCCCGCACAACGTGGGCTTCGCCGCCGTGGACAGGGTCGCCGAGGCGCTGGGCGCTTCGGAGTGGAAGCTGGATAAATCGGCGAACGCCCTGGTCTGCGCCACGGACGACGGCAGTGTGCAGCTGGCCAAGCCCCAGACCTTCATGAATGAGTCTGGAACCGCGGTCCGCGCCCTGCTGAAGAACGATCCGCACGCCGGCATCGTCGTAGTCTACGATGACCTCGCCCTGCCCCTGGGAACGCTGCGCGTGGGCGAGTTCAAATCCAGCGGCGGCCACAACGGCATCGAGTCGCTGCTGGCCCACCTGGGCAGCCGCAGCTTCATCCGCGTCCGAGTGGGCGTGCTGCCACCCAGCGGCCAGCCGTCTGCGGCCGAGGAGTTCGTTACATCTAAGTGGCAGCTACAAATGGACGAGCGGGCCCTGGTCGCCCCAGCTATCCAGCGTGCGGCAGAGGCGGCAACCGCGCTCATCCACGAGCCGCTGGATGCCGTGCAGAACAGGTTCAATTGATAGGCCGGAATGCAGAAGAGCCGCACGGTTAACGTGCGGCTCCTGTTGAATTGCTTCACTACTCGTCGGGGGTGAGAACGAAATCCTCGGGCGTCCCGTACGGAATGAACATTGCCGCGATCGCCGTCGCGTCGTCGGGGTTCCTACCAGCCAGGTGGACGCTGAGCGTCCCCCAGGCTACCCGCCCGCCGGAGAGGAACGTCTCCAAATTGGGCTTGCCCGCTGCAGCTACGGACTGCTCCGTTGCCGCCGTCAGCTCCCCGTACGTCTCCCATACCGTGTGGTTGCCGTTCGGGGAGAGCTCCAGGTAACTGCGGCCACCGCGGCGATCGATGCGTAGCAGGCCGTAGTTAGACCTCGTCCAGCAGCTCTCGTTGATGCTGCGCGCTTCTCTGAATCGATCAGGAGACCACAGGTCCACACCGGGATCGTCGGAGGCGACTTCTTCCAGCTCACCCTCGAGCAACGCGTGGACAGCCTGGGGCTGTGAAATGGCGATGTACGCCATCGCCGAATTCGTCCGAATTCCCGCTCCCTTCATCGCCTGCCACAGGCCTGGGTTGAGGTTCGTGAGCGCAATCAGCGCCACTACCGCGAGGCCAATAATACCGCACATTCCCCAGCCGCCGAGCCGTCTTTTACTTGAGCTCATTGCTCCTCCTACTCTCTAATTTGGTCGTTCTGGTTCAATTACGTAACTTTTATATCATATATGCTAATTAGTGTCAATGATACCAATTTCCGCTACTTCCTCGCCTCCCTTTCCTGTATACTGCTCCCACGAATTCACTAACCGAGAATCAACATGGACGAACAGTCCCCGTTCAAACTTACGCCGCTCAACATCTTCCTGGTCGGGCTGGTGTTCGGCCTACTCATTGCCGGAACCGCCGGCTTCGTCTGGACGCTGACCAAGGACACCGGCACCAAGTTCGGTGGCAACGGCGGCAACCTACCCACGGACAATACCGGCCAGCAGGGCCAGGGCAACATCGTCATTGCGCCGGTAACGGATGCGGACCACGTCCGCGGCGACCTGAGCAAAGCCAAGGTGGCGATCGTAGAGTACTCCGACACCGAGTGCCCCTTCTGCAAGGACTTCCACCCCACGCTCAAGCAGGTAGTCGCCGAGTACGGCGACCAGGTGGCCTGGGTCTACCGCCACTTCCCGCTGACCTCTATCCACCCCAAGGCGGTCAAGGAGGCCGAGGCTACGGAGTGCGCCAACGAGCTGGGCGGCCCCGAGAAGTTCTGGGCTTTCCTAGACAAGATCTACGAGGTAACGCCGGCGAACAACGGCCTAGATGCAGCGCAGCTGCCGGTGATCGCCCAGCAGGTCGGCTTGGATCGCGCCAAGTTCGAGAGCTGCCTGAGCTCGGGAAAGTACAGCCAGAAGATCCAGGACGATATTGCCGCCGCTGCCGCAGCCGGCGCCCAGGGTACGCCCTACAGCGTCATTTTGACCGGCGACCAGAAGATTCCGCTGGAGGGCGCCGTGCCCTTCGCGCAGATCAAGAGCGCGCTGGACCAGCTGCTGGCCAGCTAAAAGGCTCGTCATCCCGAGCGAGGAGCGTAGCGACGAGCCGAGAGATCTAGCTTGATAGAGTTAAGGCCCCGGTCGCAGTTGCGACCGGGGCCTGTTAGTTCAACGCGCTTGCTGAACCTTGCCCGCCAGCTCGACGATCGGTCCGATGTGTCCGGCCATGAAATCTGCGGCCTGAGTGGAGACGACGTCGTAGCAGTTCTTGCCCGCCACGCCGTTGTGCCCAGCCCACATCCCGCCGCGCCACTGGTCCTTCGGCTCGCTGGCCGTCGTCTTCCAGTACGCAACCGTCTTGGTCCACAGGCCGAAGATATCACCCAGGTAGACGCTGTCAGCTGTAACCCGCTCTCCCGGCTTAGTCCTGTTCAAGCCGTATGGCGAGCGGCCGGCATTGTTGAGGTGAGCCCGCAGCGTGGCCAGGTCTCGCAGCACGCCGTCGTAATCATTCCGCCTGTTCAACGCCGTCAGGTCGGCAATGATCGCCGCCAGCTCGGCATCTCGGTCGTGCCATCGGCTGACCGTATCGAAGAAGTCAACGATACGATCCAGCGCCTGCTTGCGGACGAAGTCGTTCGACTGCAACTGGCCAGCGAGCTGGCCGAGCTCTGCTGCTACGCTGCTGAGCTTCGCCAGCGTCGCGCGCCTGAACGATCTGGCTCTGATGGCACGAGTCACGAGCACGGTCACGAAGCACAGGGCTAAGAATCCACTGGCCACGATGGCCGACCAGAAACCTACCGTCAGTTTGTTTGCAAAAATCCAAGCTTCCATTCTTTTCTCCTTTTTGGAACTGGTTTTCAAGGTTTACCTAATAAATATATATTAGCACATTTATCATATTTCGTCAATACTAGGGTATAGCTAACTCCCCCGTTGGAACGGGGGAGGTTACGGTTACCACTTCTTGAAAGAGAACGCGCGCTCGCTGATGTGCGATCGAATACGGCGCCACCGCAGCTTGTGGCTCTGGCGACGGCCGAGGGCGGCGCAGGCGAAGCGTTTAGTGCAGTTCGGATAGCGGGAGAACACTGGATGGTTCGGGTCGAACGATCTGTTGGCAGCCATGCTGTCTCCGGGTTGGTGAAAGGGCGACGCGCTAAGACTAGACCCGGGCCCGGTCGGATATCAAGCCCGCTTGCTAAACCGCCGCCCCTACCCTAGTATTTATCTACCGACCGCCCCCCAAGGGGCGGAGGATGACTGGTTAGCGCACGACTGTGCCCGAAAAATCCGAGCAAAAACTTAAGCTCACGTGGAAGAACCACCCGCTCAGCCAGAGCGGGAGCAACACCGTGCTCCCCGGCGTGCTGACGCTGACGCAGCAGGCCCTGGTGGTGGCGAGCTGGCCCAGCGGCGGACCGGCCGGCCCGGTGTTCTGGCTGGTAGAGGACGAGTGGCAGCTGAAGCTGGCGCAGGAGGCGCTGAAGCTATGGGGCGAACAGCTGGCTGGCAGCTGGCTTGCGGACGGCGATCGCATTGCCGTCTGGCCCGCGGTGCAGCCGCCTCGTCCCGTGGTCCTGCACCGCCTGGTGCTGAACGAGCCGGCCATCATCCTAACCACCATCGCCGCGCTCACGGGCAAAGCCATGCACCCCGAATCTTTCCGCAGCAGCGTGGTAACCGTGCACGCCGGCGCCAGGATGCGACCGGCAGACCTGCTGGACCGCCTCATCCCCCAGGGCTTCAGCCGGGCCACGCTGGCAGACCAGCCCGGGCTGGTAGCCGTGCGCGGCGGCACCGTGGACGTATGGCTAGAGAAGCTGAACCTCGCCGCACGGATTGAGTTCTCCGCCAAGTCGGTTGAGCGAATTAGCCTGGTGGGGGCAGACGGTAAATTGGAGGCCGCTACCAGCGTCGCCATTACTCCCCCCAACATGCCGGCCTACGCCAAGGCAGCTACCGGCCTGTCGTACCTATCCGAGCGCAGCACGCTGCTCACCACCCCAGCTTTGAACGCCGAGCTGGGGTTCCGCGTTAACCCCGGCGTACGCCACGTAACGTGGACGGCGGGAGCGGATGGATTCGGCCAGCCCGTACGCGTGTACCACCGTCGCTGGAACGAATTGAAGTTCGACTGCGACCAGATTGGCGCAGACGGATGGCAGGTTCTGGCCCTCTCCAGCCAGGCGCCGGAGCTGAAGCAGCAGCTAGCCGGACACGGGATATCGGACGTTGCCGTGGCCAGCCTGCCGGAATCTGTACGCGGTCTCACCGGCTTCCGCGACGAGCGTAACCGCATCATGGTGCTCACCGACTTCGAGCTGCTGGGCAGCCGGCACGACGTGCAGGACCGCCGCCGCAAGCTGGCCAAGGCTACGGCCCAGGCGCTGAAGGAGGGCGACTACGTGGTGCACGTAGACCACGGCGTGGCCAGGTTCGCCGGCCTGTGCGAGAAGCCGCTGGACGGCGCCGTCCGCCACTACCTGCAGCTGGACTACGCCGGCGGCGGCAAGCTGTACCTGCCGGTGGAGCAGGCAGATAGGATCACCCGCTACCTGGGCCAGGCTAACCCGCCCCTGTCTAAGCTGGACGGCGGCGGCGCCTGGGCCGCGGCGCTGAAGAAGGTAAAGGTAGAGGCGGGCGAGCTGGCCCGGCAGATTCTAATGGCTGCGGCGAAGCGGCAGGTGCACGGCGGCTTCGGCCTGCCGGACCACCCAGACGAAGCTAAGCTCGCCGGGTCGTTCCCCTACCAGCCCACGGCAGACCAGCAGCAGGCGGTAGACGAGATCCTAGCCGACATGCGCCGCGACGCGCCCATGGATAGGCTGCTGGCGGGCGATGTAGGCTTCGGCAAGACCGAGGTCGCCATCCGCGCCGCCTTCAAGGCCGTGCGCGGCGGCAAGCAGGTGGGCGTGCTCTGCCCCACCACCGTGCTCGCCACCCAGCACCTAGACACCTTCAACAAGCGGCTGCAGCCGTTCGGCGTGCGCTGCGTCGCCCTCACCCGCTTCCAGTCCAGCGCCGAGCAGAAGGCAGCGGTGAAGGCGATCCGCGAGGGCTCGGCGGACATCGCCATCGGCACGCACCGCATCCTCTCGAAGGACGTGCAGTTTTCGCGCCTGGGGCTGGCAATCATCGACGAGGAGCAGAAGTTTGGCGTGAAGAACAAGGAGCAGCTAAAGAACCTACGTACCGGCTGCCACGTTCTCGCGCTCAGCGCGACGCCCATCCCGCGCACCCTGAACATGGCGCTGTCCGGCCTCAAGGATATCTCGACCATCGAGACGCCGCCCCCGGGGCGCCTGCCGATCGAGACCAACGTGCTGCCGTACAGCGACGACGTGGTCAAAGACGCGCTGGAGCGGGAGCTAGCCCGCGGCGGCCAGGCCTACTTCGTCTCCAACAAGGTGGCGCGCATCAAGCTGATCACCGAGCAGCTACAGAAGCTGGTGCCCAAGGCGCGGTTCGACATCGGCCACGGCCAGATGCCAGAGAACAAGCTGGCGGAGGTGATGCACCGCTTCGACGAGGGCGAGGTAGACGTGCTGGTGTGCTCCACCATCGTGGAGAACGGCCTGGACCTAGCCAACGTGAACACCATCATCATCGAGAACGCGCCGGCGCTGGGGCTGGCGCAGGCGTACCAGCTGCGCGGCCGCGTGGGCCGCGGCGGCAAGCAGGCCTTCGCCTACTTCCTCTACCCCAGCCAGAAGCTGGTGGGCCAGGCCAACGAGCGGCTGAAGGCGCTGCTGCAGCACAACGCGCTGGGGTCTGGATTCCAAATTGCCGTGCGCGACATGGAGCTACGCGGCGTGGGCAACGCGCTGGGCAAGCAGCAGCACGGCCCGGCGGTGAGCGTGGGCCTGCACCTGTACAGCCGCCTGCTGGAGGAGACGCTGCTGGGCATGCGCGACAACCGTCCCCCGCCGGACGAGCAGGAGGTGGCCGTTGACCTGCCGCTCTCCGCGTACATTCCCGCAGAGGTGGAGCCAGACCAGGCCAACCGCCTGCGGCTGTACCAGCAGCTGGCCAACGAGGACGAGGCAGGCCTGCAGCGCTACGCCGACGACGTGCACGCGCGCTTCGTGGGCATGCCGCTGGACGCGCTGGATAACCTGCTAGCCGTGCTGAAGCTGAAGGTCCTGTGCCGCGCCGCCGGCGTAGTCGGCGTAGACAGCACCGCCAGCCGCGGCTTCGATGGAATCGAGACACGCTGGGTACGCATCAAGCTGGGGCACGACGCCGCCGTGGGTTCGGCCCTGCGCTGGATGGAGCTGCACCCCGAGTGGGAGTTCAAGGCAAAGGATGCGGTGCTGCGCGCCAGGCAAGACGCCCTGGGCGGCAAGGTGCTGCCGAAGATCGAAGAGGCGCTGCGATTCTTGGCTGGATAAATTTCTGCTACGACGATCAGCGCTGCGGGAATTCCCGCAGCGTTTTCGTATTCGAACGACCCGTGTATACTTTCCCCAGGTCAGCTCAACGCTGTCCTCATTTTTCTATCCACCAAAACCATAATTGTCATTTCGAGTGAGCCCTCACACCTGTTCGCGAAGCGAAAGGTGAGGGGGCGACGAGAAATCTAACGTAGCCGTGAGCTAGATTTCTCACCCTCGCTGTGCTCGGGTTCGAAATGACAGAGCGATCTATGACCCTCCCCCAACTCCTCTACGCCTACACCTGCATTCCCGAGGTCGGACCGAAGTCGCTGCGTCTGATTATGGATTCGTTCGCGGATCCGGATGATGCGTGGGCAGCTAGAGAGGATCAGCTCACGGCTATCGGCATTAGACCGAACGTCGTTAGAGCCATTAACAAAAAACGATCCACGATCAATCCTTCCTCTGCCTGGCAGGAGCTGGTGGATAACCGCGTGAACGTCGTAACGATAGCGGACAACGGCTACCCGTCTCTGCTGCGCGAGATTCCCGCTCCCCCGCCGCTACTTACGTACCGGGGGACGCGGCCGACGGGAACGTGCGTAGCAATCGTCGGCACCAGGCGGTGCACCAAGTACGGACTGGACGTAGCAAAGCAGCTGGCGCGTGACCTATCGGGCAGCGGGATTACCGTCGTCTCTGGCTTGGCGTACGGCATAGACGCTGCAGCGCACGCCGGCGCGGTGGAAGCGGGTGGCAGAACGGTAGCCGTGGTCGGCACCGGCTTAGCGTGGGATGTAATGTACCCAGTCGAGCACCGCGGACTGGCGGAGCAGATGCTTGAGCTGGGCGGATGCATAGTCAGCGAGCACCCCCTGCGAATGCCCGCGCTGCGCGGCCACTTCCCCCGCCGGAACAGGATCGTAAGCGGGCTGTGCGCCGCAACGGTGGTGGTAGAGGCGGGCGAAAAGTCTGGCGCCTTGCTAACAGCCCACCTGGCGCTGGAGCAGAACCGCGAGGTCCTAGCCGTGCCCGGCCCCATTACCAGCCCGTCTTCGGCGGGGACCAATAGGCTGCTGCGGCGGGGTGCCGCACCCTGCACCGACGCGGCGGACGTGCTGGAGGCCATCGGCGCGTCGTCGGCCCCGACTCGAGTTGCTGAGGCGCCGCGGCGTGCCCAGCTGGACCTCACCCCGGCCGCAGAACAGGTGTACGCGGCGCTGCCTAACCACGAGCCAATGGCCATTGATTCTATTGGTGAATCGCTGGGCATAGGAGCCGTCGAACTCGCCGCCGCAATCACCGAGCTAGAGCTGTGCGGAGCCGCGTCGCGCGTGGGCAGCTCGCTGCAGAAAATTTGACGCGTCGAAAAGGCGCGTGCTACAACCGCCAGGTACATACAAACCTGAATGCCGTCCACGAAGGAGAAGAAGAAGCTGGTGATAGTAGAGTCACCCACCAAGGCGCGCACCATCACGCGCTTCTTGGGCAGCGGCTACACCGTGCTGGCCAGCTACGGCCACGTGCGCGATTTGCCCAAGAGCAAGATCGGCGTAGACGTGGCGAATGGCTTCGAGCCCACGTACCTGGTGCCGGCGAAGGCCAAGGAGGCCGTGGCGGCGATTAAGGCTGCCGCCAAGAAGAGCGGCGAGATCCTGTACGCGACTGACGAAGACCGCGAGGGCGAGGCCATTGCCTGGCACCTGCACGCGCTGCTGGATATTCCCCACGACAGCGCCAAGCGCATCGTTTTCCACGAGATCACCAAGACGGCTATCGAGCACGCGCTGGAATCGCCCCGCAAGCTAGACCTACACCTGGTAGACGCGCAGCAGGCCCGGCGGATTCTGGATCGGCTGGTGGGCTACGAGCTGTCGCCCTTCCTGTGGCGCAAGGTGCAGTACGGACTATCGGCTGGCCGCGTGCAGTCTGCGGCGCTGCGCATCATCGTGGAGCGAGAGCGTGAGATCGAGGCGTTCGTCGCCCGCGAGTACTGGACCGTAGAGGCCACGGGCGTGGCCGCGCACGAGAAGTTCCCCGTCAGCCTACGCGCCGTAGACGGGAAAATTCTGGACAAGTTTGATATCGCCACAGAAGCCCGAGCGAAAGAAATTGTAGCGGCAGCCTGCGCCTGCCGCTTCGTCGTATCGGACGTGGGCGAGGGCAAGGTCAAGCGCAGCCCGGCTGCGCCGTTCACCACCTCTACCCTGCAGCAGGAGGCCAACCACCGCCTGGGCATGAGCGTCAAGCAGACAATGCAGCTGGCCCAGCAGCTGTACGAGGGCGTAGACCTGCCCGGCGAGGGCAGCACGGGCCTCATCACCTACATGCGTACGGATTCGATGAACCTCTCCAACGACTTCCTGGCCGGGGCGCGCAGCGTGGTGGAGGAGAAGTTCGGTGAGCGCTACCTGCCCGAGCACCCGCGCCGCTTCAAGACCAAGAGCAAGGGCGCGCAGGAGGCGCACGAGGCTATCCGCCCCACCGAGGCTTCCCGCACGCCCGATTCCATCCACGCCTACCTGACCGCGCCGCAGTTCAAGCTGTACCAGCTCATCTGGCAGCGGGCCGTAGCCAGCCAGATGGCCGAGGCGCAGTTCGCCTCCTCCAGCGTGGACCTTGCCTCGCCCAAGGAGGAGCTGGTTTTCCGCGCCACCGGCAACCGCTGCGTGTTCGACGGCTTCCTCAAGGTCTACCCCACCAAGTACGAGGAGACCACGCTGCCCGCGCTGGCGGTTGGCCAGGCGGTGGAGGTGCAGAAGGTAGAGCCCAGCCAGCACTTCACCGAGCCGCCGGCTCGCTACTCCGAGGCCACGCTGGTGAAGGCGCTGGAGGCCAACGGCATCGGCCGCCCGTCCACCTACGCACCAACCATCACCACGCTGGTGGACCGCCACTACGTTACCCGCGAGGAACGCCGCCTTCACCCCACCGACATGGGCATCGCCATCAACGACCTGCTGGTCAAACACTTCCCGCACGTGGTGGACCTAAAGTTCACGGCAGACCTAGAGCAGAAGTTCGACGACATCGCCGAGGGCGAGGCCGACTGGCACAAGGTTCTGGCAGACTTCTACGGCCCGTTCAAGGCGAACCTAGTGGTGAAAGAAAAAGAGGTCACCAAGAAGGAGGCGACCGAAACGGCTACGGACGAGAAGTGCCCCGAGTGCGGCAAGCCGCTGATCATTAAGCTGGGGCGCTACGGCAAGTTCTACGCCTGCACCGGCTACCCCGACTGCAAGTACAAGAAGCCCATCGCCGGCAAGAACGAGGAGGCGGCGCCCGAGGCAGATCCGAACGCACCTGTGGAGGCCTGCCCCGAGTGCGGCCAGGGCAAGCTGGTGCAGAAGCGCAGCCGCTTCGGCGTGTTCTTCGGCTGCGACAGGTACCCAGACTGCAAGTACATCAAGAAGACGCAGAACAAGACCGGCGTTACGTGCCCCGAATGCAAGCAGGGTGAGCTGGTGGGCAAGCGTGGCCGCGGCGGCAAGCTGTTCTACTCCTGCGATCGCTACCCCGAATGTAAATGCGCCATCTGGGCCAAGCCCATGGCCGAGAATTGCCCGGACTGCGGCTGGCCGCTCATCCAGGGGCCAAAGGATACTATCAAGTGCTCGAGGAAGGGCTGCGCGTACAAACGAGAGGCGGGTGTAAGCTAAAGTATGCACTGGTTCCTGCTCGCCCTCGGCGCCCCGGTGCTGTGGGCGATTAGCAACCACATCGATAAGTACCTCATCGGCAGGTACGCACGCAGCCTGGGGATAGGCGCCCTGGTTTTGTTCTCGGCGGCCATCGGGCTACCCATCGCCCTGGCTATCCCCCTGCTCGGCGCGGACGTGCTAGCCATTGGCTGGCTGCCGGCGCTGGTAATGGTCGGCAGCGGCGCGCTCTTCATTGTTTCGCTGCTGCCGTACATGTACGCCCTGCAGCACGAGGACGCCTCCAACGTGGTGCCTGCATTCCAGACTATTCCACTGTTCGGCTTCATCCTCGCTGCAGCTTTCCTCGGCGAATCCCTAACCGGAACGCAAGCCACGGGAGGCCTGCTCATCGTCGGCGCTGCCGTTGCCTTCATGTTCCAGCCCGGAACCGGAAAGGTTCGGGTGAAGCCGCTGCTGCAGATGCTGCTCGCATCGGCGATACTGGCGACCACCAACCTCCTGTTCAAGCTGGTCGCCATTGAGGCGAGCTACTGGGTTACCGCCTTCTGGCAGTACGTGGGCTACGCCGCAGCCGGAGTCTCCCTTGTCGCTCTGGTTCCAACCTACCGCCGTGAATTCGTGGCAGCTGTACGGACGAATACCTCCGGCGTGCTGGCGCTCAACGCAATCAACGAGATCATCAGCGCAGTAGGCGTGCTGCTGCTGGCGGCCGCCTCGCTGATGGCGCCCCTGGCCCTGGTGCAGCTGGTGAACGGACTGCACCCGGTGTTCGCCTTCCTCATCGGCCTGGGCATTACGCTGCTGGTTCCCAAGCTGGGCAGGGAGGACATCGGCAGAGCAACGCTGCTGCGCAAGGCTGCCTCGCTGGCTGTGCTGCTGGCCGGCGTCTACCTCATCAACCGGTAGGTAGCCGGCCCGCGCATTGACACCCGCACCCGCGGGGCTTAAGTTGCGCCCATTGCACCGTAATATTCAATCCTCCAGGAGGAACAATGGTAACTACTTTCGTCAGCAGAGACCCTGAGGCAGGGGCTGATAGGCTTGCCCGCAAGCAAATTCCAAACCAGATAAGGAAGGCCCTGAACCAGATGGCTACCCAGTTTCCAGATACCTTTGCGGCATTCGTGTACGTTGAGGGCCTGACGGGAACCAACAGCTTGGTACGCGAGTCACTGCTAGTAAAGCCTGGAGATAGCTACGCAGACTCGCTGAGGCAGATAACGATGCATATCGTCGCCGATGATCTGACGACCTGCAAGGTGAGCTTTGGGGCGCTACGTAACGAGGTTGCCTTGATACAAAGCTTTAGGCTCGATTGCGGACGCGAAGCCAACGATCGTCTAGAAGCTGCTATCGAGAACCGAAAGAGCGCTGAACGAACGAAGCTCATTCCGAGCTAGGCAAGCTAAACCTGAGGGCGGCGCAAAAGCGCCGCCCTTTCATCACCCCAACGATTGACACCCGCACCCGCGGGGTTTAACGTTGCGCCATTCGTACAGAACCAACAAAAGGGCGGTAAGAGATATGTTCATTGAATACACCACCAGCAACGCCAGTGGTTCGTTTGAGATCCTTGTCTGGGAAGACCTCCACAGAGCAGCATTGAGAGACATCGATCGGGCCAAAAGGATCAGCTCCAATAGCTTCTTTGCCTTCATCTACCTCAGCGGTAGTAACGACAAGGGAAAACGGCTCGACGGCTGCTTAGTCATCTTCCCGGGAGATGTATACCAAGCTGACCTAGAAAGCTTACTTGGGAGGAATCTGCCCGTAGGGCTACGCCGTAGCCGCGTCATCATTGGAATATTCAAGGACCACGCTGAGATGAGCAGGGCGATTCATGTCTGGGAAAAAAATGCCGAGCTGAACAACGACCTCGGGCTCATAACGGTACGTACGGCCGTAGGAAGACGCGATGAGGCCGAAGACAAGAAACGTGACAAGGCAGTCTAGGTCAAAACACATGTGGGGCGCCGCTTCGCGGCGCCCTCTCTGTGTTCTCAGTTCTATGTTCTAAATCCCGCCCTCTGTCCTCCGTCCCCAGTCCTGCCCCGCACCAGGACTACGTCCGGTGCGGGGTCCCGAACCGAGGTCGCCTAGCAGCGCGCCTCTGGTTCGGGATACTATTCCCCCATGCCTACGCCCCCGCCCGCGCCAACGCTGGAGCAAATACTGAACGCCGTGCGGCAGCAGCGGCCCGGCGACGACGTGCAGCCCATCGCGGACGCCTACCGCTTTGCGACCGAGGCCCACGGCGACCAGAGGCGCCACAGCGGCGAGCCCTACATAAACCACCCCGCCCGCACCGCCCTAACCCTGGCCCGCTGGGGCATGGACGTGCCCACGGTCGTGGCCGGCCTGCTGCACGATGTGCCGGAGGACACGGAGCGAACGCAGGACGAGGTGCAGGAACGCTTCGGCAAGGAGGTAGCCAAGCTGGTGGACGGCATCACCAAGCTGGGCACGCTCAAGTACCGCGGGCTAGAACGCTACGCCGAGAACCTACGCAAGATGTTCGTGGCCATGGCGGACGACGTGCGGGTGATACTCATCAAGTTCGCGGATAGGCTAGATAACCTAGCCACGCTGGACGTGCTGCCGCCGGTTAAGCAGCAGCGCATCGCCCGCGAGAGCATAGACATCTACGCCGCCATCGCGGACCGGCTGGGCATGGGCGAGCTACGCGGCCAGCTGGAGGACGCCGCCTTCCCCTACGCCGACCCAGACGGCGCCAGGTCGGTGGATACGTTAATGGCCAAGGCGCTACCGGCGGAGAAGAAGTACCTAGAGCAGATTAGGCACGAGGCGGTTAAGGCTCTGAAGCAGAACGGCGTGCCCATCATCAGCCTGGAGGGCCGGGTCAAGCACCGCTTCTCGCTCTACCGCAAGCTGCGGCGCCACGGCGACGACCCCAGCAAGGTGTACGACCTGGTGGCCCTGCGCATAGTGGTGCCCACGGTGGCGGACTGCTACGTCTGCCTGGGCGTGCTGCACCGCCTGTGGACGCCGCTGAAGGGCAGGATAAAAGACTACATTGCCCAGCCCAAGTCCAACGGCTACCGTTCGCTGCACACCACCGTATTCGCGGACAAGGGCCACGTGGTGGAGTTCCAGATACGCGACCGCGAGATGCACGAGCAGGCCGAGTTCGGCCTAGCCTCGCACTGGCGCTACAAGGAGGGCAGCGCCAAGCGGCTAAGCCGCTGGCAGCGGGAGTGGCTGACGCAGCTCAAAGCCTGGCAGGAAGAGGCGCCGACGCACGAGCAGTACCTAGAGGGGCTGCGGCTGGACCTGTTCTCGCACCGGCTGTTCGTGTTCACCCCCAAGGGTGACGTAATCGACCTGCCCGAGGGCGCCACGCCCGTAGACTTTGCCTACCACGTGCATACCCAGCTGGGAGACAGCTGCATCGGGGCGCGGGTGAACGGCATGCAGGTTCCACTCTCCCACCACCTGCACAGCGGCGACGTTGTTGAAATCGCGGCCAACAAGGCCGGCGGCAAGCCCAAGCAGGACTGGCTAGAGTTCGTAGCTACAAACCAGGCCCGCGCCAAGATAAAGCAGAGGCTGCGCAACGACAACCTCGGCCTACTCCGCCGCTTCCTCCCCGGCCGGAACGATAGCTAGAGAATAGAATGAGGCCCCGGGATTTTCCCGGGGCCTTGGCTGCCTCTAGCAGGCAGTTACTCCCATCGTAAACCAATGCATACGCCAGCGCTGCTCGCGAGGTCGTCATCCTTTTCAATTGGCGACCACTGCACGCTCTTCTCATCGAGCCAGCGGGTAATGCTAACAAAATTCCCGTCGTACGCTACGTGTGCACCATGTCGGAGCAATAATTTTTTCTCCGGTCGACCCACTTGGGTCGGGTCGGCACCGGGAATGGTACCCGCGGACATAATCGCCTGAGCAATGGATGCAGGATTGGGCCAAAAGAACCTACCATCGAGCTTCTCCATCTCTTCAACTTTGGCTGACCAATTACACCCAAGGAATTGCGGCTTGAAGTTAATTAGGTAGTACCCCTCCGGCTTTGCCCCGTGGGACCAATCGCCTAACGGCGGACGCTCTAGAACGAGACCGAACGGCACGTAGTGTACGCTACCCGGCTCTAGCTTCTTAACAATATTGCTCAAGCTAAGGTTGAATAGGTATACCAAACGCCAGTCAGCCTTACCCTGGGCATTCTCGACCATGCACACGTCGAGCGTAGCCTTGGTGTAGTGGACACCGTAATTCTGTGGCTTCTCCAGCCAACAGTACCCTGCCTGTTGGGCATCAATTGAATTAACAGATTCCAGTAGCCCAATGGCTCTCCTGTACTCAATGCAGGGTCGTGCCCTACCTTCGTTCACGAACTGTATGACAGCCTCGAACACCTCGGGGCTGTGGGCTAGGTATGCCCAAAACTTTTTGCCGATTCCCTGTTTCCGTCCAGCTACAACGACCTCATGTATGAGGCCGCCATCTCTTCCGAATTCCTCAACGACTTCGGGAGATTCATAGAAATGTGGAGACGCACCATGGAAAGCCATGACACACCTTTCCTTTCTTGCTTACGGCTCGAGTCCGACGAGCCAACGGCTGCTCCTACTTTGTGAAATTTCAAGGAGCAGATTCAAGTGCTCGGTAGCTATACCCCTCCGTCTAGAGGGGTGTCAAATAGATGCCGGGTCGAGCCCGGCATGACATGCAAGATTATCACTCCCCCAGCAGCTGGCGGCTGATGCGCGCCAGCTCCGCCTGGTCGTAGTAGGTAACGCTAATCTCGCCGCCGTTGCCCTGGGCGCCGATGCGCACCTTGGTACCCAGCTTATCCTGCAGCTGCTTCTCTAGCTCCTGCAGCTGCGGGCTCTTGCCCCTGCGGCGTCGGTGGCTGTGCACGATGGTGCTGGGCTCGGCTGCCATAGCCGAGGCACGGACCGATAGCTGGCCAGACAGCATCTTGCGGAACAGCGCGTCGCGCTCGGCCTCGGGCGTGGAGAGCAGCACCTTGGCGTGGGCGAACGTAATCTTGCCGTCCGCTATGGCGTGCTGGACCTCGTCCGGCAGCTGCAGCACGCGCAGCGTGTTGGCCACCGAGGGGCGCGCCTTGCCCACCTTCTGCGCTATCTGCTCCTGCGTCAGCGAGAACTCGTCTGCCAGCTTCTGGTAGGCGTGCGCGAGCTCAACGGCGTTCAGGTCGGTGCGCTGGATGTTCTCGATTAGGCCCAGCTCCATGCGCTGCAGGTCCGAGGCCTGCCGCACAATGGCGGGCACGGTGTCTAGCCCGGCCTGGCCAGCGGCGCGGAACCGCCGCTCCCCCGCCACAATGTAGTACGAGCCGTCCCCGGTCGGGGTAACGACGAGCGGCACCAGAATGCCGTGCTCACGGATGGACGAAACCAGCTCATCCAGGCTGGCGGGGTCGAATACCTGGCGAGCCTGGTGGGGGTTTGGCTTCAATTGCCCCAGCGCCAGGTGTAACACCTGGTCGTCGGATGACGGCGCAACGACGGCCGGAGCGGGGGTAGTCGGGACAGGGTTCGCCGAGGGAATGATTGCGCCCAGTCCTCGGCCGAGTGGTGATGCCATGCAGGTAGAATACAGGAAACAGAACTTAGGACATAGGACGGGAAACGATTGGGGTTCTATGTCCTAAGTCCTGCGTCCTCAGTCCTCCCCCTACCAGCCCCTGTACGCCGCAGCTACCTCCTGGGCCAGCTTGCCGTAGGCGCGGGCGGCCCTACCCTCGGGCTCGTACACGCCAATGTCCTGCCCGTGCGAGGGCGCCTCGGCCAAGCGGACCGTCCGCGGAATGACGGTGCGGAAGATGCGGTTGGGGAAGTACTGGTACAGCTCGTTGAACACCGCCTCGCTGAGCTTATTGCGGCCGTCGTACATGGTCATCACAGCGCCGAGTATGTTGAGGTCCGGCTTGAGGTTGCTGCGGACCAGCTCCACCGTGCGCAGCAGCTGGCCCAGCCCCTCCAGCGCGTAGTACTCGCACTGCACGGGAATCAGCACGTCGTGGGCCGCTACCAGCCCGTTGATGGTCAACAAGCCGAGAGACGGAGGATTGTCTATGATGATGAAGTCGTAGTCATCCGCAATCGGCTGCAGGGCCCGGTGCAGGCGGAACTCTCGCTCGGGCATGCCCACCAGCTCTACGTTGGCCCCGGCTAGGTCGGGCCGCGCGGGCACCACGTGCAGCTTGTCTACGGTCGTGCCTAGCCGTACGTCGGCGACGGTGGTCGGCCCCTCGGCGATCACATCGTACAGGCTGTGCGGAAGCTCGTGCGGGTTTATGCCCAGGCCTGACGTAGCGTTGCCCTGCGGGTCTGCGTCGACCAGCAGCACGCGGAAACCCGGGCGGGCCAGTGCTGGGCTCCTGGTAACGGCCGAAGTGGTCTTGCGCACCCCGCCCTTCTGGTTGACGATGGCAATCGTTCGGCTCATAGCAGGCAGTCAGTATACCGTCGCGTTGACGCTGCCCCAAGGGTATGGTGGACTGACGTCGAGCCGGGGTGGCGAAACTGGCAGACGCACGGGACTCAAAATCCCGAGATCGCAAGATCGTGAGGGTTCGACCCCCTCCCCCGGCACCAAATTCAGTGAGGGACAGTACGGCTTCGCGGACGCGTCAGCCGCTGGCTTACCCAACCCCACGTCCGATTGAGACCGACAACGGCCAGGCACAGGCTGACCACGGCCACGGCGTACAGGGCCACCAGCAGCGCCGCGCCCAGGTAGCCGCCGAAGAAGCTGAGCCAGCTCAAGACGACGATGCGGACGGAGAACGCCGTGAGCTCTAGGTAGCCAGAGCCGATAGCTAAGACCAGGGCAGACCCCAGGCCAATGCCCGTCACCAGCTTAATGCTGTAGCGGCCACCCTGGCGAAATATCTCCACCAGAACCAGCGCCGCGCCCAGGCATGCAGCCACGAACTGAACCGAAACGACGTCGCGCAGCGTATCCATAGCTACAGCTCTGCTGGCTTGCCGCGCAGCGCCACCGAGAGCCAGCTTATAGCGTTATCCCCCACTACCTTGAGGCGGCCATTGGCACGTAGGCGGCGGTCGCTGGAGAAGGCGGCGAACCTGGGGCTGAACAGCACCGGGCCACGGCGGCGAACCTGGCGAATGAGGTAGGCATCCTCGCCGTGGAACTTGACCACGTCTACGTAGTCGCCCAGGTCGCGGCAGGCTGAATGACGTATGGCGAGGTTGCCGCCGTTAGCTACAGCCATAAAGCCGAGCCAGTTCACCAGGGCGTGCAGCGGAACGAAGCCGATTACCTGGTACAGGGCATTCAGGGCACGGCCCACGGGTTCCATATCGAAGACGTAGGGGCCAGAAACTGCCGCCAGCTGGGGCTGGTGGGTAAAGGCGGATACGACCCGGGCGGCCCAGTGGGGTGGAATTACGGTGTCGGCGTCGATGCAGGCCACAATATCCCCCTGGGCAGCTGCAATGCCAGCGGCCTTGGTCGGGGCAATGCCCGGGCGGGGCTGCGAGAGGACCTTGATGCGGGGATCCAGAGCCGTGGCGAGGGCCACGGTTCGGTCGGTGCTGCCGTTGTCTACCAACGTTATTTCCTTAATCAATTCGCTCGGTTGAGCCAAAATAGCACGGAGCGTCTGCTCTATGTACCGCTCCTCATTCCGGGCTGGCACCACGAACGAAATGGTCATACCTGCTGGCATTGTACACGAATCCCCTAGCCTGGGGATTTCCCTTTATTGAAAAAGCCTTATAATACAGGCCTAACCTAAACCGTAACCTAAAGCTATGGCTCAGAAGCTAACGAAGTCGCAGCTGCTGGATATGCTGGCTACCAGCACCGGCGGCGCGAAGAAGGATGCCGCTAATTTCCTGAACGCCCTGGTAGAGGGCGCCTACAAGGAGGTGAAGCGCGCCGGCGAGTTCACCATTCCCGGCCTCGGGAAGCTGGTGAAGATCGACCGCCCCGCCCGCATGGGCCGCAACCCAGCGACCGGCGAGTCGATTAAGATTGCCGCCAAGACGGTGGTCAAGTTCCGGGTCGCCAAGGCGGCCAAGGACGCGGTCTTGTAAAGAACCATTCCAGCCAGTACTATGGGGGGCGCACCTACGGGTGCGCCTTCCACTATTGCGGGGTAGAGCAATTGGCAGCTCGCTTGGCTCATAACCAAGAGGTTGCGGGTTCGAGTCCCGCCCCCGCTACCAAGTTTATACTTTGATACCGAGGTAGATTCATCCGTCCCGTGGCGGGGTAGCTCAGGTGGTAAGAGCGAAGGATTCATAACCCTTAGGTCGGCGGTTCGACTCCGCCCCCCGCTACCACCCCTACGAAATGTTCATAGCAGTGCACGCCGCGGCAGCAATTGCCGCCACGCAGAACCTGGGCAGCCCCGCGCTGGCCGGGCTATTCGGCCTGGCGAGCCACTTCATCCTAGACATGATCCCCCACGGCGACGACTACCTGCTGGACCGGCTCCACGCACGGGGATGGAGCACACGGAGGTTCGTAATTACTTTCGGCGCAGCGGATATCGCGACCTGGGTTATCCTCCTAGCCTGGCTGGTGAGGTCTGGCGTCGTCGTCGGACCGATAGCTATTGCGGCAGCAGCGGGCGCAGCTCTGCCAGACCTACTCTGGGGCATAGCTGCGCTGCGCCCGGGGATTCCCTGGCTGCGCTGGTTCGAGCAGCTGCACCTGAAGGCACACCGCCTGCTGGGGCGGGGCTTGGTGCGGCCGTGGATTGGCTACGGCGTGCAGCTGGCAACGCTCGCCGCAGCGATTACCCTACTGCAGCGGTAGCGGCTTCGGTACCCCAATCGGGTACCCGCTGCCCTCTGAACCGAACTGCACGGGATCAATAGACCGAGTGAAGCAGGTCGGCCCAACGCCGTGGCTCCAGGTTGGAGCCAGGGGGCTATCCTCTGCCTGCTCTTGGCTGGCAGCCTGGAAAGTCGCACACAGCTCGTAGGTAACGCCGTCCACCACGCGGTAGGTGTAGGGCTGCTCGGTAATGGGGTCCTGCAGGAACAGCTCGCCGTAGCCGGGCATCTGACGTAGCGCCGCTAGGTTCTCGGGCAGCAGCGCGCCGCCGGTAGGTAGGCCGGCCTCACCGGATAGGCGGTACTGCCGGCTGGCGTAGGTTACCACCGCGCCGTCTATGGTCTGCAGGTCAGCTACCCGCTGGTAGTCGTACCGCTGCAGGCGCGCCCTGGAGGGCGAGCCGGCAATGGCTAAGCTGGCGACCACCGCAACGGCGCTGACGCCGGCCAGGGTGAGAGCTGCGATGCGACGGACGTTCATACCCCGTGCTGCTTAACCTCCCACATATGGTAGCCGAAGGTGGCGCCGCCCAAGACGAGAATGGTCAGAGCCTTGAGGATGAAGCGGGCCTCTAGGTCGCCGCCCAGCAGGCTATTCACGACGGTGATGAGGGTAACCATCATCACGGCCCCGGCGACGAACAGCGTGAAGTAGATGAGTCCGCGGCGAATTCCCAGCCGCAGCTTAGCTGGCTCCTGCCGCAGCTGCCGCGCGGCAATCGCCCCCAGCCACAGGCAGAGCGGCACGGCGACGACCAGAGACGCCACCGAGATACGCAGCGCCTGGCTAATGCCCTCGGCGTAGGACGGGTAGCGGCTGACCAGCGGGTCTGGCACCAGCTTATTGATGAGCTGGAAGACTACGCCGCCGAGGCTGATGACGGCCGTGTACAGGGTTACGAATATCCCCAGGTGCAGGAAGACGTCCTGGGCTGTGCTGGGCGTTCGCGGTGAGTCGTTGGACATAGGGCTACTATACGCTAGCGCCGAGCCTTTGGCACGGGGCCCGATGGGACCACGTTCTCCGGCTTACCAGTGGCGAACGCCTTAATGTTGGCGACGGTCGTATCTAGAATACGGCGGATTGCCTCGCCGGTATTGAAGGCGTTGTGCGGCGTCACCACCACGTTGGGCATAGCCAGCAGCAGGTTGGCGAACATCAGCGAGCGAACCTGCGCCGCAGCTAGCTTCTCCTTGGTCAGCAGGCTGGGATTGGCTAGGTACTCCTCCCCCTCCAGCACGTCGAGCCCAGCGCCGGCCAGGTGGCCATCCAGCAGCGCCTCCGCCAGCGCGGCGGTGTCCACTATGGGGCCACGGGCGGTATTGATGAGAATCGCCCCCCGCTTCATGGAGCGGATCGCCCTACGGTCCAGCAGGTGCTGCGTCTCGGGGGCGAGGAAGGTGTGCACGCTCACCACGTCGCTAGACTTCAGCAGCTCGGGCAGCGCGACGTAGCGGAAGCCAATCTCCTTTGCCAACTCGGGGTGGTGGATGACGTCGTAGGCCAGGACATCCATGCCGAAGCCGCGGGCGATGCGGGCGGCGTGCGCCCCAATCCTACCCAGGCCAATCACGCCCATTGTCTTGCCCTTCAGGTCGATGCCCTGCAGCCCGTCGAACGACCAGTCCCCCGCCCTCACGCGCCGCTGGGCGTCCGCCACCTTGCGGGTGAGGTGCATCAGAAGGGCGAAGGCCTGCTCGGCCACGGTATTCTCGCCGTAGCTGGGGACGTTGGAAACGATCACCTTGCGCTTGGCGCAGTAGGCGAGGTCGATGTGGTCGAAGCCCGTGGTACGGGTGGCGACCATCTTGAGCTTGGGGAACTTAGCCAGCACCTCGGAGCCCAGCTTGGACTTGGTGAAGGTAGATACCACCTCGGCCGAACGGTACTGCTTCAGGTCTGCCCGGTGGGCGTAGTCGGCGGTGAACTGGGCACGGTAGCCCGGCAGCTTACGCTGCAGGTATTCCTGCTCCCAGGGACGGAGGTCGAAGAAGACGACGGATGGCTTGGCCATACTTACGCTGCGTTAGTCGCCGCCAGGAACCTACGCTCGGCGGCAGCCCAATTAAAGTTCTTCCAGAACGCCTCCAGGTAGGCCTTGCGGTCGCTGCCAAAGTCTATGAAGTAGGCGTGCTCGTACACGTCCAACGTAACGATGGGGATGCAGCCCCAGACGCCGCCCTGGTTGTGGGCGTCGCCGGTGTACACCGCCAGCTTGCCGTCGTTCGTATCCCAGGCCAGCACCACCCAGCCGCGCGCAGCCATGCCGCAGGCGGCGAACAGCTGCTGCCAGCTCTCTAGCGACCCGAAGTCTGCAGCTAGCCTGGCCTGCAGCTGCGGCGCCTCGCCGCCCGGCTCGCCCACGACGTCGAAGAACACCTCGTGCAGCACCACGCCGTTGGCGGCGAACGTCTCCTCTGCCTTCAGGCTACGCAGCTCGCTGTAGGTAGCGTTGGCGCCGCCCAGGTCTACCGCCTTCAGCTTATCCACGATCTCGTTCCTCTTGTTCACGTAGCCGGTGTACAGCTTGCCGTGGTGGATGGTATGGGTCTTCTCGGATATGCCCTCGAGCTGGGTACCGTGGGGCAGCGGCTTGGGTTCGTACATAGGTTGCCGGTTAAGCTTGGACACGACGATTTATACCCGTACTATAACAAGAATCGAGCCCCCATCCCATGCTAACCCTAGACACCCCAATCGTCGGCATGGGCCGCATAGGAAAGTCTGCCGGAGCCGCCCTGGCTAGGCTGGGTCTACGCACCGCGGCCGACCTGCTGAACCACCTGCCGGTACGCCACGACGACCTCACCCGGGTGGTGCCAATAGCCGAGCTCGTCCCCGGTGAAACGGCTACGGTCCACGGCCGGGTGGAGCTCATCGCCAGCCGCCGCTCGTTCCGGCGACGCATGGTGGTAACCGAAGCCGTGGTAGCGGACGACACGGGGCAGCTCAAGGTAGCCTGGTTCCACCAGCCGTACGTCGCCAAGATCCTTACGCCCGGGACGAAGGTGTCGCTGGCGGGAAGGGTGGACGGGAATACGCTGCAGCTCTCCATGGCCAGCCCTACGTACGAACGGCTGACGGACGACCGGCCGCCCACGCACACCAGCCGGCTGGTTCCCGTGTACCCGGCAACGGACGGAGCGTCGCAGAAGCAGCTGCGGTTCCTGGTGAGCGAGGCAATTGCCCTCGCCGCCAACCTGCCAGACCCCCTGCCCGAGAGCATCCGAAAGCAGCGCGAGCTCGCCCCCCGGGGGGACGCCGTCCGCTGGTACCACTTCCCCGATAGCGCCGAGCAGCTGGAAACGGCGCGCCGCCGCCTGGCGTTCGACGAGCTGCTGCTGCTGTCGCTACGCGGCCGCATGGCGCTGGCGGCTAGCCGTGGCGCCACAGCCCCCTCCGTAGATGCAGATATACCCGCCGTCCAGCAGATGGTAGCCGGCCTACCCTTCAAGCTTACGGACGACCAGCGGTCCGCCGCGTGGCAGATACTCAAGGACATGGCCGAGCCCCAGGCGATGCAGCGGCTGCTGCAGGGCGACGTGGGTTCGGGCAAGACAGCCGTGGCAGCAATCGCCTGCCTGGCTGCAGCCAAGGCTGGATTCCAGGCCTGCCTGCTGGCCCCCACCGCGGTCCTGGCCGAGCAGCACTGGGCTACGCTGACCAAGGTGCTAGCTGGACAGAACGTTGGCGTATGCCTGCTGACGGCGACGCGGCGTGAGTGGTGGGACGGAGACCCCGCTGAGCGGGGCGGGCAGAGCTACGTCGGGACCAAGGCGGACGTAGCTAAGCGGCTGAAGCAGGGCAAGGTCTCCATCGCCGTCGGCACCCACGCGCTACTAGGCGAGGGCGTACCGCTGGATAGGCTGGCGCTGGTGGTGGTAGACGAGCAGCACCGCTTCGGCGTTAACCAGCGGGCTGCGCTGCGCCAGCACGCGGATGGGCTAACACCCCACCTGCTGACCATGACGGCCACCCCCATCCCCCGCACCCTCGCCCTGCTGCTGTACGGCCAGCTGGAGTGCTCCACGCTGCGGCAGAAGCCGGCGGGCCGCACGCCGATCGCCACGCACGTGCTGCCGCCCCACCGACGAGACGACCTGTACGCCGCCATCCGTCGCGAGGTGGCGGCTGGGCGCCAAGCCTTCATCGTCTGCCCCAGGGTGGCAGAGACAGACACCATGGGCGTGCGCGCGGCGACCACGGAGTTCGAGCGGCTACGCGACGGCCCCCTATCCGGCCTACGGCTGGGCCTGCTGCACGGCCAGCTACGCCCCAAGCAGAAGTCCGAGGCCATGCGGCAGTTCGCCGCCGGAGAATTGGACGTACTGGTAACGACCACGGTCATCGAGGTAGGCGTGGACGTACCCAATGCGACGCTCGTGGCGATTGAGGGCGCCGAGCGGTTCGGCCTAGCCCAGCTCCACCAGCTACGCGGACGCATTGGACGCGGGCAGCACGCCAGCAGCTGCTACCTACTGTGCGAAACGGGAAGGCCAGATGCGCTGCAGCGCCTGCTGCTGCTGGAACGCTACGACGACGGCTTCGCCCTCGCCGAGGCAGACCTGCAGATCCGCGGGCCAGGGCAGCTGCTGGGCACCGAGCAGTCCGGGCAGATGGCCCAGCTGAAGGTTGCCAGCCTGGCAGACCAGGAGCTGGTCCGCGCCGCAGCGGCCGAAGCCGAGGCCCTGCTGGCGAATGACCCCAGCCTAGCCCGTAGCCCCCTGCTGGCCACAGCATTGCAGCGGCTAGAGACGACCAGCCACCTCGAATGAGGCTTGACATTTCTTAAGCTTAGTAGCACTATCCTGGCGTAAGCTCATTGAATTCCTAAGGGAATGATCTGAGTTCAACTCACTAAGGGTCGGTCGGGAGCACGCTGTGCCGTGTTCGCCGCGAAAGCTACAAACGCCATCGAGTTTTCCGTGCGCCGCCAGCACCGGGCAGCGGTTTTCGGTTCCGCTGCCCGGCGCCCCGGCCGACCCAAAATTAACCCCTACAAGACTTCAAATATATAACCCGAAACTAAACCGCCAACGGAAAGGTGGCGGAAACTATCTCGATTTTCAAAACCGAAAAACAAAAAACCGAGCAGAAAAAATGGATTCTTTCATTCCAGTGGCCCCAGGAGAGGGGCTGCAAAGCTTCGTACGAACTCGCCTATTTGGGGCGGGCGTCAGTCAGGTTCGCATCAATGAGGCGCTGCCAACCCCGAGGGGAGAGCTGCGAGAGCACGTGGTCCGCGACAGCAGGCTAACCGTGAACATTACGCACCCCTCGCCCCAGTCGCCACGTGAACTCGCCGAACTCTGCGAGCAATACGGCAGCACGCTACAGTGCATTGGCGTGGTCCGTGTCTCATCTGACGATGGAGAAGACCACGACTTTGCCGTTGTGGCAACCGACAGGGACGCATGCAACAGGTGCCTAGTGCACCGTGACCACCTGGGTCCCCACTCAAAAATCTTCGTCGATACGAGCATGACCAGCGCCTGGAATATGCAGCGCAATGCTGTACCCCAGCGTGTAGTAACGAAGCAGAAGTAACGAACAGCAGCGGCCCAACGGCCGCTGCTCTTCTTTATTCCAGAGCGCTACCGGCTTCACTCTCTTCCCTCGCAGTGCTCGTTGGTCAAACTATTGCAGCAAGTGGGGCAGCCGCTGCGGTAGCCGGTGCCGTCAACGGGGCCGCCGACGCAGTTGGATGAGACCGGAGGCTTCTCGAAGTGCCAGGTCTCATTCGCCAGCCTACAGAAACCCTGCTCGATCATGCTCTGCTCCAGGGCGAGCTGGCACTCGCCGTACTCAGGCTGCCCAGAGCAGCGGACGTCTAGGGCGTAGCCGGTGGTGTGGGGGCAGCCCCGAGATAGCCACGGGTTACAGGTGGGCGGGGTGGCGTCGCCCGAGCCGCACTGGGTCTTCCAGTCTGCGGGGTGGTCTCGACGGCAGGCGCTATTGCGCGTGTTCTCATCGTAGAGCTGCTCCTGCCTGGTACGAGACCTGTAGGCGCTGGTCAGCAGCACCCGTCTATTCGTCTGATCGAAGGTATTCTGCGCCGCAACCACCAGCGACTCGACTGCGCCGATGTTGGCGCAGGTAAACGAGGCGCCGCCGCTGGTAGCGTCTATGGCGTCCGTGGTGATGATGTCCTGGAACTGCGGATTCGCGCAGCCCAGGTCTGGGCCGGACGAGGTACTATCCTGCCCCAGCCTCGCCTCCAGCCTGGTGTCTAGGCTCTTGAACTCCACCAGCCCCCGGCTGATGGTAGCCAGCAGCGCGTACGACAGCAGCGCAATGACCATGCCGGCGATAGCCCCGGTAATGACCTCCTTGGCGTGGCTGATGCTGCCCTGGTTGCCGCCGGCGAGGAGCCACAGCAGCCCTCCGTAGGTAACCATGAACATGGCCACGATGGCCGTTGCCCCGGTGAAGAACTTGTACAGCGCAACGATGTACTCGCCGAGGGTAGTTGGCGTAACGGTTACGGAGTACCGCCCCGTCGCAGTATCCTGCCTAACGCCCTCGATCTGCTCCAGCCCCGGGAAGTAGATGCTGGGCCAGAATTCAACCTGGCCGCTGCTGTTGCTCGGGCCCGAAGTCTGCGCCGTTGCCACGGCGGATGTGCCCACGGCTACCGCCAGCGTGGCGAGCGCGGCGAGCAAGAGCAGGCTACCGCGTCGGCGCAGCATAGAGACGTCCGGTAGACTGGTCGGCTACGTACACGCCGCCGGCGTCGGCGGTTACCCGGCTGGGGGTAAAGCCCTGCGGCAGCTGGGCGACCCGGGTGCGCTGGCCGCTGGCTAGGTCTATTCGCCACAGCGACGACGCCTGCCCCTGCGCCAGCTCGGGGTACGAACCCAGCAGGGCCGGCGGTGTGTCGAGCGCCGCGCAGTACACGCTGCCTCCCGAGAATGAGCACCAGTCGGCAGAGGTAGATAGCCCCAGGCTGGTGCTGTTCGCGCCGAAGGTATCGGCGCGGCCGTCGGCTAGGTACAGCTCGGGCCGGCCCTGGCTAGCCGAGTTGAACACGCTGTAGAGGATACGCTCGCCCGAGGGCGACCACTCGGCGGTGAATCCGCGGCCGGGCGCCACGAATGAGCGGAAGTTCTCGCCGTTACGGCCGATGGGCACCACCTCCTGACGCTCGCCGTCTACCGCCTCGGCGAACAGCCCCACAATCTGGCCGCTCGGCGACCAGCTGGGCTTGAAGTTGTTCACCTTTCCGCCGACCGGCTCCACCAGCTGAATCTGGCTGCCGTCGGCGTTGGAGGTTACCAGCCACTGCTCCTCCTTGGTCGAGCCGAGGTACAGGCTAGCTAGCTTGGTGCCGGAGGGGTCAAAGGAGACGTCCTGCATGGCACGCGGCAGGGTGGACTGCTGCTGGGTGGCGAAATCGTACAGCACCTTGCTGCCGTCCGGGTAGGCCACGACCGCGCGAGAATTGCCGGGCGCCCAGGTAACGTCGGAGACGCCGAAGAATCGGTCGGGCGAGAGCGGCTGAATGCTGCCGTCGGCAGCTAGGTTAACGAATTGCTTGCGGATGGAATCGTAGTAGCGGATGCTACCGTCCGGGGCAGCTACGGCGCCGGCTACGCCATCCGTGGTGCTAGCTGTAACGTACGGCCCGACGCCGTCGGCCGGGGTAATGGGGAACCGGCCGGTGCCGGTAGCGGCCGTGCCTCCGCCGCCCTGCCCCGACGGCGGGAACTGTCCTCCGCCGGCGCCGGGGGGCGGCGTTACCGGCGAGGGCGTAGGCACGCGGAAGAAGAGCCAGTAGAGGCCGAAGCCCATGGCTCCAGCTGCGGCCAGCAACGCCAGTGAGAGCAGAATCCGCCGCAGGTTTGACATGGAATTAGTGTAGCGTAAAGCCCGAGCGCCGTCTCGCTATAGGTTGCCGGTCAGCAACGCGTACAGCGTAGATAGCGGGTGCTCCATGGCGTAGGCAATGGCGTACAGGAGAACGCAGGCGAACGCCAGCGGCAGACCCGAGGCAAGGCCGAGGGCAATCCAAGCCTTCTCGCTCGTCCCGCCACCCGCGCCGAACGCTGAGGCCGCCGACTTGCCGACTCCCCCCAGGGGAGAGCCCTCATCTGCTCGACAGAAGAGTTTGAACTGGAATACGTACCGCAGCAAGATGTGCAGCACAATGTAGATGGACGTGAGGGTGAACGAGGGCAGGTAGAACCTCCAGGCGAACTGGAGCGCCGCTGCCGTGGGCGAAACCTTGGCGACTATGCCCCCGATCGCCTCGCCCGCCCCGCTGGGCTTCTCGCTCTCGGCCGCAGCCTGCGACTGCCGACGTTGCTGCCGTTCGGCATCCGCTACTAACTTCTCTTCCTCGGTCGGCATTACTCCTCCCACTTCACGTAGTCCACCAGCCACGCCTCGCCGCTGCGCAGCAGGCGTAAGTCCAGCGTACGGTTGTACACCGTGGGCGATGTAGACGTGCTCTCGGCCAGCTGCATGGCCACGCTCACCTGGGCCGTGCCGGCGCCTGCATCGAAGGCGTCTAGCTTGGGCGAGAGCGCCCGGCCGGTTACGCCGCGGTAGCCATCGGCCACCGGGTACCGCTGCTGCAGCTGCTGGCGGTAGGTGGCCAGGAAAGACTGAACCTGGGCGGTCGACTGGCTACCCAGCTGCTGCAGGTTGGTGAAGCCATCCTCGTTAGACCAGCTGGCGAACCGCTCGGCCCAGACGCGTGCCGCTACCACCGCCCCGGTCCGGTCGGGCTCGGGGGTCGTCGGCGTGCTGACCGGCGGCGGCAGATTGGAGGTATCCTCTGGCGTGGTCGTGGGCGTTACTCCAGCCGGCGGAGGCGTGGTCGGGCTACCCCGGAGCACCAGCCACAGCACCACGGCGACGATGGCGAGCAGGGCTGCTCCGGAGATGATCACCATGCGGCGGCGGTCCATAGCTGCAGTCTATCAACTGTTAGGCTTCGCCGCATCCTGCGCCTGGGCGAAGGCCTGCTTGGCGTGCTCAATCTCCAGCAGCTGGCGCGGATCGGTGGTAATCAGCTGGTCCTCGCCGTAGGAGGCCATGACCTTAACGGCGGCGTGGCGGCTGCCGGCGAAGAATATACCCTCGCCCACGTTCGCCTCGAGCAGCAGGTACTTCTCGCCCTCGGTGAGCAAAAAGGACTGCTGCACCATGCTAATGGCGTTGGGGTGCTGGCGCATCAGCAGCGCCAGGGCTGAGTTATTGATGATGGCGGGGCCGTAGGGCGACTTGAGGAAGTCCTGCACGTCCTGGGTAATGGTGGTGATGCCCAGGTAGTACTTGCGGCAGCGCTTCACCAGGGCGTAGATGAACCGAGCTGAGTCCTCATACTGCATAAGCCACCAGGCCTCGTCGATTACAAGCAGCCGCTTCTTCAGCTCGCTGCGCACGACGCTCCAAATGAACAGGATAATGTTGTATATGGCGAGCGGCCGCAGCTCGTCCTGCAGGTCGCGGACCGAGAAGACGACCAGCTGGTTGGAGAGGCGCACGTTGGTGGGGGCATTGAACAGGCCCGAGAAGGTGCCCGAGGTGTACTTCACCAGCCGCTGCACAATGCTCTCGCCGCCGGTGAGGCCGCCCAGCACCTGCACCAGGTCGGACATGAGCGGCGCGGTAACCTTGGTCAGGTCGGCGCTGGGGGTAATGTCGTTCTTGGCGTACGTCTCGAGGATGGCGCGGTCGAGCAGCGAATCCTCCTGCGGGGTCAGGCCGCCCACCATCAGCCGCAGCAGGCCCTTGATGGCGATGACGGCGGTCAGGATGACGTCGGAGGCCTTGGTCTCGCCGCCCGGGGCCGCCGCCGGCAGGTCGAACGGGTTGATCTTGGTGTCGGCCGTAAGCGATACGTTGATGTACGTGCCGCCCACCGCCTCGCACAGGTGGCGGTACTCCATCTCGGGGTCGATGACGATGACGTCGGTGCCCAGCATCAGGCTGCGCAGGATCTCTAGCTTCACCGCGTAGCTCTTGCCGCTGCCGGCCGTGGCGAACACCACCATGTTGGCGTTCTGCAGCGAGAACCGGTCGAAGATGATGAGGCTATTGTTGTGCCGGTTGATGCCGTACATGATGCCGCTGTCGCCGGTGAGGTCAGCCGAGGTGAACGGGAAGCTGGCGGCTGCCGGCGAGGTGTTCAGGTTCAGCGGCAGCCCCAGCTCGTCGTCGGCGAGCGGCAGCGTGCTATTGAAGCCCTGCTCGGCCTGGAAGAAGGCTCGCTTGGTGTAGACCAGGCGGCTGCCGATGACGCCCTCTATACGCTCGGTTAGCCGGTTGAGCTCGGCCGCCGACGGCGCGTAGAGCGTAACGTACAGCCCGACCTGGAAGAACCGCTCGGTTCCCTGCGTCAGGTCGTCGCGGAGCTGCTCGAGGTCGCGGACCGCTGCCTCACGGGCGGGGTCGCGCGGGGCGCCGTGCTCGCTGTCTTCGGACAGCTGCGCCTCCAGCTCGCCCACCTTCTTGCGCATCTTCTTGAGAACCACGTCGGCGGCGAGCGGGTAGAAGTAGATGGCGATATCCAACGTGGCGCTGTAGTTGATGACGCTGGCGAACCAGCCCACCGTCAGGTAGCGGGGGTAGGCGCTGACGAACAGGGTCCGGGCGAAGACCCCGCCGAGCTGCACGAAGCTGGAGTCAACCTTGAAGCTGGGCGGCGCCAGCAGCTCGCGCACCGAGACCACGCCGCGGCGGTAGACCTGCTCGGCCTCCAGCTGGGCAGCCTGCTGCTGGCGACGCTCGGGAGCCGGAACCGAGGGAGCCTGCCCCGAGTCAGAAGGACGAGGGGACCGGCTGAGGTCTGCGGGGGTGAAGCGTGGGGCGTCATCCATACTACGAAGCATCTACCTGCAGCTTACCGACGGCCGACAGCGGCTGCACGTCGGCTACCTCCTGGTTGTAGGTTCGGTAGTACAGCTCTATCAAGCTGGGGGTGTCGAGCGCCGCCGTGGTTATGCCGATCTGGCCCAGGCCGCTCTGCACCAGCGCCACCCGCTTGGATAGCTCCTCCGAGGCCCGACGGAACTTCTCCTCGCGCAGCGCCACCGCAGCCGGCGCCGAGAAGGCAGATGTCAGCCGGCTGATGAAGCCGCGCGTCTTATCCCCCGCCGGGTCGTAGGGCACGACCACGTAGAAGCGCTTGGTCATAATATCCTCCAGCTCCAGAAGCTCCTTAACGAACTGCCGGTAGTCTGCCGTCTGCAGCCGCAGCAGCTCGTTGGTCTGCTGCCGCTCCAGAGTCTCGAGCTGCGCCAGGTAGCCGTCTATGTTCAGCCGGCGCGACTGAATGACGATCTGCAGCGGGAAGCTGAGCGTGTTGAGGAAGCCGATGTAGCCGCTGACGATAGCGTTCTGCTCGGTCTCAGACTTCAGGTAGAAGTTTATGGACGACGCCAGCAGCACCGCGCGCAGGCTGCCGTCTCGCATGATGACGCTGCCCTCGCGCAGGTACGAGAACGGCAGCGCGGCGGCAGCAGGAGCCCTCTTTAGCTTAGGCTTGGGGGACATGGTCTTCGGGGATAGGCGGTATTTCCTTGAATGCGGTCACGGCCTGGTAGGTGCCGCCGGTGTCTACCAGCAGCGCCAGCTCGTTCAGCCTGCCGGCGGGAATCAGCGGACGCTGGCCCACCGCCTCCGCCGGGCTGACGGCGGCAACGGAAACTCCGTCATCCTCTACCCCGGCGGTCCATAGGTACAGCCTCGGCCGCCGCCCGAAGGCAATGGCGCTGACCAGGAAGTTATGGAAGAGCTGGCCGTTCACCTTCACGAAGGCGAAGCTGCCGAACACGGCTACATCCAGCACCGCTACGGCAATGAAGGCCGGCACCGGCAGCGTGCGCAGGGCGATGAAGAAAATGAGCCCGGCGCCCAGCACCCACAGGAACTGCCGGGTGGTAATGGGCCCCAGAATCTTGCTCTCGATATCTATGAACTGGGGGACGACGAAGTGCTGCAGCTGGGCCATATGCGCTAGAGGCGAAGCCGGCGGTTGGCGTCGGCCACGGCGTTGAACTCAGCCTCGGTCAGCGTAGCCTTGCCGTCACGGAACAGCTCGGCGACGACCTGGGCCACGGGCTTGCCCCCCTGGATGCTCTGCAGGCCGATGGCGCGGTACGCGGTGTACACGGGGCACTCACGCCAGGCTGCCAGGCCCTCGGCGTGCCGGGTGAGCGACTCCCGGCCGAGCGCCTGCACCTTGGCCACGACGGCGTTCGCCTGGTCTGCCGGCGTAGCGCCGAGCGTACGGAAGGTGGCAATGTCCATCTGGCGGAGCTCGTCCACCGGCCCAACCAGGCGGCGGGGTGGAGCTACCCGCGCGGCTGGAGCAGCCGGACGAACGTCGTTCACCGCCTGGGGCTTGGCGAGCGGCGTCAGGGGAACCGCGGGACGGGGCAGAGGGGGCGCAATCGGCCGCGGCGGCACGGGTGCGACGGGGGTTGGTGACGCGGGCGGTAGAGACGAGGCGCGCCTCGTCTCTACGTCGGGTTTGACCGACGGCTTCGGCGGCACGGGCGCCGCGGCCGGCGGATTCAACGCCGGGTCATCCACCACCTCGCCGCCCTCGGCGCGGACCTTGTCGCCTATGACGGAGAGTATTGCCACCAGCGCCTGCGACTCAGCGGACGTCAGCCCCACGCCGCCCTGGTCAGCCGGACGCACCAGCACGGCGCCGAAGTCTACCGGCCCCCGGGTACCCCGCAGGAAGGTGAGCACGGCACGGCGGAAGGCGTCCGCCGCAGGCCCGGCAATGCTCACCTTAGCCCTCTCCTGCACCTGCCCAATAATCTTCGCGAGGGAGTAGCGCTTGTGCTCGGGAGCGGTATCTAGGCGCTGGGCTAGGCGGCGGGCCTCCTGCTCGTCGGCTGCGCTGAAGTAGCTAGCGGCATTGGGGCCGCCGAACGTCGGCTTAGACGGCGCCGCTACCACGGGAGCCGCGGCCAGCAGCCGCCACTCGCCGTCCTGCCACACGCGGAAGCTGCCGTCGCTGCCCCTCACGACCACGCCCAGCGATGACGCGGGCGCCACGCTCGCCGGCTGCTCTTTCGCGGCATTCTCGGTAGGCATAGAACGAAAAAATTATACCACGAATCGTCCGTTCTATGAACGGGGCAAGCGGCCGCGCGGCGGGTACGCCAACGGCGGACCTGTAGAGACGAGGCGCGCCTCGTCTCTACAGGTTTTTTTCAAAAACCACCACCGCGCGGCCTACGGCCTGGCCGGGGCGGCGGTACACCAATCGCTGGCCAACGTCGATGCCGAACCTTGCGGCTAGGTCCTGGGGCAGCAGGCTGACGGAGCTCAGGCCGGGCAGCCCACCCAGGTCGGCAGAGGAAACCTCGCCGATCACGGGCAGCACGGCCACCAGCCGGCCGCCGGGCTTTAGGGCGGCCGCCGCAGCCACGAACGACGCCCGGTACAGCTGCTGCAGCTCCCCCACCAGCTTGACCACCGCCTCGTGCTGGCGCGGCGGCCGCAGCGGCCCCAGCAGCGGCTCGGTTACCACCGCATCGATGGATCCATCCTGCAGCTTACGGTCGGCCTGGCGTGCGTCGTGGCGGTAGACCTCCCACGTACCCGCTACCTGGGCGCGGCGTGGCAGCCACGAAAGGTTCTCGGTGGCCTCCTCCACCGCGTCGTCATCTACGTCACGGCCGATAGCCTTGCCGGCACCCATTACCAGCGCCTCCTGCAGCACCGTGCCCGTGCCGCAGAACGGATCCAGCACCGTGTCGCCCGGCTTAACCTGCGCCAAATTCAGCAGCACCTGCGCCACCTTGGGCGGCAGCATGCCGCGGTTGATGTTGCGGCTGGGGCGTCCGGCATCACGCCGGCCGTACTCAATAAAATTTTGTGCAGCGATGGTCCGGCCCAGTAGGGTCGAGGCGCGCCTCGACCCTACGTCACCACCGTTAAGGATTGCCACTATGATTTCACATCCCCTCGCGCCCAGCAGCTTCTGCGTCCGCACGATGACGGAGGACAGCGGGTTACTGCGGCTGCTGACGAAACGGGCGGAGCGATCTTGCGCCTGCAGCGCCGCCTTCATCTGGCGCCCCAGTTTCTCTAGGTCCGGCACCTGCCCGCCGTACCAGCTGATGCCGAAGTGAACCTTGCCCTCGCCGGGTAGCAGGGCTAGCAGGTCTTCCAGAGACGGCTGTCCCTCGACCTCCGAAACAACCCCTGCTAGCTTCACCGTCCCGCCGATACGGTCCAAGAAGGCCTGGGGGTTCTCCAGGGCAGTATCTGTAGAGGCAACTAGAACCTCGCCGCCGCTGGCAGCAGCATCGATAGATGAGAAGCGGCCGGTAGCAATTACCTCGGCTGCGCCCAGGGCAGCCTCCCGGCCCAGGAGGAATACGTATCGGTTCATGGGGGCACCATAACAAACGTTGCCGAATGTACCAAACGTCGTAGAGACGGGTTTTAAACCCGTCTCTACGCGACGCAAATGGCCATTGCCCCACGGGACCACGCCCCCATGAACCGTCCTTGACGGAGAGGCGATTCCCGTGTAATTTCCAGCCACAAACGTTATCCATATCTGCCTACCCTGGGCTTTACCGGGGAGACAGATCCTCTCCCCCACGGGCGAGGTAACCATAGAATCGCATGCGCGAAGACCAGAAGCACTACGAGTGCACCTACATCATCCACCCCGGCGTCGAGGACACCGAGGTTAACACCGTTACCGACGCCCTGCAGGCAGCCCTGCAGAAGGCTGGCGTAACCATCCTCAACGGGGCGACCATCGGCCGCACCCGCCTAGCCTACCCCGTGGAGGGCCAGCGCTACGGCACCTACGCCGTGGCCGAGTTCCGCGCCGTGCCCCACACCCTGCCCACGCTGCAGGGTACCCTCAAGCTGGTGCCGAACGTGCTGCGCTACCTAATCGTGGAGAAGCACGCCGTTACCGCCGAGGAGCAGGGACGCCTGCAGAAGGCCAAGGATCGTATGGCCAGCCGCATGCGCGACCGCGAGGCGGACCGTGGCGCCGACCGCCACACCACCCGGCGCCCCCGCGCCGCTGCTCCGGCCAAGCCCAAGGTAGAGCTGAAGGACCTCGACCAGAAGCTGGACGAGATCCTCTCCGCCCCCACCGAGAACGTATAAATTCGAAAGCTCGCTGGTCGTTTGTCGAAAATTCGATTGTTGGAAATTCGACGAACGACAATCGAACCCGACGACCTTCTAACTTCCGACCAACGAACCTACGACCAACTACTAACGACTCACTACCCATATGGTCAACCTCAACCGCGCCATGATCATCGGCAACCTAACCCGCGACCCGGAGGTGCGCACCACCCCCAGCGGGCAGTCGGTCGCGTCGCTCGGCGTCGCCACCAGCCGCACCTGGACCAACCAGGCCGGCGTGAAGCAGGAGGAGACGGAGTTCCACAGCGTCGTGGCCTGGGGCCGGCTGGCGGAAATCTGCCAGCAGTACATGCACAAGGGCATGCGCGTCTACGTGGAGGGCCGCATCAAGACCCGCTCCTGGGACGACCAGACGGGCGTGAAGAAGTTCCGCACCGAGATCATCGCCGAGGGCCTGATTATGCTCGACCGCGCCCCGGCTGGCGGCGGCACCCAGTCCCGCCCCGAAATTGCCAGCCCCGCTCCCACCCACGACCTGCCGCCCGACGAGGGCGAGATCAAGGTCGAGGAGATTCCCTTCTAACCGTCCACCATCACAGCTATGAACCGACGTACCCCCGCCCCAGCATCCCCCCTCGCCCGCGACCGCTTCTGCTACTTCTGCGCCAACAACCTCAGCGGCATCGACTACAAGGAGACGGGCATCCTCCAGCGCTTCACCAGCTCCTACGGCAAGATAGTGCCGCGTCGCAAGAGCGGCGTGTGCGCCTGGCACCAGCGCGGCGTAGCCGAAGCCATAAAGCGTGCCCGCTTCATGGCCCTGCTGCCGTACGTGCGAGGGCAGCACTAGCTGCCCGAGCATCCCGAGCGGAGCGAGGGATCTACCTGACCCCAACCATATGCCCCAGCTAACGATGAACCAGCTCAAGCTGGGAACGGTCATCGAGGTAGACGGCGCCCCCTGGACCGTCATCTTCACCCAGCACATCAAGGTGGCCCGCGGCGGCGCCACGCTGCGCACCAAGATGCGCAACCTGCTAACGGGAGCCACGCTGGAGCGGACCGTGCAGCCCTCCGACACCTACCCCGAGGCGGACATCGTCCGCCGCAAGGCTAGCTACCTGTACCGCGACGGCGACAGCTACGCCTTCATGGGCACCGAGGACTTCGACCAGTTCAGCTTCAGCGACGCCCAGCTCGGCGGCAAGGGATGCTACCTATCCGAGGGGCTAGAGGTAGACGTGCTGTACTTCAAGGGCCAGCCCGTGGCGGCTACCCTGCCCACCAAGGTAGCGGTGGAGGTAGCCGAGACGCCGGGCAGCGCCAAGGGCGACACCGCCGGAAACGCCACCAAGGTAGCCACCCTGGCGGGCGGCGCCGAGCTGCGCGTGCCCATGTTCGTGAACGCGGGCGACAAGATTATCGTGAATACCGAGACGGATTCGTACGTCGAACGAGCCTAGGTAGGGACGGCCGGTGCGCCGGTAATACGAACGTAGAGACGCATTGCAATGCGTCTCTACCGCATTACGTAGGCATCAATCCGCGAACACGACCTGGCCGTTCTCCAGCCGCACCGGCCGCCAGCGGAATTCGCCCGTAGCCTCGTCGCCGTACACGGCGGTAGCGTAGCGGTGCTCGCCGCTGGCCTTGGCCAGCTGCTGCGCCAGGTACATGGCGGCCATGGCAGACTGCTCGGCGTTCCAGCCCAGCCGCACCTCCAGCAGGTACTGCAGCAGCAGCGCCGTCAGCGGAGCGCTCCACTGGTCTGGCCCCGGAATGACGATGGCGGGCTTGCCCTGTCCCCCGCCCAGAGCGCCCGTAACCCACTCGGTGAAGTCCTCACGAATGTCACGGTCCTGCATGCACACGCCCACGAGCCTACCCTGCTGCGCCAGCCAGGCTAGCAGCGCCGTGGCGTCGTACCTGTCGCCGCCGTCCAGCAGCTCGGCTAGCAGCGGCGTAACCGAAGGCTGCTGCGCCAGCTCCGGCGCCGCCTCGGCCACCTCGGCGTCTAGGTCTGCGGCGAAGCTAGCGTAGTCTTCGGAGAGGTCCTGCTTGTTCCAGTGGCGCTGCTGCTGGTCTAGGCCCGCCCAAACCTGCTCCCAGGCTGGCTTAGCGGAGACATCCAGCCGCCTAGCCAGAGCCTCGGCTACGGGCGGCGGCAGCTTGGCTGCCTCCTGCAGGTAGCTGGCCAGCTCGGCGTACGGGGTAATGCCCCACAGCACCGTATCGCAAGCCGCGGCCGCAGCGGCACGCTGCGACTCGTCTACCCCTGCCGCGGCAATGGCGCTGGCGGCGGCAGCTCGGGCAGCATCTACGGTGGCGCGGTCTACGGACATACTAGGCTAGGTTCTTCAGCTTGCTGATCTTGGTGACAATCGCTGATACATCCGCCTCGGATGCGGTAGCGAGCTTGCCGCTCAGATCTTCAGCCTCCTTTGCTATATCGGTGAGCGCACCCTTCTGAACCTCGTCGAGCTTATCAATAGTCAGCATCTGCTTTATCGCACCCTGCACCTCCTTAAGCACCGGCTCCAGCTTCGCTACGCGCTGGCCCTGATCGATCTGCTGGAATGCCTGCCTCACCGCCCCCTGTGCCTTACTGACCAAAGGATCGGCGATGCTACTCACCGCCTGCCGTGGCTGGACGAACTCTCCGGCGAGGTACCTTGTATCAGTCGCTCGACCTGACGGGCTACCTGCCGATGCTGGACCCTTCGGGGGAGCCACCTTATGAATGCGGTTGAATCGAGCAGAGATTACCTGCAATTGATCAGACGCGAGACGCTTAGAATCATCGGGCTGAGCCCTGCTCCAAGCTACATCCTCACGGACAGCATCGAGCCTAGACTCAAGGTTACCA
Source organism: uncultured Gammaproteobacteria bacterium (assembly GCA_964536515.1). GTDB lineage: Bacteria > Patescibacteriota > Patescibacteriia > CAYZDG01 > CAYZDG01 > CAYZDG01. The sequence continues at coordinate 44,491 of CAZHXI010000001.1, read as the reverse complement.
CCAAGCATTCGATTGACTAGGACGCCAGGATCGATCACCGAGCCGTCGTTGCCACGGTAGACAAACTCAGGTTTTCGATTTCCATTCTCATCCTTTGTTTGTTTTTCAGCGCCGTCGACGAGCTCCTTCTGTATGCGAGCTACGTCGATGGTAGCCTGCTTATGCCAACCACGTCCCGCCTTCGTTGACGTGTCGATGGTTGATAGCTCCGCAAGTTTAGTCCTTAGCTCTTCAATTTTCTTTGGAGCGCCATCAATGGCGGCTACCAGCTTCTGCAGCGCCTTCTCGCCCTCATCTAGGGGTACCAGGCTATCACGCTTCATGCTGACCTCCTTGATCTGGTCACGCTCCTGCTTGCGTGCAGCCTTCTGCTGCACGGCACGCATGGCGTCGTCCTTCACCTGTCCGGTATCCTTGTCTAGCTCAAGCTTGGGGAGGGCGTTGCCCTGCTTGTCGGTTCCCTGGGCGAACAGCTGATTGTACTTCTTCTCCATTTCATCCCGCAGCTGGGTGTCGCCACTCTGGTTGGCGTTGTGGATCGTCAGCAGGATAGCCCCCTTAATATCGTCCTTCAGCTTCTTATCGAGCGGCTCAATGTAGTCCTCATCCAGGTTGCGGAGGGTCGCGATGGCTGTCGAGTTGGCAACCTGGCCCCTCTCGTCCACACGGACCTTGGCAGCAATGCCGCGTACCCTCTTGTTCTTGGCGCCGCGATCGGCGTCGCCCTTCATGGCCGACTCCATCTCCTCCATTACCTCGGCGTCGGAACGGATGCTGCCGTCGCTCTTAATGGCGCTGGTGTCGTGGTCCTTGAAGGCAGCGAGCAGCGCGGCACGGGAGCCATCCGACATACCCGCCGTGTTCTCGATAATGTCGCGATTAGCATCCAGAACCTTGCCCTTGCTCGCCAGCTGGCGCAGCAGCGCCGCCTGCTTATCTACGTTCTGCACCTTGCCGTCCTTCATATTGGAAGCCAGCGCCGCCCTAATGCTGGCATTGTCGTTGATCCCCTGCTCGTCTAGCTCCTTCATGTACTTGGCGGTAGCCACGTTAGACTCGACGCGCCACTTTTGCTCACGCTTACGGCGGGCAGACTGAATCCACCCAATCGGCTGGCCCGCGAGGTCTGCGGACTTCGCCGCGGTATCCATGTGCGTCAGAATGCGCTCCCGACGTATCGCCTTACGGGCAGCCCAACGCTGCTCGGTAGCCTCCTTGCCAAAGAAGCGCACCGCTTTGCCAGCGGTAGACTCTCGAATGCCTTCCTTGGCCATCTCGTAGCGCGCCTGGATACCGCTCTTAGACAGGCCCTGCGCAGCCCAGCGCTGGCCGAAGCGGCCCACGCCCGCTGCCCCCTTCCCCGCCAGGCGAGCAGAGCCGCGGCTGATGCTCGATAGCTTGCCCAGGCCGAAGCCTACCGCGCCTGCGGCGGCGGTACCGCCCGCCTTGGCTGCTCCCAAGCCGGCCCACAGCAAGCCCACTACCACGAACAGGTTCACTAGGTTCCCGGCGCTGGCAGCCTCCAGGTTCAGCGGGTTGAACGAGCCGGCCGCATGGCTGCCGGCGCCGAACACCTCGCCGCTGTTAGCCGAGCTAATAGCCAGCACCAGCCAGAGGAAGAACATCAGCGTGGGGCCGGCCACCAGCTCCTTGGTCAGCTCGTCCCACCACTTGCCGGCCATTGAGCCCAGGCCCTTGAACAGGGTTCCGGCGAAGGCGATGGGCGCCATGATGGTGAGAATCCATAGCTTTATCACACGTACTATGAGCTGCACCGTAATGGCTAGAACGGTAATGAAGATGAGAGCCATGATGAGCGCAGCCAGAATGAACGACGCCAGCAGCGTACCCGCGCTGGCAACCACGCCGTCGCCGCCGGTTGCGCCCAGAGCATCGTTCACCTGCCCAGCGGTAACAGCGTTAGTGCCGGAGTCAGTTGGTACCAACCTTAGTATCTTATCCACGCCAAAGGCCTGGGCCAGGCTGCCCGCCACCATGTGCTTGAACCCGCTCACGAACGAAAGCATTACGATCTGCGAAAGGTCTATGAGCACGCCGACGATAGACTTAGAAAGGTTCATGAGCACCGCCATCAGCACGACCTTGAACAGCAGGCTGCGGTAGTGGTAGGCCTGGATGCGCAGTATGGTGCCGAAGGCAATGAGCAGCATGGCGAAGACGAAGAACATGTTGCAGACGTCCCGGACTATGGTCCAGCCCTTCACCACGATCGGCTCGGTGGTGAACCCGTTGTACTGGGCAATCATCTCTAGCACCTTGAACAGCAGCCCGGTCATGTAGCCGAAGAACTGGATAATGGCGTACATCAGCTCCTTGATGACCCGGGTGAACCACGAGTCACTATCGGTCTTGTTCGCCGCTGCCTCCCTGGCTTCGGCCTGCATCTGAATATCAGTATCGGTAACCGCGTGCACCGTAGCTACGCCGATCGCCGACCGCACCGGCGCCGAATCGCTCACTCCCCCGCCCGGCAACGCCACCGGCACAGCTACGATAGCGACCAGGGCCAGCATCGCAACCGCGACGCCTCGGGCGAAGCGAGGTGAGCTGAAATTCAATGGCAGACGAAGCATATCCTAGACGTCTTCCTCTACCGCGGTGGAGAAGCGGAGGGTAGTGGTTGCCCTGGTCCAGCGGAGGCTATCGGTGGCGTTCCCAATGAAGCAGCCGGCGCCACTCTGGTTGAGGCTCATGTTGCCATTGTTGATATTGTAGCTCGTCGCAGGGAGTGCGCCGTTGCAGAAGCCCCAGTTGTCCTCGATCTGCACCCGAATGGTGGCGCAGAAGTCGGACCCACAGGTCGTGGTCGGCCGGGTAGAGTAGGTGTGCGTGAACAGGTGGCCGCTAGCCACGGACGGCTGGTGGTTGATGCTCAGCCGCGAGGTAACGGTCCGCTCGCCGTCGCCCCAGTCAACCAGGATGAAGCGCAGCGGCAGGCGGTCGGCGTTCAGCAGCGAGCTGAAGCGCAGCTCCACAGTATCGCCCACGCTGGCTGCCACCTCGGGCGTGTCGCTGGAATTGCCGTTGATGCTAATCTCGGGTACCCGCGGGCGGAGCGTGGTGGGGGCAGGATCTGGCGTGGATAGCAGCTTGCGCCTGTCCCAGCAACCGCTGCCGGAGTCTACCCCGGTGGGGGATGCGGCAATGGCTACCTGAATCGTATCGTCGTTAAGGCAGTCGTTGATGCGGTAGCGGTGGGTGGCGGGGTCTAGGGTCCAGGTGTAGTAGCTGCGGGCGAACATCTGCGATAGGCGCACGGCGCCCTCGACCCTGGTTCCCTCGTTCGCTGCGCTGGGCACCTGGTTGCCGGAGCAGAAGCCGATTCCCGGCGTAGCCAGTGCATCGAAGCAGGCGGTAGTCTGGCCAGCGGTGCCGCAGCTGTTGGCTCGGTCGAGGGTGCACTGCGGCACGGCGCACCCGCCCACGGGACAGGCCAGCGGCGTGCCGCCGCGCTCGGCCTGCGAGCCGTTGGCCCGCAGGGCGAACTTGCCGATGGGCAACGCGCAGCCCTCATCGATACTCAGCGAGTCCGAAGCTGCCAGGATATCGGGATCGCAGGTGGCACCCATCAGGTCTGCAGCGGCGTTAGCCGGCAGGGCGCCGTAGGGAGCGGCATCGTTGGCGGGGACCAAGCTAGCGTCGGAGTAGGTGCCGCCGTTGAAACGGTCGAACCACGCCGTGTGCGTATCGTCTGCCCGAACCTCGGCGACGACCGAGCACTGCTCCTTGGTGACGATCTTGAAGTCCACGGTGCAGTCCTCGCCGCTGCCCGCCGTATCGTTGACGTAGCCGATGAAGTAGTTGATGAGTCCGCTGCCGCGGTCGACGCCGAAGAAAGCCCAGGTCTCACCCTCGCTGTCGTTCTGCCAGTCTGTCCAGAAGCCGAAACGCGTAACGGACCTAGTTGGCTCGTGCATCTCGAACGTGTACTCACGTAGCTCTGGCATTACGGAGTAGTGCTTATTGCAGGCGTTGTAGTCGCCGTCTGCCACAATGCGGGCGACCTGGCTCCAGTGAACGTTCCAGAGGTGCATACCCGAAAGCTCCTCCACCGCCCACCCGGAGCTCATCTCAGCCAGCGTGCAGCCATCATCTGTACTAGAGGGCGACGCCGCCAGGGGGTCTGGGTTGCACGCAGCCCTTATCTCCCCGCCGGTGCCGCCGCCATCAATATTCGCGTCTACCCCCGCATCGCGCCAGTACTCTTTCGTGCCATCGCGGTTGTCGTCGTAGGCGTTTCCCGCAGCCTCGGTGCAGTAGCGCAGGGGCGTACGGCCGCTCAGGCTAATGGTCTCGCCGAAGACGTCGAACGACTGGCCGGCTACCACGTCCACCGGCCACCACTGGATGCAGCGGCTGGGGTCGCGGGGGTCGGGCTGCAGGCAGTAGCCCGTGATGCCCCGGTACTCGCCGTCTGCCTGGGTGTAACGGCACGACGGTGCGTCGCCGCGCGGGTAGACGCGGCACTGCTGGCCCACGAAGCGCGGCTCGCCGTTCACCTGCAGCACCGGCTCGATCTTCACGTCGTCTACGTAGGCGCTGCCGCTGGCATCAGCCGAGGCGACCAGGCGTAGGGTAACGCTGCCGGTAGCGGTGAACTGCCCCAGCAGCGTCTGCCAGCCCTGGCCCGAGCCCTGCTGCAGACGCAGCTGTACCGTGCCGCCGCCATCCAGCACCTCGAGCGCCACGTCGCCGGCGAGCAGGTCTACGGTGTTCAGCTGCACGCTGACGGCGTACGTAGAGTTCGGAGCCACGGCCACGACGCCGTGCCGCAGGGTGGTTACGGCGCCGACCGTAGAGCTGAAGCGCAGCGCCGCGCGTCCCTCGCGAACCCTGTTGGCTGAAACCACGTAGCTGCAAGCCTGCGCTGCCGGTACCGCCGGGGCGCCGGAGTCGCAGCTATGCCAGCCCACGCCGTCGGTGGAGGCTAGGCTGTCTGCCGCGTCGTCGAACCCGCCGTTCGAGACCGTAGCGGAGAGCCCAATCTGCTCCATGTTGCTGTAGGGGGTGAAGCCGCGGCTCACCAGGCCCGGGCCGCCGGTGAACTGGATGCCGGGTACGGTGTAGCCGGAGAGGTTACGCCACCGCGTGCTGTCATCCGGGCTGGCGAAGGTGAACTCGTTGGGGAAGCCGGCGCTGCCGACGGGGAACGATCCGCCGCCGGGGTTGTCGCACTGGTTGGTGGCGGGGTTCAGCCGCGTGCAGCTGGTGAGCGACGTGCACACCCGCTGCCCCGTGGGGCTGCCGGGCACGGCCACGCTGCTGCCGCAGCTGTACCACTGGCTGCAGCTGCGGTCGCGCCGCACCTTTAGGACCACGTTGCTATCTAGCGTCGAGGTTGCTACCGGCGCCTGGCCCGGCAGCCGGTAGGGCGGGTAGCTGTACTGTGAGCTGTACAGCGCCGGCTGGGCTGGGTCGCGGAACAGCATGCAGCCGCCGGCCACATCTACCAGGCCGTTGCACGAGCTGCTATCTACGCTGCTGCGCAGGAAGTAGTTGTCGCGCTCGCCGCCGGTGGCGCTGGGCTGCGGGTTACGGTAGTTGGTGCAGCCGCTGTACTGCGCCGGGCAGATGCCCACGAAGCGGTCGTAGCCCGGGCCGCCGTTGAGCGGCAGGCTGTAGTTAGACGTGGCGCGGCAGCCGTCGTCGGTGCCGGTACGGAACCAGCCCGTAACCAGCTGGCTGCCAATCTGCACGCCCGTGCGGTACTCGCAGGTACGGCTCTCCCCCGCCAGGCTGCCCTGCGGGTCGCGGAAGGTAAGCGTGCCGCCGCCCGAGACGCGGTGCGCCGCGCACCACAGCTGGCCGACGCTGCACAGGCTGCGGCTGAACTGGTCTGGGTTCGCCACCTTGTACACGTCCTGCCAGCTGACGATGCCGTTGGCCGGGGCTGCGCCGCTGCCAGACCACGCCTGCTTGTTGATGCGGGGCAAGCCCAGCTGGGTGCAGCCGGCTACCTCGGCGCTGCAGTACGCCGCAGGGTCGTCTACCAGGTAGGTAACCCGGTCGCCGAGCACCGGCACCTGGTCTTCGTCGGCTACCAGCGGCTCCGCGGCAGAGCTGGGGTCGTAGTCAGAGGTCTGGGTGTAGCGGCAGCTCGCCTCGCCGGCTCCCACCACGCAGCGCTGGTACCCGTCCGAGCTACAGACGGTGGGCGTGGCTACGGGGGCGCCCAGGCTGCAGGTTGAGTTGAAACGCTGGGCGAACGGCGAGGCAGAGTTCGCCGTATCCATGAACGCCTGGCAGCCCACGTTGCGCTCGGCGCACAGCCGATTGAAAGACCTCAGCGTTACCTGGCGGCCAGCCACGCGGTAGGCGCTGCAGCCCACCATGGCGCCGGGCTCGGTGCGGGGGTTAGAGTCGGTGCCGTTGGGTAGGCCGGGTGGGTTATCGCAGGCCTGCGGCGTCTCCCACGAGTTCTGCACCACGAACGTATCGCTGGTTACCTCCTTCAGCTGGATGTTGTCGAAGTAGGCGCTGCGAAGGCCGCCGATAGCCACGGTGATATCGAACGTCATGGTGCTCGCCTGCGTGGTGGGCGTAACCGGCCCGATCTGTAGCCTCTGCCACTCGCCGCCGATGGGCGTAGGCCCGGCGTTGAATACCAGGTTCTCGGCAGGCCCGGGCTGGGCAGACGCCGGGGTTGCACCCAGGGCGCCCAGCAGGCGGCGCAGGCCCCCGCGTAGGGTTACGTTGCCGGCCGGAATGTCTCGGTCTGAGCCCTTCACCCACACGGTGAGCATGTACTGGTGGCCCGGACGCATGGCTAGCGGCTCGGTGCGGCGCAACGTAACGCTGCCGCTGGCGCCCAGAGCGAGCAGCGAGTGCCCGCCGACCTGCAGAGCCTCGGTTGTCAGCGCCACGCGCGTGCCGCCCCAGCCAGCGGCGGATGACGTCTCGAAGTCCGCCAGAAGAACGGTACGGGTGTTGCCGCCGGTGGCGCCGCGGTACTGGCGGCAGCCGTTGGCCGCAGCCGGGCAGCGCCGCGCCAGTCGGGGCGAAACGTTGTACACGAAGTCGGTGCCGGTGCGACGGTACTGCTGGCAGTCGTTCGTCGCCTGCACCACGCGGCTCCACAGCACGCCGTGGCTGGTGGCATTGGAGTCGAATACCTCGCGGCAGTCGGGGTTACCGGCATTCAGGTCGCAGGTCGCCCGGTTTTCTGCCGTATCCAAGCAGACCGGCGGCTGAATGGATGGGTCTAAGCTGAGGTTGGTGCACGGCGCCAGGGGCCCCGAGATATTGGTACGCAGCAGCTGCCAGACGCGCAGCTGGTAGCCGGCGGTATCGCTGCCCTCCCAGGTGTAGTAGGTACCCACGCTCGGCGTCGCCTCGGGCACGCACTGCTGCACCTGGCTGAAGTAGGCTACCCGCTCGCCGCCTTCCGGCACCTCTGCCAGGCTGGTGAACTCGCTGCAGCCCACGTCAACGGCGCTGCAGCTGCGTGCGGTAGAGGGAATGAAGTTAGACGGCGCCGGGGCGGACGCACCCTCGCGCTCCTCGAAGGTGTTGATGAGGGGGCTGTAGTTCTGGTAGCCCACGCACTGCGCCGGGCAGTAATCGTTGGCGGTAATACGGCCGAACACGGTGGGGTCGCCGCTCGTCGGCACGAAGGCCTGGCAGCCCACGTCGTCCTGGCTGCACTGCGTGGCTCGGCTGCTAATGTGCACCGAACGTCCGGCGCCGTAGGCCAGCGTAGCCCTCGCCGAACCCTCGGTCAGGGCGAGCGAGTCCAGCAGGCAGTCGGAATCCACCGAGGCATTGAGGCCGGTAACCTGCACCGTAAGGCTGGTGCCCGGCGCCTGCGTGGTGCCGGTAATAGTAGCGGTGTGCCACTGGCCGTTGTCTGTGTCGGGCCCGCTAATCTGCAGGTTGACCGGAGCACCAATGGCTCCCCCGTCGCCGTCCAGCAGCGACAGCGAACCGGCGGTGCAGTTCTTGCTGGCAACCGAGGCGGTAAAGGTTCGGCCCGCTACCTCGCTGCCCGTTTCGGCCAGCACGCTGATGCTACCGGACCGCGTCAGGCGGAACGATGCCTGCCCCTCGTACACATCGGCCGCGTTGGTGTAGGCCCGTCCACGTGCCGTGCCGCCGTTGATGAAGAAGTTATCTGTGCCATTCGGATCGCTGGGCAGGTGGCGGTCGTACTGTTCGAAGCCGCCGTTGGGTACCAGGTTGGTGCCCTGGCCGAAGCGCAGCAGCTTGCGGCAGCCGGCGTCGTCGGGGCTGCAGGTTGCCGCCTCGGAGTTGAGGTAGATGCGGTCGGTGGGGGCGACGCTCCAGTTGGCGCCGCTCTTGCGACGGCTGTACCACTGGCAGCCAGCGGCTCCGGTGGGGCAGGTCTGCACGCTGTCCTGGATGTAGGCGGTCTGCTGCCCGCTGGGCGTGGTTACGCCCACGCACGAGGCGAACTGCGACGGGCAGGCATTGTCCCCCAGGCTGAAGGTCTGCTTCTCCTCGAAGCAGTAGCCGTAGGCGCGGCAGGTACCATCGGCGTTCTCGGCGATGCAGCTCTGCTCGTCGGCGCAGTACTCGGCCCGTTGGATCACCCTGAGGTACTCATCCTTGGAGCTCGGATCCCCATCGACCGGAGCGGCAATGCCGTTGATGTTCGAATCTAGGTTCACGCAGTCCACGAAGCTATCGCCGTTCGTGTCCTGGTTGCAGATGTACTCCTCGGTTAGCAGCTCGGCGCTGGCGCCGCGCCGCACGCAGTACGTGGCCGGAACCTTGAGCAGCCAGTTGGGGTCTACCAGGTGGTAGAACGGGTTAATGCCGTTAATCTGGCAGTCCACCGGACGCGATCCATCGCCGGCGGCCGCAGGATCTTCGTAGCAGTGCAGCACGTGGTCCAAGGTAACGCCCTGCCCGAATGCCTTGGCTGCCTGCGCCGCCAGCTCCCAGCCGACCGGAACGATGCGCTTGGTGCGCATGACGACCATTGCCGAGTACGGGTAGCCGGTGCCGTAGCGAGGCTCGCTGCCGTCCTGCAGGTAGCCGAACGCCCACTCACCCCGTAGCAAGCCGCGCTCCATTGCCTCGCGTACCGTCAGCTGCTGCTGCACCGCCTGCGCGAAGGAGGGGTCGAGCACGCACTGGTTGCCGAACCCCGGGTCTGCGGGGTCCGAGCACGCAGACAGCTCGCCGACGACGTCGATTGATCCCGAGGTTCCCAGCTCCAAACCGGCCAGCGCAGCGAACCGGGGCTCGGCCACGCTGTAGCGCCCGGCTCCGCCGAACAGGCCGCCGCTGCTGCCGGTGCGATTGAATACGTCGGCAATGTTCACGAAGCCCTGCTTCAGCCACTTCTCTCGAAGCCTGTTGCCCAGGGTGTTGGTGAATATGCCAATGGCATCCGCCACCGGGTCGCCGATGAACGACAGCTCCTTCTGCGCGCTCAAGCCTAGGGTCTGACGTATCTGCTCGTTCACCGCCGCCGCCGGGGTCACAATATTACCGGCGAGGTCCTTCAGGGGCTTGAGGCCCTGCGACTCTAGCCGCTCCAGAATGGCGGCGTTCGCCTTGGTCTCGCGCTCTACCACCAGCTTCTTCTCCAGGGTCAGCGCAATGCCCAGGTCGTTCTGGTCTGGCTCCAGTGCGGCGCTGAACCGCTGCAGGAAGGCCTGGTTATTCGGCAGCAGCTCAGCCCAGTTCTCCTGAATTTGCTTCAGGGAGCAGCGGGGGGTATCCAGACGGCTAGACGGCAGGCTGCTGTAGTGGATGACCAGCTTGGCGCCGAGCTCGGGGTTACACACGTCTACGCCGTAGGCGCTGCCCAGGCTATCTAGGAACTCTGCGGTAGCCGCGTCACGCGTCGCCGCCATGAACTCGTACCCACCCTGCGTCTCGAACAGCGGCATCTGGCCCGGGCTGCCGGTAGCAATCCACTCCGCCGTGCCGCGCGCCAGCTCACCCAAGAAGCGCGACAGCGTATTCTTCACCAGCAGCTTGCCGCTGCTCTCAAGCGCCGAGCCAATCGCATCGCCCAGCGAGCTTAAGAAGTTCTGCGTACGTACACCCGGGTCTGCAACGACGGGGAATCCTGGCGTGGCAATTGCGGCTCCGGAACCCTGCGTGATCGTCTTCAGAATTGCTCCAGTTCCACCGAAACCAACGGCGGCGAACGCCCGCTCTCGCAGCCTGGCTACGCTGACCGTAGCTATGAGGGTTGTGCCGAGCAGTGCAGCTGCTACCAGCGTCCCCAGGATCAAGCCGCTCAATCGTCGCCGCTCCATACTACTGGGCGCCGCCCGCCTGCTGCACCGCCGCCTGCCAGGCAGCGGCTAGCTCCTCGTCGGTTAAGCTGTTCACCTGCGCGCTATCTAGGCCAGCCTGCACCAGCAGCTGGCGCAGCTGCTCGGGGGTTGCGTCTGCCGGAGCCGTTGCCGTGGGTGAACCCGCCTGGGGGGTTGTCGTAGCCGCAGCGGATGACCCCCCGGTTACCGTCAGGGGGTCGCAGCTAGTGCCCGCGGCGCAGGTTGGGCTGGTGCCGGCCGCAACCTCGTTGCCATCAGAGACGCCGTCGGAGTCGGTGTCTGCGACGTAGGGGCTGGTGCCGTAAGCCTGCAGCTCCAGCTCGTCATTCAGGCCATCGCCGTCGGTGTCTACCGCAGCTGCAGGAGCCGCCCCATTCGATGTCGGAGATTGAATTGCGAACGGATCTAGAATCTGCGAACGGATCTGCCGAAAGCCACCCACCAGGCCCATGGCCCCGGTGAGGGCGACGGCGACTAGCACTACCCCGGGTTGGGTAAAGCGCCGCACGAACGCATTCGGAGCCGAGCCGGGCATACAGTGGTAAAAATTATACCACGAACTGTCCACTCCAACAATTAATTCTGAAACGAAACAGCTACTTACTACAAAACAAATACCGAATACTCGCAATGGCGAGTATGGCTAGCTAGCCGACGACTTTTCGGCAAGCTCCCGCCACTGCTCCACCGACAGCTCCTGGGCCCTCGCCTGCACCGAAATGCCCACGGACTCCAGCCAGTCGCTGGCCGTGGCCACGCTCGCCCCGAATCCGGCGGCGAGGTGGTTCTTCAGCTGCTTGCGGCGGCTAGAGAACCCAATGCGGGCCACCCGCCACAGCTCCTCGCTGGCCACGACGTCGCCGGGAGCCACATCGACTGCCACAATTGCGGACCGTACCTGCGGCGGCGGCTGGAAGCTGTCACGCTCCACGTAGCGAACGATCCTGGGCTCGCCGCGCAGCTGCACCGCCAGGGTCAGCAGGCTGGCGCTGCCAGCCTCGGCGCACACCCGCTCGGCTACCTCGGCCTGCACCAGCACCGACATCTTCACCGGCGAGGGGTTGCTCCACAGGAAGGCACGGAAGAAGCTGGATGAAATATTGTAGGGCAGGCTAGCCACGACCTTGTACGGCCCGGGCTGGGCGAACTGGGCGGCGATGCCAGCTGGCCCCATCGCCACCGCATCGCCCCACAGCACCTTCAGCCGGCCGGGGTGCTGGCTAGATAGCGCCTCTAGCCCCCGGGCGAACCGCCGGTCTAGCTCCGCAGCTACCACCGTGGCGCCGGCAGCCAGAAGCGCGGCCGTTACCGCCCCCGGGCCCGGGCCAATTTCTACCACGCGGTCCCCCGCCGCTACCCCGCCGGCAGCCACCAGGTCACGCACCACCTGCTGGTCTTCCAGGAAGTGCTGCCCCTTGGACTTGTCTGGGATGATCATTCCTTTGCCAGCGCCAGGTAGAGCAGGGTGAACGCCGCGGCAACGGCGAACCCGAGCCACAGCTGCGCGCCCAGCGCGAACGCGGCAACCAGCAGCAGGGCGACCAGGGCCTTGCCCACGGCCAGGCCCAGCTCGAACGTCATCACGCGAACCATTACCCGGCCGTCGTCGCGCGCCCGGCGGTACAGCAGCTGGCTGTAGCTGACGCCGATGCCGTTCTTCGCTACCCGAGAAAGGGTGTCTGAGATGAGGATGCCCAGGGGGTTGGCGACCAGGGGGCGCCAGATCCAGCTGGCGAAGTAGAGCAGCGAGGAATTACGCAGGATGCGCCGGGGCGAAGCCTGGTCGCTCAGCTTGCCGAGGATGGGCGCCGAAATTGCGGTAACCAGGGCGGTGCCAGCCATTAGGCCGCCCAGGGCCACGCTGTTCTGCGACAGCACTATAGCCATGGCAATGGGCCACAGCACCAACGCCACCAGCTCCTCGCCGTACCCCAAGCTCGCGAGCGTCCAGCGGCGATTCACCCGTGCGCACAGCTGCCGCCACAGCTCGCCGTAGCGCATGGTCTCGGGCTCGAAGCGCTCCGGTCGCCGCAGGAAGGGAGTATTCGAAACCAGCAGCAGCATCGCCACCACGGTGAACAGGGTGGTGAACCCGGCGGTCGCCAGAATGATGCCGCCCACGGCCGGCCCCACGATGGCAGCAGACATCTGCAAAAAGCTGATGCTCCCCAGCTCGCGGCCCTGCTCTTCATCCACGCTGTACTGGGCAAAGTCTGCGTGGAAGCCGGGCCAGTAGAACATCTTCTGCACGGCGTACACCGCCACCGCGGCCAGCAGGAACCAGTGGTTGGCGACCGAGAGCGCCAGCAGCACGTACAGCGCCACCCACAGCAGCGAGCCGACCACCATGCCCTTCTCGTAGCCGAAGCGGAGCGAGAACTTAACGCCCAGCGGCAGCAGCAGGATGTACAGCAGGTACACGCCGGCGTAGAACAGGCAGATGGTGCCCAGGCGGTAGCCGGCCTGGTACAGGTACACCGGCTCGAACACCGCCACCATGGCCAGGGCGAAGTTCTGGATGGTGGTGGCCACGTACAGGTCACGCACCGCCGACTTCAGCCGCATCGGCAGCAGGCTATTTATGAATGAGAGGCGGTGGAACACGGCTCTAGTCGGTAACGATGCTCACAATTTTGTCCTGCACCACCACCACGCGCTGCGGCTTCTGGTCCTTCAAAGAGCGCTGCACCGGCTCCAGCGCGAGCGCCGCTGCCTGCACCTCTGCGTCCGGCGCCCCCCGGCGGATATCCAACGTCGCCCGCAGCTTGCCGTTCACCTGCACGGCGATAGACACGGCTTCGGTAGCCAGCATGGCCGGATCGAACGTCGGCCAGGGCTGGCGCTGGATGCTCTCGGCGTGGCCGAGGAGCGCCCAGCAGTGCTCGGCCAGGTGCGGGGCGAACGGGTTCAGCAGCACCAGGAACTTCTCTGCCGCCTCGCGGTCCCACTCGTCCCCGTTCACGAAGATCATCATGGCGCTGACGGCGGTATTGAAGCTGAACGACTCAATGTCCTCCGTTACCTTCTTCACCGTGCGGTGGATGGCGGCGACGGGCTCGGCCCGCAGCTTGCCGGGGTCGTCGGCCATGGCCCGGTACGCCCTGGCGATGCGGTCCACGAAGCGGCGGCAGCCCTCCAGGCCGTTGGTGCTCCAGGGCTTAACGTCCTCGAACGGCCCCATGAACATCAGGTACAGCCGCAGCGCGTCGGCGCCGAACTTGGCCACCACCTCGTCCGGGTTCACCACGTTGCCGCGGCTCTTGCTCATCTTCTCGCCGTTCTCGCCCAGAATCATGCCCTGGCTCCGGTACTGGGTGAACGGCTCGCGGAACGGCAGCGCCACCTGCGGGTGGTCTGCCAGGGCCTTGGTCACGAACCGGCTGAACAGCAGGTGGCCGGTGGCGTGCTCTGCCCCGCCCACGTAGGTGTCTACCGGCATCCAGGTCTGAACCGATTCCGGCGAGAAGGCCTGGCGGTCGTTGCGCGGATCGCAGTACCGCAGGAAGTACCAGCTGGAGCACACGAACGTATCCATGGTGTCTGTCTCGCGCCGCGCCGCTGCTCCGCACTTGGGGCAGGTAACGTTCTCGTGGAAGGACTTGGACCGCACGAGCGGCGACTCTCCGGTGGGGCGGAAGTCTACATCTGTAGGCAGTACCACCGGCAGCTGATCCTCTGGCACCGGCACAGCCCCGCACTTCTCGCAGTGGATAATGGGAATGGGCGCGCCCCAGTACCGCTGGCGAGATACGAGCCAGTCACGCAGGCGGAAGCGAACGACGGACGATGCGCCAACCTCCGATTGTACGGACGAGGCGAGCCTCGTCCCTGCGTCAACGACCGGGAGGCTGTAGACGGCTGCAAATTGCGCATCTCGTTCATCCAGCGCCGGCACGGCCATGATGGCGCCGGTGCCGTAGTGCGGCAGCACGTAGTCGGCAATCCAAACCGGCACCTTCTCCTGCGTGGCCGGGTTGGTGGCGTACGCACCGGTGAACACGCCCGTCTTCTCGGCTGCCTCCTGCCGCTGCAGGTCTGACCGTAGCTTGGTCGCCGCGACGTAGGCATCCGCAGCTGCACGCTGCTCGGCAGAGACGATCGATGCAACCAGCGGGTGCTCGGGCGCGAGCACGAGGAAGGTGGCGCCGTAGATGGTATCGAGGCGCGTGGTGAACACGCGCACCTTCTCGGGCGAATCGATGACCTGGAAGTCCAACTCGTGCCCCTCGCTCTTGCCGATCCAGTTACGCTGGGTAGCCTTCAGCGGCTCGGGCCAATCTAGGTTGTTGAGATCGGAGAGCAGCTCATCGGCGTAGTGGGTAATCTTGAAGAACCACTGCGTCAGGTTCTTCTGCTCCACCTTGGTCTGGCAGCGCTCGCACGTGCCGTCAGCCTGCACCTGCTCGTTGGCTAGCACCGTCTTGCAGCCCGGGCACCAGTTCACCGGCGCCTCGGCGCGGTAGGCCAGGCCGCGCTCCAGCAGCTTGAGGAACAGCCACTGCGTCCAGCGGTAGTAGCTGGGGTCGGACGTATTGATGAGACGCGACCAGTCGTAGCTGAAGCCGAGAGACTTCAGCTGCGCCGTGAACCGCTCGATGTTCTTGGCCGTGGTCTCCTGCGGGGGCGTGCCGACCTTAATGGCGTAGTTTTCGGCGGGCAGCCCGAAGGCGTCGAAACCCACGGGGTGCAGCACGTCGTCCCCGCGGTGGCGGCGGTAGCGGCTGACGATGTCGGTGGCCGTGAAGCTCAACGGGTGACCCACGTGCAGCCCCTCGCCCGAGGGGTAGGTGAACATGTCTAGGACGTACCGCGCGGGGCGCGATCCGTCGCCGGAAGCCTTGGTTACGCCTTCCTGCTCCCACCGCTGCTGCGCCGCTGCTTCAGCGGCCGCGAAATCGTACCGGGCGGGGGGCATATATACTGTAGTGAGATGCGTACTCTGCTGACTGCGATTATTACCGCTGCACTGCACCCTGTCCAGCGCCAATTGACCGGCGTGGCCGGAATGGGTACGGTGCAAGTTCCAATGGAACGACGTACGTATGGCGAGGCTTAAGCACCTCGCGCTCATCGTAGCGGTCAAGCTGGTGGGCCTGGTACGGCTCACCTACCACGGCGTGGGCAAGCTCCTGGCGCCCGCGGCCGGCGGCACCGGCCGCGTCGGCGGCAAGGTCCTACGCACCGCCGTGCTGCCAGCCTACGGCGTATGGCAACGTACCAAGCGTTGGCTGGCCAACGCCGACGCGGCCAGCGTAACCACGCCCGCCGCCACGCTGAACGCAGCCATTGCCATTACGGCGCTGGTGGTGGCAGGCGCGGCGATGGCCGCCGGCGCCGCAGACGGCGCCGCCCGCGAGAACCTGGGCCGCGGCGCGTACATCGGCCCGCTCCTGCAGAACGCCGACGAGCTCTACGACGAAGAGCTGCTGGAGGAGGATGGCCCCGCCAGCATCGCGCTCGCGCCCACCTCCGACTACCTAGACGCCGAGGCCCTGGCGGGCGAGCTGCAGCCGGAACGCGCCACCAGCACCCTGGCGTACTCGGGCGGCGAGGACGCGCTCCTCCCGTTCGAGTCTGGCCCCTCCGGCGCCCGCACCCGCAGCGGCATCGAGCAGTACGCCGTGCAGCCGGGCGACACGCTGGGCTCCATCGCACGGCAGTTCGGCCTGCGCGTCGCCACGGTACTGTGGGCCAACGACCTCACCGAACGCTCGCTCATTCGGGTGAACCAGAAGCTGACCATTCCGCCGGTGAACGGCGTGGTCCACATCGCCAAGAAGGGCGACACCGTCGCCAGCATCGCCAAGCGCTACGGCGCCAGCGCCGAAGAGGTAGCCAGCTTCAACCACCTGGCAGACGGCGCGCTGCAGCCCGGCGCGACCATAGTGGTGCCCGGCGGGCAGCCGCCCGCGGTTCCCCGCGTAGCCACCCCGGCCCGCCTCCCCAGCCAGACGCGCGTCGGCGCCATTCCGCCCGCGGCGGCACCCTCTAGCGCAACCCGCCTGCTGTGGCCCACCAGCAGCCGACGCATCACCCAGTACTACACCTACCGCCACTCCGGCCTGGACGTGGGCAACAAGATCGGGCAGCCAATCTACGCCTCTGAGGATGGCGTAGTCGTACGCTCGCAGTGGAACACCGGCTACGGCTACAACGTTGTGCTAGACCACGGAGGCGGCATGCGCACCCTGTACGCCCACTCCTCGCAGCTGCTGGTTCGCGTGGGTGAGAAGGTTAAGCGCGGGCAGGTCATCGCCCTCATCGGCTCCACCGGCCGGTCTACCGGCCCCCACCTCCACTTCGAGGTAACCGTGGGCGGAGTCCGCCGCAACCCGCTGAGCTATACCAGGTAGCTCGGAGGGGTCGTTGGTCGTAATTTCGTTCGTCGCCCCCTTACGAGCAAAATCAATTCGACAAACGACGATCGAATCTTCGAACCCACGAGTTGAAAAAGAAAAGCCCCCGCAGGACGCGGGGGCTAAATTTTTTGGAGGGAGGAACTAGGCGGAAGGACTCGCTCCGCCACTTGCCCGCTGGATATCCAGCATCTTGCAAAGGCTGTCGAGCTCCTTCTCAGCATCGTCTTCGGTATCCTTGCGGTTGGCGTAGTCGCGAAGCTGCTTGGCGAGTTGCTCAATTCCCGTGGTAATGAAAGCCATCGCCTTGGGGTCAGCTCCGCGCTCGGCCAAGATCTGCGCAGACTTGCCGAGCAATGTCATAGCGAGGGAATAGGTCGTGAAGATACGAGTATTCTCCATTGTTTCGTCGAACGTGGACATCGCAGTGTCCTCCTTTAGTTCTGGGTTGCTCAAAGGTCAATTTAGCTACTTATATACCAATTACTTAATACTGTCAATAGTCTCATTGACTTCTTCTAACTAAATTGGAATAGTAGCCAGGTCCCCGTAGCACAGCTGGAAGTGCAGCGGGTTTCTACCCCGCAGGTCGTTGGTTCGAGCCCAACCGGGGACATCACGCTCAGCGTGATGTCCGGGACGCTGAGCGTCCCATCATCACCTAGACAGCCGATCCTTAAATGTATACTCATGCGTCCGTAGCTCAGCTGGATAGAGTGCCAGGTTCCGGTCCTGGAGGTCGCAGGTTCGAATCCTGCCGGGCGCACCAACTTTCGCTCTCACTTCGTTCGAGCTACAGTTGGCCTTCGGCCACCAAATGCTAGGCAACATGCCAGGCGTCTGGAGGCGAAAGTTGGTGCCCACCGTAGCTTTAGCGAAGGCGGGCAACCCACATTGCCAACAGTATATGTTTATTATTTTTTCATCTGCCCTACGGTGCCTATAGTGTAGTGGTAACACGACAGGTTGTGGTCCTGTTATCTCGGGTTCGAATCCCGATAGGCACCCCACGTAGACCTCACCCGAAAGGGTGGGGTTTTCGTATTAGTATTACTTACCTATATGGTCACCGTAATCTTCGAGGCTCACGGCACCAAAAAAAAGTGGGACCCGTTTGGGTCCCACGCTTCAATCGCGGTGTAGCCAGGGCTTGAACCCCGAGCGACTCTCGCTGCCTCTTTCGTAGTCGTCGCGTGTCGCAGGCCAATCGCTATCCCCTGAACCGTTGCAGTCCTTGCACTTCCCGGGCTCAGATGAGGGGTGATCATGTCTCGCGCTACCGGTATTCACTATCTCGCAGCAGCGCTTCCGACATTCACCGCTACCGCCACAATGGGCACACCAACTCATAGCTACTCCTTTCAATAACTTAAAGAAAGCGTATATAGAATATATATCATATAATGATATAAAAGTCAAGATATACGATCATTAGAATCAGTGGCTGGGGTGTCCCAGGAACGGGGTACCGTGTTGGTTGTCTAGCGAGGATCACTAGCTCTTCGCCGGCGTCCGTGGAATGCCCGGTGCACCTCGGCCAGCTGCTGGTTGGTAACGTGGGTGTACACCTGGGTGGTGGTAACGCTAGCGTGGCCCAGCAAGGTCTGCACGCTGCGCAGGTCAGCTCCGCCCTGCAGCAGGTCGGTGGCGAAGGAGTGGCGCAGGGTGTGCGGCGTAACGTGCTTGTCCATGATGCCGGCGGCACGGGCGTAGCGCTGCACCGTGCGCTCTACGGACCGCGCCGTCAGAGCCTTGGGCTTATCCTGCCGCTTGGATACGCCGCGGTCGTGCGACACGAACAGGTGGGGGCTCAGGTCTGGCCGCACCTTTAGGTAACGCTGCACCGCACCCAGCGCCTGGGCAGAGACGAACACCAGCCGTGGCTTGTTGCCCTTGCCGCGGACGGTTAGCTGCGTAACGTCCCGCTCGAAGGCGGCCCGGGGTAGGCCGACGAGCTCGCTCACGCGCAGGCCGGTGCTGAACAGCAGCTCCAGCATGGCGCGGTCGCGCAGCTGCACCAGCTCGCTGGAACCGGCTGCCTGCGGCGCCGCCAGCAGACGCTCTAGGTCTGTGCCGTCCAGGAATGAGACCACGCGGCTCGCCACCTTGGGCAGCTCAACCTTATCCGGCGCCAGGCTGGGTACATCCCGCTTAGCTAGGTACTTGAGGAAGCTGCGTAGGGCGATGACGTGGTACAGCTGGGTGGACTTACCCAGCGCTGGCTGGTCCCGCCCCGGCAGGCGGTTGAGCTTGAGCCTGAACTGGCGGACGACGTCGGCATTTATATCGCTCGGCTCACCCACGCCGGTGAGCGCCACGAAGCGGTACAGGTAGAACTGGTAGTTCCGCAGCGTCAGCTGGCTGCGGCCCTGCTCTACCTCTAGGTACTCCAGGAACTCACGGACCAGCTGGCGGACGGGGTGTGGCATATAAATATTGTACGACACTCCCCCGCCACGCGCACCTTACGCTATACTGTTTTCTATATGGGACTATTCTCTCGCAAGCAGAAGCTAGAGGTTGAGGGCGACGACTTCCCCCTGGCGGTGAAGGCTACGGGCCGTAAGCCAGAGCCCGAGGCAGCTACCGATGACGCCGAGGGCCAGCTAGCCGTAGACGTATTCCAGGATAACGGCCAGCTAGTGGTCCGCTCTACCATCGCCGGGGTGCGGCCGGAGGACCTAGACATCGGAATCACCAGCGACATGGTTACCATCCGCGGCAAGCGTGAGCGCGAGCACCGGGTTGAAGAGAAAGACTTCTTCTTCCAGGAGTGCTACTGGGGCAGCTTCTCTCGGTCTATTATCCTGCCGTGCGAGGTGCGCGCCGACCGCGCCACGGCCAGCCTAAAGAACGGCGTGCTCACCATTACGCTGCCCAAGGTCGGCAGCCAGCGCACGGTCGCCGTGCGGGTGCGCGCCGAAGACTAGCATGCCGCCCCGGCCCGCTACCCCCGCCGCGGCAAGCCCGCGGCAGACTACCCGCAGCCGGCGGTGGAGCAGCCTCGCGCTGCTCATCGTTCTGCTGGCAGCTGCGCTGGCCGGCGCCGACTACGCCTACGGCCGTGCCTACGACGGCAAGATATTCCGCGGCGTGCGGCTGGGGCCAGCCATGGCGGCGGGCCTAGGTACTGACGCGGCGGCCAAACTGGTTGAGGAACGGGTAGAAAAGTTCGGCCGGGATGGCATAACGTTCGTCGCCAGCGGCACACGCGCCACCGTTCTGCCGACGGCGGGCGATCCCGGAGACCCAGACGTCAGCTACTCGTGGCTGAGCACAGACGCCGAGGCATCGGCCGCAGCGGCCATGGCCTACGGCCGCACCGGCAGCTGGCTCCGCCAACGGGTGGAGCGAACCGTGGCGCTGGTTCGGCCGACGCAGGTTGCCCTGGCGCAAGACTTCCAACCCGCCCTGCTACGCCGCGCCTTGGAGCAGCGCATCGGCAGCCTGCTTGCAGCGGCGAAGCCGGTAACCGTAAAGCTGAGCGCAGCCGGAAAGGTTAGGCTGGACGAACGGGTAGTCGGCGAAACCTGGGCCTACGACGACGCCGCAGCGGCGGCGGCCCGCCTCGCCAGCCAGCTCATCCCCGGCGAGGTGCCGGTAGCCAGCCATACCGAGCAGCCAGACGTAGCCGCCGCCGAGGTTCCGGCTAGCCTCATCCGCAACGCCGAGAAGCTGCTGGCAGAGGCGCCGCTCACCTTTACCTACCTAGACGACGAGTGGGAAGCAGATGCCGTGGCCGTGGCTAGCTGGCTACGGTTCGAGCGCCGCAGCGGCGCCGTCATCCTGACGGTGGACCGCCCCAGCGTAGAGCAGTTCGTAGCCAGCGAAATTGCCGCAGACATAAACCAGCCGGCGAGCGCCATTAAGTTCAAGGTGGAAGGCGGCAAGGCCACGGCTTTCCAGCCCGCGCAGGACGGCCGGCAGCTAGACGTTCCGGGCACAGCTTCTGCCGTAGCGGCGATGGTCGAGGGCGGCTCGCTAGCTCCGCTGGCGCTGGACGTTAAGACGACGCCGGCGCCTCCGTCCAGCGACGCCACCGAGCTGGAGATCCGTGAGCTGGTAGCCGTGGGCACGTCCAACTTCAAGGGCAGCCCCAAGAATCGCCGGCACAACATTAAGGTGGGCGCCGACGCCGTGAACGGCACGCTCATCATGCCGGGCGAGGAGTTCTCGCTGCTGCAGACGCTGGGCGACATAGACGGCTCCACCGGCTACCTGCCCGAGCTGGTCATCAAGGGCAACCGCACCATCCCTGAATTCGGCGGCGGCCTGTGCCAAATCGGCACCACCTCGTTCCGCGCCGCCCTGGCGGCCGGCGTGCCAATTACCCAGCGCCGCAACCACTCGTACCGCGTGGTCTACTACGAGCCGGCCGGCACAGACGCCACCATCTACGACCCCGCGCCAGACTTCCGCTTCCGCAACGACTACCCCACCCCCCTGCTATTCCAGACGCACATCGAGGGCGACGAGGTGAGGTTCGAGCTGTGGGGCGTAAAGGATGGCCGCGTGGCCACCCAGACCAAGCCCGTCATCACCAACGTCGTGGCGCCGGCGCCGACGAAGATAGTGGAGACGCTAGACCTGGCCCCGGGCGAGGAGAAGTGCACCGAGTCTGCCCACGCCGGCGCCGACGCCAGCTTCACCTACAGCGTTACCTACCCCAACGGCCAGGCATCGTCCACGGTGTTCAACAGCCACTACGTGCCGTGGCAGGCCGTCTGCCTGGTAGGCGTAGCCCAGCTCTCGGCGTCATCCACGCCCGCCTCTACCACCGTGCCGCTCAACCCCTAGCACGCTATACTGCAGCCATGGACTCTACCCTACCTCCGCTCCAGCCAACCCCGGTGCAGCCACGCCGCAGCAAGCTGCCGATCATCATCGGCGTAGTCGTGCTGCTCGCCGTCGCCGCTCTGCTGGTATGGTGGATACGGCGTGACGATGGCCCAACCCAGCAGCCGCCAGAGGACCTAGCCGCCCAGCAGGCTGCACAGGAAGCCTTCGAGGCATCGAAGCAGCAGCAGCGCCTGGCAAACCTAGAAGGTATTCACCTGCTCATTACCAAGTACAGGGATGAGCATGGCGCCTACCCAAGCCAGCTCGCAGACCTCACGGACATCAAGGGGTACGCCCCCGGCGTAGCCAAGATGATCAGCGAGACCAAGCTAGACGACGGCCGTCCAGCCTACACCTACACCGTAGCCGACAGCAGCTACCAGCTGTGCGCCAACCAGAAAGCCGCCGAGCCGAAGTGCGAAGCCGCGCCGTAGCCTTGGCGAAGGTGGGCGAAGGTCTTCAGGGTCTCGTGGCAAATACGTACAAAAAAACCGCGCCCAGTTTAGGGCGCGGCTTCTATTACCTACCTACAGTAGGTGTTTGGGATCACGTTCCAATGATAATGCTTCAGTTTCGTCGTTCGTATTGATATAAAGTAGACGAGGTTCGGAAAGGCTATTTGGATGGAGCCTTGCACAGGTAACAACCACCCGATCGCCGCTGCCTTCATCCTCATGAAAATCGCGGCTTATCTCACTATCCACTTCATCTCGTATGCCGAGCAGCACCAAGGCTAACATTTTCATGTACGTCACATTGGCGCTGGCGACGGCGTACCGATTTGGAACCAACGCCTCCTGCCTTGAGTACCACTCATTGCTGGTTACACCCTCCTCCCAAACGCCCCGCTTGAATGGATCTATCAGCACGAGGTGCCATCCTTCGGTGCAGGGTTCCAGAACAGAAGGCCAATTCCAAAAGAAAGGCGACTTTGCTTCTACGCAGACTTGATCTGGCTCAAAGAAGAGGCCGTTCGTTAACCTGGTGATGCACGGGTGCGGATCGTCGTCCAGGCCGAGGCGCTCATTCATGTAATGAATGGAGAAATCCTTATAGCCTACCATTGAGGGTATCCAAAGGGGCAGGTGCGTTTCTTGAATCCTCTTACCCGGATTCAGTGGACACTCGGCCTTGAGTAGGTCTGCAGGCCAGGGGAAGTTTAAAGCTCCCTCCAGTTGCCGCTCGGTAAAACCGAGGCCGAAGTGTTTAGACCACTCAGCTGGACCCCAGTATGCTCCGGAACGTACGAAGTCAGGAACCACGTCATCTTGGAACGGTACCGAGCTCTGAACCATGAACCGCGCAACCTGTGCCGCAAAAATTTTGCTACACCTTAGACCATCAAATATCTCTGCCGGACGTCCGCCGAGTCTCGCGATCTCCTTCTCTAGGCGCTGGAGGCTAGCCTCCCTTCTGCCTACCGTCATACTCCAAAGGCCACTCTCATTGCTGTTTGAACTTGTACTCATCGTACTCTGTCCTTCATTTTTTACCTTGTTCCGGTATGGAACTCCGACGACCCCATCTATCCGCGTGAGGAATACGGGACAATTCTTATTGGACGTTGAACTGTCAAAGAACGACCCACTCTACCCCCACGCCTGCAACTGCGCAAGCAACTGAAAAGCCGCGCCCAAGTTTTGGGCGCGGCTCTAGTTTCATTCAGCCGAAATGTTACTCATCAAACCGGGCAACCGCCCAGCGCCAGCTCATCGAACTCACGTCATCGAGGTCCTTCTCTTTTGCCCAGAAGGTTACCGCAACAAAGTTCAAACTCATACCAGCTTGCACGGTAACCGCTTCGACGCCGTGCTCTCTGCGCAGCGAATCGCCGAGCGCGCACCTGTACATCCTCGACCCGCATTTATCGAATGCCTTCGTACCGAACCTAATCATTTTCATCATCAGCCACCAGGCAGCTTCGCTCGGGGTCAGCAACGAGTGGGGCGGAAAGGCTGAGATGGCCGGCACCGCGTCGGTCCGCCAGGTATCTACGGGCAGCTCCCTGGGAGCCACGCCATCGCCGTAAACCAATCCCCACCGCGAAACGGTTCCACCCTTCGTCATCCTGCGCTCGGACCGCGCAAGCAGCGTTCGAATGGGCATGGAATCTATGGCGCCGGGGGTTGGCTCGGGCGTAAGGTATCGCTCTCTGCGGAGCAGCGTTGGAGCGCCCTCAGGTTCGCCGTGTCCATCTAGTACACTGGGAACGCCGTGGGTCGTTACGGCCAGGGGCGCCGGGTAACGCTGGGAACCGGCAGAAGCTACGGCTAATTTTTCCATCTGTTCCGCTAAGTGGAGCAGGCCAAAGTTTGGGAACCAAACCAAGTTAGCCGCTCTGCCAACCGGAAACTCTACCCCGAACCTCGGCTGACTCCACAGGTCTGCCTCCGAGAACGGCAGCAAGCCGTCTCCGGGGAATAGTTCCGTATCGCCGCTGACGTCGTACAGCGCCTTGGTGAAGTTCGCCACGTCCCCGTTCCATAGCCCCAGATTGGGGAATCCACACCTACCTATCTGGCGCCGCATCAACGGGTCGTTTTTACTCTGCTTCAGAGCTCTAACCACACGTTGGGCAACGGCAGGGTTCTCCCGCATGTAGTCCAGGTGCTCCGGCGTCAGCGTGTTGCCGCTGGCCTCATCCAGGCACTGCAGCGCCAGCGCGAGCCTGCTGTTGCGTGTCTCACTAATTTTCGGCATCTCTCTTCTCTCCTTAACGAGTTGCGTGATTCTATCTGCCCTCGGGCAAACTACCACGGTACAGCCAGCGCCCGGCTGGCCAGCGGGACAATTCTTGAATGCAGAATTGTCAAAGAACAAATAAGTCGTGCCCTTCCTTTCGTCATCCCGAGCGACCCTACGCGCAGCGGGGGAGTCGAGGGAAGTAAACGGCAAAGATCAGAATTCAGCTAGCTAATTGAAAATGTAAGCGTCCGGAGCTTCTAAATTCTGATCCCTGCCACCTATGCCTAAGTCCTTCGTCCTCAGTCCTACTATACGGCATCAGCGGCAATGTCCTGCGTCCAAGAAGACGGTCCCCACGAAGGTCTCTAGCCGGAGCCAAAGACTCGTCAGGACTGTCCCCATGCTTTTCGTGGACGCAAGACACCGCCGCCGAGCAAAAGGGTAAACAAGACTATTCCATGGAAATAGCGACCTTTGTTTTTGCCCTCTTTTGTCTTGGAATTCAGCACTATACGCCGGGGGGCAGATAAAGTCAAGAGGTGGACTCGGGAGTCGCAGTTTCGGTGGTCGTTTGTCGGAACGCTCCAACCAGGCTTTACTTTTTTAGAGGGGCGGGTTATAAATCCAGCCTGTTCGAGGAATTTCGAATCTACGACCAAAGACTAACGACCAACTCCCTATGGGTCTCCCCGGCAAACGTCTATCTCGCTCGTCCAAGCGCCGCCGCGCCGCCAAGGTACGGCTGAAGCCGATCAGCGTAACCACCTGCCCCAGCTGCCAGGCCACCATCCTGCCGCACCGCGCCTGCCCCAGCTGCGGCATGTACCGCGGCCACTCCACGGCCAGCCCTCTGGCGCGTGTAGCCAAGAAGCCGACGGCCAAGCCGAAGGCAAAGGCTAAGGCGAAAGCCAAGAAGGCGTAGCCTGCGCCGAGCCAGGGCACCGGGGCCACGGCCTCGGTGTTCCCGTGTTCTGAAGCTCCGATTCCCTGCTACACTACTCCCATGTCCAACCGACACCTCGCCCGTACCGTGGCACTGCAGTCGCTGTTCCAGTGGGACTTCATGGGGCAGGGGCAGGACGTCCAGGAGCTGGTGAAGCGAAACTGGGCCGAGTTCGGGCCAGACTACGACGACGGCGGATTCGCCCACAACCTGGTGGCCGGCGTAATCGCCAACCAGCAGGCCATAGACCCCATCATCGTTAAGTACGCCCCGGAGTGGCCGCTGGAGCAAATTACGAACGTGGACCGCAACGTGCTGCGCCTGGGAATCTTCGAGCTCAAGTTCGACCCTACCATCCCGCCCAAGGTAGCCATCAACGAGGCCATCGAGCTAGCCAAGAGCTTCGGCGGCGAATCGTCCGGCAAGTTCGTGAACGGCGTGCTGGGCAGCATCTACCGCGACATGGTGGCGGCGGGCGAAACCAAGGAGGGCGCCGGCGCCCCCACGCAGGTTACGGGCCCACACCAGACGTCTACCGGCGGCGTCGTCTACCGGCGTGACGCCGAGGGCAACTACCACTTCGCCGTCATCAAAGACGCCACCGGACGCTGGACCTTCGCCAAGGGCAAGATAGACGGAGACGAGGATATGGCCACGGCTGCCGCACGCGAGGTGGCGGAAGAGATGGGCGTGAAGGACCTAACCGTCGGCCCCAAGGTTGGCGAGATCAACATCACGGTCAACGAGCCGGGCAAGCCGCCGCGGCCCAAGACCGTCCACTACTTCCTCATCGAGTCTACCAGCGACAGCCTGCACGCCGAGGATGCGCCCGAGCTGCAGGACGCCGCCTGGTTCGGCACGCAGGAGACGTGGGAGAACCTGGGCTACGAGAACGCCCGCGGAATCTTCCGCAAGGCGCTGCACCTGCTGGGCGTAGCCGAGCCCACACCCGAGAGCCATGAGTAAGGAGGCGCAGAGGAGCCTGGCTGCCCTCGAGGTGAGCCTGGGGTTCGATTTCAAGGATCCGCAGCTGCTGCGGCAGTCCCTGGTGCACCGCTCGTACCTAAACGAGCACCCCTCCTTCAGCCTGGGCCACAACGAGCGGCTGGAGTTCCTGGGCGACGCCGTGCTGGAGCTGGTGGTAACAGACCACCTGTACCGCCACTACCCCAACCCCGAGGGCGAGCTCACCAACTGGCGCTCGGCCCTGGTGAACGCCGACATGCTGGCCAACCTAGCCGAGGAGCTAGACATCGAGAAGCACCTGTACCTCTCCCGCGGCGAGGCCCGCGACCGCAGCACCAAGGCGCGACGCGTCATCCTCGCCAACGCCTTCGAGGCGGTGGTGGGGGCCATGTACATGGACCAGGGCCTGCCCGCCACCAAGAAGTTCATCACCCGGGTGGTCATCGCCCAGCTGGAGGGGGTGCTGCGCAGCGGCAAGAACCGAGACCCCAAGAGCACCTTCCAGGAGAAGGCGCAGGAGAAGTACAGCCTCACGCCACGCTACGAGGTGCTGAACGCCACCGGCCCAGACCACAGCAAGCAGTTCACGGTCGGCGTGTACCTGGGGCCCAAGCTGGTAGCCAAGGGCGCAGGTAGCAGCAAGCAGGAGGCGCAGGTGGCGGCCGCCGCCGCCGCGCTGAAGGCCAACGGCTGGTAATTAATTGACCGACGCCCGTCCCCCTGCTAGAACGCAGGTGTTCTCTGCTGTTGAACATTGCAGTTCATTAACTTAACGAGCTGGAGGAAGCATGGGGCACAGCCTAGTCCCCGCAGCACTCGCCACGGCTGGAGTTATTGCCGTTGCCTTCTATAACTTCTACCGGATGTTCGTTGCGATGCAACGGAGCATGCAACGCCAGCACCTGCGAATGGTGCGGGCAGATCGTGAAGCCTTAAGGTTTCTAGAGAGGAACTTCGGATACAGATCTGAGACGGCCGCCGACTTACTGCGTGCTGTAATCAGAGACAGGTTGCGCCTGCTTCGCCTGTACCGTAATAGGAGCCTTAGGTACATGCTCCTGGGTATCCCGCATACCCGCCAGAGGCTGGGAGAGAGGATGCTCGATGTATCGTACGACCTATACAGTGAAGCTCGCAGCCGGCTGCTCTCGGAACCCATGGGCACCTGGGAAGACGATGATGATGAAGAGGACTGAACCCAGTCCTCTTTGTTCTGCTGCTAGCCGGTACGGTACACTTACCCAATGCACCTCACGCGGGTCTCCATTAGCGGGTTCAAGTCGTTCGCCCGGCCAACCGAGCTACGCTTCGGCCGCGAGCTGACGGCCATTGTCGGCCCCAACGGCAGCGGCAAGAGCAACGTGCTGGACGCGGTCCGCTGGTGCCTGGGCGAGCAGAGCATGAAGGCTATCCGGGGCAAGAAGAGCACCGACGTGCTGTTCGCCGGCGCCACCGGCCGGGGGCGTGGCAACGTGGCTGAGGTCGAGCTGGTGCTGGATAACTCCGACCACGCCGTGCCCATAGAGTTCGGCGAGGTCACCATCACCCGCCGCCTGCACCGCGACGGCGAGGCCGAGTACCTGCTCAACGGCCGCCCGGCCCGCCTGGCGGACATTACCCTGCTGCTGGCCCAGGCCAACTTCGGCCAGAAGAGCTACAGCATCGTGGGCCAGGGCATGGTGGACCACGTGGTTTCTGCCACACCCGCCGAGCGGCTGCAGTTCTTCATCGAGGCGACGGGCGTACGGCAGTTCCAGCTGCGCCGGGACGAGGCGGTGGGCAAGCTCAATTTGACGAGCGCCAACCTGCAGGAGGCCGGCAGCCGGCTAGCCGAGCTCTCCCCCGTCCTGCACTCGCTCACCCGGCAGGTGAAGCGGCTGGAGCGACGCGACCAGCTGGCGGCCGAGCTTTCGCAGTGGCAGGGCACGTACTACTGGCACCGTGCGCAGTCCTCCAACGACGAGAAGGTGCTGCTGTACCGCCGGCTGCACGACGCCGAGGCAAAGCAGCAGGCCGCGCGCCAGGCCGTAGCCACGGCGCGGCAGGAAGCGAAAGACCAGGCAGATGGGCAACGCCGAACAGACCTGTTCGCCCAGCTGCAGGCGGCCCACGCCGAGGCGCTCGCCCAGCGGGACGAGCTGATGCGGCAGGCCACCCTCACCGCCGCCGAGGCCGCTCTGGATGAGGCGGTCGCCGAGGCTACGCCCAGCCGCGCTGCCGCCTCGCTGCCCAAGGTTATCGCCACGCTACGGTCGCTGGAGGAGAGGCTGGGCCAGCCGAGCCCCGACGTGGCGTCGGCACGCAGCGCCATCGCAGACGCCGTAACGGATCTAGAGGAAATCCATCGCCGCAACGAGGGGCTGCCGGCGGCGGCGGTGAAGAAGGTCCAGGAGTCCTTCAAGAAGGCGGTGGGCATTGCCGGCGGCAAGAAGTCTGACGACCCACGGCTAGCCGCCGCCGAAGCGCTGGTGGCCAAGACCAGCGAGGCGCTGACCAAGGCTCACGAGCAGGCGCAGGGCAATGAGCAGCAGCGGGCAGCTGCCCAGGCGGCGCTGCAGGCAGCCACCGAGGCTCTGGGCCGAGAGGATGCCGCCGTCGCGGCGGTGCAGGTGGAGGTCGCCCGCTGGCAGGCGCAGGCGGAGGACCTAGCTGCGGAGCTGGAGCGCGAGCTGCGACGCAGGCCGGAGCAGCTATCCAACGAGCTGGGCATTGGCCCGCGCGAGCAGGGCGGCCCCGAGGCGTGGCTAGATAAGATCCAGAAGCTGAAGGAACAGGTGGCCCAGGCCGGCGGCATAGACCCCGAGGTGGTAGACGAGTACCGCCAGGTCAAGCAGCGCTGCGACTTCCTCACCGAGCAGACCGAAGACCTGCAGAAGGCTATGGACGAGCTGCGCAAGGTGGTGCGCGAACTGGATAAGACCATCGAGAAACAGTTCCACGCCAACTTCGAAAAGATTGCCCACCAGTTCAGCCACTACTTCAAGACGCTGTTCGGCGGCGGCCGCGCCAGCCTGGAAATGGTTACCCTGCAACACGATGACCCGACGGATGATGGTGATGTGCCGGCCGTAGAGACGACGCATGCGTCGTCTCTACCATCGGGTGCGGCCGCCGCCGATAGCCCGCTGGACAACGTGGGCATCCAGGTAGACGCCTGCCCGCCCGGCAAGAAGGTGAACGCCGTGCAGGCCCTATCCGGCGGCGAGCGCACGCTGCTCAGCACCGCGCTGCTGTGCGCCATCATCGCGTGCAACCCGTCCCCGTTCGTCATCATGGACGAGGTGGACGCCGCGCTGGATGAGGCCAACGCCGAGCGCCTAGCAACCATCTTCCACGAGCTGAACCAGAAGACGCAGATCATCGTCATCACCCACAATCGGGTGATAATGCAGCACGCCGACGCCCTGTACGGCGTAACCATGGGCCCGGAGGGCGACAGCCGAGTATTGAGCGTCAGCCTAAAGGACGCCGCAGCTGCAGCTGGGTAGCAAAAGGGGCCCGGTTGGGGGCCCCTGGTTCTAGAGCTGTTTGCCGGTCGGATCGACCACCGAAAGGACGAAGTCGTTACGGCCGAAGCCATCACGGAGGGCGCGCTCGACAACCTTCCACTCATCGCCGACCTTCTGAAAAACGGCGACGTAGCGCCGGCGATGCAGGCCTCTGCCCGCCCACCGAATCGCCCGGGGCAGAATAATGCTGCAGCTATTCCAACTATCTGGTATGCGCTGCTTTTGCAGCACCGTGGCAACGTTCGTGCTCCAGTCACCACCCAACTCCTCTGCCTTCCGCAGCAGCTCTCTGGCCGAGTAGTACCAGGTGTGCCACTTACGGGTGATTGGCAGGGGCTGAAATATGCAGCAGCCAACCTGCAGCGTTTCTATCTGCGACACGTGAGCCTCCTTAGCCCATTGGTTGTTGAAGTTCTTACGCCGCCACCCTAGCTGCGGAGCGGCGTCACGTCAAATAGAAGAGGCCCCGTTAGCGGAGCCTCATGTCCAATTCGTTACGGTAGGCAATCTCGTCATCGGAGAGCGTAGTCTCCCTATCCTCCGGTTGCTGCGGCCAGTGGTCGTGCTGAATGCGGAACTCCAAATCGTCGTCTGGGACGTCTCGGGCAATCCTGAAGAACAGGTAAACGAACAGGGCGATGGCTGCGACCATTACCGCGACCCATATCCAGTTGGGCATAGCTCTTACCTCCGCTAGTTTAATGATCTGGATGCGGCAATCCTGCTACCGCCGGCAGCTGCCGTCAACCCGCGCAGAGAAATTCAAAGCCCGCGGGGTATTCCGCGGGCTATGCCGTTTCTTTGATCACTCGCTGGCAAAATTCAAGCTAAGCGTACGCCTAGGGGCAGGGTTCGCCTTGGGCCGCGCAACATGATAGTAGAGTGGCAAAGTACGCTCTGCACCATAGCTAAAATAGGTGGCGCACCTTTTCATGCCGAGCTCAACACGATCGCCTACTTGAAGGGGCTCACAGCACACTACATGAACGGGAAAGTGGACGCCATCGCAAGTTACATCCAGATGATACGGCCAACGTTTTAGCTTATCGTAAGTACTGTAGCCTGTGCACCTCGTCACCAGAAAGGTCGACTTCGGCAGTGTAGTCAAGGGGAAAGCCTTGCTCGCCATCAAAGCGAACCCGACAGCAAGAAAACCAACACCGACGGCGCGTATGAGTTCATCCGGATACATCGCTGCGGCTACCGCGAGAACCAAACCGAATAGGATGAGGGCTCGAATGGAGCTGAACATTTCTTCACCTACCTTCTTACAATGTTAAAGAGTGATCGTATCTTTACTATCATATAAAGTATATTTCTGTCAATATCATAGACAGAACCGCTCGTTCTTTGTAAGGTTGCTGCCTAATACATACCCCGCTCTCGGTGCTCGGCTCTGAGCAGGCCAGCTACTGGGACGCCTGCCCCGAATTCACATTTAGTCATCGTGAATTCAGCGGGCCTCGAAAGGCACAGAAATGTGTAGTTCGGGGGCGGTTAACCACGACAGAGCTATGCTCGACCCCAAGAAGAAGCTGCGTCTCATTGAGACGTACAAGACCCACAAGGGCGACACCGGATCCACCGAGGTCCAGATCGCCATTCTAACCGAGGAAATTAAGGAGCTGACCAAGCACCTCAAGGACCACCGGCACGACTTCTCGTCCCGGCGTGGCCTGTTCCGCAAGGTCGGCCAGCGGCGGCGCCTGCTGCGGTACCTAGAGCGTGAGAACCCCAAGAGCTTCGAGAAGCTGGTGGGGGCGCTGAAGATTAAGATCACCCGTCGCACCGAGCAGCTCGCCGAGCTGGAGGAGCTCATCAAGACGCGAGACGAGGACCACGCCGCGGCCGAGCTGGCCGAGGGCGAGGAGGACGACGGCGACGAGAAGGCTGAGAAGAAGGGCAAGAAGTAGCCTATGTCCTACGAACAGAAGAACAAATTCTCAACTGAGGTCGCGGGCCGAACGCTGACCATCGAGACGGGCGACCTGGCCTTCCAGGCCCAGGGCTCGTGCACCGTACGCTACGGCGAGACGGTGGTACTGGCTACGGCCGTACGCGCCCCCGAGGCACGCGAGGGCGTAGACTTCTTCCCGCTGCTGGTGGACTACGAAGAGCGGCTGTACGCCGCCGGCATCATCAAGGGATCGCAGTGGATCAAGCGCGAGGGCCGACCCAGCGACGCCAGCATCCTCACCACCCGCGTCATCGACCGCTCCGTTCGCCCGCTGTTCAAGGACACGGCGCGGAACGACGTGCAGGTTGTGGTGACGGTGCTCTCGTACGACGGCGAGAATGACCCGGACATTCCGGCGATCATCGCCGCCAGCACCGCGCTGGCAATCTCCCCCATCCCCTGGAACGGCCCGCTGGCCGGCGTCCGCGTGGGCCGCATCAACGGCGAGTGGGTGCTGAACACCTCGTACGAGGCAAAGAAGAAGAGCGACATCGACGTCATCCTGGCCGGCACCGCCGACCACGCGGTGATGATCGACTGCGAGGCAAAGGAGGCAGCGGAGGACGTGGTGTACGAAGCCGTAGCCTTCGGCATGAAGCACATCAAGCCAATCATCGCCCTCATCCAGCAGGCGGTGGCGGCGGTAGGCCAGCCCAAGATTGCCGAGCCTACCCTGACCGAGGCTGAGCAGGCGCAGCGCGCCAAGGTGGCGGCCAAGCTGGACGCAGCCATCGGCGGCGACCTGCAGACCATCTTCGGCCACACCTCCAAGGCTGCCTACAAGGCCGCCGTGCACGCGCTGGAGGAGAAGGTCGAGAAGGCCCTGAAGGACGACAGCGAGGTGAGCAAGGAGGACCGCGCCTACGGCATGAAGCTGTTCGAGGACCGGCTGGACCACGCCGCCCGCAAGGCGGTGCTGGAGACCGGCACCCGCGTAGACGGCCGCGCCGTAGACGAGGTGCGCCCCATTACCTCCCACGTCGGCATCCTGCCCCGCACGCACGGCTCCGGCCTGTTCCAGCGCGGCGAGACGCAGGTTCTCTCCGTGGTAACCCTGGGCGCCCCCGGCGACCAGCAGAGCCTGGAGGAGCTAGACGGCAAGAGCAAGAAGCGCTACATGCACCACTACAACTTCCCCGGCTACAGCGTCGGCGAGGTTAAGCCGCAGCGGTCTACCGGCCGCCGCGAGATAGGCCACGGCGCCCTCGCCGAGAAGGCGCTGGAGCCCGTGCTGCCCGACGAGAAGGACTTCCCCTACACCATCCGCGTGGTGAGCGAGGTGCTGGCCTCCAACGGCAGCAGCTCGCAGGCTTCTGCCTGCGGCTCGTCGCTGGCGCTCATGGACGCGGGCGTACCCATCAAGCGGCCGGTCGCCGGCATCGCCATGGGCCTGCTCTCCGACCTCAACGACCCCACCAGGTACAAGGTCATCACCGACATCCAGGGCATCGAGGACCACTCGGGCGACATGGACTTCAAGGTCGCCGGCACCACCGAGGGCATCACCGCCATCCAGCTGGACATTAAGTCAGCCGGCATCACCCTGGACGTGGTCAAGGAGGCGCTGGCGGGCGCGCGCAAGGCGCGACTGCAGATCCTGGACGTGATGTGCAAGGCTCTGCCCGCCCCGCGGCCGGAGATGAGCCCCTACGCCCCGCGCATCGAGGTGCTGCACATCGACCCCGAGATGATCCGCGTGCTCATCGGCCCCGGCGGCAAGACCATCAACCAGATCATCGACGAGACCGGCGTGAACATGGACGTAGAGAAGGACGGGTCGGTGTTCATCACCTCTGCCGACGCCGCCGGCCTGGCCAAGGCTAAGGAGTGGGTGGAGCAGCTGACCAAGGAGGTGAAGGTCGGCGAGGACTACGAGGGCACCATCACCCAGATCATCAAGGGCCGCATGAACGGCGACGAGATCGGCGCAATCGTAGAGTTCCTGCCCGGCAAGGACGGCATGGTGCACATCAGCGAGATCACCAACTACCGCATCGGCAAGGTCAGCGACGTCTGGAAGATCGGCGACCGCGTCAAGGTCCGCGTGAAGGACGTAGACCGTGAGGCGGGCAAGATCAGCCTGTCGCACCGACCCTTCAGCGAGGACATCACCGCGCCCGAAGCTCCGGCCCCGCACCACGGCGACGGCGGACGCGGCGGATTCGAGCGTGGCCCCCGCAGGTTCGATGACCGAGGCCCGCGCCACGGCGGACGCGGCGGAGACCGCGGCCCCAGGCACGACGACAGGCCAAGGCACGACAGCCCGGCACCTGCTCAGCGGCCTGACCAGCCGACCCAGCCCTTCCAGCCGCTGGACCGCATTGCCCCCGCCCCCCGGCACGACCTGGACGTGTAGGCCACTTTGACGGAATACTAGGAGGCGGCCACCCGGCCGCCTCCTGCTTGATAACCACACCAGCCCGTCATTCCGAGCGAAGGTCGCCCATGCGACCGCAGCCGAGGAATCCCTTGAGTTACCCCACTGGTAATCTAAGGGCCTCCTCCGCTCCACCCGACTGCGTCGGGTTCCGGTCGGAGGGACGTACCAATACGCGGGTATCGTATAACGGTTATTATCCCAGTTTTCCAAACTGGTGATGCGGGTTCGACTCCCGCTACCCGCTCCACACTCACTCACCACCCCGCTCTGCAGCGGGAGTCGAAGGGTAGTTGAGACGAGTGCCGGTGGCACTCGACGAGACACCCCGGCTGCGGAGGAGCGCCGAGCGGGATCCGCCGTAGCTTCAGCGGAGGCGGACGCGAGGCGCGGGGGAGCAGGACTCCCGCTACCCGCTCCACTAGACTAGCGACTTCGCAATCAGCGCTTCGGCCTCGTCTGCGCCCAGGAACCTACCGACCTGCACCTTGCCCGCCGCGCGGACGCCTTCGACGTTGCCGAAGCAATCCAGCAGTCGCCGCTCCACCGCATCCGTAACTGCCACATCCTCACCCTCCTGCGCTACCAAAACGTTGTGGTCATCCTGACCATTATCCAGCTGCTCCATTAACCCAATCGCGTGGCACTCAGCCACGCTGCCTGCAGCAAGCGGCTTATCCGTAATCACAAAACAGTCTAGCTCGGCTCCGTCCGCGGCTTTGGTACCTACGATGTAACCATACGGATACGCCGGCGTCCACGTCTCTCCGGTAGAGAGTACGTACGGGACTCCGGCTTCCTTCTCGACGAGAATCTGCATCAGTACGTCTCCTCCCTCTTATCCCGTAAGAATCCGAGGAAGGCGTCGGTGGCGCGCAGGATGAGCTTGAACGGCGCCTCGATGATGAAATCCATCAGGAACACGAAGACGTTGATGGACGAGAACGAGGTGCTGAGGAAGCGCCCGGCTTTGACGATGGGCAACGTGATCAAATTCCACAGCGCGGCGATGATGCCCTCGCTGCCCGTCTCCACCTTCCAGCGCTTGGCCATGTGGCGGATGCGTAGGCCGAAGTAGCTGACCATGGCCAGGAAGAAGGCGAAGATGGCGATGCTGGCTGGGCTGAAGTGCAGCGCCCGTAGCGCGGAGATGAGCCCGCCGAAGATGGCTCCGAACATGGCGGCGTACAGCAGGGTGAAGGTGGCGTACAGCCAGCCGCTGCCCGGCTTGTTGTTGACTACAATGATGGGCAGGTTGCCGGGGTCGTACACCGCCAGCTTGACGCCGTGCAGGGCAGCCTCGGTATTCTTGGCGCCCAGCTTGCCGATGCCGCTGGTCATTAGGAACAGCAGGATGGGGTGGAAGGCGACGTTCACGGCCAGCGAGCGGTAGTCCACGTGCCGGAGCACGAACAGGTCGTACGGGAACTCCAGCCCCGCGGCGACGATGATCTTGGTGAAGAAAATGTAGGCCACGGCGCGCACCCCGCGGCGGCGGATCTGCTTGTTCTCTACGGCGTAGCGTTTATCCAATGCGTCGCGGACGAACGTCTCCAGCTGGGCTGGGTCCGCCACGGTTCCGGCGGCTACCGTGGCGCCGCGCGTCTCCAGCAGCTCGTGCAGGAGCGCAAAGTAGATGCCGTAGTTCTTCAGCTTGGGGGCGATGCGCCACGACAGCGGCTTACGCAGCTGCTGGATGATGACGGGCAGCACCCGGCTAGCCGCGGCGGCGATAGCCGCCACCGATGCCTCGCCGTTGGCGTCGTGCCAGTCCGGCAGGTACTTGTGCCACAGCACGTAGGCGGTCTCGGCGTCGGTGCTGCGCAGCAGCGTGCGGCGGCAGGCGATGTAGGTCTGGCTGTCTTTCTCGGGGTCTGGCACCGGAGCCTTGTACTTCAGCCGCTCCCGCGCCGTGGCGTGGAAGGCGTCGGTCGCCACCTCACCGGCGAGGCTGGGGTAGAACCTCTGGTGGATTTCGGTGGCGGCAAAGCTTATGCACCAGTTCCTAATCGCCGCGCGGTCTAAGCTGCCCACAGGGGTCATCAGCTCAGCTAGGCGCAGGTACCGCCTCACGGTGTGCTCCACCGGCACTGCGGCCGACTCAGGAATCCTATCGTTCGGCAGGTAGCCCGCGGCCACGTACTCCTGCAGCAGCGGCAGGCCCAGCCCCGGGGTGTAGCCGAACCGCAGCGTCCGCTTGAGGATGCGCTCCATCGCCCGCCGGGTAACGGCGTGGTCCTCCTGGTACTCCAGCATGTTACGTACCTTCTCGTAGCCAGACCCTGCCTTGCTGGTCAGCTTGTGGCTGGCGATGGCCGTATCGCCCGGCCCGGCCACCGGCGGACGGGTGGCGTGGCGGTGGAGCCGTTCCAGGGCGACCTGCAGTTGGCGAGATACCATATGCCAGGCAGTAGCATACCCCGCTCGCCGGAATACGGCTATTGCCCTTTCCGCTCGCGGGAACCATCATGGGGACATGCCGCACGCCGTAGACTCCGAGCTCAGCCAGGCCATACTGGCGTTCCTCCGCAACCATACCCTAATGGCCGTGGCTACGGTCGGCGAGAACGGGGTACCCGACGTAGCTGCCGTAAGCTACGCCGAGCAGCAGGACCTGGGGCTAGTCTTCGAGACCGTTACCGACTCGAACAAGTACCGAAACCTGCAGCTCAACCAGGCCGTCGCCTGCGTGGTGTGGGATACGGCGGTAACCGTGCAGTACCAGGGCATTGCCCGCGAGCTATCCGGCGACGAGCTCGCCAACCTATCCGCCGAGTACGTAGCTAAGAACCCGCTCTCCCGCAGGCTGGTGGACCCCGAGGGTGCACGCTTCTTCAAGGTCGTACCCCACCGCATCCGCTACACCAACGTCTCGGTGAACCCGTGGCAGGTGCTAGAGCTCAAGCTGCCCCAGAACAAATGAGCGCCCGAATGGCCCAGCTCACCTCGGCCCTGCTCTGCCTGGTCGCCCTGGGCATTAGCATCTGGGCCTACCCCGCCCTGCCGGAACGGGTAGCCTCGCACTGGGGGGTCGATGGCCAGGTGAACGGCTACATGGATAAGGGCTGGGGAATTTTTATGGTGCCCGTAATCATGGTCTTCTTGGCCGGCCTGTTCCACGTCCTGCCACGTATAGACCCGACGCACAAGAATACAGATGAGCTGAAGCAGCAGATGGGCGGCATCGGCATAGCCATCCTGCTGATGATGCTCATCATTCAAGGCTTGGTCATCTGCTGGAACTTTGGCTACCGAGTTCCCATTGGGGTGGTGCTGCCGGTGCTGATCGGCGGACTCTTCTTCTACATTGGGAAGGTCTGTCGCCAGGCGAAACGGAACTGGTTCATGGGCGTACGCACCCCGTGGACCCTCTTAAGCGACGAGATTTGGGACGCAACCAACCAGCGGGCAGGCAAGCTGTTCCAGGCCAGCGGCATCATCGCCATCCTATCTGCCCTGGTGCCCGCCTACGCGTTCTGGTTCATCATCGTCCCCATTCTAGCCACGGCAATCTACTCGGTGGCGTACTCGTATGCCCTCTACCGCCGCCAAGCCGGCCGGTAGCTTCTTCAGCCGCGTCTACGCAGCGGTGCAGAAGATTCCCAGGGGCCGGGTAGCAACCTACGGCCAGGTAGCAGCTGTGCTCGGTTCACCCCGGGCGGCCCAGGCTGTGGGCTGGGCCCTAGCCGTGTGCGACCCCAAGGTTGTTCCCTGGCAGCGCGTGGTGGGCAAGGACGGCTGGCTGACCATAGTCAACGAGCACCTGCCGGCAGATATGCAGGCGCAGCTGCTGGAACGGGAGGGTGTAGCTATCGAGAAAGAGAACGGTGTCTGGAGGGTAGTTAACTTCCCCAATTTCCTCTGGAAACCCTAGGAAATTAATTTATTAATGCCGAAGTTGCCCCCACTTAGGGGGTAACTGATTTTCTTGATTAGCCATTGACATATTAATTTTACTGTGCTATTTTAGGCAATCAAACAAAAACACCCAAATTAATTTGGATGTTTTTTATTTATGCCTAAATTCGATATCTGGAACCGAAAGAGTCATATTTTCTCGAAGAAAAAGGTTACCTCTGTAGCCTTCCATGCCGTGATGGCCGCCACCCTGTGGCTAGCCATTGCCCCCCACGCCACCCTGGCCGCCGAGGATCTGCCCCAGGTTGCCCCCGCTGCGGCCGATAGCCGACCCAGCTTCCCCGTCGCCGGCCTGGGCAAGCCGCGCAAGGTGGTAACCATGTCCATTAGCGCCTACACCAGCGACGTGGCCCAGACCGACGCCGACCCCTGCACCACCGCCTCGGGCCTAAACGTCTGCGAGCGCAACGCCGAGGATATTATTGCCACCAACTACGGCTACCTGCGGTTCGGCACCGCCGTCCGCATCCCCGAGCTGTTCGGCGACCGCATCTTCTACGTCCACGACCGCATGAACAAGCGCTACAGCGCCAACGCCGACATCTGGATGAAGGACATTGCCGACGCCCGCAAGTTCGGCCGCCGCACGGCTAAGGTTGAGATCTACTAACAGACGATCCTGATACACGAACGTAGGGACGAGGCGCGCCTCGTCCCTACGTTGTATTCGGATATGTATCATGGAGGCCAGGACGGGAATCGAACCCGTGAGTAAGGGTTTTGCAGACCCCTGCCTTCCCACTTGGCTACCTGGCCGTATCAGGTAGTACCCTACCGAAACGACCCGTGGCAGACAAGCCTCAACCAGCTACAATGCCCCCATGCCCCGACGCCCCATTGCCGCCATTCTAGACGGGAACGCCATCGTCCACCGGGCCTTCCACGCCCTGCCGCCCATGGTGGACCAGAACGGCCGGATGGTTAACGCCGCCTACGGCTTCACCACCACCCTGCTCAAGGTCATCCGCGACCTGGAGCCGACGTACCTGGTGGCCACGTTCGACGGCCCCGAGAAGACCTTCCGCCACGAGTCGTACGCCGAGTACAAAGCGCACCGCGAGGCCGCGCCGCAGGACCTGTACGACCAGATACCGATCATCAAGGAGGTGCTGGATGCGCTGGGCGTGCCCCACCTGCAGGTGCCGGGCTTCGAGGCAGACGACATCATCGGCACGCTGGCTACTCGCCTGCCCAAGGATGGAATCGACGTCGCCATTGTAACCGGCGACATGGATACACTGCAGCTAGTGAATAAGCACGTGAGCGTGCACACCTTCAGCAAGGGATTCTCCGAGCAGGTGATCTACACGCCCGCTGCGGTGCACGAACGCTACGGCTTCGGGCCCGAGGGCGTAATCCAGTACAAGGCGCTCCGCGGCGACCCCTCGGATAATGTTCCCGGCGTGCCCGGCGTGGGCGAGAAGACTGGCGCCATGCTCATCCAGCGGTTCGGTACGGTAGAAAAGATGTACCGAGCGCTGGAGAAGAAGGATCTGCCCGAGGGCGTATCCGAGAAGCTGCGCGAGAAGCTGCTCGCCAACCGTGATTCAGCCTTACAGAGCCTAGGCCTCGTTACCATTCGCACGGATGTGCCGCTGGAGTTCGACGTTTCCAAGGCCGCGCTTCAGCAGCCGGACGTAGACGCAACGTTCGCCATGTTCCAGCGGCTAGGCTTCAAGAGCCTGCTGAATAGGATAGATAAGACCTTTGGGAACGGGGGCGGAACACGGGAACACGGAGACACCGGGACACGGAAGCCGAGCGTGCAGAACCAACTCCTCTCTACCGACGATGGGCGATCGACGAACCATCCGAGCAACGCCGTATACCACCTGGTAGACACTCCGGCCAAGCTCGCGAACCTTGCCGCCGAGCTAGCCAAGGTCAGGCGCATCAGCGTGGACACCGAGACGACGAGCCTAGACCCGCTGGAGGCCGAGCTGCTGGGCATCGCCCTGTGCTGGAAGCACGGCGAGGCCTACTACGTCGCCACCAATGAGCCAAAGTTCCGCGAGCAGGCGCTGCGGCAGCTACGTCCGATGCTGGAGGACGCGAAGGTGACGAAGGTTGGCCACAACCTGAAGTACGACGTCCGCGTGCTGCTGAAGCACGGCATCCAGCTGGCTGGACCCATCGAGGACTCGCTGGTCATTGCCTACCTCACCAGCCGCGCCAGCCGTGGACTGAAGCTAGACGACCTGGTGTTCTCGGAACTCGGCTACCGCATGCAGCCCATCACGGATCTCATCGGGCCACGCGGCAAGGGCCAGCTGAACATGGCGGACGTTCCGGTAGAGAAGGCGTGCTGGTACGCCGGTGAAGATGCAGACTTCGCGCTGCAGCTGACAGACAAGCTGCTGCCGCAGCTTACGGTGGACGGGCTCGAGAAGCTGTACCGAGAGGTGGAGGCGCCGCTCAT
Organism: uncultured Gammaproteobacteria bacterium; assembly: GCA_964536515.1. Taxonomy (GTDB): domain Bacteria; phylum Patescibacteriota; class Patescibacteriia; order CAYZDG01; family CAYZDG01; genus CAYZDG01. The sequence continues at coordinate 4,245 of CAZHXI010000001.1, read as the reverse complement.
CTACGTGCTGGCGCAAATGGAGCAGCACGGCGTACTGATCGACCCCGACTTCTTGGGCGAGATGTCGCGCGAGCTGCACCGCGAGCTGAACGCGCTGGTGAAGAAGATCTACAAGCTGGCGGGAACCGAGTTCAACATCAACTCTCCCACGCAGATGAAGGAGGTGCTGTTCGACGAGCTGGGGCTGTCGGCCAGGGGGCTGAAGAAGACAGCCAAGGGCAGCGGCACGTCCACGGCAGCAGATGAGCTAGAGAAGCTCGTCGATGCCCACCCGGTGGTGCCGGTGATACTGGAGTACCGCGAGCTGCAGAAGCTGCTCTCGACGTACATCGACGCGCTGCCCGAGCTGGTGAGCCCGGTGGATGGACGCGTGCACACCAGCTTCAACCAAGCCGTGGCGGCAACGGGACGGCTCAGCTCGTCCGGCCCGGGGCTGCAGAACATTCCCATCCGTACCGAGAACGGCAAGCGCATTCGCTACGCCTTCGTGGCCAGCAGGGGCTGCCGCCTGGTGGGCGCCGACTACTCGCAGATCGAGCTGCGCGTAATCGCCAGCCTAGCCAAGGACACCGCCATGCTCGGCTCGTTCCGCGCCGGCGAAGACATCCACCGCCGCACCGCCGCTGCGGTGTTCGGCAAGCAGCCCAAGGACGTAACCCCCGGCGAGCGCCGCATCGCCAAAGAAATTAACTTCGGCATCATCTACGGCCTGGGCGCCAGCGGCCTGGCGCAGCGGACGGGAATTTCTGCAGCCGAGGCAAAGCAGTTCATCGGCCAGTACTTCCAGCTCCACCCGCACATCAAGGCGTGGCTAGATGGGACCAAGGTTTCGGCGGCGCAGGACGGCTACGTCGCTACCCCCCTGGGCCGTCGCCGCTGGCTCCCCGAATTGAATTCGGGGGTGCCGTACCTGCGCGCCGCCGCCGAGCGCATGGCGGTGAACATGCCCATCCAGGGTACGGCAGCAGACATCATGAAGATCGCCATGGTCCGCGTGGCCGCTGGGCTGCCCAAGGTCAGCCCCCAGGCTAAGCTCATCCTGCAGGTCCACGACGAATTGGTCATTGAGTGCCCCACAGACGAGGCTCCAGCTGTCGCCGACTTCCTCAAACGGACGCTGGAGGGCGCCTACGAGCTGGAATGCCCCCTAGTCGCCGAGGTCTACACGGCCAAACGGTGGGGTGAAATGAAAGATTGAGCACCGGAATCCTCACCTTCCGGCCCTCCCCACGGCATTCGTGGGGATAACTGTTGATAGCTCTGTGGATAATGGTGTGAGGTAGCGGTGCGCATCGCCGAGCGCCCCTTCGATTGGCGCAAGTTGCCCCCGCTGCCCCGCGTCTCACATCGCCCGTTCGCTCAACCGAGCTACTTTTTCTCACGACCCAGAATTGCAGAGGTGTCCACTGTGTGCTATACTACCCAAGTCAGATAGAGCACCTTTCAATCTCGACCATCAGCCTAGCTTGTTTCGTTTCGTAGGAAACAAAAACAAAAAAGAAAAGGTAATCTCTCAATTCGGGGGATCACCAGCAAGCTGGACAGATGTTACAACATACGTCGCGAAACTCTTTCGCCAAAGCTGCACCGTGTGCGGCAGAACGGGGAGTACGCGACTCAACCTAAATAGGCTCTCACGAGTCCTAGACACTAAATTTTTGTCAGGCCGCACGAGAGCCTATTCCATACCCACTAACCTGGACAATTAAATCCAGGTATTTTATAATATATTCGCTTGGAATATTCCTTCCCCAAATTCTATGTCTACAGGATTGAGCGCCGAATTTATTTCGGCCCGAAAAGCCCAGCTAGAAGAGCGCCGGAATAATCTACTGGCCGAGCTGCAGAACGTAGGCGACCGTGACCCCCGCTCGCACCGCCTAACCTTCAACGCCGAATTCCCCAACTACGGGGAGTCCATGGAGGACAACGCCCTGGAGGTAACCGCCTTCGAGGGCAACCTAGCCATGGAGGAGACCCTGGATACATCGCTCGAGACCACCGACAGGGCCCTGAAGAAAATTGCAGACGGGACCTACGGGGCGTGCGAGAAGTGCGGCCAGCTCATCGAGCCCCGGCGCCTGGAGGCCTTCCCCTCCGCCGGCTCCTGCATGGCATGCAAGCGCAAGGCGGCTGGCCGTTCGGCCTAAGCCTGGGGGGAGCGCTAGCAGCTAGCCTGGGCGCCAATGCCCTGGCGGCGTGCCTGATTCCCGCTGGGGGCTGGTGGCTGGCGAGCGGCCTGGGCTTGGCAATGATTGAGAACCCGGGCATCAGCTTCGGGCTAGCATCCGGCGTGGGTACCGGAATTGTTACAGCAGCTACCGCCGTGGTACTCGCAGCTGCTGCCTATGCCCTGCGACGGTCTGCGGGAATTGGCCTGGGACTACTGCTCGGCGGCGGCCTGGCGAACCTAGTAGATCGCCTGGGCGACGGGCACGTAACAGACTACGTCGCCCTCGGCGCGTGGCCCACGTTCAACGTCGCCGATGCCTGCATCACGGTCGGCGCCGTTCTAGTCTTGACGCACCAGCTGCGGCGGCGGTAGCTTTAGGGCGGGTCAGCGCTGACCCGTCTTTTTTTGCTACCGTGCGCAACCGTGTCCTGCCCCAACCTAGCCGAGTAATGACCGCCGCCGTGGTGGGGCTGCACGCCGTGCCCGTAACGGTGGAGGCAGACATGAGCTACCAGACGCCGGGCTTCTTCATCGTCGGGCTGCCGGACGCCACGGTGAACGAGTCGCGCGAGAGGATGAGGTCCGCCATGCGCCACAGCGGCCGGCAGCTGCCTCGGCACAAGGTAACCATCAGCCTGGCTCCGGCGCACGTGCGCAAGGCTGGACCCGGCTTTGACCTCGCCATGTGCCTGGCCATTCTTGCGGCGAGCGGCGATGTAATTATCCCAGATGAATTCCGCGACGACTTCTTCGCCGGGGAGCTGGGGCTAGATGGAACCGTGCGGCCGATAAGCGGCGTTCTGTCGCTGGCGCTGTGCGCCGCCGCCAACGGTGCGCGCCACCTGTTCGTGCCATCGGCGAACGCGGCCGAGGCGGCGCTGGTGCCAGAGCTGCACGTTGTGCCCGTGGCCTCGCTCTCGGAGCTGCTCGCGTACATCGGCGGCAGCCTAGCTATCGAGCGTGCCGTTGCTCCGCCGGCAGCGGACGTGCCGCTCGCCTCGGTAGACTTCGCCAGCATCCGCGGGCAGGCAGCAGCCAAACGCAGCCTGGAGGTGGCCGCGGCCGGCGGACACAACGTTCTATTGGACGGGCCACCGGGCAGCGGCAAGACGCTGCTCTCGCGTGCGCTGCCGGGAATAATGCCGCCGCTGTCACTGCCCGAGGCGCTGGAGGTTACGGCCGTGTACAGCGTGGCTGGGTTGCTAGATCCGCAGCAGCCGCTGATCGCCACGCGTCCGTGGCGCAGCCCGCACCACTCCGCCTCCGCTGTGGCGCTGGTTGGCGGCGGCAGCAACCCGCGACCCGGCGAGGTTTCGCTTGCCCACCGCGGAGTGCTGTTCCTAGATGAGCTGCCGGAGTTTCCGCGTCCTGTTCTAGAGAGCCTGCGGCAGCCGCTGGAGGAGGGTGTAATCACCATTGCTCGTGCCCAAGGCTCGGCGACGTTCCCGGCGCGTGTGGTCCTCGTCGCTGCCATGAACCCCTGCCCCTGCGGCTACGCCGGCGACGCCGAACGACGGTGCACCTGCGGGCCGAACGCCGCAGCTGCCTACGCCGGCCGGCTGAGCGGCCCGCTGCTGGACCGCATCGACCTGCACGTCGCCGTCCCCCGCCTTCCGTGGCAGGAGTGGCAGGCTGGGATAGACGCCGAGCCGTCGACTAGCGTCCGGGCCAGGGTCGTGGCTGCCAGGTTGATCCAGGAGCAAAGGCTCGGGCTAGGTCGCACCAACGGCAGCATGTCGCCTTCCGAGCTGCGGCAGAGCTGCCAGCTAGATAGCGGCGGCGAGAAGCTGCTGGAGCAAGCCGTAGCTAAGCTCTCGCTCAGCGGCCGGGGCATTAGCCGAATTCTTAAGGTCAGCCGAACCATCGCCGACCTATCCGGCAGCCCTCAAATTGCCGCCGCCCACGTGGCTGAAGCGCTGCAGTACCGCTCCCTCCGCTAGTGGGGTAATCTTAAAGCATGAGGAAAATTATTACCGTCCTTGGCGTAGCGCTCATTCTGGCCGGACTCGCCTGGCTGGGGCGAAGGTACCTCAGCGACGTGGCCTACCGTGCCCAGCAGCCGCAGCTGCCGC